>NZ_FNAL01000040.1 GCF_900101915.1 Psychrobacter pacificensis | reverse complement strand
CGAATGATACGGCTAGCAGAAGACTCATGAATACCAAAGTCCATACTGATATGATAAAGCGTGCGGTATTCACGCCAATAAGTCAGGGCTAATAGTATTTGTGCTTTAAGACTGAGCACACTTGGTCTGCCTGATTTGGTCTTAGATGCTTCATGCTCTTGCATGGCCTCAAGCATGTCATAAAAGGTGGCTTTATGAATGCCAGTGTAGCGTTTAAAACCAGCGTCACTTTGTTTGAGTAGCTTATTTATGTTTGGCATGGTTCCTAAAAAGTTATGAGTGTCTTCCTATTTTAATTCCCTTTGCTACTTTTGCAAGAGGTCTAATAGAAGTATTTTATTTATGACATAAAGAACGGCAGAGCTTAAATAAAGTCTTTGTCTAATACCTTTTTAAAAAATCACATTACCCTTGAAGACTTTGAGCCATCTGACGACAGTATGCTGCTAGGTTATCAGGTAAGTCATTTGGACAGACACCGCACTGCTGATTGCCAGGTACTGCATGATCTATAAATTTGGGATATGGCAGATTTAAGTTATTCATAATAACTCTAAATTCTTCGAGAGTTGTATCACCACCAAGCCTTGGATTGCGCTTTTTTTCCTGAGCGATTGAAGAAACAAAGCGCTCTTTATAGTCATGCGCAGGATAGACTAGCGTCTCATCTGGTAAAGAGAATAACTTTTGGCGCACCGAGTGGTACAATGCATCGGAATCACCATGCTGAAAGTCAGTTCGGCCACACCCTTCAATGAGAAGAGCATCACCAGTAAATACGCAGTCATTGTACAAGTAAGCAAAATGTCCTGCCGTATGACCTGGTGTATGTAAAGGCTGCAAAGTAATACCATCGACCTCAAATGGGATACCTTCTTCTAGCCCAACATCCGCACATGCCAGTCGGTCGTAGGCAGGTGCAGCGATTTTACTACCAACGGCCCGCTTCATCTCTAAAGCTGCCGTGATGTGATCCGCATGAATATGTGTATCAACAGTGTAAGCCAGCTTCAGGCCTAACTTATGCACCTCAGCTAAATCACGCTCCATCGTCGCAATGACAGGATCGATTAATACTGCCTGTCCTGTATTGATATCTCCTATAAGATAGGTATAAGTACTAGAGAGTGGCTCATATAGTTGTCGAAAGATCATAATAAAACCTCGTTTAGTGATTTAACATTAACAGTAGTAGAAGTCATTCAAAATAAATGCCGTGCTAATAACCATCTATATATAACCCCAGTTCGGGATAAGCGCTCAAAAAAAAGATAAAAAAAGAAGTCCGAAGTTGCTAAAGTAAGTTTACCAAGACAAACTTCACAACAAGGACTTCTTACATGGACAACCTAACCGAACTATACTGCCATATTGACGACTTTTATCAGCAATTCAAACCTGAGTTTGACGCTCATTTAATCGCAACGGGACACCAAAGGTTAAGAGCATGCCAGATAAGTGTAGCAGAGATGATGACCATCTTGGTACTGTTTCATCAATTACGTTATCGACAGTTTAAGGCGTTTTACTACCATCACATGCTTGGCATGATGAAACGGGCGTTTCCAAATCTGCCGAGCTACTCGCGATTTATAGAGCTTGTGCCGCGCAGTATCATGCCACTGTGTGCCTACTTGCAAAGCATGATGGGCGACTGTACGGGTATCAGCTATATTGATTCAACCAAGATAGCAGTTTGTCATAACAAGCGTATCTACCGTCATAAAGTCTTTGAGAGTATGGCGCAAAGAGGTAAAGGTAGTATGGGCTGGTTTTACAGCTTTAAGCTGCATGCCATTATCAATCACAAGGGCGAGCTTGTATCTGTTAAAGTCACTGCGGGTAATACGGATGACAGAGTGCCTGTTAAGGATATGGCAACGCCTGTGTTTGGCAAGCTGTTTGGTGATAGAGGATACATCAGTAAAGCCCTAAACGAGTGGCTCACAAAACACAATGATACCACGTTGATAACCAAACTTCGGCGTAATATGAAACCCCAATTACTTGAGCCTATGGATGAGGCACTACTCAATCATCGCTCTTTGATTGAAACGGTGTTTGGGGAGCTTAAAAACTTGTGCCAAATCGAACACTCACGCCATCGTAGTGTCACGGGGTTTATCACAAACTTGCTGTCAGGTTTAATTGCTTATTGCTGGTTTCCCTATAAGCCCACCATCAAAAACATGCCTCAGCAGGGACAGGTAGCCACATTGTAAATAGTATCAATGAGTTACAATGTGGCTTATCCCGAACTGGGGTTAAGTTATACTGCTTTTGCCTATTACACCTTTAAGGGAAAAACAGATCATGAGCATATGTATTAGTAATAGATAATCATGACTATCAATAGCTGACAGTTGCTGTAAGTCATTACAGCAACTAAACCTAACAAGCTGATTAATACGCTAACTAGGAAGTCATTATGAAAAATTTCAGTAAAAAACAAACACAATGGGCATGGTTCATTGGATTGTATATAGCAGGGTTTTTGACTGTTTTTATTATTGCGCAATTAATCAAGCTGGCCATGGGCTTGTAATTACTTTAAACATATGACTGAACTCACTTATTCTAAGGCATTAATATGAAAACTTCACATGACTTGGTTAGCGCTGCGAAAGCGCAAATTACTGAAATACCTGTAGCACAGGCTCAAGTTGCTTGTCATAAAGCAGATATCATTATTGATGTCAGAGAGCCTGCTGAATATGCTGCGGGCCATATCAAAGGCGCAATATCAGTACCTCGTGGCATACTGGAATTTAGAATTTCTGACTTACCAGCTATCAAGGGTGCTGATACTGAAATCCTACTATATTGTCAAAGCAGTGGGCGCGCGGCGCTAGCAGCTCAGTCATTAGCAGAACTTGGCTATACGCAAGTTGCCTCAATTGCTGGCGGTTATGAGGCATGCCTTGAAACGGACATACCAATAACTATGGCAAATGAAGGTATTAATTTTTATTAGGTATTTATTAACTCAATTGGATAGACACCGCATTGCTGATTGCCAGAGATTGCACGGTCAATGAATTTGGAATAGAGCAAGTTTAGATGATTCATGGTCACTCTAAACTTGTCGGGTTTTATGCCCCCACTGAGCCTTGGATTACGGTTTTTTTCCTGAGTGATTGAAGGGACAAGATGCTCTTTATAGTAGTGCGCAGAATAGACTCTCAGCGCATCTGATAAAGAGAATAGCTTATGGCGCACAGAGTTGTAGTTGTAGAAGTTATCGGCATCACTGTGCCAAAAGTCAATTCGCCCATACCATTCAATAAGTAGAACATCACTATTGAATATATGCTCCTGAAAGAGAAAGACGAAATTTCTTGCAATATACCCTAAAATATGCAATACGCGTAAGGTAATGTTAGCAGCTTCTAAGAACAAGTACTTAACCTAGCAGAACATCTTTAATCTCTTCTTATTATTCATCATGTATAGCATGTAGTCTTGATATAGTCGTTGCGCTCGTTTTACTATACATAGAGTTAATGCAGCTTATCCTAGAATAATTGTATCGATTAATGATGCGCCCTAAAATTTAACGCAACGTTTATATATCAAAGTTGTTTATATTTGATAGAATTATATTTCTGAGAAGTTACGAACTGTCTAATTGACTGATCTACTGCCTTAGCTCAGCCAAATTACTGCCATTATTTTTCACAATTTAACATATGAATATAAAATCGGATATTATATTTTATAATAAGGATATTCCAATGAAGACATCATTTAAAATTAATTATTCTTCCTATTTGGTTGCTACCATTTTAAGTATTAGTGCAATGGGCATAACAGCATGTAGTGAAACAGAGATCAAAGCGGTTGACAGAGTAGAAGAAGCTGAGGCCTTAGCACGAGTTAAATCACTTGAGTCACAAGCTGCAGCAATTAAGGAAGATATGGCCTCAAATCCAAGCGCTAAATTGACTATCAGTATGCCTGACGAGTCTACTATTCCAGATGACGAGTTTGGCGCAGCTGTGCGTCGCGGCTTGCAAATTGCTAATCATACTTATAAAGAGTTGCCTGACAATGTTGGCAACCAATTGAATTGTACGAGCTGTCATTTAGGTAATGGCTCAGAAGCTTACGCTGCTCCTTGGAATGGTATGCCAGGTATCTATCCTATTTACCGTAGTCGTGGTGGTCGTGTCAACTCAATTCAAGAGCGTATTAACGGATGTTTTGAACGCTCAATGAACGGCAAAGCGCTTGATCTAGGTTCAGATGATATGAATGCAATGGTGTCTTATATGAGCTGGCTATCACAGGACTTGCCATACGGTGTCTCACCCGAAGGTCGCGGCTTTGTAGAAATAGATAAAAATTTGGAGCCTAACACAGATAATGGCAAAAAACTATTCGCTGAAAAATGTAGTGTTTGCCATGGTGAAAATGGCGAAGGTCAGTATAATGATGATGGTTCTTACGTTTATCCAGCAGTAGCTGGAGAAAAGTCTTTTAACGATGGCGCAGGTATGGCACGAACATACACAGCAGCTGCTTTTATCAAAGGTAAAATGCCTTTTGGACAAGGTAACTCTCTTAGCGACCAGGAAGCAGTCGATATTGCTAGTTACTTTACTCACTTACCACGTCCTATAAAAGCTAATAAAGATAAAGACTGGCCTAATGGAGATGCGCCTAAAGACGTACGTCGATAATAAGGTTCAAACCGAAGTATTATTTTTAGATGACTAGAGTTTTTCATCATCTCTATAAATTGAGGTATATTCGAATCCAAATAAATTAGGGGGCTGTCCTAGATAACTAGGGCATGTCCTCATTTTAAAA
This sequence comes from Psychrobacter pacificensis, assembly GCF_900101915.1. Taxonomy (GTDB): domain Bacteria; phylum Pseudomonadota; class Gammaproteobacteria; order Pseudomonadales; family Moraxellaceae; genus Psychrobacter; species Psychrobacter pacificensis. Next base: position 1,889 of record NZ_FNAL01000040.1, on the reverse strand, counting down.
ATGGTGATAAAAATGAGGACACAGCCTAGCACACGCGATAATAAACAGCGACCAGACACTTTTTGATACCATGACAAGCATAAAAAGCAGCCCTTATGACAACTGACACTGATACCACAGCGGCAAAGCCTAAAAAGACGCCACAGCAAAAAGCGCTGTCGCTTATCAAGACGATACTGATATATGGCTTGATGTTTGCCGTCATTTATACCGCGGTTAATTGGTGGCGTCAGCCAGTCATGCCTGCCAACCCGCAATTGCAGCTCACCGATTACCAAGGACAAAGCATTGACTTGGCGGCGCTCAGTAACGATAAGCCCGCGCTGGTGTACTTTTGGGGGACGTGGTGCCCTGTTTGCCGTGTGACCTCGCCGACCATAGACACGCTCGCGGCGGCCAATGACTACCCGGTGGTGACCATTGCGATCCAGTCAGGCTCTGATCAAACGCTGCATAGCTACCTGAGCGAACACAAATACCGCTTTACCACCATCAACGATCAAGAAGGCGAGATATTTGCTGACTGGCAAGGACAAGTAACACCCTCTTATGTCATCTTAAAAGAGGGTGAAATGGCGCAAGGTCTAACGGGCATCCAGCCATTGTGGTCACTAAAACTACGCTTATGGCTGTCATCGGTTTTTTAGTTCTTGTTTTTTTAGCCTTGTTCTTTTTTAGGGCGTGTCTTCAATTCATCTTACAATGAACGATAGTACATGCCAGATAAAGCATTGACTTAAAATTACGAGCTAACTTCTCATAGCGAGTGGCGATACTACGAAAGTGTTTAAGCCTTGCAAACATATTTTCAACAAGATGACGCAGCTTGTACAAATAGCTATCAAATTCTGGATTCGGCTGTTTGGCATTCTTCCTTTTAGGAACGATGGGTATCATATTATGGCTTCGAGCTTTGTCTCTGATACACTCTGAATCATAGCCCTTATCAGCGATAAAGCAATCTGCCTGTCCAATCATGTCAATCAATTCACCTGCAACTTGACTGTCGTGGACGTCACCCCCAGTGATTTTAAAATCGAGCGGATATCCATCGGCATCACAGGATAGGTGTATCTTTGTAGTTGCGCCGCCACGGCTTCGTCCAATTGCTCGATCTGCACCACGCCGAGCTCCACTTGCATGCTGGTGACAGCGAACATAGCTTCCGTCTGTGAATACCCATTCCGTATCAATTTCTTTTCGTAAGCTAAAAAAAAATTCTCCCATAAGCCAGTTTTCGACCATCGATTAAAGCGACTATAGGCTGTTTTCCATGAACATAATTCTTCAGGTATGTCACGCCAAGGCGCGCCTGTGCGTAGTTTCCACAGTATGGCTTCCATGATCTCTCGGCTGTTTTGAGTTTGATAGCAGCCGTACTTTATCATCGTCGATTGCAATTGATCCCAAAGTGTATCTGTTAATGCTTTTCTTGCCATAACTTGTATTGCTCGCATCGTTTCAATAGATGCGGTATTGTAACTATTATTTATGCCTTATCCAATTGAAGACACGCCCTAGTTCAAACCCTGTTTAACTCATTGTTTTAATTGTAGTAATTGCGACTTTGGGTCACTATGATTAAAACGCCACTCACATTCCTTTAAATAAAGGTGAAAATGCTCTTTTGGAACTCCGTTAAACTTGCGTAGATGCCGTTTAGCTTGGTTCCAGAAGTTCTCTATACCGTTAATATGATTCTTGTCATTAACAAAGGTTTTGGAGTGGTTGATGCGATAATGAGTAAACTCACTGACATCTAATGCGTTATAGCTTTTAAATGAGTCAGTATAAACAATGCTATCAGGCTTCACTTTTTCTCTTATGATGGGGATCAAAGTATCTGCTTTAGCATTGGGTATAATACAAGCGTAGACCTTGCCATTACG
>NZ_FNAL01000041.1 GCF_900101915.1 Psychrobacter pacificensis | reverse complement strand
ACTGATAAGATGAAGGACTCTAGCATCATTGCCTCGGTCGGCACGACTGGTGATTCATACGATAACGCACTGGCTGAAACGGTTAACGGGCTGTATAAATCTGAGGTAATTGACTATTTAAAGGAGAATTGGACTGGCGTTAATGATGTTGAACTGGCAACCCTTGAATGGGTGGACTGGTTTAATAAAACACGTCTGCATAGCACGATTGGTTATGTGTCACCTTTTGAGTTTGAAAAGCGGTATTACGATAATTTAACCCTGTCAGGCATCGCTGCCTGACTCAAGTAAATCACTCTCCGATATAGTCGGGGCGGTTCAGCTCAATTAACAACCCATCCAGATGTGGATGAACAACGCTTTTATACCTAAATATAAGGTGTAATCCTCGATAACCATCTGGTTTTGGATCATGGATATAGTCATTCAATTTTTTCAGATCATGATCAAATCGGCTACTTTTTTCAAGTATATTTTTTTGCAAACGATACACTTCACCTACTGTAGATAATACAATGCGTAAACCTCCAATGTCTTGCATTCGTGCTAAATTCATATCTTGAAAACGCTGTAATTTCAAGATGATAGACGGTGTTCGCTTCAATCTTTGTGCAATAATTGGTGAGTAGAAATTTAGACTTTTAACTTTTCTCCTTAGAGTTGTCTGAAAGGTATTTAATGGAGTAGTATGTAAAGAACGCCATATAGAAAGAACTTGCATTGCCTTTTTATATTCTGATGTGGATGAGTTACTATTAGCTAAGGCTTCTCCAGCCTTTTTAACCTGTTTTTTGCTTGGTATACTATCTTTCATTTACAACTCTCCATTGAAACTTAATATTATAAGATCCATCATAATATTTAAGTTCATACTTATACTTCACAATATAAACTTTAAGTTTTAGAAGATCTATTTATTTCAGATTATCACAACTTATAACACCAACGATAGTATACCCAACAAAGCTAATTTTCTAAGAAGCAGCTTCAAAAATGAAAGTTCAACCATAAAAAAGCCACCAGATTTCTCTGATAGCTTTTTCTTAAACACTAATTAAGTCAGGTCTATTACACCAAACTATTCACCGCTTCAACCACAGCGTCAGTCGTAATACCAAACTCTTTATACAAGTCACTTGCAGGTGCAGATTCGCCATAAGTGGTCATCCCGATGACTTTGCCATCGAGACCGACAAACTTATACCAGTAGTCTACGTGCGCCGCTTCTACTGCGACGCGGGCGCGGATGGTGGCAGGCAATACCGCTTCGCGATAGCTAGCATCTTGCTCAACGAAAATCTCGGCACATGGCATAGACACCACACGGACGCCAATACCATTTTCGCTAAGCGTCTTGTGCGCTTGCATCGCTAGGCCAACTTCTGAACCGGTTGCGATGATGATGGCTTGTAGCTCGCCTTGCTCTTTCGCCAGTACATAACCACCTTTGGTGATGTTCGCGACTTGCTCGCTATCACGTGCTTGATGTGGCAAGCTTTGACGGCTAAAGATCAATGCTGATGGGTTATTTTCTGATTTGATTGCTTCTACCCAAGCGCTTGCAGATTCGGTAGCATCACAAGGGCGCCATGTACGTAGGTTTGGCGTGGTACGTAGGCTCGTCAATTGCTCAACTGGCTGATGCGTTGGGCCGTCTTCACCCAGACCGATAGAGTCATGCGTATAGACGTGGATGACGCGCTGCTTCATCAGTGCGCCCATGCGTACCGCGTTACGTGCATATTCCATAAACATCAGGAACGTCGCTACGTAAGGGATAAAGCCGCCATGCAATGCAATACCATTGGCAATCGCGGTCATACCGAACTCGCGCACACCATAATAGATATAGTTGCCATCGCTGTCTTTCTCGATGCCTTTAGCGCCTTTGAATAACGTGAGGTTTGAGCCCGCTAAATCTGCTGAGCCGCCTAGTAGTTCTGGCAGTAATGGCTGCAAGCTGTTGATCGCGTTTTGGCTGGCTTTACGACTAGCAACATCACCGCCCGCTTCTTGCGTTTGCTGAATGTACGCTTGCGCTTGGCTAGCAAAGTCAGCAGGCAACTCACCATTTAGACGACGTGACAATTCTGCGGCAAGCTCTGGATAGGCTTTTTTATATGCTGCAAAGTCAGCATCCCAGTTCTTTTGCTGCACATCGCCTTTGGCTTTGGCATCCCACGCTTCATAGATTTCATCGTCTAGCTCAAATGGGGCATGTTTCCAAGACAGCGCATCACGAGTCAAGGCAATTTCATCATCACCAAGTGGCGCGCCATGACTGGCCGCAAGACCTTGTTTGTTCGGGCTACCAGCACCGATAGTCGTTTTGCAAATAATTAGGCTTGGCTTAGCAGTCTCTGCAATTGCTTGCTCAGTTGCTTGCGTAATGGCATCAGTATCATGACCATCAACTTTGATCACTTGCCAGCCGTACGACTCAAAGCGAGCTTCGGTATCATCAGTGAACCAACCTTCAACATTACCATCGATTGAGATGCCATTGTCATCATAGAAGAATACCAATTTGCCAAGACCTAATGTGCCAGCGAGCGAGCACACTTCATGACTGATACCTTCCATCAAGCAGCCATCGCCTAAGAACGCATAGGTATGATGATCAACGATATTATGACCGTCACGGTTGAACTGCGCTGCGAGTGTCTTCTCTGCAATCGCAAAACCAACAGCATTGGCAATACCTTGTCCTAGAGGACCAGTCGTCGTCTCAACACCAGGGGTATAGCCATACTCAGGGTGACCTGGGGTTTTTGAATGCAGCTGACGAAAGCCTTTTAGGTCATCAACGCTGACATCATAACCTGATAAATGTAGCAATGAATAAATAAGCATAGAGCCATGACCGTTTGACAGTACAAAGCGGTCACGGTTGTGCCAATTAGGATCAGCTGGATTGTGCTTCAAAAATTTGCGCCACAAAACCTCGGCAATATCAGCCATACCCATTGGCGCACCCGGATGTCCAGAGTTGGCTTTTTGAACCGCGTCAAACGACAGTACACGGATGGCATTGGCTAGTTTACGTTCGCTAATTGGAGCTGGCATAGAGTGTCCTAATATTCGAATGAGTCGTATAAAGATAAGAGGAGAGTTTACTCAGAGGATGATCCACCAAAAACGCGGCGTGCGTCCTCAGTGGATAGGGTATAAAATAAAAATGCAATATTAACATATTTGCTATGAGCCTAGCCAAAAATGCGGTGACAATACCGTTTCTATTTAGCAATGACTCACATCAGTTTTGTTAAACGATAGACAGTCATAGATTTTAATTTAAGCTATCAGTAACAAGCTGCAAGTGACCTAAGTGACCTAAGTGACCTAAGTGACAAGCAGCTCATTACTTATAGTCCATTTATTAAACTGAAATAGTCTCAGCACCGCCCATAAATGGACGCAATACTTCTGGAATCGTAATGCTACCATCAGCGTTTTGATGATTTTCCATCACTGCTAGTAGCGTACGACCAACCGCCAATCCTGAACCGTTCAAAGTATGAGCTAAGCTGGTTTGCTTGCCATCTTTGACACGCGTACCCATACGGCGCGCTTGGAAATCGCCACAGTTAGAGCAGCTAGAGATTTCGCGGTAGGTATCTTGGCTTGGTAGCCATACTTCGATGTCATAGGTCTTTTGTGCGGCAAAACCCATATCGCCCGTACATAGCTGTACCGTGCGGTATGGCAACTCAAGCTGCTGCAAGATATATTCGGCCTGCCCTGTCATTGCCTCTAGCAAGTCATCAGACTGATCGCTGGTGCCAACATTGACCATTTCGACTTTTTCAAACTGATGCTGGCGGATCAGACCACGGGTATCACGACCGTGCGAGCCCGCTTCACTACGGAAACATGGCGTATGCGCGGTGAATTTTAGCGGTAGCTCTTTGATATCCAAACGCTCTCCGCGTACCAAGTTGGTCATCGGCACTTCTGCAGTCGGAATCAGATAAAAATCCATCTCATCGTTATTCGTGTGATTGCTTAGCTTAAACAAATCCTCTTCAAACTTAGGCAGCTGACCCGTTCCTTTTAGACTATCGCTATTGACAATATAAGGCACATAGGTCTCAAGATAGCCGTATTTCATGGTATGGGTGTTGAGCATAAACTGGATCAGTGCACGATGCAGCTGCGCCAATTGGCCTTTTAGCACGTTAAAACGGCTACCTGTCAGTTTGGTTGCGGCCTCAAAGTCGAGCATGCCAAGCGTCTCACCGATATGCGTGTGATCTTGAATCTCAAAATCAAACGTACGCGGCGTGCCCCACTTACGCACTTCTACGTTATCGTCTTCTGACGTACCCACTGGTACATCTGCCGCTGGAATATTTGGAATCTGCAGCGCCGCTTGAGTGATGCGCTCTTGCAGAGTACGTAGCTCGTCTTCAGCAGCTTTGATCTCACCGCTAACGCTTTGCATTTCAGCCAATAGCTCACTGGCATCTTCGCCTGATTTTTTTAGAGCGCCGACTTGCTTAGCCCCAGCGTTACGGCGCGATTGCCATTCTTCTGTTTTGACTTGCAATGACTTACGCTCGGATTCAATCGACTGCCAAAACTCCATATCAAGCGTATAGCCACGAGTGGCCAGTTGTTGCTGTAAATCGCTTAAATCGCCGCGTAAGAGTTTTGGATCAATCATAATCGTTGCCTGTAACACTAAGAGTGAATAAGAAGTTTAAACATTATTAGTATGATTATTGGTCAGCTTATACTTATTGCAAAGCTTCATAACTCAATAACTACCTTGCCATGCTGCCATATTTTTTATCAAACCATATGGGTGCCGCTATCATACCAAGACCCAGCAGATTTGACCATGCTTTGAGCTTTTTTGAGCGCTTTTAGCGTGATTTTGGGCTACTACTTTCATTATTCATAGCCAGTCATACTTACCCGAAATGCATATCCTATATGTTCAACTTACTTTAATAAGGATCATCTACCTTTATTAAAGCCATTAATATCGCCGCTATCAGTGAACAGATCCGCTTATATGTTTCATTTAAGAGTACTTTTCGGTAAGATAAGCGCATACCTTTATTTACCTACAGCCAAGTAGTAAATCATGACTTGGCTTTGGCGATGTAAACCCAAAACTTTTAACATAAGCATCTGAGAAACCTTTATGGCCCTGTATCCTTACACGCTCCAACCTGTCGCCTTAAACCTAACTGAAGCTGAATTCCTTCAAGCCCAATATGAACTGTTTGCCAGTGCCAGCCCCTCTTTTGGTCTGTCAAGCTTTAAGACCAAAGAATGGATCATTATGGCTGTGGTTGTGGTACTGGCTATTGCAGGACTGATCTTTGTAACAGGCTACTCAACCATCATTTTTTGGTTGATGCTCGTTGGTGTGGTGATTTATCTATTGGCGCGTACTTTAGGCTTTAGATGGTATGTAAAAAGAGAGTTTGAAAAACAAATTGCTGATCAAGAGATGCCAGATGAAATGCGTCAAATGAAGCTAGGTGTACAAAAACATGGTCTGGTCATGGCAATGCCAAGCAACCAGCCTGAGATGATGAAAAACTCGCAAATGCGCGGTATGCAAATGCGTGCAGGTGCGACCCAGCAAGCGGTTATTCCGTGGACTGCTATCAAGAGCTGGGACGAGACTGACGACTATATCTTTATGATGTTTGAGATGAAAGGCCAGCAAGGTAGCCAAATTCTTCCGAAACGTTTGCAAGCGCAAAAATTCCCTATCGATACGGTACGTCAACATCTACAAGAAGTGGTTCCGGTCAAAGGCTTAAATCCTGAAAACTTGCAGCCGCCAGTATAACGGTTATCAGCTCTCTCTATCGTTTAGAAAAACAATAGAAAAAGCTAATTATAGTTTTATAAAATAAATCGTAAAAGTGAATTTATTATATTTAACTTACTAATGATAGTTTGCTATTATTATAAGCATCAAAGGAAGAGCTAGAGCTTATATAGATATTAGACCTCTTGCAAAAGTAGCAAAGGGAATTAAAATAGGAAGACACTCATAACTTTTTAGGAACCATGCCAAACATAAATAAGCTACTCAAACAAAGTGACGCTGGTTTTAAACGCTACACTGGCATTCATAAAGCCACCTTTTATGACATGCTTGAGGCCATGCAAGAGCATGAAGCATCTAAGACCAAATCAGGCAGACCAAGTGTGCTCAGTCTTAAAGCACAAATACTATTAGCCCTGACTTATTGGCGTGAATACCGCACGCTTTATCATATCAGTATGGACTTTGGTATTCATGAGTCTTCTGCTAGCCGTATCATTCGTAAAGTAGAAGACATCCTGATTGACTCTGGCAA
>NZ_FNAL01000039.1 GCF_900101915.1 Psychrobacter pacificensis | reverse complement strand
ACATCCTGCACGCTGCACTGTAGAGCGGTTAATGCGGCAGCATGGCATGCAGGGTGTTTGGCGAGGTAAAGGTAAGATAACGACTAAGTCTCGTGACGATCAAAAGCGTGCTGATGATTTGGTTAATCGTAACTTTAATGCCCATCGCCCTAACCAGCTATGGGTAGCTGATTTTACCTATATAAAGACACTGAGTGGCTGGGTATATACCGCCTTTATCATTGATGTATTTGCTCGCGCTATCGTTGGCTGGAAAGTATCAGATCGTATGAACACTGATATGGTGATGGCAGCACTAAACCAAGCCATTGCAGACAGAAACCATCCTAAAGATGTCATTCATCATAGTGATCGCGGCGTTCAGTACTTATCAATTCGCTATACTGATAAGATGGCTGATTCTGGCGTCATTGCATCTGTTGGCACGACAGGTGATTCATACGATAATGCGTTGGCTGAAACGGTTAACGGGCTTTATAAAACAGAGGTGATTGAATATTTAAAACAGCAGTGGCGGGATGCGTGTGATGTTGAATTAGCAACCCTAGAATGGGTCGATTGGTTTAACAAAACTCGCATTCATAGTACGATTAGTTATGTGTCGCCTTTTGAGTTTGAGAGACGATACTATGATAGTCTTTGTGAGTCAGACAAAGCTGCCTGACTCAAGCAATCCACTCTCCGATATAGTCGGGGCGGTTCATACATTATATTAGCTTTTTCCTAGGGGTTATCTTCAACCAATAACATAACAAGATAGCCAAAATATTTAAGTACACTCGACGAAGCATAATAATTGCCTGTCATAGCTAAATTCTTATTAGACCGCTTACACTTTTTCTGTACTACCCGCACTTCATAGCCATGGAAACTCTCACGCGTACCGACACGTATTGAGCTATCGAGTCCTAGTTCTTTTTTAATATCTCTTGCTGCTTGCTCACTATGCGCTCTAATCTGCCAATGACTGGCATCGATAAGCTGACAACCTACTGTCACAAAATGCTGTAGCATCTCAAGCTGGGTCTCTTTAATGCCAAAATGAATCGATGAGGTGTTTAAGTTTTGTTTAACAGAAAATATATCCACAAATAACTTTAGTTCATCAGGTTTATCAGTTGACATCTGATACGCACGATCAAACGCTTTGACTAAAACCTCTTGATTTTTATGTCCCGTCGGCGCACTTAAAAGCAACCTATCATCAGAAAAAATTTGACTGGCTCTATCGTAAATCTGTCTACCTTCATGGATAGGAATACCATGCCAAAGTGCGACCTTTACCAACCGCTCTGCTCTTTTATCAATGCTTATTTTTTGAAGCTCTTTCAAGAATGCAATCACATCATAAATTTTAGGATGGATAAATATAGACGGTCGAGTATTCGCTGCGTCATTTTGTGTGTTTTGCTCATAATCTGTATTAGCTGGTGTTCTGTTATAAGAGAGAAGAGACTCTTTACTCGCAACCTTATTGATTAAATAGCCACGCATCTTAACAAGATTAGTTTGTTTGGTGCTAGGACTATAAGCTCTGCCATCTTGTCTATTTATCGTCTGATAACCAATACCTGTTACCATCTCAAACACTGTTATCGGTATAGCAAGCTTAGCTTCACTATTTTGCCAACCAGCCAGCAGATGCGCGGTATGAATGTAATGTTCAAACGTAGTATCTGGCGTTAGATGCCCTGCAAGACTTGCCAGACCAAACCAAATGCTCTGCTCTTTATTATTACCAAGTATTGCCTTAATGATATTGTCGCCATGCTTTTTATCATAGTCTGTGACCACCTGAGCCAGTGGTGAGTCGCTCAACACTAGTGCAAGATGACTAATCGTAGTATGCCGAAAGCTATGAAAGGTAAAATCATGCGTGATAAGCAGCCTGTCCCATATAATTTTCATCATATTACTAAAAAGCACTGCTGGCAGTGGCTGGTCACCCGAGCCTTGTGAGAATAAATAACGCCGCTTTAACCTTTTTTGCTGATAATAGAATGTTATGAACTGTTTTAACTCGTCATCCTTGAAAAGACTATCTATCGGTATTACTCTTTTGGCACTACTGCTTTTAAGCCTACGATAACGGTTGGGTTTAAGTATTATTTTAGGTACTTCAACCATTCGACCATTAATAAGCCCTATATCTGCAATGTCACTAACCTTAATACCAATAATTTCATTAATTCGCATACCAGTGCGATAAACAAGTGCTAAAACAATCAAACAAAGTTGCTTTTGCTCAACTTCTAACTTCGATGATTGGATGTATCTTTTCATTGCGCGATATACATGTGGTGACACCATTTCGGCTTTAACCACTTGTCGGTTGTTACCCCAAGGGAAGTATACGTAAGGTGCATCAAAGTGAGTACGTTGATGATCGTGAAAGGCTTTTAGACGTCCATAAGTAAATTTCTGACTGTCTTTTAAACGATCAAGATAAGATATCGGTTGGCCAGTAGCATTTTTATCATCATCTATATCACTAGACGTATCATCTTCAAACTCCGATGACTTACATAACATAGACGTCTTACGACCATCTTTAATTTTACTTTGAATAATCTGCTCATAGATATCCTCAAAGTCGTCGCCTTCCCACTGACCAATATTCTCATCCATAGTCAGCATCAACCAATCGCGACCAATGCAGCCGATATATTTACTGATGGTATTTAATCTAATGCTATGATCATCCAGTAGCGATAACGCCCAGCTAAGTAAGCGTTGCGCGTTAGGCTGGCTAGCATCTGTCTTTAATGTTGTGATAGTAGAAGTAGCAGCGCTTCTGGTAAGTTTGAGCGTATCTTGCACTTCTTTAATTAGATTTTTGCTAAAGCTTGGATAAGCTATAGCATTTCGCTTGTTCTGTGATTTGTCTACCGCCTGATAACTGGCATCAAACAACTCAGACCATGTAAGCGGCTCAGGGTTTGGATTGATAACTTCTTGGTTATAGCGACTCAGCTTATCAGTCGGTAGCCCAGTGGTTTTAAGATCGCCTTGTTTAACAATAGAAAGCGCCCCATCAATTAAGCTACCTTCCATCTGCCGCCAGTGATAGTTGGCATGTTTAATAAGCATTGAGTGCTGCGGACGCTCAATATCTTTATTGGTGAGTTTAAGCGTCTTTGAGATATCATTAATGATGGTGTTAAATGGTTTTATTTTTGTCTTACTCAAGTCCTTGTCTTTTAGCGCATATAAAAAACACAAACTCATATCGTCGGGTACGTAGTCGATAAAGCGCTGCAAGTCGTCACTACTATCCAGTGCGCAGCCATAGTTATAATCAGGCACGCTAAGCGGTATTACGGCTAATTGCTCTGCTTTATCTTTACCATCAGTTGCTGGCAGACTAATCTGATAAGCACGGCGCTCACTAAACAGCCAATCATATAGCGCTCTTAATATGTCAATATCATTAACACCGCCATACATGATGCTGCAGCTCACAAGGTGATTGCATGGGATTTTGATTAACATAGTCTGCAATCAGCACTTTAGCTGCGCTTTTAATGCTTTTTTTAGCGCCATCTCTGTTGAGCTGCCGCAGTTTGTGAGCACTAATGTTATCCATATAAGCGAACCTCAATTTGTTTTAGGCAAAGATCATTGGCAATCGCATCTAGATGAGGGCTGAGCTGGTGCAATTGATTAATAGAGCTTGATGACATGGGGTGCGTAAATTCTTGATCGGGATGCTCATGACCGTAAAGCGTACAAATTAGATAATCAGACACACGTTCTGTGAGCATGGATCGCAGCTGATGACGCAGCCAATTATCCTGATGACTAAAAAAATCTTGTAGCTCATATCGAACGCGGCTTGGCGTGATACCGATAAAGCCTTTTGGATTTTTTTGGTAAATTTGAATAAGCGATTGCTCTGATTGCAGAATAGCATCAAGGGGATAAGGTGTTTCAGGGCAAATTGGATTATAGATAGCGGCAAATTGCTTAATATAATCAATGTAGTTTTGTATAGCAGCGGCTAAAAACTGACTTAACGGAATGAGCCTGCCGTCAGACTGACCGTGACGCTCTTCTTTATCAGATACCCATAGTAGACGACGTTTAAAATCAAGCTGATTGAGTAATCCTGGCGCATGTTTAACCGGACGAATACCGGTTTGAATCATAATAGTGTGCCACAGCCAAACGCTATAGCTATTAAACTGCGCAGTATAGCGCTCGATACTATGATTGAGCCGTTCATTATAGCTCTCAGCGCTCATAGCCAACTGTTCAAAGAACTGCTGGCACGTAGAGGTTTCAAGCACCATATCGCTGCCAACATGGCTTTTATGACCATTCATGGACACGCTGCACTCATCTATCAATGACGCCTTTTTCTCGTCATCACAGTATGCGCTTAGCAGTGCTACTGCTTTTATATAGGTTTGCTCTAGATCAGCAGTTTTGATGCTGGTGTAATACAGCGGCGAGCTGTGCTTTACATCAACGCCTGTGAGGATGTCAGCATGTAGTGGCTTACTAAGGCCATTTTTAATCACTACAAACAATCCAGACTCGATATATTGAGCACTCAAAGCTGGCAGGTTGAGCTGATTCTTAACCTCGTTGATAGCTAGTTTGACATCATCAAGTGAAACAGCGACTTTGTCCTCTAACATGATCTGTAGCACTTCAGGTAGTGCTCGCTTGAATACGCTACCATAGCTTTGCCTGTGAGCAAGTAAATGGCTTCTGGTATTGGTGGTCACATCAATCGTGATAGCAATACTACTGACTTTACGAGTACGGTCATAAACAAAATACTGACGCTGACTGCGACCGCGCTGCCAATCATCAATTATATTGTCAATACTAAGACCGCTTAACAGTGACAGTAGTAAGACGGCATAACCCGTTCTACTTTTCATGTGTTCCTTCATAAAGCGTTGCCATAGCATCGAAAATAGCATTTGATAGCCAGTTACACTCAGCTGGCGATGATTAGTTGGGAAATGAAACTGATTGCGGCTGGCATGCTGATAGCTGCTTTTGAGCTTCCATTGCTGTAGCTCAGAGGATTTGGCGATTTGTTTGATGGGTTTAAAATTATTGTCCAGCAGTGGCGGTGTGTTATCATCGGCAATATTCTCAGCAGTTGCCACGTTAGTTGACTTGCGTGATTGTTTCGTACTAAACAATTTTTTCTGTAACGGCTCACCATCAATAACCGTCGTAGTATTAACAACACTTTGAGCTTTTTTTGAACGTTTGGCGCTCTTATCATAAGTTTTACCGATAAAAGCTTTATTGTTTATGACTACCTCATAAGCCAGCCTGATTTGACCAACTTTACTGGCAAGATACTGATTAGCAGCTTTACCCGTTGCCTCTTCTTGTTTGACGCTTATCTCATACTTTCTGATAGAAGATAAGCATGAGGATAGGTTATCGCACTGATCATGAATTCTAATTAACTCGTTGAGGATATCGCGCTGTGGATCAGCAGGCCTTAATGCCATACGAATACGAACGCCTAGTTTATCAATTTTAGCAAAATGCTTATCTTGCCTAGCTGTAATCATAAATATGATTTTGAGGTAGCCGCTCATAAACCGCCAAGCATCACTACCGCTATCAACCGCACCATACGCTTGATAAAATATAAGCAGCATATATGTAACCGCCCACTCTCCCGTTCTACCTTGCCCGATAATCTGCTGGATCACTTCAGTACAATCGATGCCCCTAAAACTAGCATTAGCAAGTGGCGCCGAACACAGTAGATCAATCTCAGCGTCTGGCACCAGACCGATAATATCAATAACCAATGCTTGCATTTGCACATAATGTGGCGAGCCTATAGGAATGAGCTTATTCAATACTCGTTTATCAGTCACATCATCGAACAGTTTAGTATCAGCCATGTCTACCATTCATCCAGTTCATGTTTTTAGGTAGACCTAATAAAGTCTCATCACATGCTACCTTACACTGCTGATATTCATAGCTACTTTGACTGATACCTGCAAAATGACAGTAATTACTAACGGTTAATCGGGGCACGCCCATCAGCTCACAGATAAGCTGCTTTGATGCATTTTTATATATGGCTTGAAACAGAGCCGGATGATTCACGCCAGCAAACCTAGATAGACTGAGAACCTCGCACCACGCCAGCCGCTTAATATCATGACGACTTTCAAGCGCAATCAGACAAGGCTGACGCCAGCTATCTTCGAACCTCATTACCTCATCGATTCGTGCAAAGTTATTGAAGAACTGATAACTGTCTCTATCAAGCATACATAACCGCAATGCTGGTCGATAATAATCATCTAAGCCTGCCAGCTGTGGTCGACGCAGAGGCGATCTATGCTGCTGCCAAACCATAAAAGCAGTTCTGGCATCAGGATGAACGGTTAGATTTTTTGAGTTCAGAACTAACAGCTTTTGAGTCGAGCGAAGAGTCTTATTTTTCACGATAAACTGCTCTAAAAATTATCATTGCATTAATAGTACGTTATAACATAACATTATACAAGTGGATGATTTAATTATATTTATTAAAAAATATATTGGCTGTAAATGAGTGCAAAGTCATTAAAAAGAGCTCTCAAAAATAACAGCGATGCCATTACTTCGTGAGAGCTATGATTGTTTTTTATCAGGTAATAATATCGTTATTTTTAGAGTTTAGAATGAATGTATAGATTCAACTACATTATTTATAAAACCTAATTTTTACTGTCTTCATCAGGTATGTATTTTAATATCTCGCATGGTGTCACCTCTAGTACTTCACACAATTTGCTTAGTGTATCGAACTCTATACGAGTCGTCTCATCGTTATAAATCCTATGAAGTGTTGATTTACTAATGTCTGTCATCCTTACTAGATCGGCAACCCGTAGTCGTCTTTCTGCTAGAAGCACAGGGAGATTACAAGAAATCACAATAAAATCCTTATTGGTAAGTAAAAAATACTTGCCAGTGACTACTTTTCTGCTAGAATAATACTCGTTGGCAATAACTAAGTTTCCGTCAAAAACTATTTTATGCTGACTAACGCTTTATTATGTCATATACCTATCTTGCTGCTCAATAGCTGGCTAATGATGGTAGGTGTGACTGTTTCAATAGATATCATTACTATAAAAAGGGAATGTTAATCGTAGGTATCAGGTCATTAAAAAGGAGCACGTTGTGGGCATCAGCATTGAATGGAGCATGACACAAAATGCTTGGGACAAACGGGTCTGTGAAGATTATTGGGCTTATGATCACAAAATCAGCTATATAGATTATATCCGTCTGCTTTGTCAAAAATATAGCATTAATACGCATGTATTATTTGAAACCGTAAGCCAATGCTACGCTTGCTTAGATGATGTGTGCTGCGAATATTGCGGAAGCGCCTGTCCTATTGAAGTACCTGCCGATATTGCTTACATGCGAGCAAAAGAGAGTTGGTTTTGCGCAGTGTGTGAGCATGCTATGTGGCGCGGGGATTCTGTTAGCAAATAGAACCAGCTTCAATTGATAGTAGCAGCCAAAGCCATACGTTTACTACGTGTGGCTTTGTTTTTCTTCAGCATAAATTCCATTCAAACGAAAAAATTCAGGCTCATCAGTACTATTTGAACTATAGTATATAAAGGTATCGTCACCAGACAACAACTCTTCAACAGCTTCTGTTACATAAGCCATGGATTCCAGTGGTAAGCTTTGCGGACTCTGCATGCCAACAAATATTCCTTTAGTATCATGAGCTTTTGCAAGTAGATTAATCAGCTTGTGTGTGGCTATCTTTATCATATCGAATTCATGCTCGCCTGTAGAGCTCGCTTGAAAAAACTGGAATGAACTGCCAACCTCAAACAAGCTTATAACATCTATTACATCTATACCGATAATAGTACTTGCGGACCTTACATCTAGCAGTTCAACGACATCATTTACTTCATTAGGCTGGCATCTAATAATGCCTTCTACAATATCTAAGCGTTCATACTCATTGTTATCTGTCTGTAAGCCTACTAAAATATCAGCCTCTGCTTTCTCTCTTAGCTCTAGTAGTGCCTGCTCATTCCAACCGTCATTGATCATAAAACAGGCGATAATAGATGGCGAATAATGGTCTTTATCTGGTCGGTATAAGGCGACACACGGAACACTATCTATTTTTGAGTTGTCGAGCTGATATTTCATGATTAGACCTTTTGTTACTCTAAATGTTATGACACTAAAAGTATCACTCGTTTTTATTTTTATACTGACTTACCGTATGATTAATGAATTTGAGGCTGTCCTAGATAACTAGTTCAAACCCTGTTTAACTCATTGTTTTAATTGTAGTAATTGCGACTTTGGGTCACTATGATTAAAACGCCACTCACATTCCTTTAAATAAA
>NZ_FNAL01000034.1 GCF_900101915.1 Psychrobacter pacificensis | reverse complement strand
CTTATTTACAACCATTCAAATGAAGTTATAGGGGGTTTTTATGAATTTAATTGAAATAGGCAAGCGATTGGAGGCTGAGCGTCAGCGATTGGGACTCATGGCGACTGAGGTTTATGATGATAAGACGATTGGGATTGCACAGACTACTTATAAAAACTATGAAAGTGGCAAGCGCGATATGCCCGCTTCATTATTAATTAAGCTGTGGAATATTGGTTTTGATGTGATGTATGTTTTAACTGGTCAGCGCTTAGAGGATATTGCGCTCGATGTGCAAGCTCATGGCAGCGTACCAAGCTATCACCAACGCCTGATCCATTTACCTGACATCATGGACTTGGATAACCCATCCGATAAGCTACTGAATGCGATGTATCATGCTGAGGAGGCACTCGTTCAAGCGGGTGCTAGTGCTAATGAGGACTATGATTACAAGACATTAGCGACGCTGGGTCTTGGTATGATCGATACAGTCAAACGAGGCAATACATAAGAAGCAGGCACAAAAAAACCAGTCTTAGCGGACTGGTTTTTTTGTGCAATTAAATTATTAGAACGCATTGTCTGACATGTCGTTTTGACTGTGTACCAAGTCCAGTAGGTCACTACTGGTCATGCTGATACGGGCATTCGGGTCTGCTACGTGCAGTGTCTCTGCCATATCAATGATGATGCTACGCAGTGATTGAATGGTGTCTTGCTGCTCTATGTACACTTCTTCAAGATGCACAGCTCTTTTTATCCACCGCCGACTAGCATCACATTTGTCAATTTCATCTGCTGGTGACCCTCCAAGGTCAATCTGAGCAAGTTCTTCAGCCAGCTCGTCAGTCTTTGCTGGTTTGCTATAGTCTAAACGTATAGCATCTATGCGCTTGCCATCTATTTCTGATATTCCATTAACTGCATAATGATCCAATAGCCTTGGCTCTTCTAGGCTAAACAGTGCGCCTGTAATTGATCTTTTACTATAGTGCTTGTCACAGTGTGACTGTATGAGCTGCTGTACCTGATAGATATCAAGCGTCCTTACATTGGCGTCACTAGGGCTATGATCGGTTTTGATACTATGCTGACGTTCGCTAACAAATAGCGCATTAAATAAATTGCGTATGATGCGCTCGTGATGTTGGCTGATGTCGGCTTTCATTGTGTAGTCACGCAGACTTTTATTTGATTGAGTAGTCATGAAAGTACCCCTTATACTTTTGCAATGGCGGTTTGGCCAAACGATTTGATGAATATCCAAACACGGCGTGATTTATTCGTTCGTTCACTAGCAATGACAGCATTGGCACGATGAAAGCGCGGCGTGTCGCTCAGGCGTAGCGCCTTATATAACAGGCTGGTGTCTGGTAACTGCCACGGTTCTGCTAACTCATAAACCTCGGGAATGCTAATCGCTAACTCATGCGGCTTGTGACTGTGGTTGAGCGCCGCGATGTTTTGGGTGGCGATAAAGCCCCAAAACTGGTCAAGGGCGTATTGCATCTCAGGCGTCATGACTGGAGCTGGGTTGGTAGTGTGTACTTTACTGCCCATTACCTTATGCAAGGCGTTAATGACTTGCTGCTCGCTGTGCCCTGTAAACTGCGCCATCTCGGGAATGGTCATCGAGCGAGAGTAGCGCACCCAGTCGGCATCGGTGATAGCGGGTGGCTTTTCGGGTTTGCCATAGCTACCAGTCTTACGAATTTGAGGCAGTACTTTAGACGTTACCCAATGCTTGAACCTTTTTGCTTCGGCTTTGGTGCTGCCAAATATGAGTGCGTACATCCCACTTTCATTGACGAAGTTAAGTTTTTGAGTTTTACGCGCTTTTGATGTACCGTCCAGATTCTGGACACCCTTTGATGTGACCTCCAATTTCTGGAGGTCACATACTTCAACGTGAGTTTTAATGGCTTGATGTGGATTACCAAAACCTAGCATCTTGGCCAGACTGGTGGCTGCTATCCATAACTCATTGTTAATGACTTGAGTGTCCAAGGCTTGGTTTTCAAAGCTAAGCGCCATGACTTCGTTGTTACCTTTATTGGTTGTGTTATACTGTGACATACTAATTAGCTCCTTGAGCTGATTGGTTAAAAGAGTTAACTTTAATCAAGTTAATTTCTTTTGTGGTGAAGGCAGATACATCTTGGCGGGTGCGGTCTGCCTTTTTTATGCGCTGACATAATTGCAGGTGGCGATATAGCAACTGCTGACTGCGGATATAGGTGTTAATCTGCTGGGTGGTGTTAGGCCTGTTTAGCATCTTTTGCCATCTCCTGTATTTTTTCTTTTAAACATTTACGAATCGCCATTGCTATAAGCTGTCTTTCTTGCTCTGCTGATAGGTAGAGCGTTATGTATGAGGGTTCTTTAATCGCTTGACGTTTGGCTTTATGTCGCATTCTGATACTCCTTTTGGATTGATTGACGCGCCTTATCCAAGTGCATAGTGATTTCAGCTGATAGCGTGCGATAGTTTTCAGCGGCGTGATTTTTTAGCCAATGATGTAGCTCAGGGTCTAGCTTGAGCTTATAATCAACGGTTTTTTTTGCGGCCATTTTGATTTCCTTTTAATCGTGGTAATATTAATTTGCCCTAATAAAGGGTTTTTATGCCTCTAGTAGAGGCGTTATTAATACTATGCCTATACTAGAGGTATGTCAACAGTTTTTTGAGATAATTATGAGTAAAAATCGACACCCTGACTTTAGAGTTCGTATTCCTGAGGACTTAAAAGAGAAGATAAGAGCGTCCGCTGAAGAATATAATCGTTCAATGGGTGCGGATATTGTTGCGCGATTGGAAGCCAGCTTTGCCGCTGAAGAGTCGCCTCGCCCTATCGGCGTAGGGGTTAATGATGACTTTCTTAAAGATGCTGGGCTGACTCGTGAGCAGTTTGGGGCGTTTGTGCGGAAAAGCTTTTCGGATAGTCTAAAAGACGACAAAGGGAGCGATTAAGTATGGCTACAGACTATATGACACTATGGATTGAGCACTTCTTGCAACATGCTACGTTGGTTACAGACTTGCCCTTTGGATGGGGTGTCTATCGTGAAGCAGTAGACTGGGACTGACAAAAGTTAAATAGTTATTGATGAAAGCATGTCACAATGGTACGCTTTAGTAAATAATGGTCTACAACTGTAACTATTCGTCCAAACGAACATATTCTTGTGCTATCCTCATATGTGACAAAAGAAAATATTTAGTAAAATTAACTATTTAGAGTCCATCATGTATAAAAATGACAAGCAAGCAAATAAGAGTGATAAAAGCAATTCAGGTATACCTGAAAACTTTTTGCCGTCTTTTTTGTCTGAATTCAGTGACCGCTGGAAGCGCTTTGATAAAGAATTTGATGAGATGGATGAGCGAATAAAAGAGCGAAAGAAACTAAATGGCAAAGCAACAAACCACGAAATCGATTTATGATTTTATATATCTAGATATAGATAGAATTCATTCTTATTACGCTCAGCTTATGGATGGCGTTCCTAATCAGAAAACATCTTCTAGTCGTGAACAGAAAGATTTTACTTATAAAGTAACAGCTGGTCCTCGCGATATTTTGCATACGGAAGGTATAAAAGGAGATAGTAAAGAAGAATCCCTTGACCAGTTGATGGATATGCATCATGTTTTACCACGAGATATGATCAACCTCCTTGATGAACACAATCTGATTTCTAAAAAACTAGCTGCCAACAATTTAGGTAGATTAGTTATGATTCAAGGCTTAATCAATTTTGCAGACTTTGAAACGCTCGGTAAAAACTCCGATAATGCACTAAATGCTCATAGACAACTTAATCAGGAATCTGGGGAAGAGTTTTCAGATGAAGAAGAGTCTAATATGAAGACCGTTTTTAAGGTCATCAATGCATATCCAATTGGTGTCCAAGCGACTATGCAAGTGAATAGTGGTACGACGCAACATGCTTGGATGGCGTTAGATAAAAAATACTTAACATCAGCTCATTTGGTTTCTGCGCTTAAACATAAGACCCTATCTTCGGAAGAGTTTGTAGTTCTAGGTATCTTAGATGCTGTACCTGATAGATTTGTTAAAGAAGATGCGAAAGATTTAGAGAAGTTCAAGGATAATCTAGTTAAAGCAAACCCTTTCTTTCATGCTCTTTTTTCAATGAGCGATGCTTACAAGGAAATTATTGGCAGGCCTGATGATTTTTATGGAATAACTCCGATCTCTATTTTCAGAGTAATGAGAGCTAAAATAGAAAATTAAGAGTCATAATCCAGCCTCACACTTAATACCAGTGCTGTAACCACTGCCGGATAAGCCATGACTGACCTCAATGATTATCAATTGATGCTCGTTAATGTATGGTCTAACATATAGCATTGTATTAGGAATATCAGGATTGCTAATTTCAAATCAAAGCTCGCCACTTGGCGGGCTTTTTTATTTGGGCTTGCTTTTAACTAATATTGTCCTCTGTTGTATTTTGTCAGGCTTAACGGTTGAGTGAACAGAAGTCAAATATACATTGCTGAAAGCGTGTCATAGTGATATGGTTTTGATATTCTGACACTAATAAGGCACAAGGAATCATAAACTAAAATGAAAGACTTTTTTCTGGATATATGGTGCGCAATTCAGCATTCCCTAATGTATTCGTTTCGAGGTGCAGCTGCGGCTTCAGTTGTACTTTTAGTGACGGTTTTTATTGATTATATGATGCCTAGAGAGGTTGCTTTTCTTAATAATTATTATATCTCGTTAGAGCCGTACCATTTGGCCTTATATGCTATAGGTGGTATATATGCCTTGCAAATTTTCATCGTCACTTGGATAAAAGACTATAGACGTGAATATCTCCCTCGCTGGTTGTTAGGCTAAAGGCTAATAAAAAATGATTACAATACATGCTGCAGTAATTCACGAGTTAAAAAAAACCCATCATACTAGAGGTCCTGAAAGCGTCGAGGTTATCAGTAGGAATGGTCTACATCAACATGACCCGCTACTAAAACAATTTGTTGATAGAATTGACCTCGATGCTCGAACTGCACTTAGAGCATCATCTAAATGTTCTATTTTTACTAAAGATGATACTTTTGGTCAGGTAGCTTCTAACTATTTTGCAAGTAATGAAACTTACGAATTGGACATAAATAATTACTTAGATTTATCTATTGAGTTAGTTAAAGCTTTAAGCGTACAAATGTCCAAAACATCAGCCGCTACAGGTGGCCATATACCTATCTTATGGTATTCAAGGGATGATACTGAATACCTTCTGATAGGTTTAGTAAATCCGTCTAGTGGATTCACAATTGATCTTAATGGAGTTATTGTTGGAAACACAAATATTGATAAAGAAGCATTACGGTTTTCACTACGTATAGAGTTAGCTAATCTAGCTCAACATCATAGTTTTGTCACAGATCCAGATGCGAATATTCAAGAAGCAGATTTATTACCTTATGCAAGGTGGACCAAAAAAAGTAACGACATTGCTCATTACTTTCAAGAGTATTTACCTATAGATGAATTACTAAATAATGGTGAACTAACTAGACTTTATATTAATCTATTTGATGAATACTTAAAGCATATAATTCCTGATGATTCACCCCATGAGCATAAAAGAGTTAGGTTCGCAATCAAGCAGGAAGTCTATCGTAAGATGGAAGAGAGAAGAGGGGCAGAGCAGCCAGTCAGAGTAGAAGAAGATATTGTGCCTATTTTTAATGCTATGAGAGAGTCTTATCCCAGCGTGTTCGAGAGTTATGAAGAGATAACTCCGTATCACCAATTTTGCGAAGATAATGATTATGAGAACTATGATTCAATTTTCAATCCACAGAAAGCAAGCTTAGATGAGGTACTTAACGTAAGTATTTCAATCGGAGATAATTTGACCATAAGAGGCTCTAAAGAGGGTTTAGCTGCTACGACACGCGTTGTCGTGTGTTTTGATGCTGATGAAAATCAAAGCTATAAACTTATATCAGATATGACTCCAGACCAGTATAATAAGCTTAAAGAAAAAATACCCGAAATCGACACTCAACTTGAAGATTTTACAGATGATGACATCGATACTCCATAGTCTTGAAGGTCTTGCTCAACGTTCTAAGAATGTTGAGTACTTACCCTTGGGGTTTGGAGGAGAGTATTTAGTTAATACACCACAGGACCTAGAACTTCTATTAGAAATTCAAAAAGACCCCTCTTTGAGTATTAAGTTCGATTTTAAACCATTACCAGCAAAAGAAGACTTCACTTTAAAAAAATCGTATACATTCAAGATTACAGTAAAGATACCACAAACTAAAAGTAACTTTTTTTCTACTCCAGATTATTTGATAGATTATATTCTCGGAGAAAAAGAGGTTATCGATTGGTCAAAAAAAATAGTTTTACCGTTTAGCGAGGTTTTTTATAATGATGTTTGTAAATACAAATCGTATTTTATATATTTAAATAGACTTGTGGTTCTATATAAAAAATATGCTTACTGGGACTCGGTACGAATAGTTCTCTTTACAGATAAGCCTTTTATAATTCCTTTGAGAAAAGAAAAGATATCTTTTGATAAACTTGAAAAATGCTTCGCTGATATTGATATTAGTAAGTTTAAAGATTCGATAGAATATCTAGAAGATTTTTTAGACAATGAGACTATTGAGAAACATAAAAAAGAGAAACAATCTATATTTATAATTGAATCATCTAAAGTTTTAGGATCTCAGGTAAATACTCGATTCTATAGTCTCGTTAAAGAAATTGGTGAGATAGAAGACTCAGTAGATAAGTCTTTTAAAATATACTTAGAAAATTTTAGCTATAAAAAGTTAGAACTAGAATTAAAGAAAGATTTAGATTATTTTATTAAGTCTATCAATGACTCAATAGGTGCGCTACAAAGTCAGGCTCTAGGGTTACCAGTGGCTGTTGCATTAACTCAATTTAGTAAGGTAGGTAGCGAATCTACAAGTAGTTCTTTGTTATATACTCCGTATTTGGCGCTCATTGCTTTTAGCGTTTTTGTGGCTTTCAATGTCTATCAACAAGATTTACAAGTTCAATATTCAAAAGCCTCTATAGATAGGTTCTTCAAGAAAGAGTCAGTTAGTTCTATTGTAAATACAGATACTTCATTGAATTCAATGAGAAAGTTAATTAATAAGCGTATACGGATAATCAATATTTATATGCTTTCGATCCTTATATTAGCTATATTAGTAATAGTATATTCTCTATATGAACTCGGATTACTAGCGTGGACACCAAGTTGATTAAAGCCCCTCTATTATTTGCGAGTAAATTGTATTGTGAGCTTATTTTTAAAGTATATGTATGTCTGTAAATATTAAACCAGCCCAGCCTCGCATTTAATACCAGTACTATAACCACTGCCTGATAGGTCATGTGTCACTTCTACGACTGTCCATTGATGCTCATCGATATAAGGTCTAAAGCCTCGCACCGTCGCAGGGCTATCAGCAATAATATCAGGACGCGCTACTGCTAACGTCAAATCAAAGTTCGCCACTTGGCGGGTTTTTTTGTTGGCGCTCGCTTTTGCTTTGGATACCGCCTCATCTTTTGACTTGGCAGGTTTGGTCAGTACATGAGACTTGTCATTGGGTAGGGCATCCATCGGTTTGGACTTACCATCTTTGACACTGATATGCTTAGTCTTACCAGTTTTATCATCATGATAGCTTGCTGTCGTCTCGTCATAGTCGCTGGTACGGTCAGCACGGCTATAGCGATGACTGTCACCAGACTGACGGGTGATGGTGATTGGCGCCAGTGCTGCGCCAGATGGGGCTTGTCCATTGCCTATCGATTTGATGATAAGCCGTCCTGCTTTGATGGTACACAGTAGGCCATACTGGTCGCACAGTCGCGTCAGTAAATTGATATCACTCTCGCGATGTTGGTCAATATGGTCGACTGCAATACCAGCCGCGCTGTCTTCCATCGCTAATATCAATTCATGGCGCTTTGCTACTGTCTGCGCGATTTCGCCCAGCTTGTGCTGGTGATAGCTGGCAGAGCGCTTTACCTTAAGTGATGACTTAAAATCGGCTGACTTGGCGCGTATCTGCAGCTGGTCAGGTGTGCCACTGTGCTCTGCTTCATCGATAGTGAATGTGCCTTTGTCAATCATGTCACCTGTGTCTGGCATCGCAAGCCATAGGCGTATCTGATTGCCCTTAGTGGGCAAGGGTAGGGCGGCATCATGGTCAGATAAGGTAATAGATAGCTCATCTGCTTCAGTACCGCTTTTATCCGTCATCGATAGGCTAATCAATCGCTGTTCAACTTGCGCGGTGCGGTCAATGCCTTCAATAGTTAGTTTGAATAGGTTCATTGAATTTATACCTGTCCTCTGTCTTGGTCGAGTACAGCGACCTGTTCACGCTCGCTATCATCTGCCAGTTTTAGTGCTAAGCTAAAGCTAATTTTGCGAGCAGTGCCATCTGACAATAAGTGTGATTGAGTCTCACTGATGTCAGTGATGTAGCACATGCCATAGTAGTAACCATTGCCATTCATGAGCGCGTAGGTCTTACCAGTGGCGGCCATATCACGTAATTCATCTAACGACACAATACCGTTGGTGATTTCTGGGTATAGTGTGCCTGATAGCGATATGTCGTCGTTATCTTGACCAATATACTGCATGTGGGGGCGTGTACCTACCGCGTTGCCGGTGCCAAAACGATAACCAGACTTGCGCGAAACCTCTTCAAAGGCAGCGGTGGTCGTTTCAAAAACGAATAATCCAAGGCTTGCTAACATATGTAATCCTAGTCGATATCAGATAGACGGCTACGTTGACGCGCCATTTGATTGCGTCGCTCACCAGCCAGGACGCGCTGGACTTCACGAGCTACGGCTTGCGGATCGGTTGCGCCATTGATGTTGATGGTAATATTGCCACTACTCATACCGCCCATCATTGCCATACTAGACTGGCCGCGAGGCGGTAAGATAGACTTGCGGCTGTCAATTTGCATGGGAATATAATCAGATACTTTGCCGACAACTGACCCAACCATCTGTCCAGGCGCTGAATTACGAATACGACCAGTAACGTTTTTGACCGCATTGATTGCTCGATTTGCATTGGCTAATACACCATCGCCTAAACCTTCCATCATGAAACCACCATAGCGGGTAAATACACGGCTCGGACTGTGAATGTCCATTCCTTTTGAACCCGTAAATGCTCCTTTGATACGCCCTACGACACTACTAATAGAATTAATAACCGCCGCTGCTCTGCCTAAGATGCCGTTTTTTAGCCCTTCGAGCATATTGACGCCGTACTGCCTGAAGGTCGCACCCAGTCCAGCCAAGTAACCCCAAACTGTAGCGAATGCCGTCATGAATGATGCGACTGGATTGAAATTAGATATAAAAGATTTAAGCGCCTGAATACCCGTATTGAATATGGCTTTGATACGTTCCCACAGCGCCGCAAACATCGGCCCTAGGGTGTCCCAGTTCTTATAAATGGTAAAAGCCAGTACTGCCAGTGCTAAGCAGAGTGCCAAAATAGGGTTGGCCATTAGTGTCAGCGTCAAGGCTCTGACAGCACCGCCAATCATGCCAAATGATTTAGCCAACATTGATAATGGCGTTAGAGTTGTGGGTAGCCCTAGCGTAACCAATGATGCTCTTAATAGTGCCATAGGGCCTAAAATAGTTAGCATGACTGCGCCTAAGCCGCCAATGATGACCGCACCAATGGCCAAAATAGCAAATAGCTGACCCAGCACAGCCATGAGCTTAGGATTTTCATTAGCAAAAGCGGTCATGCGTTGGGTCATGATAGTGATCGTCTGAATAAACTCCCGTAGCGCACCACCGTTTGCATCAAAAATAGAGGTTCTAAGGGCATCAATGGCTGAGGTCATTGACTTAAAGTCACCAACGGTATTGTCGCTCATGGTTTTCGCTAAGTTACCAGCTTCGCCTTGGGCGTTTTGTAACTCACCAATGAGATTTTGTAGCGCACCGCTACCAGCTTGATCTACGAGAATGGCTAAAGCACCACCGGCTTCTTCTCCTGCAATGCCTTTGAACAACTCTGATTGTTCTGCATTACCCAAATTTTTACTTTTATCGTGAATCTCTTTTAATATATCTGGCATTTGGCGCAGATTGCCGTTCGCGTCAGATGTCTTGACACCTAACCTATCAAGTGCCTCTATCGTTGCTTTTGGACCTGCTGCCATTCTAGACATAATGGCACGCATCGCTGTACCGGCCATACTCGCTTGGATACCTGCATCGCCCAACTTACCCGCCATTGCTGCTGATTGCTCAAGTGATACGCCTAGTAATGCAGCACCAGGCGCTGCATACTTCATAGTTTCGCCAAGCATTTCAATATTTGTGTTTGAACGGGTGAAAGTACCTGCCAATACATCACTAAGATTGCTCATCTTAGAGGGGTCGATCTTCATACCTGAAAGAATATTTGAGGAGATATCAGCTGTGCGGTCTAACTCCATGCCACCAGCTAAAGCAAGATCAAGCATCCCCGGCATAGCAGCTTTCACAGACTCAGGTGTAAAACCAGCCATTGCTAAGAACGTCTGTCCAGCTGCAGCATCGGCTGATGTGAACTGAGTCGACGCGCCTAGCTCTTTAGCTTGTTCAACGAGCGCTTGATACTGTGGGCTGTTTTTATCTAGACGGGTGACCGCCTGAACTTTACTTAAGTTGGTTTCAAGATCTAATCCAGGCTGAATAAAACGAGCGCCAGCATAGGTTGCTGCTGCACCGCCTGCGGCCAGTCCTAGGGCTTTGTTTCGCATATCACCCATTTGCTGTGATTGACGTTCAAGCTGTCGCACCTCGTTCATCCGCCGCCGCTGCTCTGCCAGCTGCTGATTGGTGCGCTCGATATTACGCGCAAGCTCACGCTCATGATCAGATAGATTATTGGTGCTAATACCTGCATCTGATAAACGGCCCCGTAACTGCTGCAAGTGCTGCCGTTGGCTATCTAAGCGAGTATTTAGTCGCTGTGACTCACGACCAGCGGCCTCAAACTGACGAATCAATGTGGCGCTAGGATTCGCCGTATCACGCATCTGGCGCTCTAATTGCTCCAGACGCATTCGACTACGCTGCGCTTGCTCTGAGGTTTCAGCTAACGCTTGTTTTTGTTGCTTAAAGCTGTCAATCAAGCGCTGTTGACCTTGTAGCTTTTTAGCAGCTTGTGCAGTCTCTCCAAACTGACGACCCAATCTATCTGCTTGGCTAGCGATTGAGCGCATGGGGGCCGTCATACGATCAAGTAGCTCTATCTGTGCTCTAAAATTTAGATCTGCCATGTCATCGGTCCGTTCTATGGTTCCCTCATAGACGAGGGAACCAAATTAATCATCGGGGTTGTTGCGAATACGCGCGCGTTCGCGCCAATCTGCCAGCTCTTCAATGCTCATGTGATACATAGACTCTGGTGTCCAACCGAACACCAGAGCAATATCTGCCATACAGTCTTCTACACGGTTGGGGTATGAGCGGTTTCTGCTTGCGACTGAAACTTCGTTTTGGTAAAAAAACTGGCAATAGTTAACCCTACGTCCATTAAGTCAGATGCATCCATGCTGCGCACTTCATGCTCGTGAATGACTGGATTACTAATACGAGGCAACACCACAGCAATGGCATCGACTTTGGCCATGCTGATATCAATAAGTGACTGGCCACGTAAGTCGCCGCCCATTGGACGACGCAGGGTAAACTCTTTAATCTCTTTGGCCTTATCGCCAGTGCCACGGATGATAGGGTAGTCTAGCTCGATAGTTGGCATATCATTGTTGCTCATGGTGTATCCTTGATCAGTAAGTTTTAATAGATGTTTTAATCAGATAGGTGTCTGGTTTGGCCACTTGATTTGTATGATTAATTTAGAACGTAGTGAATAGTCCCATTGCTTCACGGATTTCTTTTAGTCGATCCTCGCCATTGACGATACATTTCATGGCCATGGCATCAATTTCAATGATGTCTTCACCGTCTACGACCAGCTTGTAGTAGGCAAGGGCATACTTGAACGACTCTTCTGTGTCGTCGCCTAACTTGGCGCTACCAGGGTCGATCTCTTCTAAACGACCGCGGCAATAGATATCGACCGCTGCCACACTACAATCATCATCACGCTGATAGGCACCTGAATAAGACAATACGACTTTATCAATACCAGCACGCGCAAAGTCGCGGTATAGATCAGCTTCATGACCGCCGCATTTGATGGTCATCTCCATGGCTTCTTGACCTAGATCGACCTTGACCGGCATGTCCATACCGCCAGCGCGATACTCTTCGAGTACGCGCGTGAGCTTTGGCAGCTCAATCTCTGGGATCTGACCTTGATAGCGTTTTTGGTTACCAAGGCCTTTGTAAGCCATGAAGTTCTTTAATTTACGAGGTAACATAGGGGTTCCTTTTTAGTAATAGGGTCGTCAGGTGGCTATTAGGCTGCTGCTGCTACCAAGTCGGCAAAGTTGACCAGGTATGTATCAGTGATCGTCTGATTCAGGTTAAGGTTCTCTAAGTTAGGCACTGGAGTAAAGTCATAATCTAGATACAGCTTGCCTTGCATGAGCAGCGTTTCGCTGTTTAGCTCGTTGTTGTACCAGCACTTTGCACCGATTAAATAGTCGAAGTTGACCATCTCCTGCAGCTTGGCATTGATGGCACGAATGATGTCACGCACAGTCGTCGGTGATAGCGGTTGATCAATAAACTGAAAGCAGCCATTGATGATCGTATCAAGCAAAAACTGCGAGGTACGCACGACCGGCTCAAACATATATTCAGGCTGATCAGAGCAGGTATGACTGCCCCAAAAGCGAAAGCCATTGTGTTGGATGAGGCTGGTCACATCATTCGCGTTTAAATATCCGACTTCAGTATCTGGGTCTTCTAAATCCCATGTACGTGGATGTTTGATACCACTAACAGTATCAATGGCAACGTTAGACAGCGACTTGACGAAGCTGTATTGGTGCGTCTTGTCTAGGTGAGCGCGTAGAGCTGCTGCCACTGCGATGATAGGGGTTGATTGGGTCATGGTTTTTACCTTTCATTAATAAATAAAGCTCTTAAATAAAAAGAATCAGAAGTTTATGCCGGTATTAACTTGTGAGCGTAAAGTGTAAGCGCCATCTTCGTTCTTAATAGCTGGTCTAATTTTGTGCTCTGCGAAATGTTGAATATCATTAGATGTATAATCAGCGGGATCAATAATTAAGTCGAAAATATCAAATCCTAAAAACGCTTGATTGGCTATGCTAAATGGATATAAAGTAATCACTGTCTCCTTTTCGTTTTGGACGGGAGTACTTAAATCCCCTTTTATTTGTAATGATAAATTAAGATAGTTTGAACTAAGTCCAAACAAGTATGCTGCTGTAAGATCAAGACCTTCAGGCACTCTTTCGTTATAATCCAGTAACCCGTCGTCTGCATAATATCCAGTAGAATCCGCTAGACCGTTTAAGAAATATCCTATGGTGAAGTCTGATAACTGCCCTTCACTTGTGATTGTTTCTATTGGACCTCCATCGATAGAATAAGCTAATCCATAAGTGTTATTAGGGTTCTTGATCGTTTCGCTATTATCAAACTTAATAAAGTTAATAAGGTCGGTTTGCACGTCGCCAACACCTCCATCACCGCCCAAGCCATCAGACGGACTCAGCTTTCCCGGCTCACCAAAATCCCCTTCAATCAGCATCAACTCACGAGCCGCGAACGTATCGCGATATGCAGCAATATCTTCTTTGACCGTAATCAAAGAGCCGTCTTCTGCTCGCGGGGACGCATAGACAAAGCCACGGCGCTTCTTGGCAATCTCTACCAGCTTACGTGTCATATCTGGGGTATCAATTTCAGGCGCAATCAAAATCTTGGGCGTCACACCAAGGCGTGATTGAGAGCTAAGCAAGGTATCAACGGTAGCGATATCTACTGGCTCAGACAGTCGCAACACGACCACACTGGTATTCTGGATAGATTTGATTGTCTGCAAGCATTGGCTGAGCAAAGAATCTTTAGCGCCAGCTTTGGTGACATCATCTGTCGTGATGCCTGTCAGCAATACAGGGGTATCAAGCGGGTATTTAGCATCATCAGCATCAATACTGGTGCTCACCAGTGCAATGGTGCTCATACTGACCGATTTGATAATCGGTGTGATATTACTGGTCTCAGTAGCAGTGACGCCGTGATGGTAAGTAGTTAATGCCATGGTCTAGATCCTTTTTTTGTCTAAAATAAATAGTGTTTTAAGCAGTACGTAACCACTTGCCAACCACTTTTGATGGCTGAATGTTGTTGTGCGGTTCACCGCCGCCTACAGCGTTAGTCTTGATATTTGCAGCGCTGGAACTGGTGTTCTGAGTACCAGCGCGAGTACCACCATCAATACTGCCACTATGCATATCAACGGTATGATCATGATTTGGAATCTGTGCAAGCGTCAGAGTTTCCTCATTTTCACCAAACTCATTACCGATAGTTTTATAGTCAGATGGATCATCAGTTTTGGTTGATAGGCCTACTAGCGTGCGACCTTCTGCGAATCGCTCCCACGTACCATAGCCATGATGAGCCGCCACCGCAGCCGCATCCAAATGATTGATGGTTGTCTGATAAATATCGCCAACTTTATATGGCTGCAAATCTAAAAGCCCCGCGATGCCTTTCTCTATATCGTCTATACGATTTGACAGTAATTGAAACTGGGTAGCCATAAGCTCATCCTGTAATTGATTGATAATATCGTGTAGTTCACTCACTAAAGATTTCAAAGCAAAACGGTCGGCAACCCAATCGCGAGTAGCGATGACCACGTTGCTGTCCGTTTCAATGACAACAGTCGCAAGGTTGTCTGCAGTAATCGTAAATATAAGCTCCATATCACCGCCAGCGCCCTCGGTCAGCGTTGGGCGA
>NZ_FNAL01000038.1 GCF_900101915.1 Psychrobacter pacificensis | reverse complement strand
CCAAAAAATACAGGCTTGCGCTGTAGTCCTTTTCTGGGCCTTCTATGTTTAGCGTGATTGGATCACCGGTCAGCTCGATCCCTGCAGTTTCCATCGCCCATGCAATGATGTATTCGCGGAATACACGCGCCTGAGCCTTGGATGCGGATAAAAATATTTGATTACGGCCAGTCTCAATGGCATCAAGAAAAGCTTCACGCGCAAAGTACCAAGTTGCGCCAATTTGGCGTGACTTTAATAGGTTACGGATACGATTAGTGAGACCTGCGCTGTACCAGACTTTTTGATAATCAAATAAGCAATCTCTGAATGAATCTTTAAACTTATCGATATCATCTATTTGTATGACGTTTGAAGGGTTTTTTTGTCCTGCTTTGCGCCCACGGTTGGATAGGTTGGGATTGAGATCCGACTGTTTGCCAGACTCTTTATATTTATGGATCTTGGCCATTCTCTCTACTTGACGACCAAGCAGATCAATCTCTTTGAAGTCTTTACCAGTCTTATCGTCCTTGTTAATCAGCTGTACCAATCGCGCTTCGAGCGTGGACTCTACTCGATCTAGAGGCTTTGCTTCATCCCAACCGTCTGATTTTTTCCATCCATCTACGGTCGTGCGCGGCGTACTGATCATTTCTGCAATCGCGCTGATACTCCAACCTTGCCAATAGAGACCACGGGCAACGGTTTTGGGGTTCTCTCCAGTCGGTAGGGTGATAAGGGCAGACATTAACGCAGCTCATAAGGGTATGACGCTACTTTGGTTTATCAGCCTCTCTATATCATGCTTGTTTTGCGTGTATTTGCTCAATCCACGCTTTTTTGTTTTGTTTTTGCATATCGCAATAGGTCAAAGTAAAGCTTTAAAAATGACTTCCCTTTTATCTAACTCATGGACCGTCTATGACTACCAAAACTTTTCGAGTTGCACGCGCCGGACAGACTACGGACGGCCGTGAAATCACTCGCGAACAGATCACCCAAATGGCCGCCGGCTATAATCCAGAAGTATACGGTGCACGGGTAAATTTAGAACATTACCGTGCAATGTTCCCAAATTCTGACTTTCGCTGCTATGGCGACGTGGTGTCACTATCGACTGAAGAAGTTGGCGATCACCTCTATCTATTGGCTGAGGTTGAACCGACCAAAGAGCTGATCGCTTTGGCCAAGTCGAAGCAAAAAGTATATTTCTCAATCGAATTTTATCCAGAATTTGCAGATACGAAAGAAGCCTACATGGTCGGCCTTGCTTGCACTGACTCCCCTGCTTCGCTTGGCACCAGCTACATGCAGTTTTGTCAGCAAAATCCAGATGACAGCCCATTATCTGCACGCAAACAAAACCCTGACACTTACATTTCCACTGCCGAAAGCGCTTGGGAATATAAAGAAGAGCCAAAATCAGTCTTTGCAACCGTCAAAGATATGTTTGCCGCACCTGTCACACCTAAAACAGATAAAGACAAAGAGCTGGCCACCGCACAAGCTTTTGCTGAACTGCCGGCAACCATCAAAAGCTTCCAAGATGTTATGCAAACAATGGCAAGCTCTATTGACACGATCAACACCTCTATTGGGCATTTGAACACCACGGTATCTGATTTTGCTGAAAAGCAAAACGAAGTTGAAACGTCTTTGAAGAGTGTGCAAGACAATCTTGATAATACGCCTGAAGACAATTATACCCAGCGTCCAGCTGCAACCGGCTCATCTGATTACGTCAAATCTGACTGCTAATACTACCTAATAGCAATACTTAACTGACTACTACACACATTAGGACATCAATATATGAAAACTATTACCCGTCAACAGTTTAATGGCTATTTGGCAAATCAAGCACAGCTGAACGGCGTACCCAATGCGACTGATCAATATACTGTCGTGCCATCAGTACAACAAAAAGTTGAAGCGCGAATCCAAGAATCTAGCGAATTCTTGAAAAAGATTAATATCATTCCTGTAACTGATCAAAAAGGTGAGGCATTGGGGCTTGGTATCAGCGGTGGTATCGCAAGCCGTACTAATACTAAAGCGGGTAAACGCCGCGACCCTAAAAACGTTGGCGAAGTTGGTCTTATTTATACTTACGTCTGTGAACAAACTAACTTTGACACAGCGATCAACTATAGCAAGCTTGACGCCTGGGCCCGTGATCCAAAGTTCCAAGAAAAAATCCGCGATGCAGTCGTCAAGCAGCAAGGTCTTGATCGCATTACGATTGGCTTTAATGGCACCGAAGTCGCCGCCGATACTGATATCGAAGCAAACCCACTATTGCAAGATGTGAATATTGGCTGGTTAGAGAAATGGCGTACCAAAGCACCTGAATCAGTCATGACAGAATCAGAAGTCGGTACAGGTCAAGTTTCTGTTGGTGCTAGTGCTGAACACTACAAAAACCTTGATGCTCTGGTCAAAGATTGCCGTAATCAGTTGATTGATCCTATCGTCCGTGATGACAGTGCGTTACGTGTCATTTTAGGTCGAGATCTGCATGATTCGCGTGACTTTAATATGGTCAACGACAACAACACGCCAAGCGAAGTCATCGCAGTAAACAGCCTATTAATGCTCGATAAGGTCGGTGGCGTGCAAATTGAGTCTACCCCTCCGAACTTCCCAGCTGATGCCATCCTGATTACTCCATTAGACAACTTGTCTATCTACTATCAAGATGAAAGCCGCCGTCGCCATCATAAAGATGAGCCTGAGTATGATCGTGTCGCATTCTACGAATCAGACAACGAGGCTTATGTTGTTGAAGACTACAAAGCCGGTTGCTTAATCGAAAACGTTGTACTGGTCTAACCAGTACAGCGGTTTCACAACCTAATGTAGCCAAAAGACTCAATGAAGGATGAAATCATGACAGATAAAACAACCCCAGCGGCTCGCCACCGCCAGAAGGCTCTATCACAAAAAGAAGTAACCAATATCACTGCGGGGCCCAATCAAGCCTATCGCATGTTGCAACTAAAATTGCGTGAAGATAAGCAGGCGTTAAAGTCTAAGCAATCGATCCAAGCCAAAATTGAGCTGAAGCGCGAATTGGTTGGTCATTATGACGAATGGATCAATGCGACTTTAACAGCCGGTAAAGGCGATCAAGACAATCTATTGACCACGCTTATGCTTTGGCATATCGATATCGGTAGCTTTGAGCGTGCGCTTGATATCGCTGAATACGCGATGAAGCATGATTTGAAAATGCCAGACGCGCATCAACGTACACTCGCTACTGTCGTCGCTGAAGAGATTGCTGACACTGCCAAAAAACTGGCTGCCAGTGGTGAGATCACTGATGAGCAAATCGCGCAAGTATTGCGAGCATCAACCATAACAGCTGAAGAAGACATGCCTGATCAGGTACGTGCAAAACTCGCACGTCAAGTAGGTGAGTTGACTGAAGCTGTCACGCCAGAATTTGCCCTTGAGCAATTCCAAACAGCACTAAAGTTTGACGAAAATAGTGGTGTAAAAGGCTCTATCAAACGTCTTGAAAAACAGCTAAAAGATGCTGAGCTCAAACCTAAAGATGAAGCACCTGCAGTTCAAGAAATAGTACTAGATCCACCAACGATTGAGGCTATTCAATCCGATTCGTCTGAAGTACTAAAGGAATCATAATTATGCAAGTTATCACTGTTGAGTTTTTAACGTCTGAAATTGTACCTAATGGTGTTACGTTTACTCGACTAGGCGCAAAGCTTACTCACTGCCAGATTGAAACTAAGTCTGGGTTCGTCTTTACAGGTGAAAGCGCCTGTGTAGATCCTTCTCGATATAACCAAGCAATGGGTGAAAAGATCGCTTATCAAAATGCACTCGACAAGATGTGGGAGCCTTACGGACTTTGGCTTTCAAAAGTTTTGCATGACAAGAACAATCCAGATTCGCCTGAACTACTAGGCGACAACAACTCGTAGCCGCGAGCCGAGGCGGCTCATAACTGCATTCAGTTGATACTGCACATGACAATTATGACCACCGCCTCACCCTATTTTTAATCGTCAAACGAATACTAAAAGAGATGTAAGGCTAGTTGGTGAGGTGACGGCTTACCAAAGCGACAACCATCTGGATGATGAGACAAGTCATTCCTAGTATTCCTCTATTTCATTTATATGGAGTCGTTATGGGTTTTAGTGCTGTCAATCCAGTCGTAGATAACATAGTAATTACTCCTGCATTTATGCCTGATATTTCTGTCAAAGACTTTGCTGACGCAATGAAGCTTGACGGCACAGTAACACCAGCGCGAATGAAATATGCGTTGACTGATTCTGCAAATAGCGTCTGTCGTGAGTTAAAAGCTTGGACGGCCAATGCGCTACACCAGCACGGATCTCTTACTTTAGAAGATTACGACCTGACTAATGATACAGACAAGTGTTTTAGCTTCAAAAAGGCCGTCTATAACTTAGCAAAGGCACAACTGACTGAACATTATCGTGACTATGACACAGGCAAAGATGCTACTGCTCGTACTAAAGAGTTAACACCGACTATCGATAGCTGCTATCGCAATGCACGCAATGCAATTGCTGATATCAAAGATGAACCGCATTCAACCATTGAGCTTATCTGATGCGTGTTGTATCGACATTGCAAGGCGACACAGTAGATTTGATCTGCTTACGCTATTTCAGCTTCACTGGCGGCGTTACTGAACAAGTTATGGATCTCAATCCGCATCTGGTTGGTTACGATCTTGTATTACCTACCGGCGTTGATATCCAATTGCCAGACGCGCCCGAACGTACACAAAAGCAGGTCATTCAATTATGGACGTAACTCAAATTCAGGTATTAACGATTGATGATGTTATGAGTAACCATCTGCAATGGTTGTTGATTACTTTGCCTGTTATCTGGGCTGCTGTTGGTGGCGCTTGCATTCGTCTATTGTTGATCCGCGCCGAGCCTTTTCGGATGCGATCTCAAAATGCGACTGCGGGTGTATTGCTTGCAGTGATGCTGTCGGATATTACTGCAAAACTATTGACGGGTGGCAACTATGCCACTGGCTACGCAGTCATTTATGGCATGGTCGGACGAGAATTGTTTGTCACATTTTATGACTTCGTGAATGACAATGTACGACCCCTTCTAATGTCTGCTTTGCGCCATTTTTTCCCTTTTTTATTCAAAGATAAACCAGCCAACGAGGCGGACAATCATGATCATTCTTGAGACGTTATCGACTTTATCTATCATTGTCATTGCCATCGTTTGTGCTATGACAATCATTAAATATCATCGCGAGCTTGGCTCACTGGTTACGCTCACTATTTTATTTTTCGCGCTGAGCTGTGTCGGCTTGGCATTTGATGAGACCACTGGTCGGGACGGTGTGTGGGCCCTACCCATATTTCGTATGCTTGCCGCTGCTGCAACCGCTACTACTTATTTTAAATTAAGAGCCTTTTGGGCGCGTTATGGCGTGTTCATTAGCGCTATTAATCAATCAAAAAAGGATAATCTTGTATGAGCCCTACCCAACCGATGACACTGGTTAACTGTGATTATAAAGTCGCTGCTCGCCGACTGCGCTGTGATGAAGCTGCTATCCGCGCGGTCAGTGATGTTGAGTCGCGCGGCGATGGGTTCTTATTCGACAAAGATGACAACCAATGGCGTATTAAAATACTGTTTGAGCGCCATATTATGTATCGATTGCTAGACAAAAAATTTGGCCGTGACAAAGCGCTTGATCATGTTCGTACTAGCCCTGATGTGGTCAATACTCGTACGGGTGGCTATAGTGGCGGTACTGCTGAACATGATCGACTTGCTAAAGCCCGTCGCATTGATAAAGACTTAGGTTTAGAGTCAGCAAGTTGGGGCATGTTTCAGCTTATGGGCTTTCACTGGGAGCGTCTTGGCTATAAGTCAGCTGTTGATTTTGTGCTAACGCTATCCAAAGGCGAGCCTGAGCAGTTAGAGGCATTTTGTCGCTTTATCGAGACAGATAAACGCTTGCTCAATGCCATTCGTAGCCGTGACTGGGCCATGTTTGCAGAGATATATAACGGCCGCAATTATAAGAAGAATAAATATGACACTAAAATGCGTGACCGTGCCAAATACTGGGATAAAGAGTTGGCGAAATGATATTTGACGACAGCCTACGCAAATTCTTAACCGATAAAGTCGAGTTCTTTGCCCAGAACCCTGACCGGTTAATCATTAGTGTGGAAAAGGGCTCACTGAAATGGACTGGCCAATCATTGAGCCACCGTCAACACTATCAATTGCTAGTCGAGATTGATGAGTTCCCCGAGAGCATTGACGCCAATTTAGTCATTGTCGCTATTTTGGCATGGTATCAAGAGAATCAAGATCCAGTCCCACCAAACGGGCCATCACCGATTGAATTTGAATCCTATATATTGAGCAACTATACGACCACCGTAGTCTTTACTATCAAAGTCGAAGAAGTTGTCCATGTATCTACTGATGATACTGGTAACTACGTGTTTAATGCTTGTCCACGTCCAATCCTACACCCACCTAAACCACCTCATAACCCGTACAAATAACTATGAGCGATTTAACTGAACTAGCCACTGCATTACCTGAATGGGCGACCGCAATAGCGAGTCAGCTAGATAATAAACAGTTAAAAAAAGTCAATCGCACTCTCGCTATGGAAATGCGAGCGGTCAATCGAGAGCGTATCCGCGCACAAACCGATCCTGATGGTAGCGATTTTGTAGATCCATTGAAAGCTTCTAACAACCCCATGTTTCGTGAGCTGACCAAAGCGCGTCATCTTAAATTTAACGCAACCAGCCGCCATGCCCAAATTGGTTTTGAAGGTAGTGCCGCTAAGATCGCACGCATACATCACGAGGGCCAACGCAGTACTGTCCGTCCTGATAGTTCTAAGAAATTCCCCTACCCCAAACGCGAGCTGATCGGTATCTCTCGTGCTGACAGACATATCATTATTCGAGTA
Source organism: Psychrobacter pacificensis (assembly GCF_900101915.1). Lineage (GTDB taxonomy): Bacteria > Pseudomonadota > Gammaproteobacteria > Pseudomonadales > Moraxellaceae > Psychrobacter > Psychrobacter pacificensis. Next base: position 2,846 of record NZ_FNAL01000038.1, on the reverse strand, counting down.
CTACGCGAGTCATTAACCGCTGACTAGATGCCCTGCTCTTTTTTGCGTGTATTTACTCAATCCACGCTTTTTTGTTTTGTATCAAAAATCGCAATGAGTGACGATAACGTCATGAATACATCCCCTATCGAAAACGAGCGCCGGCTCCAAAGTTTTATCAATCGAGGCATTGTCACAGACGTTGATCATGCTAATGCTCGTTGCCGGGTGCAGATAGATGGGTTAGAGACCGACTGGCTAAAGTTTTCAGCAGCTCGCATCGGCAAGGTCAAAATTTGGAATCCACCGTGTGTTGGTGAGCAAGTCTTAGTTATTAGCGAGACTGGTGAGCTGTCGACTGGCCTTGTGACCACTTCGTTTGATTATGATGATCAGCCAATGCCGTCTGCCAATGCCGATACGTTTGAGCTTCATTGTGATGATGGCGCGACATTTATCTATAACCACGCGACACATAACCTAGAGGTTACTTTACTTGATGATTCTACTACTACGCTTATTTCCAACCGCGTGCAAATATCTGCTCGCGATGTCAGTTTTGATTGTAATAACTTTGATGTTAATTGCGAGTCCTATTCTATTGGTTGCCAGTCTTATACCGTAAACGGTCAAACCATCAATCAAAACGGAAAATTAATTATTAATGACCAACCGTATTTAGACCACGGTCATAAAAACGTTAAGTCTGGCTCAGACACTACTGGGGGCGTTAATGCTTAATCAAGATAACAACGTCACTGTGATCAATGTCAAAGGCATGTCACGCAGTACTGGTCAGCGTATTGACCAAACCAACCATATCTTACAAAGCGTCCGCGATATATTAATGACGCCTATTGGCAGTCGTGTCATGCGCCGCGATTATGGTTCATTGCTGCCATTCTTAATTGACTCACCTATTAATGCCTATTTTATTATGCAGCTTCGTGCCTCCGTCATTCATGCATTAATGCGCTGGGAAACTCGTGTCACACCAACGCGCATTGAACTGTTGACTGACGACAGTGCCTCACAAGGCGTTGCCAGTTTGATGATTGAATATCGTTATGTGATTAGTAAAAAGATTGAACGTACTTATCTGTCATTAGGCGGTGCGCTATGAGCCGTATTGATCTATCTGGCCTACCTGCCCCTGATATTTTAACGCCTTTAGACTTTGAAGCAGAGCTTGCCGACCTTAAAGCTGAATTGATAGCAAAAGATCCACAACTTGCCGCTGCATTGACGCTTGAAAGCGAGCCATTGACCAAGATCCTTGAGCTGTTTGCTTACCGTCTGATGTCTAAGACCAATCATATCAACCAAACAGCCAAATCAATGCTGCTTGCTTATACCACTGGCACAACGCTTGATCATCTTGCCGCTGGCGTTGGTGTGACTCGTCTATTGGTTAAGCCTGGCAATCCCAATGCCGTCCCACCGATCCCGGATGTCATGGAATCTGACACTGCCTTACGTCGCCGCGTGCAGCTTGAGCCTGAACGTGCTTCTGCAGGTAGCAAGGGCGCTTATCTATTTTGGGCGCTATCCGCTGATGGTGATGTGCGCGATGCCAGCGTGGTTACCGCGTCACCTGGTCGCGTGACTGTCTATGTTCAAAGCCATAATGATGCGATCGCTAGCGATGCACTACGTGAACAAGTAAGACTGGCTGTTGATACGGATGAGCGCCGGCCGTTTACCGATAGCGTACGTATTGCGGCTGGTCAGCCAGAGGATTGGAGCCTACAAGCGGAGCTGACACTCTATCCGGGCCCAGATAAAGACGTGGTGATTGCTGCAGCCCGTGCACAGCTTGATAAATATATCGAGCAAGTCCGCTATTTAGGTTATGACGTTACGCTGTCTGGTTTATATCACGCATTACATCAAGCGGGTGTCCAACGTGTCAGCCTCTTACAACCTACTGCTGATATCAGTTTGCCAGATGGCAAATATGCTAACTGTGTCGACGTGACGATCAGTGCTGTGGAGTACCGCGATGTCTAAGGGGCTACTACCGAAAAACAGCACCAAGCTGGAAAAAGCATTGGATGAGCAGACGCAGCGTATTGATGCGTTACCTGTTACCTTTGCTCGTTTGATTGATGCTGATAGCTGCCCTGAAGCTTTTTTACCGTGGCTTGCTTGGTCACGCCGTGTCGAATATTGGGACGGTCAATGGCCAGAAGCAAAAAAGCGTGATGTGGTGAAAGGTGCAAGAGATTTTAACGCGCAGCGCGGCACTAAAAACACACTCGCACAAGCAATGGAAAACCTGGGCATAGGTCATAGTTTGCTTGCATGGCATGAGCTATATCCAAAAGGCACGCCTTATACCTTTACAGTAAAAATCACTAGCGGTCGTGTGAGTGTGCAGCAGCAACAAGAGATCTATACCGCGCTAGACAGTGTTAAATCTGCCCGTGATCAGTTCTCTATTGATGCCAGTGTCGTGAATGGCTCTCAATTTTATGTTGCCGGCGCTTGTCGGACTGGCAATGTCACTTATCTATCAACTCCAAACGCTTAGGTAACTATTTAGGTAACAATAATGGCCAACTACTATGTATTACTCACTGACCACGGCAAATCTTTTATTGCAAATGCACAAGCGAACTCACAACTTGCATTGACGCATGTGGTGTTGGGTGATGCAAACGATCAGCCATATCTGCCTGATTCGCGTTTGACTCAGACTAGCCTGGTGAATCAAAGAGCAAAAGTAGCCGTAACCTCTATCAAGATAGTCAATGACACGACAGCTGAAGTATCTGCAGTTGTCCCGTCCAATGTAGGCGGCTTTAACCTGCATGAAGTGGGAATTACCGATAGTAGTGGCAAGCTTGTCTACGTGGGTAACTTTC
>NZ_FNAL01000046.1 GCF_900101915.1 Psychrobacter pacificensis | reverse complement strand
TTTTTTGGCGTTTGATAGGTCGTGATGGCTACGAGGGTATCGATCCCAACAAAACCACTAAGGCCGGTCGCCTGCGCTCACTGTCACAGACTTCAAACATGCCCAGCGTCTTTATTGAGTCGGACCGTGATGGTGCCGGCACTGGTCGCAATAGCCAGTTCAACTGGGACGAACTAAAAAACCTATACGACGGCGGCACGATTGGCACACGCGGCGTCAAGTCAGCCGGCAACGAAGTCTACGAGCCACCGTTTCGCGGCACTATCGTCATCAGTCAAAATTTGCCCGTGGTGGCGTCCAAGGCAGTGCTAAGCCGTATCTGCCACCTATTCTTTGCATTGGACAACCAGACCCGCGATTCTGAAGCAGCGGCCAGACGCATTGAGGCACTACAGACCGAAGATGTCAGTCATTTCTTAGTCGATATCCTCAAGATGGAAGACAAGATACTGCAGGTGTTTTTTGATACCAAAATAGCGCATGAGAACTGGTTAAAAGACAGCGGTGTCAAAGCGTTCCGTGTCGCGCATTGCCACGCGCAGATACTCGCCATGTTTGATGCGATGAAACTGGTATTGCCAGACTTGCAACGTTTGGACGGGGCCGTCAAGCAGGAAGTATTTAACATGGCAACCGAACGCGATCAGACGCTTGATACCGAGCATCCGCTCAATATCCAGTTCTTTGATGTGCTCGAACGACTGAATGCAGCGCCCAACACAATCGAAGGTGCTGGTCATCATATCCGCCGCTTGCATATCAACCACAGCAAAAACCCAGATCTATTAGCGATCAGTATGCCAGAGATCTATCAGCTTGCGAATGAGTACCGCTATGACCTACCGCCACAATCCGATATGCATCACGCGCTGCGCCAGTCTAGGCAGTTCAAGTTTGTGGCAGCAAACAAGACCGTAGCGTCTCAAATCACGGGCCGTAGCATTCGTTGCTGGGTATTTGAAATGCCTAAAAACCTAAGTCTCACTTAAAAAAGGAATGATATGAGCAAATTATTTGTATGTCCACATTGCAAACACGGTATGAGCACAGAGCGCTGGAGTGACGAGGGCATCCACGACTTCAAAACATGGGATGAGCAATGCCCAGAATGCGAGAAAGTCTTTGAGGTGGTGGCAATGATTGACGTTCGCTTTGAGCTATCAAAACAATATAAGGAAACCAATTAAATGGACTTAAACAAATTAATGCAAATGGCCATAGAACATCAGCAGCAGCAAGAAGCATCGAAGCTCCAACATAACGCAACTTTTGAACTATTGGCTTTAACCTTTATCCGAACCGTTCCACCAGTCCAACGTGAGCAAGAATTATCTCTGTCCATGAAAGAAGTCATCGACAACGCCGGCTATCTTGATGACGAGCAAGAAGAGATATTCCTTGAGCTGATGGGTAATGCAAAAAACATAGTTATTGATATGGCAATAACCATGGAGACAAGTCGATGAACCTAGTCCGTGCCCTATTCCCTTACAACCGTGAAAGCCCTTTACATTGGCTGACGTTCGACACTGTGAGCGGTCAGATGATTGACTGCTCAATGCACCCAACGCACAAGCAGCGAGACCTCTATCAAGGCAAGCATTACAGTATCAATAAAGACAAGATTGAAATGCGCTGCAAGATCGAAGTCTACCAAGAACGTAAGTTTGAATCGCTTACTGAAATTAAGATTGGAGAATAAAGTTATGTCAGGCGACAACCATCTAAAGCATTTAGCTCATGCCTATGCATCAGCAGCAAAACTGAATACATCACCCTTTAATTTTAAAGGGCAGAACGCTATCCCCCATAACCCTAAAAACAACCGTAAAACTAAATCAAAAGGTAAAAAGAAATGAGCGACATTATTGACCGCGCGAACGACCAAGCGCAAGAAGAGTTAGAACGTAACTTAGCCAAGGCTGCACGTTTTGATCAGCCATCACTAGCTGAATGCGTCGAATGCGGTGAAGATATTCCCGAGCGCCGTCGGCGTTTGGGAGGCGTCACCCGCTGCATTGATTGCCAAAGTGTCATTGAGCGGCGGAGATAGTCATGCCTCTACCATTAAACTTATATCGTTGTCGTGACAAAGTTTGCATAGCAACTGATGAAAGTATGGTCAATGAGCATCTAAACCGTGATCGCATGGGCAGAAAATCACCCATCAAAAAGCTGCCAGAGGGTAGCGTCATCTTACATAACAATAAACCCTACGATATAGACGAACTGACCAGACTAGCGCACAAAAAAGCCAAGACAATGAAGCTCAACATAGACAACCCTTTTTCAATAATTATTGATGACAGGTTTATCAAATGAAAGCAGTACAATCGGTATAAAAAAACAGCCCTCACCATTGTGAAGGCTGTTTTATCAAACAGTTAGAGCCAAAAGCCCCAAACCAAGAACTTTTCAGTGGCTCCATAGTTACCAAACCAGACCTTTATTATAGCGCAAAAATGTTGTAAAAGCTAGATATATCAGGTATTTAAGCCTATTAAACAGCATGTAAGCGCAAGGATTAACGACATAATGGCAAGTATTGAAACCCTAAAAACCAGTATCCGTATTATCTGGTACATCGACGGCAAAAAGGACAGCGAAACCCTCACTGATACACCGCCCACCCCAGCAAACAAGGCTAACGCCCAAAAAATAGCGGATATGGTTGAGCAACAGATACAAATGGGTATATTTAACCGTGACACCGTATTCCCATCATCACCAAAGCGACAAGCATCATATTTTGGCTATTACATCCCAGTTTGGGAGAATGCCGAGCAAAGCACAGTCTCCCCAACGACTTGGACGACCTACACCAGCAAAGTGGCCAACCACATCACGCCATATTGGCAAAATAAGCAAATAAGCAAAATCAGTGCTGAAGACGTCGAATATTGGGTATACAAAGTGCTTAGAGTCAATCTATCACCGAAAACGATTGTCGATATACTAGGTTTATGGCGATCAATATGGAGTTATTGGGCACGTCATCAAAAAAACCCTAACGATCCAAGCCAGTACATTAAGCTTAACGCAAAAGATCCCAAAGACATCGAGCCATTCACTCGTAAAGAAATCGCCTTAATCATCAATACCGAAACGGACACGACCTTTCGGAACTTATGGACAGTCATGTTATGGTCAGGTCTATCCAGTCATGAGCTCATGCCACTGGCCATAGAAGATATTGATTTTGATCAGGCAACAGCATATATCAGACGTGGCTTTGTGAAAGGCATTCATAAAGCGACTAAGAACCGGCGACGTAAACGGCAAATTGAACTACTACCGATCGTAGCAAATGCCTTGGACAATCAACGCCAATTACTAACTGATAAAACCCCACACGCAGTCAAAGTACTTGAGCGAGACAACCACACCTATGAAGAACAGTATCTAACGTGGCTTTGGTACAACCCGCGCACCGGTAGCCATTACACATACCCACAGCTTGAAAAACGCTGGAAACGCCACCTTGATAAATGCGACATACCCTATCGCGCTTTAAACAATGGTCGTCATACTTATGCAAGCCAAGTACTATCGACAGGCATTATCAGCGCCGAATGGTTAGCCAACCAACTGGGCCACGTAAATACAGACATGATCCACAAACACTACGGCAAATTCATTCCCAGTGACACGCGCCATATCATCCGTAACTTAGCCAATGCACTAGACAACAGCCAATAATGCAATCAGCAAAAAGCCCTAAATATAGGGCTTTTTTTATACCTCATTTATAGGTTTAAGTAATAAAATACCACAGGGGTAGCAATATGAGGTAATCATAGTAATAGCTTAATAAATCAGATATAAGTATTTGATATTATTATTATTTATAAATACCTTAATATAGTAATCAAAAGTAATTATTATTACATCTATAGTATAAGTATATGATTTATATACATTTTATAGTTTCTCGATTAATACCTTTTAGCTGTGTATTGGATTACTTAATAATTACCTCTAAATTACATAAAAAACCTAATAAAATCAATATGATTACCTATATTACCTAGTTTGCATACCACCCCAAAAAATTTAAAAACATCAAAATAAGATGGTGCGCTGGGCACGCTCACAATCTGCTTATATCTTACGTGGGATTACTATGGGATAGCCCTACCTGCTTAACCCAACACTACATTCTAACAATATCATGTACTTAGCAACCCCAAAACCCTGAAATTAATAATCATAGAGGTTTCGAGTCTCTCCAGCCCCACCATTTTCGGATAGT
>NZ_FNAL01000036.1 GCF_900101915.1 Psychrobacter pacificensis | reverse complement strand
CCCATGCCCAGAGGTCAGTCACAATAGTTGTGGCGTTGTTAGCCCGTCTGTCACAAGCCTTGTTATTAGCATGCTTTGCTCGGTAACCTCGTAGGCTTTTATTACGCCTAAGCTCTCTTGATATGGTACTGGGACTTCTGTTTAACACCCTCGCTATAAAATTAATACTATGTTTTGCCCCTTTAAGGGCATAAATCTGGTATCGTTCACCTAGGCTTAGATGTGTATAGCTCATGGTTGCAATCTCACTTTGGTCGGTGGATAAAAACTTTGATGCTAGCGCATCTAGGTCTTTTTTTCACCTTGCATTTGGTATTGCACTTCATGTGTTAATCTAAGTATCTTTACACAAATAATATATTGAAATAAATTATTGTAAACTTTAGAGTTTATATTATATCAAAAAAAATGAATCGGCGTTATGAAAATCAACAAAGCGTATAAATTTAGGCTTGAGCCTAATGCAGAGCAACAGATTATTCTAAATAATCTTGTCGGCTCTGCACGCTTTGTTTGGAATCAAATGCTAGCGATCTCATTTGAGATGTTTGCCAAAAATGAATTTATTAATGCCACCAACTTGGTTAATAAAATCATGGTTCTAAAGAACAATCCTGATAAAGAACAATCCTGATTTTGACTTCTTAAGAACCCATGCCAATGCTGTGTCTTTACAACAAAAAGTACGTGATCTTGCCTCTGCTTGGTCACGATTTTTCGACCCTAAAGTTCATGCTAGGCTCAAAGAAAACAAAAAGAAGTTTCGAAAACCCAAGTTTTTTAAGCTAAGTGATGGCACAGAGATTCAACTACGACAACTGATGCCAAGATTTAAACGTAAATCCGATGGCTGCGACTCAATCAGGCTTGTTCAGTTTGATAAATATTGCCGTGTTGAAGGTAATCGCGTCAAACTACCTAATGGCGTGGGCTTTGTAAAATTTAAAAAATCACAAGATATCATCGGCACCATTAAAAACGTCACCATCAGCAAGAAATCAGGTCACTGGTACGTGTCGTTTGGCACTGAGCGAGCATTATCTGAGAACCCAACTCACCCCTCCAAAAGCGCCATAGGTATTGATTTAGGTATCACTAAACTCATTACCACCTCAGACGGTCAATACATCAAACCCAAAAACAGCTTTAAAGCCAATCAAATTAAACTTGCCAAATTGCAGCGTCAATTAAGTAAGAAAGTAAAGTTCAGTGAAAACTGGAAAAGGCAAAACCGTAAGATTCAAAAATTACACAATCACATCGCCAATATTCGCCATGACTACTTGCATAAAATCACTACCGCGATCAGCAAAAACCACGCCATGATTGCCTGTGAAGATTTAAAAGTCGCCAATATGTCGAGATCAGCTAGCGGTACGATGGAGAAAAAAGGTCGGCATGTCAAAGCCAAATCAGCATTAAACAAATCAATCTTAGATCAAGGCTGGGGCATGATGGTTAATATGTTTGAGTACAAGCAACAATGGCAAGGCGGGTTGCAAACAGTTAAATAAAACATATACAAACCTACCTATTTATTACTATAATAGATAGATTATATCTATAATATAGAGAGCAAGTTATGGGGAAACTGGTTAGTATTGGGGAGGCTGCCAAACATTTCGGGGTTGCTCAATCCACATTAAGACGTTGGGATGAGGATGGTACGTTAGTCGCCAAGCGAACCGAAAACGGGCATAGGCGATATGATTTAAGTGAAATCAGACCGCATTCCTTGAATACACCACCTAAATTAGACCGAAAAACCATTGCTTATGCTCGTGTGTCGAGTCGTGATCAAAAAGACGACTTACTTCGCCAGTCTCAAGTTTTGGAACTTTATTGTGCCAGGCAAGGCTGGACTTTTGAGACGATTACCGATCTTGGTAGTGGAATGAATTATAAAAAGAAAGGCTTAAAAGACCTGCTTGATGACATACTGAGCAATAAAGTTGAACGGCTGGTAATTACCCATCAAGACAGGCTTTTACGATTTGGTGCAGAACTGGTTTTCATGTTGTGTGAGGCTCGTGACGTTGAAGTGGTAATAATCAATCAAGGTGAAGAGTTGAGTTTTGAGCAAGAATTAGCCCAAGATTTATTGGAGATTATCACCGTATTTTCAGCGAGGCTATACGGCTCTTGCAGCAAGAAAAACCAACAATTAATAGAGGCGGTTAAAAAAGCATTATGATCCGTGGACACATTATCGAACTCAAGCCAAACAACGTACAGGCAAATCACCTTGCTCGTGCTTGTGGCGTGGCGAGAAAAGCCTACAACTGGGCTTTGCATGAGTGGCAGCGGCAGTATGCGCTTGACAAAGCGTACCGTGATGCGTGTTTGGCCGCAGGCGTTGAGGTTGATACTAAAAATCTAAACAAGCCCTCACAGGCGAAGCTCAGACGCGAATTGAACGCCATTAAGCGTGAATTATTCCCCTATATGCTGGAAGTGACCAAATGCGCTCCGCAGGCGGCAATCATGCAGTTGGGTGATGCTTATAACAACTTCTTTAAAGGCTTAGCGAAATACCCAACCGCTCGTAAAAAAGGCCGTGACGATAGATTCAGTTTATCCAACGACCAATTTGCCATTAAAGGTAAATCCATTCGTATCCCAAACTTGGGCTGGGTTCGCTTAAAAGAAGCTTTACGTTTTGACGGCAAGATCATGTCAGCCACCATCTCTAAACGTGGCGGTAAGTGGTTTGTTAGTGTGGCTGTTGAAATACAAAAAGCTGTAATTCCTACTAAAAAGACAGGTAAAAGCGTTGGTGTTGATCTTGGTATTACCGACTTACTGGTTTTATCAGACGGCACTAAAATTAAAGCGCCAAAACCACTTCAAGCAAACCTTAAAAAACTAAGAACGCTAAACAAAGCGCTCAGTCGCACTAAAAAAGGCAGTAAAAACAGAGAAAAAGCGAAAACCAAGCTCTCTCGTTTGCACTATAAGATCAGGTGTATTAGGCAAGATTCTCTCCATCAAATCACAACAAGTCTGGTTAATGAGTTCGATGTGATTGCGATTGAGGATTTGAATGTCAAAGGTATGGTTAAGAACAGGCGGCTATCAAGAGCTATCAGTGACTTGGGTTTCTTTGAGTTTAAGCGACAGCTTATCTACAAAGCCACTGAGCAAGGCAAGGTTGTGAAATCAGTCGGACCCTTCTACCCAAGCTCAAAAACCTGTTCAAACTGCAATCATATCCTTGGTAAAGATGAGCTAACATTGAAAATGCGTGAGTGGTTGTGCCCTAACTGTCAGGTTTCTCATGACCGTGACCTCAACGCCAGCATCAATATTTTAAATAACGCGACTGTTATTTTAACAGCTGCATAATCCTGTTTATTGGACGGTGAGTTCCATCGCCAATTAAAAAAGTCTGTGGAGTCGTGGTCAGTCTAAATCTCAAATGAGAAATAGCGCGTGACAATGAAGCAGAAAGAAAACGTCAAACCTATCTAATAGTCAATATTGGCTAGGTTTGAGTAAGATTTTTGGAACGGTTGCTCATTAAGGTAAACCCACGTTACACCAGCCAAACCTGCTTTGAATGCAAGCATATTGCCAAGGAAAATAGACGCACTCAAGCAAACTTTGAGTGCGTCGAATGCAGGTATGTTACGAACGCAGATGTTAATGCGGCTCGTAATATATTAGCGGCAGGACATGCCGTTTTGTCTGCGGAGGGAGGATGCGTTAAAGGTCGCCCTTTGAAACAGAAAACTTGTGACCTTCGTGAGAAAGCCACCTAAGAGCTTATGCTTTTAGAATTCCCCACTTGAGCTTGGCGAAAGTGGTGGAAGTATGTCAATATAATGATTAAGCGTATAAATGATAGGATTAATTTATGGCGATAACTTACACAAAGATAAATTGAGCAAGGTTTTACCGCTCATCAATCTTCTTATTTACCAAAAATAAAACCCCAATGTTTGGCATCAGGGTTTTGTAAATAAAACAGACAATATCTTTATAACCAATTAAGCATCATACGGATCGCGTAATACAATCGTTTCTTCACGGTCAGGACCGGTCGAGATGATATCAACTGGGCAACCAATCAATTCTTCGATACGTTTGATGTAAATTTTAGCGTTTTCTGGTAGGTCATCATAGCTTGTGATACCAACGGTTGACTCGCTCCAGCCTTGTAGGGTTTCGTACTTAGGCGTTACTGACTCATAGAACTCAGCATCATGTGCGCCTGCACACTCAGTCTCAGGCAGGTTGTAGCCCACACCAATGAGCAACTCTTCAAGACCATCTAGTACGTCAAGCTTGGTCAGGCAGATACCTGACATAGAGTTCAGTACCACTGCACGGCGTAATGCCTCAGCATCAAACCAGCCACAGCGACGCGCACGACCAGTTGTTGCACCAAATTCGTGACCGACTTTGGCTAAGTGAGCACCAACATCATCGAACAATTCGGTTGGGAATGGACCACTACCAACACGCGTGGTATAAGCCTTGGTGATGCCCAATACATAATCTAAGTACAATGGACCGATACCTGTCCCCGTTGATACGCCACCAGCGGTTACGCTTGAGCTGGTCACAAACGGATAAGTACCATGATCGATATCAAGTAGGGTACCTTGCGCACCTTCAAACATTAGGTTTTTGCCAGCCAGACGCAATTGGTTAAGGTCTTCGGTGACATCAGTAACCATGCCATTAATCTCATCGCGCCACTCTTGGCAAAGCTTGTACGTCTCATCAAAGTCAATCGCGTCAACTTTGTAATACTCAGTTAATTGAAAGTTGTGATACTCAATCAAGTTACGTAGTTTTTCTTCTAGATCTTCACGGAACAAGTCAGCAAGCTTGATAGCACGGCGTGCGACTTTGTCTTCGTAGGCAGGGCCGATACCGCGACCTGTTGTACCAATTTTGCCGCTGCCGCGCTTGGCTTCACGAGCTTGGTCAAGGGCCACATGATAAGGCATGATAAGTGGGCAGTTGGGAGAGATACGTAGACGCTCACGTACTGGTACGTTGTTGTCTTCCAACTCTTTCATCTCTTTGAGCAATGCATCAGGCGCTAACACTACGCCATTACCGATAAAGCAAGTAACGCCTTCACGCAAGATACCTGATGGAATCAAATGCAAGACCGTGGTTTTGCCATCGACAACCAACGTGTGACCAGCATTATGACCGCCTTGGAAGCGGGCTACTGCTGAGGCTTTTTCGGTAAGTAAATCAACGATTTTACCCTTACCTTCGTCGCCCCATTGGCTACCCAAGACTACAACATTCTTACCCATGATCAATCCTTACCTTTATGTATTGAGGTGTGTGCAATAACAGTTGAAAAACTAAAATGATTTTATTGACTGTATCTTTTTATCTAACGAACAACATAGCGTTTTAATAACTGGTGCTTGATGCGCGTGTGTTTCACAAATGACTCATTAAATCGTTTGTAGCTGCCACTGATTATCAGCAAAAATCAAGCGATGAGTGACATCATTTGGGCTGTCTTGTGCGTCAAGCGGCATGGTAACGCGATAGCCTTGCTGACGTAGACTCTCAACTTGTTGTAAGAGTGTCTGCATCTCATCTTCGTTGGCATTGTTTATAGCAGCAAAATCAACTAGTACTGTGGTTGGAGCATCAAGCTGTGTATGCGCCAGCAAGCGACTAACATCCATACTAAAGCCTGTGGCCGCGCGTAACGCTTGCGTCTGACTTTGCATACCGTCAAAACGTCCGCCGCGTACTAGCGGCTGCGTTTCACTATTAATATAACCGTTGAACACGATACCTGTATGATAGTGGTAACCTGATAACTCTGTCACATCGATACTGACTGGGCACTGCCAGTGATTTTCTAAATAAGATTTGAGGCGTTGTAACTCATCGACAGCGGCCGCGATTTGATCGTCTTGCTGAGCTGCGTCTGACAATTTAGATAATAAGTTTGCAATGTCATGACCAAAGCGTGCCAACACATAAAAATCATCGCCCATCGGCAAGTCTCGGCAGACGCGCTTTAGTTCTGGTAGGTTTTTATTGGCGTACAAGTACATCAATTGCTCAGTGGCGCTGTCTGGCAACTCAGCCAATTCGGCTAAACGCTTAAATATCGCCACATGACCCAAATCGATATGGATCGCTGCACTTATATTGAGTTTATTGACCATGGTAAACAACACATCGATCAACTCAATATCTGCTGCCAGTGATGCACAGCCAAATATCTCAGCACCTAGCTGCAATGGTGTGCGTGAGCCAAACAATCCTGATGGCAGGGTATGAATCACATCACCGACATAGCAATAACGAGCAATCCCCGTACCGCCATGATGCGCATCAATACGCAAGATCTGCGGAGTAATATCAGCACGCACGCCCATTAGACGGCCCGTCAACTGATCGATAATCTTAAAGGTTTGACGTTTCAGATCTTCTGATGCATCACTCAGCAAAGATTCAGTAAACTCAATCATCGGCGGACAAACCAGCTGATAACCATGAGTGATAAGCTGCTCAATCAGTTGATGCCTAAGCACTTCTTGCTTATGGGCATCTTCAAACAGGACATCGACCACCCCATCAGGCAACAGCCAGCTATTGGCAACATCGCTGCCAAAATTGCTCAAATAAGACATATCATTAGAGGCAGCGCTGCTTTTTGCAGACTGAGTCGTTTCATTTGGAGGGTTTTGCTGGGCAGATTTTGCAGAATCAGAACTAACAGACACAATAAATCCTTGTTTGGCATATCGCTTACCAAAAACGCGGTACTGATGCGGTACTCAAAGGTTGTTTTACCAAGTATTGACGCCGAGTGTTTTTATTTTTAACGCGCAACATCATTGACCCAATTATTTATAAACAAACCAGGTGACTTTAAGAGGGTGAGTAATAAGTATAATTTGGAATGATAAGACGAGTATCTTTATGCGCTAAAAAATTGCGACCAATAATCAAGGCACTTTATGCTTTAGTTTAGCATAGCACTCAAGGTTCGCCTAGTGACAATTAGCCACAATCCGCATCTAATTACCGTCTAAGTGCTTCTCATTAGTACGGTAGAGGTAGAGGTAGCCGTTGGCACTCATATATTCAGCTCGGCATTGACTGACCACAATAGCGTTTATTTTTTGTTATACATACACTGATGAGCATGATTACGGCAGCGTCATCAATACCGACTCATGGTACACTAACACATATTTTTATCTCGGAAGCCTTATGTCATCTGATTACCACCCAAACCCTGCCATCAACCAAACCAATGTCTTAGGCACAGCGCTTGCCAGCTGTTGCTTCGACCCTATCACTGGCTATTATCGCAATGGCTTTTGTCATACGGGCAACCATGATGTTGGTCAACATACCGTCTGTGCCAAGATGACCAGCGAGTTTTTAAACTTCTCAGCCAGTCGTGGCAATGACCTTATCACCCCGCTACCTGAATATAACTTTGCCGGTCTCAAGCCTGGTGATTACTGGTGTATCTGCGCCCTGCGTTGGGTCGAAGCACTAGATTTTGACATTGCCCCGCAGATAAAACTAGAAGCTTGCCACGAGAGCCTATTGGCATTGGTAGATATCGACACGCTAAAAAGCTATGCATTGTAAAAGGTTGTTCATAGATAGTGCGATCAAATGATAATGGCTTTGCTTAAGACAAGTTTTGATTCTTGCAGCTGTTTATTATATGACAGGAGGGTGTGTGGAAAACGACAACAACCAATTAATCAAAAAAACGGCTCACATTGCACCTGACTCTAATATGAGCCACATTTATGCCAATATGAATGACAGGCATCTCTACCTAGATGACGATGACAGCTATATCTACGGCGATGCTGAAGCCACGACTCAGGATACCATCGAGACCATGACGGTCTACGATCCTGACTCTGAGCGTTATGAAGATATTGATTCATCAAGTAAAGATGAGGTGGTTAATTGCTATGCGTATTCGCGAAAAACAGGCGAAAATCTAGATAAAGTGGCACTTACCGATGTGAGCCGTGCGCTGAGTAATAACGGTCAGTTTATTTGGCTCGGTCTTTACGACCCAAGCCTAGAAACCATGGTAAAAGTCAAAGACGCTTTTGATCTGCATGAGTTGGCGGTTGAAGATGCGTTTGCCGATCACCAGCGTGCCAAGGTAGAGAACTACGACAACGATATGGTCTTTGTCGTGATACGTACCGCCAAGCTCGAAGACAATGTCATTCGTTATGGTACGACTGCGATATTTATGGGCAAAAACTACCTGATTACGATTCGTAATGGTCCGTCAAACTCCTATGCGCCTGTACGCGAGCACTGTCATCGTCGCCCAGAAAAGCTACGCATGGGGCCCATATTTGTACTCCATGCCATCCTCGATTTTATCGTTGATAACTATATGCCGATCACCGATCGATTGGGACGATATTTGCGTGAGCAAGAGCGTTATGTTTTCACCTATGAATTTGATAAAGGCACATTAAAAAATCTGTACCAGCTCAAATCACAGCTGGTACATATGCGTGCCATTATCTTACCTGTGCAAGATATCTGTAGCTTTTTTATCAATCATAAAAAGAGCGAGATAGTCTCAGGGTTTTCTCAAGCAGCCAAGCCATATTTCCGTGATGTCAATGATCACCTTTTGCACTCATTGGATGCCATTAACGGTCTAAATGAGATGCTAAGTGTGGTCATGAACACTTATATGGCCATGGTCAATATGGGACAGAACGAAGTCGTTCGTAAACTTGCCGCCTGGGCGGGTATCCTTGCCGTCCCAACCGCTATCGCTGGTATTTACGGTATGAACTTTGATTTTATGCCCGAGCTGCATTGGAAACACGCTTACTTCATTATTATGATAATCATCATCGCTCTTTGTAGCTTCTTGTATTACAACTTTAAGCGACTCAAATGGCTGTGATAACTCATTCATACACAAAAAAGGGCTACCACTGGTAGCCCTTTTTTATGCTGATCGTCAATCATTATTCGCGGCGGTGCTTGGTATGGCTGTCTGGTGCTTGCGCATTATCAGGCAGCATAGCCTTGACCGTTAAATTTGCATACTGCTTATCAAGATTGTCTTCTGGGCGACCAAATGTTTTTGCCGTCCAAGTCAATATGACAATAGCACCACTCAATAGCATGATTGCCACAGAGATCGTTGCCAATAGCCATAGATGAAAATAATCTGACACTGCCTGCACATCAACGACCAGGTGTCGCGACAATGCGGTGATGGCGATAAATATCAAAAACTGTACGGGCAATCGATGGGTTTTAAAATAAATCCCTATCATAGCGAGTAGCTCAAGATAAATGAACAGCATCAAAATATCTTTTAGATCCGCTGAGCCTTTTTGGACAATATAGATAAACTCTTTACCTGCCGTCCAGACCACCACCACACTGATTAAAAATAAAATAACGTAATGACAGACATCGACAAACTCTCTACCAATACCTTGTAGTCGCTCATGAATACCTACGTCTTTTTTAGCCATTTTTAGATCCTATCAACGAAGAGGTGGTTGATTTGCCTGACTCTATCAATCAGGCCCCTTTATCTATCGGCAATCAGCACTCACATGGCTATTTTTTAGCTAATATCCAAGCCTGCTGATTTTTCAGCGGCTTCTACCGTCTGGCGAATGAGAGTATTAATCGTCATCGGGCCGACACCGCCTGGTACTGGTGTATAAGCACTAGCAATGCTCTCAACGCCTGTCAGCTCGATATCGCCAACACCGCCATTGTCGGTGGGATGAAAACCTGCATCAACAACTACCGCACCTTTTTTGATCCAAGCGGCTTTGATCAGCTCAGGCACACCTACAGCACCAACTACAATATCGGCGCGCTTAATATGAGACTCTAAGTCTTGCGTTCTTGAATGACAGATAGTCACCGTACAGTTCGCATTCAATAGCATCATTGCCATTGGTTTACCCAAAATAGCACTACGTCCTACGACCACAGCCTCCAAACCCGCAAGCTCGATATTATGATGCTCTAATAGATGCATAATGCCTTGCGGTGTGCATGAGCCGTAAGCGGATTGCTGCATCGCCATACGACCAAAACCAAGACAAGTCACACCATCGACGTCTTTTGCCAAATCGATTTGCTCAAAGCAAGCACGTTCATCGATATGCTCAGGGACAGGATGCTGTAACAAAATACCGTGTACGTCTGGATTGCTGTTTAGCTCATTTATCTTTGCCATGAGCTGCTCAGTGGTCGTGGCGCTTGGCATCTCAACACGTATAGAGTCCATGCCAACACGCTTGCAAGCGTTGCCTTTCATACGGACATAAGTGGCAGAGGCTGGATCGTCACCAACCAATATCGTCGCTAAGCTTGGCGTGCGTCCCGTTTTATCTTTGATCGCATCCACGCGCGTGCGTAGATCCTGTTCTATTTGTTTGGCAAGTGCTTTGCCGTCCAAAACGGTGGCGGACTCGTGGGCAATAGACATAGTAACTCCAATAGAGGATACGATATAAAAAAATAAAGACAGCGCGTGCAAGTACTTTGCATGCCTGTCCTTTGGTTCGTCAATCTTTGACTAAGAGTAATATTGTACCTGTGTACGCTACAAAATCCTAGCGTGTATTGGGATACAATAAAAAAGTGGCCTACTATCATCTAGCAGACCATTTGACTCTCATGTATTCACGTTATTTATTAGCCGCTATAGGCTTTGGGCTAATAAGTCTGAAACTCTAGCCCAACGCCTGCTCCAATATCACTCGACTGAGTATCAGAGTCTACGCCCCATAAGCGAGATGTCACTAAAGTTTTTGGATTCAACTGATGCGCCCATGATATGTCAATAGCTGTTAATTTATCCGTCGTTGGATAGGCTTGGTTAATCGCTTCATCGGCTTGGTTTACCTTCGCATGCTGCAGCTTGGCATTGATAAAGTTACGCTCATCAAGCCATAATCTACCGCCTACAGAGATGCTCTCAGCATCACCGCCAAGAGCGTGACCGAGCGGATAGCCTTGCTGATAGTAACCATCGGTATAGAGAAAATGATCATACGATACGCCTTTGACATCGCCACTACTCCGCGTGTCTGCATACTCAGCATAAACCTGATAAGGCAGGCCTTGGTAGCTTGACGCATAGTCTGCGCCAGCTAAGTACATGTTTTTAGCAGGCAAGCCGCCCGCTTCATCTTCACCAACGTATTGTGCATAGAAGCTAGCTGGAACATTGATCAATGAGGATAACTGAACTCTAGCGTCAAAACCGCCTAGCTGATTAGCAGGATCATCGTCAGTATTGCCAGCAGTAGAGTCGTTATCTCTAGTACCTAATATGGCATCACCAAAGGAGCTAAAACTCTCAGGTCGACCCTCGCCGCCCCACATAAAACTACGCGAAGCACCGACTTCTAACCAAGGCAATGGGCTAGCGGTTAGACGCGCGCCAAACAACTTAGCATCAGGAACCGCATCATAATCATCAAGCTGACCGGCAAACAGCTGATACTGCCATGGACCAACCCATGAAAGATAAGGCGAGGTTGGTGCATTTTGCTCATCACGTTGCATGGTGACACCTGCAACAGGACGACTGGCATCGCCACGAATCAAACTGCCGTCAGTACCAGGGCCCCACCATGTCGGGATCTGACCGGCAATCAACCATTGATTGGCAGCAGAGCCAGCAAGATAAGACCCCTCAAAGCTAACATCACTATCGTCATCGATAAGCTCATCGTTTTTTACGTTGGCTTGTAGCTTCATCTCCCAGTTCTCTTCACTCAAACCTATCGCAGCTGAGATCTGCTGGCCTGCCAGATTGTCATCTGCAAAAGTTTGCGGCAGCTGCTGACGATTTGTTTGTAAGTAAGCTTCTGCCTCTGCTTTGACTAGTGAGTTTGGATTTTGAGCCAGCATGACACGTACAGACTGCAATACTCTTTGCTGGGTATCTGTTGTCACTTTAGCCGTGTTGAGTGCATTTGTAATTTCATTAGCAGTCAACGGCCATGTACTGGTACTAACATGAGTCACACCTTGCGCATTTAACCAGTCAAGCTCAGACTTGAGTTTCATATCATTCATATACAGATTTTGAGCAGATGCTAATACAGACACCATACCCAAGCCTAGTAAAACGCTGATTTTTTTGTACATAATGACCTACCCATCCACAGTTATGCCAAGGTTATCCAAATGGCTTATTTACTCTTTTGCTTCGTTTTCTATTAAGTTGCCTGTAAATCTACTCATTGTCGCCTCACCTTCAGCGCTAATACCCGCTCGGGTAACAACCTGCTTGACGGTTTTTAAAAGAATTTTGATATCTAATAACATAGATTGGTTATCAACATACCAGACATCTAGCTTAAACCTCTTCTCCCAACTGATACCATTGCGACCGTTTACTTGTGCGTATCCTGTCACACCTGGTCGAGCCAAATGTCGTCGAAACTGTTCTTCATTATAATAAGGCAGGTACTCCATAAGCTGAGGACGAGGACCCACAATACTCATATCACCTTTAATGACATTCCATAACTGAGGAAGTTCATCGAGACTGGTCGCACGAAGCTGTTTACCAAATTCAGTTAATCTATCTTCATCTGGTAATACATTACCTTCAGAATCTGTTGTATCTTTCATAGTACGAAATTTATAGATTGTGAAAGGTTCGCCATGAATACCTGCCCTAGTTTGGCGAAACAAGACAGGTGAGCCAAGATTTTTTCTAACCTTGTATGCCACTACAGCATACACAGGTGAGAGAGTAATTAGAGCAGTTGTGGCGATTGTAATGTCACATATTCTTTTAAGCATTTATAAACCCAGCATCTTTAATTAAGAGACCATCCCGAATTCTGTGTAACTGCCATTTAGATTAAATGCTTACTAATACGATCATCAAACATAATCATAAAGCGATTAAGAGCAGACGTCCAGTTACGAATAGGCATCGACCACTTTTTGGATGCCTGCTGGGTGGCTAAGTACACCACTTTAAACGCTGCCTGATCAGACGGGAACACCTTACGCTTATTCACCGCTGTCCGAATCACACTGTTTAGCGACTCAATAGCATTGGTGGTATATATGACTTTTCTAATGTCTTTAGGGTAGCCAAAGAACACCGTTAAGCCCTCCCAATTATTGCGCCAAGACTTGATGACATGCGGGTACTCTGTGCC
>NZ_FNAL01000032.1 GCF_900101915.1 Psychrobacter pacificensis | reverse complement strand
CTTATCTAGGACAGCCCCTATAACGTGCTTCTCAGGTGACGACATCAGCGTTTTTTAGGGTACGTCATTATCAGTTTCAATAGGACAGAGAGTCGATTGTTTAATACACCCTGATACTAAAGATTGATAATAAGCACTGTCTTGTATAGCTTAGCGAATTTTTTAGTTTTCAAAGAAATACCCAGGTAGCTTGGGCAATATTGGGGTTTGTTTGAGCGCTTTTATCGTCATGATAAAACCAGCCAGCACCATTCAGGATCAGGTTTGGGTTTATCTATCGTTCAGGCTATTGCTAATGCTCATAAAGGGACGGTCAATATCACTAACAAAGATGAGTATTGTTTTGAAGTTACTGTAGGATTATTGATTGCTAAGTAGCATACACCTCAATATCCTAGTGTTCAAAATATTAATAATATGTAGACCTACTATAGGTCTATTTTATTTTGATAAGTCGAAAGGCTCTGAATGCTATTATTCATATAGTGTATAAGGCTAGATTATGAAGTCTAATTTTCTTAGGTGATGTTGTTGATATGGGGGTATGAACAAAATGCCACTTTTATCTTTTTTAGTATTGACTGCTTTGGGTTCTAGTGTTTGGACAACTGTACTGACGCTTGCAGGTTACCACTTCGGCAAAAACTACGAGGTTATAGAGACTGCGTTAGCACCCTACTCAAAGATTTTTTTATCGATTGCTATAGTAATTATAATTAGTTGGTTTATTAGGCGTCGACTAACCAGCTAAAGTAGAGGCAATATGCATCCTTAAGCTTATTATCTAACTATTTATTTTTAAGAATATATTATCTTCTTAAAGCATTACTCAACCCAAATATCTTAACGGCTTCTTAACAGGCCTCTTGTTATCGTAAGGAATCAAACTCCTTACCATCCTGTTGAGAAGCCTAGTTATGTCAACCCCTCAAGCACTTAGCACTGAAATCACCAAAGCTCCTACCAAAAAAAGCTATCTAAACAGCATTTTTAATCATGAAATTAATCTTAACTATCTGATTATTATCGTTGCGCTCTATTTAGTCACTACTGCAAATTTTGGTTTTTTCGCGCAAGTGCTTAGCATTTACCCTCTTGGTAATAACGTTGGCTTCATAGTTTCTATCACAGGCTTATTGTTTGGCTTAATGTGGCTACTCATCCAATTATTTTGCTATCGTCCTATTGCTAAACCAGTGCTCATCGCTATGGTAATGATAGCGGCCGTATGTGGCTATTTTACTGACGCTTATGGCACTATTTTCGATACTAATATGCTGATCAATAGTATACAAACCGATCAACGTGAAGCGATGGGGTTGATGTCGCTAAGCTTCTTTATACGAGTGTTCCTGCTAGGCGTTATACCCGCAGTTATTATTGCTAAAATCCGCATAAAAAGAGTACCTATACGTCGAGCGCTATGGCAAAAAGCGTTAACCTTAACCTCATCTATCGCCTTAATAGCTGTCTGCCTACTGTCTTTTGGCGATCAATACGCCACCTTTTTCCGTCAGCATAAGATAGTCCGCAGTTACGCAAACCCTATTACTCCTATCTACTCGGTTATCAAATTAGGTACCGATTATGTTGAGAAACTTCGTCGTCCTGATACATTGACCCTGCATGCGACAGATGCCAAACGTATAACTCCTACTGCTGGAACTAACGCAGCAAAGCCTAAACTCATGGTATTTGTCGTTGGTGAAACAGTACGTGCTGATCATATCGGTCTTAATGGCTATGAGCGCGACACTATGCCTCTGCTGACTAGCCAACCAGATGTCTATAGCTTTAAAAATGCGACCTCTTGTGGCACGTCCACCGCTTATTCCGTACCTTGTATGTTTAGTTATGCTAATCGAGAAAATTATGATTACAATACGGCAGACTATAATGAAAATGTACTAGATACCTTGAACAAGCAAGGCGTCAAAGTTGTTTGGCGAGACAATAATTCGAGCTCTAAAGGGGTCGCGGATCGAGTAACTTTTGAAGATTATAAGACGGCTGATGTCAATCCAAATTGTGATGAGGAGTGTCGTGATATCGGTATGCTTGACGGTTTTGATACTTTAATTAAGTCAGATGCACCTGCCAAAGATACGCTTATTTTATTGCATCAAATGGGCAATCATGGTCCTGCTTACTACAAACGTTATCCTAAGGAATTTGAAGAGTACAAACCTGTATGCATGACTAATGAGCTCTCTAAATGCGATGATCAATCCGTCATCAACGCTTATGACAATGCCATTCGTTATACTGATTACTTCTTAAATAACGTGATTAATACGCTCAAAAAGTATGAGCAGGACTATGATGTCATAATGGTATATATTAGCGATCATGGCGAAAGTTTAGGCGAGAATAATATTTACTTGCATGGCATGCCCTACGCTATCGCACCTGATGCGCAAAAGCAGGTGCCTGTCATCATTTGGTCACCTAATAGTAATAATATTGATAAAAGTAGTCTCGTTAGTATGATTGATCAGCCCGTATCACATGACTTTATCACCCCAACTTTACTTAACTTTTTTGGTATTACTACCGATGAGGTAGCAGCAGCGCCAACCTTCTTTAAATCTACCCATTAAGACCTTTATCATAAGCCCTGCTAGCATTTATGCACGAGACCACTATGTACAAGATACTCATCATCGAAGACAATCCCGATATCGTCGCCAATATTTATGCCTTTTTTGAACCTAAAGGTTTTGAGCTGGACAACGCTCATAATGGCATTAGCGGCCTAACACTCGCTGCAAATAATCGCTATGACGTTATTTTATTAGATGTCATGCTGCCGGGTATGGACGGCACCAAGCTATGTAAAAAACTGAGAGAAGAGCTACATAATAAAACCCCCGTATTGATGCTGACGGCTCGTGATACGATTTTGGATAAAGTCGCAGGCTTCGATAGTGGCGCTGATGATTATCTGGTCAAACCCTTCTCACTCATTGAATTAGAATCACGGATTAAAGCGCTTATCCGTCGACACCAAGATGAGCATTTTGAGCACAGCTTAGCTGTCGGACCATTATCCTTAAATGCTAATGAGCACACGATTAGACGAGAAGGTACATCACTAAAACTGACACCAACAGGGTTTAAAATTTTAGAAACATTAATGAATGCGTCGCCACGAGTCGTCAGTAAAAGTGAGCTTGAGGAAAAGGTATGGGGTGAGGATATTCCAAGTAGCGATGCGCTACGGACTCATATGCATAGTGTGCGCGTACAAGTCGACAAGCCATTTGCCAGACCTATGATAATGACGATGCCTGGAGTGGGTTATCAAATTGTTGATCCCGATAAAGTGTAGAATATCTTAGTACGATTTACAGACTCAATCTGATTAAGAGTCGTCCTAGTTATACCTCCTATCCTCTTTCTACTACCTTATACTATGAAGTAAATGCCATGTTCAGCCTCGACTCTATCGCTAATAAATTTCGACTGTCATATTTTTTATTTGCCATATTACTTTGCGCTGCTTTCGTCAGTATTTTTATGTACGCTGAGACAAGGATGGAGCAAGAGTTGGTCAAAGCTCGCTTACTGCAACAGCTAGAGCTTAGTCAAGAAAAGGATGGCGATCAGCCTGTCTACACTGCAGATCCGGGCATAAAAATTTATCGCTATAATCATGCACCTGATAATTTAAAAGCTTTGGCAACCGAGACAGTGCAAGAGATGCCCGTAACCGTGCCCACCAAAGATGGCAATGTTAGAACTAATCTACATTTCTTCATCTATCAGCAAAATAAACAACGCTATGTTTTAACCTATTTAGAAGACACTGAGATGGTAATGGGGAACTACCCTGTCCTTGCCATTTTTGAACACCTAGAAGACATCTTTGCCAATGCCTTAAGAGTTGCCGTTATTTTAAGCTTACTAATTGCCGCAATATTTTCTCAGCTATCCTCTAGGCAAATTACTAAACCTTTATTAGACTTAAAAAAAGCAGTAGAAACCGATCATCAAAACTTAACCGAATTGACCCATTTGCCCTCCGAGGTTGGCGTATTAGCACGCGCTATTGATGAGAAGAATCATAAGTTTGAGCAGTATCTCAAACGTGAGCAGCTATTTACTGGAGATGTTAGCCACGAGCTGCGCACGCCTTTGACGATTATTATGGGTGCATCAGAAGTACTGGCTTCTCAATTAGAAGGCGATAGCCGTTTGAGCGAGTTTACTAATCGTATTAGTACTACAGCTAAAGAGACCTCTGAGATTATCAGCGCGTTATTACTACTCTCGCGTGCTCCTGAAAAACTGGACGCTCCGCAAACCTCTATCAATAGCATTGCTAACAATGAAGTGGAACGCTTAAAGTATTTGCTACGGTATAAGACTGTGACTTATGCAGTAGTCGCTGAACAAGAGTATTTTGCCTACGTACGACCTGAATTACTAAAAATGGCACTAGGCAACTTAATAAAGAATGCCTTTCAATACACGGATGAGGGTGAGGTAGTTATTATTATTGACGATAAAAAAATCACCGTTACCGATACTGGCTTGGGTATTCCTGAAGCGATGATGCCTCTACTCTATGAAAGGTTTGAGCGTTTAGAGCAAAAGAAAAATGATGGGCAATTAACTGATAAGTTCTCGTCAAAAGATTATACGAGCTATAAGGTTGATGGCACAGGGTTAGGTCTAAGTATTGTTCAGCGCATCATAACGCATATGGGCTGGCAACTTACCCATCAAGCTAATGCTGCAGGCGGTAGTACGTTTAGTATTTATTATAAATAAATTCTACTAATAAACAATCTTTAAAAGCCTAAGACATTACAAGTTAGCAGTACAGTTTAAAACCATTTCTTACTTTTAAAATACACAACGATGGCCACAGTCAATGTTACCATCACACCCCACAAGGCAAAGTAACCCTCATTCCATTTTAACTCAGGCATATAGTCAAAATTCATACCGTAAACGCCTACCAAAAATGTTAATGGTATAAATACCACTGACACTAAGGTCAAGGTACGTATGATTTCATTCAAACGATGGCCCTGAATTGAGAATATCAGATTGGTTTTACTATCAAGCTCAAACAACTCAAAATCAATTTCATCAATCAAATTGTTGGCTTGCTCTTTAAGTTCGGTGAAATACTTACTATCCATAGGAATAATATTAATCGTTTCCAGCTTTACAATGGTATTGCGAAGGCTCAGCGTCGCTTTCTTAAAGTTCAACATGCGACGTTTTTGCTCCTCAACCTTTTTAGTAAAATAAGGCGTTGGATTAATATTGGTCACCTTTATCGAGTCACCGTCAGCATTCAGTAATTTCTCAAACGTCTCTTCATAGTTTGCTATCAATGACTCAATCAACAGAAAAAGCAAATAATCTACTTTTTTGCTTCGAACTTGTCCTTTGCCTTCGCTTAAGCGATCACGAATCCACTGAAAATGATTATTATGATTCTCTTGCAAACTCCATAACATATTTGACGATACAACGAAAATCAATTGTTTATTATCTAGATTTTTGTCATCAGTTTTTAATACTTTTAGAGCGATAAACAGGACATTATCGAGTTCGATAACCTTATTGGCATGCTCATCATCTTGCAATAATTTAATTAAAAAATCATCAAACTGGTTCTGGATGACAACTTGCTCCATCTCATCTAACTCTCTCAATCCATAAGTATTGAGCCAAAAAACTTCGTCGCCGTGAGGCTCAAAGTTCAAAATTAAGATATCTTCGCAAGGTACTTTTGATACTGTTGAAGGTGAATAAGCGATAAGCGTCGTATTTCGTAAGAATTCGTCTGACATCCTTTTTCCTCCTATAGAAACTCCTTTAATCAAAATTTAGTAAACTTGATATCTAGAACAAATATTAGCTATGTTAAACGTTTAATAGTCTTTTAATAGTGATTTAACTCAGAAAATTAAGCAATATTTATTATATCTACTCGCTAATCAAACTCTTATTTTCCGCTAAGTTTCCCCTATGTCGTCTCTCGTATTATAGATTCATACCCACAAGGTAGCTGGCAAAACCACTAATGGTGTGTCAGAAATTGATTAATACAAAGGATGACTCTCATGAAAAACTTATCAACGCTAACCAAATCAGCAATCATCGCCCTTACTATTGCAGGCGTAGGTGCAACCGCTATCGCCGCCCCTGCTGCTAATACCAAAGCCGTAACTGGATCAAGTGAAGCTGTCAGCGCTATGCAAAGTAAGATCAGCTTAACGCAAGCAATCGATATAGCTAAACAGAATGCTAAAGGTGATCTAATCAGCGCAGAATTCGATTATGACGACGATGATGATAATGGCAACGGTGCTGTAACGGGCGAGTATGAAGTTGAGTTTGTATCAAACGGTACGGCTTACGAGGTCAAGATCGACGCCAATACTGGCAAAGTCATCGAGACTGAAAAAGAGAAGTTAGATAAAGAAGACATGGCTGAATATAGAGCGCTGATGCAAGCCAAAGTTACGCTAACTAGTGCTATGCAAAAAGCCACTCAAAGCGTAAATGGTAAAGTCATCGGTGTTGAGTTCGAGCTTGAAAAAGGTCAAGCCTTATATGACATCGAAGTTGTCAAAGACAATCAGATATATGATGTGAGCATAGATGCCAATACTGGCAAGGTTCTAAGCAGCCAAGTTGATATGGAGGATGATGGCTAAAAAGTAAGCAAAGCTAAATACTAACTCTTCATTAATAGGATGCAGTAGCCAATACCTTGATAAACAAGGTGTCGGCTATTGCTTTTTTGTATATATTGAATTTTGATATTAATATTGCCCTTTCCAAATAATTTTATAAATATTTTTTATCTTAACGCTTCCTTAACAGCTCCAAGCACATACTGATACCCAAGTGCTAACCAGTGCCCTCCTACACTGGGATCATTACAACAATAAATATATCGGTGATTGCACTTTTTCTTATTTTCACTGTAACTTCAATAGTCAGTAGTAGCCAATACCTTAATCAAACTCGGTATTCGCTACTGCTTTTTATTATATGAAATTCATCTTAACGCGATCTTAACATGCACTGTAATATCATTAAGACCTGCCAGCTATTCTAATCTTAATAAATACTAAGCTATCGATATGAATAATTCCAAGACTACTGCTCTGAGCCACGAACATACAAATCTTGATTATAAAAATCAGCCTGTATCTGATGATACTTTTGTAGCGGATAGTTTTGCAAATGAGGTTAAAGGTAAAAAAGGGTTAGCCCGTATTGTAAAAGCTACGGGGTATTCTATAGATGGTTTTAAAGCGGCTTATAAGTTTGAAGCGGCCTTTAGGCAAGTTATCTGGCTCAATCTCTTATTGTTCACGGTCATTATATTTATGCCTTTTAACGTCAGCGCCAAAATGGTGCTTGTGATTGCTTCATTCTTATCCCTCATTGTGGAGCTTATTAATACGGGTATTGAAGCGAGCGTCGATCATACTTCAACGGATCATCATCCCCTCGCTAAAATAGCCAAGGACGTGGGTTCTGCCGCGCAATTTTTGGCATTATTACTATTGTTCGTTTTGTGGTGCATGGCGTTATCTAATCTTTTATTTTAAAAAGTGCTTAAATTTTTAGCAATTTAATACATTGAGTAAGGTATTTTCATGATTTTAGAAGATAACCCAACTAACTGGATATGGCTTAAGCTTTTTTGCTTAACAATTATTGCCGCTCTAACCTTTGAGCATAGCCAATTTGATGTTCGTATTAGTGAGTTTTTCTATAATAATGGTCAGTGGCTGATAGAAAAAGGCGAACAGCCTTACGCTTTTATTTTTTATGATGGTCCTAAAGCATTATTAATCTTGTTGGCTCTCTATTTAATATCCGTATTGGTTATCAAATACAGACAATCTTCAAATATCGCCTCTATCATCGATAACAATAAAACAAGTAAATTTATTGTGCCCTTCTCAATTCGTGAAATAAGTTACTTACTTATTGTTCTTATTGTGGTGCCTTCTACTATCGCGCTATTAAAAAGCGTTACTCATGTGAGCTGTCCTAATCATCTAACGCTTTTTGGCGGGGATCTACCTTATCTTAATCTATGGCAAAATATGCTTGCTAAAACCGATACAAAATGTTTTCCAGCAGCTCATGCCAGCGCAGGATTTTCTTTGTATGGCTTAGCATTTTTACCTACTCTTTATAAGTATCGCTATCGAATATTTGAAATCGTAACCGTATTAGGCTGGACAATGGGCCTATATAAAATGATGTTTGGTGATCATTTTTTTAGTCATACCTTAGTATCGATGTTGGTGTCTTTGACTATAGCTTGTGCGCTGGCCAGCGTGTTTTTTAAGAGAACAGAGCATAATTATGCTTCAAATAACCATCTTCACACCAATCGCTATCAGCACTAAACCGCCCAAAGCTTCTGCCCAACTGCCGAGCCATGTTCCTGACTGGCGTCCTATATAAGCCCCTAAAACACTTAAAATAGCGGTCGTCAATGCGATGATTAAACAGGCAGCATAAGCATTAACTACCAACAGGTTTAACGTAAAGCCCGCTGCCATCGCATCGAGACTAGTCGCTATAGCCAATGACAGCAAGGT
The DNA here is from genome assembly GCF_900101915.1 of Psychrobacter pacificensis. GTDB lineage: Bacteria > Pseudomonadota > Gammaproteobacteria > Pseudomonadales > Moraxellaceae > Psychrobacter > Psychrobacter pacificensis. Next base: position 10,594 of record NZ_FNAL01000032.1, on the reverse strand, counting down.
TTTATGACTTACATTGATCCGAGTATCGTCACTAACCGAACACGACTCATAAAGCATCTTAATCCCAAGAGCCACTAGTATGATAAAAGCAATCCAAGCAGCCCATTCCGCAAACCAACCGAGCATAGTAGAGCCAAGCGCATAACCAATTAGCGGCATCACCCCCTGAGCAACACCGAAGTATAATCCAATGAGTAACGCCATTTTTATAAACTGCGACTTACCATCGCTTCTATGTGTCGAGCCAAGACCGATTGCAGCCGCAAACGCATCCGCAGCGAGTGCTAACGCCAATAATAGTATCTCAAACATAATAAAATATTACTCTGTATAAGGATTATCGAAAGAGCAACAGCATTATAGCCCAAAAATATGAGTAGCTAACTGAACGCTTATTCTACGCTAAGCTTCTTCTATGTCTTGTTTTGTATGATGGACTCATATCGACACTTCTGACAACTTTGATAATGAGTCGTCAGACATGAACCTTAAATACGGAGTAAACACGATGAAAAAACTATCAACCCTAAGCAAATCCCTACTTATTGCTCTTAGCGTTCTAGGTATTGGTACTCTCGCTGTTGCCTCAGGTCAAATACCTGCTATTTCAGGCGCAAAGACGAGTGACGCAGTCGCGATAGCACAGAGTAAAATCAGTCTAGAGCAAGCCGTCGCTATTGCACAAAAAACAGTCAAAGGAGACTTAATTAGCGCTGAGTTTGACCAAAACGATTATATGGCAAGTGGCGAGTATGAAATCAAGCTTATCAATGATGGAGTGGAGCATGAAGTAAAAATTGACGCCAGTAGCGGCAAAGTTCTAAAATCTAAGCAGGAAAAAATAGATCAAGACGACTTAGCAGAATATAACGCTATGAGGCAAGCCCAAATAACCCTAACCCAAGCCATGCAAAAAGCAACGCAAAGTGTTGGTGGCAAAATTACTGAAGCAGAGTTTGATTTTGATAACGGTATACCCGCTTATGAGATTGAAATAGCTAAAGGGATGGACATAAATAAACTGATAATCGATAGCATGAATGGTCAGGTTGTCAGCAGTCAGTTAGATGATGATTAATATTTTAAAACTTGGTTGAATATAGCTTAACAACGGCTCTACTCTGTACACTAGTATCGATTAGAGCTTTTTAGTTTGAGGACGCTATAAAAAGTGTCACTATAGATAAATATTTTTTAATCCTACTAGTCACATAATAAGGATATCCCATGCGCGTATTGGTAGTCGAAGATGACTTGATGATTGGCGAGAGTCTGAGCGAAGCCTTGCAAGATGAGGCTTATACGGTTGATTGGGTCAAAGACGGTCGTCAAGCCATACTGACATTAAGGGTGCAACCTTATGACATCATCTTATTAGACTTAGGTCTTCCAGAAGTTGATGGCATGGGCGTGTTGACTGCTATTCGCGATGCCAAGATTGAAACACCAGTGTTGATACTCACCGCGCGTGATCAATTAAAAGATAGAATTGCAGGCTTAGACTCAGGGGCTGATGATTATGTCGTCAAGCCTTTTGAGTTAGGAGAAGTCTTTGCACGCATGAGAGTACTTATTCGCCGTGCCCAAGGCAAGGCTGATAATCAAGTGACGGTTGGCAATTTAAGTTTAGATACCGCGCACAAACGGGTCATGATGGATGGTAGCCCTATCGATTTAACCGCAAAGGAGTACATGCTTCTCACTACCTTTATGCTATCGCCTGAAAAAGTCATGTCCAAAAATGAGCTTGAGGATTCGTTATATGGCTGGGGCGGCGAAGTTGAAAGTAACGCCATTGAGTTTTTGATTCATAGTTTACGCAAAAAGGTCGGACAAGATAGAATCAAAAATGTTCGTGGCCTTGGATGGTATATCAGCAATGCCTAAATTTCGTAAGCCCTTTAACTCATTACAGTTCCAACTTATCTTTTGGTCTGTTGTGTCATTATTACTACTGGCAATAGTGGCTGGTGGTTATGGATTTTGGTACAGCTATAACGAGATAAATGACTTTCAGGATGATAACTTAAAAAATACTGCTGCCTTATTAGAGCAGTCGCTTAATATTAGTGGTTTAAATAATAATGCTGCTTATTCATACAGTGACGAGCATGCCCGCAGCAACATTCACTTTGATACCGATGACGATGATGGTGCGATCACCGTTGATATAGTCATACTCTCCGCCTCACTCAATAACGGGGTAGAAGATTATCAGAACGTTCAAAGCGATGATGAGCATGATTACTCAGAACCTATACCGTTGGCATTAGTAAATAGCGTTCCACAAGGGATAAGCGATCAAAACATTGACGGTCATTCTTGGCGAACCTATAGAAATGATGTCAAGATTGAGTCTTTAGATACTGATGAAGAAGTGGCTCTAATTTTGCGCCAACAGACAGATTTACAGGATGATTTAGCCAAAGCTAGTGCCTTACAGTCTTTTTTACCCCTTATTATCGGTATAGCATTATTACTGCTTTTACTGCCTTTTATCATGTGGCGCATGATGAAACCTGTGCGTCAATTGCATCATGAGATAAGCGCACGTAATGAGAATGACCTAAGTCCTTTATCGATTGGTAGACTGCCCTCTGAATTGCTGCCACTAGCCGAATCGTTAAATAGATTATTGGCTATAGTCAAAATTAGTATTGAACGTCAGCAACGCTTTATCGCTGATGCTGCCCATGAACTGCGCTCGCCGCTGACTGCCATCTCACTACAATTACAACGATTACAGCGTATTAGTAATGATAACGTTATGTCGGAAGGCCTCGATAAACTGGCTATTCGCTTGAGGCGTAATCAAAGTTTGGTTGAGCAATTATTAACGCTCGCTCGTGCTGGTAATATCAATACCGAGCTTGGTACCGAGACAACAGCAACCAATGTTAAATCTATTATCGAACAAGTCATAGGGTTACTCATTCCTATTGCTGATAATAAGAACATCGAACTAACTGTCGACTTACAGTCAAGTAGCAAAGTAAAGATAGATGAGACATCATTATTAATGCTCATAAAAAACCTGATTCAAAACGCTATTATTTATACGCTAGATAATGGTCAAGTCATGGTTAAACTCTATCAACTTGAGCAAAACTCAGGCAGTTTGGATAAATCGGCTTTAAATGCTCAATATAATTTTGGCTCACATGTGATTCAATCTGGGAAATTAAATGATATATCCAAGACGCTAGATAACAAATTAGTATTACAGATCATAGATTCAGGCGCAGGCATTGACCCTAGTGATTATGAGAAAGCTTTTGAACCCTTTATACGGCTTAATCAAGTGATTAGTGCAGCTGATCAATTTAGCGACAGTAAACTTAACAATAGTATAAGCGCTTCAAGATCAGATAGCGCAAGTAAGCAATCACAGGAAATAGAAGGTACAGGACTTGGGCTCTCTATTGTTAAATCAATCTGTGAGCAGGCAGGTATCGATGTCTTTATGAAGGACTCTAATTCTGAGATTTTAAACTTACATGATAATCGAGGACTTTGTATAACTTTGATCTTTTAAACTCATACATAGAAATTTTAATAGATCTAAATAGTTGCATCTTCACACTTTCTTAACATCTCTATTGATAATTTAGTGACATCTACAACGTAACATTAAATTTGTTTACTAATAGAGTGAATCTAACGTAAGCATCCGACCATCCCATCTTTTCCTCACTTAAAAAATGCGAGATAGTGTCCACGATTAATAATCGTGGACACTAACATGACAACACAACCACCTAACAAACCCAAACGTAGAACTTACAGTGCTGAGTTTAAAGAACTTTTAGTACAAGAAGCTGAAGGTTCAGGGCGATCAATTGCCAGTATCGCTCGAGACCATGGCATCAACCAGAACCTTCTCCATAACTGGAAACGTCAGCATCACCGCAACAAGACTGAAACTGGCATATTACCTGCTGCCATAAACAGTCCTGCTGATCCAAACTCCTGCTTTATCCCAATCCGCCTTGAACCTCAAGCAACTCATCTGTCCTCACCCTCCGTCATACAAAACATCAAGCTGCAAATCAGAGCCCCAGGACCTGGGTCCATAAGCCTTACTATTGCCCAAATAGACACCCAAAGTTTGATTGACCTTGAACCGCCCCGACTTTATCGGAGGCTGATTTACTTTAGTCAGGCAGCAATGCCTGACAGGATTAAATTATCATAATACCGCTTTTCAAACTCAAAGGGCGACACATATCCAATCGTGCTATGCAGTCGTGTTTTGTTAAACCAATCGACCCATTCAAGGGTTGCCAGTTCAACATCGTTCACACTAGACCAGCTCTCTTTCAAATAATGAATCACCTCAGACTTGTACAGCCCATTGACCGTTTCAGCCAGTGCGTTGTCATAAGAATCACCCGTAGTGCCAACAGAGGCAATCACACCGCAGTCAGCCATCTTATCTGTGTAGCGAATGGATAAATACTGAACCCCTCGATCACTGTGATGAATCACATCTTTGGGATTATTCCTATCTGCTACCACTTGATTGAGCGCGGCCATCACCATATCGGTGTTCATGCGATTGGATACTTTCCAGCCCACAATGGCACGAGCGAACACATCAATAATAAAAGCAGTATAAACCCAGCCACTCAGTGTCTTGATATAGGTAAAATCTGCAACCCAAAGCTGATTAGGACGATGGGCATTAAAGTTACGATTGACCAAGTCGTCAGCACGCTTTTGGTCGTCACGGCTGTTGGTGGTAATCTTACCCTTACCGCGCCAGATGCCTTGCATACCATACTGCTTCATTAAACGCTCGACGGTGCAACGAGCAACCTTTACGCCATCAGCCTTCATCTGCTGCCAGACTTTACGAACACCGTAACGGCATTTACTGTCTTGCCAAATACGTTTAATCTCTCTGAGATAATAGTCATCATGCTGACTGCGTAATGAGCGCTTCTCAGGGCGGTCCTCTAAGTCTTTAGCACGGTAGTAGGTTGATGGGGCAATCGGTAGTACTCTACAAATCAGCTCGACCCCATAACTACCTCTATAGTCATCAATAAACTGAACCATTATCTGGGTGGACGGCCCTTCTCCGCCTGGGCTTCAAGACCAGCAGCCTTACGTATAATCTCATTGGCTTGCTTGAGCTCTTTGTTCTCTCGTTCAAGCTCTTTGATACGCTCTTTGTCACTTTGAGCTTGTACTGAGGCAGGAATAGTTTGATCTATGTGCTTTTTATGCCATGACCGCAGGGTTTCAGGCGTACAGCCAATCTTAGGTGCAATTGCTTGAATAGCTGACCAGGTGGAAGGATAGTCGCTTAATGCTTCAATCAGCATGCGAACGGCGCGGTCTTTAATCTCGGGGGTGTAGTGTCGTGTTTTCATCGTTGTATTCTCTCAGAATGTTGAGTCTCCGACAATACCGGGGCGGTTCATTATGTAGCGAAATATTGTTGGTAATACCTTGAAAATTTAAAAAGATAAACCAATATATATAAATTATAAGGAGATTACGTATGGTCCATGATGATTCATTTCGAATACTAACTTTAACTGGTGGAGGTTTTCGAGGTTTGTACACCGCTAAAGTTCTAGAAGAGCTGGAAAACGAGTATGGTTATCCTATAGGTAGATTTTTTAACTTAATCGCCGGTACTTCTATAGGTGGAATCCTAGCTCTTGCAGTTGCTGCTGAAATACCCATGTCAGATGTGGTTAAGCTTTTTGAACAACATGGTGATAAGATTTTTAAGAAAAGAAAGGCTAATCTATTTTCGATAAAACGTTCTACTTATAGCATTGATGTGTTGAAAGAGCAGCTAGAGATAATGTTTAAGGAAGACAAGCTAGGCAGTCTTAAACATAACGTTATTATACCAGCCATCAACTTTTCTGTAGGTAAGCCAGTAGTATTTAAAACTCCCCATCATCATACATTCAAGCGTGATAAGCATCATTTAATTGTTGATGTGGCATTGGCTACTTCAGCTGCTCCCATATACTTTCCTAAGTACGTATTCGACAATACTCAATATGTAGACGGTGGACTGTTTGCCAATAATCCAAGCATGTTAGCAATTCACGAAGCGCAGTATTTCCTAAATGCTAAGCAAGAGAATATTCTACTTCTTAATGTTGGCACCCTATCTTCACGTATTTCAGCAAACCCCAAAACAAACAAATTAGGTGGAATGTTAGACTGGGCACATGGTAAAAATTTGAGCAATGCACCGAAAAATATTATCGAACTCACCTTGTCCACACAACAGCAAATGATGACATTTATTACCCAGCATCTGCTAAAAGAAAGGTACTTAAGTATTGACGAAAATTTAACAAACGAAGCTGCCAACTATGTATCACTAGATAGAGCGGATGCTGCTGCTAAAGAAGTACTGTTATCAACAGCTATGCAAAATTCAAAAGAAGCTCTTGGTAAAGAACTTATAAAAACAATTTTCTTGAAACCAGTCGAACTTCACAACACAGCCATACAACCAAATACTGAGGATTCAAATGAGTGATAACCTTAAAACAAACAACTTACATAGTGTTTTCAAAAACGATACTGATGGTTTTTTCAAGAAGCTTTTACCTAAAGGCGAGCAGTTCCAAGTGTTCAAAGACTGCAAAGATCAGATTAAGGCTGTTATAGAAATACAAGTTGAAAAAGTATATGGTGTCAGACCAAAATTTAGACTCCAAGGTTCCTGGGCGTATGGTGTATGTAATGCCCCAGCACTCCCTGAGCAAGAAATGGATTTTGATTACGGTTGTTATCTACCAGAGTCATGTTTTTTAGAAGGTCAAAGCGCTGAAGTGGCTAATAAGCTCTTTGAAACTGTAGAAGAATGTCTGGATATACTATGTAATGATAATGGTTGGGAATTGGATAAAGAACATAAAAATTGCATTCGAATTAGAGGCTTTATGCCTCAAGGTCAACCCAAAGCACATTTTGATATTCCGTTGTATGCTCTACCAAACGAGATGTTTGATGATTTAACAGATGCTAGCGTTAAGCAAGACTCTTCAACAGTTAGTAAAGAAGAGGCTTCTTACGATAGTATCCAAGAAAGCAGAAGCTTTGATTTTTCAGAGGATGTAGATCCTAATAACTTATCATTATTCTTTAATGAAAGTACATTTAGTGGTACAACTTTATCTGCCAACTTATCTTACTCTCCCTCTTATGATTCTATGATCACTGAAGATTCTAGTAAGGCTAATGCAAAGAATATTAAGAAGCGTTCAAAAATAAAAAACGTAAGTCTAATACAACGAGATGAAGATGAATGGCTCGTTTCAGACTGTGAAAAGGTACGTGAATGGTTTTTAGCAGAATGTGAAAAATATCCCAATACTGGACAACAACTTCGTGCAGTCATTAGGTATTTAAAGTCATGGCGTGATTATAATCAATATCAAAAGGCTCCTAGCTCTGTTTCATTGATGATAATTGCTACTGAACACTATCAGCATTTGCAGCAAAGAGATGATAGAGCGCTTTTTGAAATACTTTTGAATTTAGAACATGCACTTAAAAACGATATAAAATGCAAGTATATTGAAGGACATTCTACAGAAGACTTTAATAGAGCAAATAATGAACAACGAGAAGAGAATGCTGAGCTGGCATCAGAGCTTTGTAGTGGCTTTGATAGAGTTCTTCATAAATCCCAAAATGAGAATACCTGCCTCAACATATTAGAAAGCTTGTTTGGTGAGAGAATACCATCTAACAGACCTGATTTAGTAACGATTAATGTCGATACCAAGGCTTCAGTCGCAACCGTTGTTGACAATGCACCTGTACAGGTTGCTGCTGAGTCTGCATCAATAAAGCCTCAAATCGGTGGGTAGAGCATTGCAAAAACAGATGTCTTTGTACGATATAATCTCTGGTATAAATGACAATTTTTGTAATTGGAGATACACAAAAGGTAGGCGACCATCATCGGCTAATAGTCGTGATAAATCAATGTATGATGGTTGGTTTACTTCTTTTGAAACTAAGGATAATACAAACTTTCAAATACTGATTCAGGTAGAAGATTGGGACTTCGTTAGTTTGCCAAACGTGTATGTTAAAGCTCCTCTTCCTGATTATATTCAAAACCTTTTACCCCTTGCTCATTTTTCTATTGATAAACGCGAGTATAAAGGCGATTGGTATTATTCAGTTTGCTATAGTTTACATGATGCTTATGAGCTTAAAATTTCAGACCCTTTAGGAGTTTTAGGCTGGGTTCTAGATAAAACTAAAATTATTATAGAAGCGCTTATTAAGAACAAGCGTCATAGGTCTGATGAGTTTCTAAGAGAGTTGACCCCGATATGGCAAAGTATAGCAAGTTACCATTCTAGTAATTTAATTAAATCTAACGATGCAGCTGTACAGTCGATCCACGATCTTTTGTTGCCTGTAATTTATGACTTGAAGCAAGGGTGGCATCTTGTTCCTTGGATAGTTAAAGACGGGCATATAGAAGCAAATACGTTAATTATTCATATTCCTAGTAAACAACTTGCTAAAATACCTTCTATGCCTTCTGTATTTATTGATGTGAAAAGTAGCAAAGGTATACCACTCAAGTATTTCTTACTATGGCTCAAACAGTGGAGTCATGTAGCCTTTAGACTGATAGTCAGTGAAATTGCATCCAATATTGAGCGACATAGAGAGACAACATTATATTTTCCAGTGTGTCTTGTCGTCGATAAACAATTACTGTCATTGTGCATAGAGCTAGAAAATCTAAAAGAGTTAGTATCTGGTAGCGCTAGTAAGCACTTAAAATTAGCAAACCATTCCAAGCTACTCTCTAATTCTAAAGTAGTTTTTAGCAGTGCTGTAAACCTTACTCCCAATTTTTTATTTACGAGGAACCTTGACAATTTGGAACAACCAAACTTAATAGGTAAGAATATTGCCCTACTAGGATGCGGAGCGATTGGTGGTTATTTAGGATTATCTTTAGCACGCCTGGGCGCTGGTGCGAGTGGTGGAAAACTCACGTTGATAGACAGCGACATCTTCCAAGAGGAGAATATTGGTAGACATGCACTTGGTAAAGCGTATCTTCATAGAATGAAAGCTAGCGCGTTAAAGCAAGAAATAGCTCAGCAGATACCTGACCTAAATATCGAGGTACATAATATCAACGCTTGTAATAGGAGTATTTTAAAAAATATTTCAAACTATGATCTTATTATCGATGCTACTGCCAAAATAGAAGCATCTGAAACAATCAATAAGTTTTTCTTTGATTCAGACGGCAAGACACCCCCATTGATTCATAGTTGGATTAGAGGCAATGGAGAGTGTGTTCAAGCTTTGTATAATGATAAAGATACAAATTATGCCTGTCGGTCCTGTATAAATAAAAGTGGTAATTCGATACGTGAAGAATATGACGCCCTAAAAGGTATGACTGCTGCAAGGTCTTTCATGGCATGTGCCGATTTTACACCTTTTGCTGTATCAGCAAGTATGTCAGCTGCTGCTTTAACAATTGATATGATTTTGGACTGGCTACAAGGAGATGTTAGTCCAAGATATCGAACTCGTTATACTGAGAAATGGATGGGGGAGAAAATAGAAAGTAAAGATTACGCTCCTTCTCTTGAATGCCATATATGTAAAATTAACTGATTTGGTTCCATATGTTTAATAATTCTTGGGAATTTTCTAGTACTTCTCCCGTAAATGCTGTTTTGATGCAGCCTTCGGTACTTGAAAAAATAGATCAATGGAGACAAAAGGGTTTTCTGAGTCAGGCGGAAGCTTGTGGTATCTTACTTGGTGAGCGAAAAGGTTTTAAGGGAAAAGAACAATATCTGAATATCACAGATATAACGTTACCTTATAACACTGATATTAGAAAACCAACAGCGTACATAAGGAATACTGAAGGTCATCAAGCTTATCTAGATGAGTTACATAAACAAAGTAAAGGTAGAATACAGTATTTAGGCGAGTGGCATAGTCACCCTCAAAACGTAGCAACTCCCTCTTCGATTGACTATAGAGAATGGCATAAAACCTGCTTAAATTTTCCCAATCTACCTTTAGTGTTCTATATAGCAGGAGTAACAGAAGACTGGATGGGTATCCAAGCTGATCAATCAATATATCTGCCTAAAACTTTGTAGTAATAATTTCTGATGTTGTTACCATCACTAAGACCTATTTGCTATTTTTAATTTATTAGGGTGTGTTGACATATATAGAATAATTGATAATCATAGTGTTATGACTAGATTAACACTAAGTGATGCCCAGTGGGCAAAGATAGCACCGTATTGTGCAGGTAAAGAGACCGATGTTGGTAGAACAGCGGTAAATAATCGACTATTTATCGAAGCTGTTCTATGGATTGTCCGAACAGGTAGTCCGTGGCGAGACTTACCCCCTGAATTTGGTAACTGGAACAGTGTTTATAAGCGCTACCGTCGATGGGTAAAAAGCGATAGATTCAGCAAGCTATTTAATGCTCTGAATGACTCAGATTTAGAGTATGCCATGATTGATGGCACTATTGTTAAGGTACATCGTCATGGACAAGGCGCAAAAGGGGGGCTTGTCATCAGGCAATTGG
>NZ_FNAL01000042.1 GCF_900101915.1 Psychrobacter pacificensis | reverse complement strand
GAGACTTTATTTGCTTGTCTAAAGGGCCGTGGCTTTAATCTTGAAGATACCCACTTAACCCATCTTGATCGGGTCAGTAAATTAGTCGCAGTGAACGCCTTAGCATTTTGTTGGGCTTATCATGTCGGTATTTATAAAGACAAAGATAAGCCGTTAAAGCGCAAGTTAAAGTCAAACGCTCGACCTCAAGCCAGTTTGTTTGCGCTTGGCCTGGATGTGTTGATTGAGGGCCTTCACTTGGTGTTCTTTAACAATGATAAGACTGTATTTCGACAGTTAGTTAGCTTTTTAACCCCTAAACCTATGAAAATCGGGTGGGGATGATTTTTTTGTCGTGTGCAGAGATTTATTTTAATCAAAACCAGGGTTGTTGGCTTTAGTAAACATAAACCCTCAGCGCCAATATACGGTCTCTGATTGACGTCATATTATTGTTGTTTTAGCGGCGTGCATGACCAACGTAGCTACTGTATGATGGACAAAACGTTATCTTGCCATTATTTACATAATGCAGGATAACCCAAGGCATGGTTATTTCATACTGACTTTGTACAATTTTGTGGCTGCGCGCTGATATCGTGGCAGGCTCTATATACATGTATATGAATCAAATCATGTTATGATAGCAAGCAAAACAAATCATAAAACAAACAAAAGTCAATTAGTAAAAATGCTATCGACTACTCGTTTATCAAGCTTGCTATCATCATCCCTGTTTTCCATCTTTTGCATTTTTAGACCACTGTTATTTGTCTAAGAATGCTTTTGCCCTTGCTACTTTATAGTGTATATATCATCTCAAGCTCATGTTGCGATTCATGATGGCTATCAATGTGATGACCCAGATATAATCAGTAATGATAACAATTGATCATAAACGAACGGTAGCGACTATCTTATAGCAGCTATGGATAGATATAAAATATGACAAGATTACAAAAGGATTAATTTATGGATACCGCCCTATTGCTATCCGGCGTGGTTGGGATTGGCATTGCCGCCCAATGGCTGGCTTGGTATTTGAAGCAACCGTCCATTTTATTTTTATTGCTCATTGGCATTATCATCGGACCAGTCCTGGGGGTGTTTGACCCTGATTTGGTATTAGGTGAGCTGATGTTCCCCTTTATCTCTTTGGGCGTGGCAATTATTCTATTTGAGGGCTCGCTAACGCTAGAGTTTGATGAGATCAAGCAGCATGGTACTGTGGTGCAAATGCTGGTCTCGATTGGTGTACTCATCACCATCGCTATCGTGGCGCTGTCGACTTATTTGCTATTCGATGTCGACCCATTGATTGCACTCCTGTTTGGTGCGCTGGTCTGCGTGACCGGTCCGACGGTCATTATGCCGCTGTTGCGTAGCGTACGCCCCAATAAAACCATCTCTAATATCCTAAAATGGGAAGGCATTATCATTGATCCAATCGGCGCAATTGCCGTGGTATTGGTCTATGAATATATCATCTCAGGCGGTGAAGCCAGTAGTATCTTGCTATTTGCCAAAATTGTCGTATTGGCAACGGCACTTGGTATGGCAGGCGCTTGGTTACTGGCGTTCCTCATGCGGCGCCATATGGTTCCTGAGTTTTTGCGCAATGTTTTTACCCTTGCATTCGTCTTGGTCTTGTTTTCGGTATCAAATCACTTGGAGCATGAATCAGGATTATTGACTGTGACCGTACTGGGTGTGGCTTTGGCAAACTGGCCAAAATTCCCACGCGAGACGATTCTAGAGTTCAATGAGTCTTTAACCGTTCTACTGATCTCTGTGCTATTTATTATTTTGGCCGCTCGTGTAGAGCTGGCAAGTTTATTGAGCGTAGGATTTGTAGGTCTGGTGCTCCTTGCTATTGTCATGTTTGTGGCGCGTCCATTATCAGTATGGGCGTCCTCCATCGGCTCCAACCTCAAAACCAATGAAAAGCTGATGATCAGCTGGATTGGCCCTCGCGGTATCGTCGCTGCTGCTATCTCATCCCTGTTTGCGATTCGTTTGCAAGAGTATGATATTCAAGGCGTTGAGCTGCTTGTACCATTGGTATTTATGGTCATCATCGGTACGGTAATGATTCAGGGTCTGGGCGCAAAGATGGTCGGCAACTTGCTGGGCGTACGTGAGCCTGAGACCAACGGTATTCTTATCGTCGGTTCAAACCCGATTGCCCTACTCATCGCTACCTCTCTTAAAGAGCAAGGCTTCGATGTCATCGTCGCGCATAATAACTATACCAATATCGCGCGCGCACGCATGAGTGGATTGCGTACTTATTTTGGCAACCCAATCTCTGATCACGCTGATCACCATCTTGATCTGATTGGTATTGGGCGTTTGTTTGCCATGAGTATGGACAAAGAGATGAATACCTTGTCTGAGATTCATTATCGTCATGAATTTGGCGAGCGTAAGCTATACCGTCTCAAGTTCAGTGATGAAAAAGTCAAAAGTGAGCGCGACGATAAACAGTCAAACTTCCATTCACAGTGGCTGTTTGGCAAAGATGTGACATATACCAAGCTTGCTAGTATGCTGTCCAAAAAAGCCCGCATCAAAATCACCAACATTACTGACAGCTATAGCTTTGAGCAGTATAAAGCGGATAACAAGCAGTTTGTGCCACTATATACCATAGACAAAGAAGGCAAGCTGCACGTCATCACTGATAAGTTCGAAGGTACGGTGCCTCGCGATCGCAAGCTTATCTCCTTAGTTGTGGATGATGAAGTACAGCCAAAACCAGTGGACGTAACACCAAAACAAGAGCAAGCGCGTATGGTCGCCGATGCCAACTTTGAGTCCAGCTCAAAAGCGCCTGAAAAGCGTAAAGAAAAAGAGCTGGGCAGCGATAACCTACAAAAACCAGCGCCAGAGGCACCAACTAATACGGCTCAAAATACTGAGCAAAGCGTCGCCAGTGCCCCTAATGCGAACAGCGCCATAGATAAGTCCAATACTGCGACAGTCGCGGCCGATGATAAGGCAGTAGCACCAAAAACAGAGGCTACCAACACAGCGAACACAGGTGTGATGACAGCAAACTCGACCGCGACCTCAAAGACTAAGCCGTCTAGTAATAGTAATGCCAATGGTAATGGCAACGCGCCTAAAAATAAAAAAGGAGCGCTTGATCCCAATCGTCTCCCTGACTCTGGTCAAGACAGTGCTACTCATTCGACTGCCAAAGCTGACACCGACGCTTCTGGCGCGGTTGGGAAAGAAGCCAAACAGAGTGAGCTGAATGACAAAAATAGTGATAAATAAACTCTATCGTTATTTAACCGCTAACGTCATAATTGGTTAAATAACAAACTGTCATCAATAAAAAGCCCCAGCGACATGCTGGGGCTTTTTATTTTTATCATATCTGCTTGATTATTAAATCTACTTACAAGATAAACATGCTCACTCAAATATGATTATTCAACATCAAATCTGTCTACGACTGCCTGCCATATTCGCGCGCTCACCTCATCAGTACTGCCTGACGCATCGATACGCTGGATACGTTCAGGATGCGAGCTTGCAAGTTGACTAAAACCGGTATGTACCCAAGTAAAAAACGCCATTGCCTGCTGCTCAAAGCGATCTGCTGCGCTGCGCTTATTGGCGCGTGCCATGCCCTCTGCTACAGGTAAATCAAGCCATAAAGTCAGCTCAGGCAACTGCGTCACAAACTGCTCGATCAGCGTCTCAATTTTGGTCAGCATCGCTTTATCGCCATGTCCGCGTCCAAAACCCTGATACGCAATAGTAGAGTCCGTAAACCTGTCACAAATAACCCATGTGCCACGTTGTAGCGCAGGCAGGATGACTTGCTGCATATGATCACAGCGTGCTGCAAATAATAATAAAAGCTCTGTATCATCCTCAATTTCAGTTGCAGGATCTAGCAATATATCGCGCAGTCGCTCAGCAAACGGACTACCACCCGGCTCGCGCGTACGAAGGTAGTGAATACCGTTTTTCTCTAGTTGCAAGCATAGCTGTTCAATCGCCGTGGTTTTCCCGACGCCTTCCGTTCCTTCAAAACTAATAAACCGCCCTGCAATAGGTGCGGTCGTCGTTTGTGAAGCATTTGATTCCGGTAGCGTGGACGATGCTGTACTCGTTTGTGCGGATGGCGCGTTGGTCTGTATAGATACTGACATGATATGACCTTATGTCATCGGTGAGCGCTATCGTTAGATTATAGCGCTCAATAAACGATACGTTTTATAAGAGATAAAGAAGTGCTTTATTGCGGCGGTGTTTGAGATTTTTTCTCGCGCATGACGCTCAGATAGTCTTTTACCGCTTGGTTGTGCTCAGCCAAGCTATTGGTAAATTTGTGTCCGCCGTTACCAGTTGCCACAAAGTAAAGGGCGTCGCTATCGGCAGGATGCAAGGTGGCTTCGATAGACGCAGCAGATGGCAGCGCGATTGGCGTTGGCGGTAAGCCATCAATCTGATAGGTATTATAAGACGTTTTTTCATCGATGTCTTTGCGGCGGATATTACCATCATAACGGCTACCCATACCATAAATGATGGTCGGATCGGTCTGCATACGCATGTTTTTAACCAAGCGATTTCTAAACACGGCAGAGACTAGCGGACGCTCTTCTGGTACGCTGGTTTCTTTTTCGATGATAGATGCCATTACTAGTGCTTCGTAAGGGCTATTATAAGGTAGGTCAGGCGCACGGTTTTCCCACGCATCAGTCAGCGCTTTTTGCTGGCTTTTATATAGGTCCGTGAGCACTTTTTTATCGCTCGTCCCTTCACCATAATAATAGGTATCGGGCGCAAACCACCCTTCAAGATTATGATTGACGATAGGATCACTACTGTTGGTCACGTTATCTGGCAATATACCAGCCAAATCTAACGCTTGTGCAATGCTGGCATTATCACTGTCTGCGGTCAGCACTTCTTTTTCGATATTGTCATTATCACGCAGCGCTTGATAGAGGTCTTTTGAGGTTTTGCCTTCGATGATTTGCACCTTTACCATAGCTGCTTTTGCGCCCTGCTCTAATATTTGCAATGCCTCAGCAATGGTTGGATTTTCCGGCAATTGATAAATGCCTGCATGCAAAGGCGCATCGACTTGCGACTTAATATATAGCTTGGCTACGCTGGCCGAAAATAGCGGAATTTGATTTTGCCACTGCGGCAATAGGCCATAATACGTCTGACCTTGCTCAATCGTGACCATTTGCTGCGGCTGCTCGATACGACCAAACAAGGTCTGATACACCATGACTAAGAAAAATGCAGCAATGAGCCCTAGCACCAGCAATACTTGATAACCGCGCTGCATAAAAAATGAGGGATTGTTGACTTTATATTGACGCGGTTTGCTGTTGCCACTGATCAGTGAGACATTGGTCGCTGGCGTGTCTTGCACCCTATCTACCACTGGTTGCGCGTCCGGTAGCGTGGTGTCTACACGCTCCTCGACTGTGCCATCTTGCTTATTCGATGGCGACTTATTGGGACGTTCAGGTGGTGTATTGGGTGTGGGCTTGCTCATGGCAACTCGCGAGGCAGATGTTTGCTAGAATTTAGCACTGAACCGTGCGATTTTCAATGGTATTTGCTTAGCTTATGCATTAACTTGGTCTATACACTGATTTATATGGCTCAACATTCCCACCTTTTACTGGTATTTTTATCACTGTCCATCGATGCTGACACTCTATTATGAATCTATATTTTGACCAAAGACTCGCCAAAAACTATCACTCTAAATCACAGATTATTCGTGTTCTCAGTGAAACATGGGTAACAGAAAATGGTTACTGTCCTTAGATTAACACATGAAGTGCAATACCAAATGCAAGGTGAAAAAAAGACCTAGATGCGCTAGCATCAAAGTTTTTATCCACCGACCAAAGTGAGATTGCAACCATGAGCTATACACATCTAAGCCTAGGTGAACGATACCAGATTTATGCCCTTAAAGGGGCAAAACATAGTATTAATTTTATAGCGAGGGTGTTAAACAGAAGTCCCAGTACCATATCAAGAGAGCTTAGGCGTAATAAAAGCCTACGAGGTTACCGAGCAAAGCATGCTAATAACAAGGCTTGTGACAGACGGGCTAACAACGCCACAACTAT
>NZ_FNAL01000030.1 GCF_900101915.1 Psychrobacter pacificensis | reverse complement strand
TGATCTCTTCCTGCATTTGCGCTTTGAGGCTTAAATCAGCATACATCTGTTTGAGCCTACGGTTTTCTTCTTCAAGCTCTTTTAATCGCTTAACATCAGAAGCTTCCATACCACCGTACTTGGAGCGCCATTTATAGAAAGTCGAGCTAGCAATCCCGTATTTACGGCACAGCTCTTTAGCAGGTATTCCAGCTTCTGCTTCTTTTAAAATGGATACTATTTGGGTCTCAGTCATTCGTTTGCTCATATCAAAACTCCTTATGGGTATTTTATAAGAAATTCTACGTTTGAGCTGTGTTATTTTAGGGGATAGTTACATTATTATGATGCTGAAATCCTGTTTCATGGAGATAAATATTTCCGTACTGCATCAAAAATCTATCAAGATTTAGAACCTGATAGTGTCGATACTATTTATCCGCTTTTGACCTTATTAGGAATTTCAGCCGAGCTTTTTTTTAAAGCTTTTGACGTGGAAGTTGTGGAAAATCAAGGTAAGTTAGAGGATAGAAAAATAGTAAATCCCAACAATTATGGCCATAATCTAGACAGATTATTTGACGGTTATTCCACCAAAGATTCAGAATTATTTAGATATCTTATTGATAGCTATAAGAGTGATACAGGTAGGAATCTAGAAAAAGATTTATTGGATTATGCATCAGTTTTTGTAGAAAGTAGGTATATTTTCCAACATGAAAAAGGGAAATATCTGAATGATATAGATGCTATTTTTCATTTAGTAGAATCTTTATACAACTCAATGTACAGCCTATATAAAAAGTAGATTTCTCGTGAAATTTATATATTGATCATTAAGATCAGCAGTAAGGTGGCTTTCAAGCATATTAATTTTTTAACATGTAATGGTTGGGCTACTCTAGTTAAGTGAGCAGTTTTTGGTAGAGCTCTTTTGTTAGTTGCTGATTAGATTTGGCGACTATTTCTTTCAGTTCAATTGCAACTGATTTAGTTCTTTTTTTATCAACATCTTTTACAATTTCGTTGCTTATTTTATCTAATAGTATTTATCGTCATAAACAATGTCCAAGCAGAATATACAGACACAAAAAAACCTCAAACAAAGTTATGTTTGAGGCGAAACTTGTATAAAACTTAAGTTTTAAATATGGCGCAGCGGACGGGACTCGAACCCGCGACCCCCGGCGTGACAGGCCGGTATTCTAACCAACTGAACTACCGCTGCTTAGGTCTCTTAGCTTGTTTAGCCACTTGCTAAGAAGTGGTGGGTGATGACGGATTCGAACCGCCGACATTCTGCGTGTAAGGCAGACGCTCTACCAACTGAGCTAATCACCCTGAGTGAGGAGCAAACGAAGCACTGCTTCGTCCGAGCGCAAGAGAATTTACATTTTTGTAAATTCTAGAAGCTCAGTACCCAATATAAGGTATAACTTCTACTACAAGAGAAATTCTTTAAATAGAATTTCTGTATTGCTTCATTAACATTAGCTGTCACACTCAATGTTAACTTAATCAGCTGGGCTTATCTAAGTAAGTCCCCTTGCTGTGGGTGTGTATTATATAGATTTACACTTGGCTGTCAAATGTTATTTTAACTATTTTACGATTTAATGATGAATAATTTTTTTTATATTATTAAAAACAATGATATAGCGCAGTAATTTATTAAGGTGTTTTGGATGTGACCGATTGTCGTTAACGGTTGTTTGATGAAAAATAGCCTATATACTATTGATGCTTGAGTTATTGAACGTGATTGATGGAGAGTAGCATAGATATTTTTACGATTGGGCAGATCTTTACTAACTGGACGTGGGGAGAGTACGCAGGTCTAGGTCTGATATTTCATATTATACTGATGATTGTTATGACGTTACGCGTTGTATCAGTGCAGCGTAATATTGGTGTATCCATTGCTTGGATTGCAGTGCTTTATACCGTGCCCGTGTTCGGTCTGTTTGCATACATACTACTAGGTGAGCCGATGATTGGACGACGCTACCGTGAGCGCGTGGATCAAGCAAGCATCATGATGAATGACATGGCACGGCGCGAGCATCTGGTGTTTGATAAAGGACAAGATCTGCTACCCATCAAATACCGCGGTGTGAGCCAAATAGGAACGCGCTGGACAGGGTTGGGAGTATTTCCCGATCATCAAATGCAGTTGTTAACAGATCCTGCATCGATCTTTCAGCGTTTGATTGAGGATATCCATGCAGCGCAGCGCATTGTCTTTATGGAGTTTTATATTGTATATCCAAAAGGACAAGTGCTCGATGTGATAGAGGCGTTGTCAGTAGCCGCTCAGCGCGGCGTTGAGTGTCACATATTGGCAGATAGTGTAGGTAGCTTTAGTTTTATTAATAGTAGTGCCCATCGTAAATTAGAAAAAGCCGGTGTGTTTGTCCATCAGTCGCTGCCAGTGGGACTGCTTAAGACCTTATTTAAACGTTCTGATTTACGTAATCACCGTAAGATGGTGGTCATTGACGAATATATTGGCTATATCGGTAGCTTTAATTTGGTCGATCCGAGGTTTTTTAAGCAAAATAAAAATGTCGGACAGTGGATTGATGTGGCGATTAGAACCACCAGCCAACACTCTATTAGTATCAATACCGCCATGGCCAAAGCTATTGTTACTGATATCGGCGCCGAAAACAACGAAAACCTAGATGCGCTCAATCAGCGAGTCAATAACTATACGCGAAAGCTCTATGTGATGGATCCGACCATCAACGACTTAAACAGTCGCGTAAAAGTATTGAGCGATCACATTGATTATCACGAGCAGCCAGGTATCGGTAGCACTTCAATTGTGATACCAAAGATGCCTGTCGTAGACAAGGTGATGGCACAGCTCATACCGTCAGCACCGCAGCTGACAGCGCATGTGATTTACAACACGTTAGTGACTGTGATTCACCGTGCCAATAAGCGCATACGTATCACCACCCCATACTTTGTACCCGATGAGTCGCTATCAGGTGCGCTGACGATAGCGGCTAAGCGCGGCGTTGAGGTGACGATTATTGTTCCTGAAAAAGTCGATTCGTTTTTGGTGCAGCATGCTTCACAAGCTTATTATCAAGAGCTACTGGATGCTGGCGTGACCATTGCGCTATTTCGAGGGGGGTTGCTACATGCAAAAACCGTGGTTATCGATGACGACTATTGTCTGTTTGGTACGGTCAATATTGATATGCGCAGTTTTTATTTAAATATGGAAGTCAGCTTGGCGATTTATACGCCAGAGATGGTTGCTCAAGTGGCTGACTGTCAAGAAATATATTTACAAAGTTGCCGTATTTTGGGCAATGAAGAGTGGCAGCAGCGCCATGGATCAAAACGCTTATTTGATAATGTTGTACGCTTGTTTAGTCCTTTATTGTAGCACGCTCAATTTTAGGTTAAGGTAACCTGTCCGTGTTTTCTATGCTCATATTTTTAATCATTATCATTGTCTCTATAATTAACTTATCTAAAAAAGGACACGCCTGTCTATGTCTGCCTCGCCCTTAACACCACTCGATTATATTGCAGAAGGTTACTGGCAAGATTTCTTAGCTGGGCGTCCTATCGCAGGTGGTATCGCATATGAGACAGAGCTACATAATTGTGCGCTAGATGAGTCGCTTGAGAGCTTACAGCGTATCGACACGCTATTGTCTCAGGTACGCCGCAACATGATGAAAGGCGGTATATGGGACGAGGCGACATTACTGGTCGATGAGCACTATCGCAACTTTATGGTGTTTTTGGCGTTTTATGCAGGTCGCGTATTGGCACAGCAGTGGCAAAATAAGCCCCATTGGTATGGGCAGTTTGAGCTACGCAAACGCTATCCTGAGCTGTCATTGATTACCGATGACTTTTATCAGCATATGGCCGTTGGCTATGGTGATAATAATGCGGCTACTGATGCGCTGCCTTTATTTTTTCCTTTAGAGCCAATAGGGCTGCGTCTATTTGGCAATATTGATCGGCTATTTGAAGCGGTACAAGGCGGGCAAGTAGCTGGTGGGTTGTATCAAGCAGTCAGCGCAAGATTGCCAGATTTATCGGATCAAGCTAATAATACAGATACTCTTAGTTATTTAAAGACTGAGTCAGCAACGCATAATACGACCCAAAGCCTTCACTCAACGACAGATTCGAGTACGACTATCAGTACAAGTCAACCTGCTAGTCATTATGAGGCATCAGAGGACGTACCAGTAAATAATGAATTCGATGATGTTAATATAGTATCAGCCAATATCGAGCGCCCTTCTGCTGCAACTACTGTATCTAAACCATTAGTGAGTACCGCACCGCGCCAACCAGAGCTTCAAATAAAACCTGAGCTGACGAAGGTAGAATCGCCAGTTATTAAATCTAAGTCATTTGTGAAAACCCCACCGACACCAGAGCTATTTACCCAGCTGCTCATAGAGTTAGATGAGATTGAGGTGCCGCAAACAGCAGGCGTGACTGAATATCAGCAGGCTTGCAAAGTCCTCGATCAGTTTGAGCGGCACATTGCCAAGCAGGACAAGCCACGAGATCAATTGGTCTTTTCAGACGATCATATAGCAGCAAAAAATAAAGCATTGCTAGCATTACAGGCGGCTGCAGAAGCGGGTAATACGGCTGCCATGCTGCGCTTGGCCATGTATGAGTTGCTTGGCGAAGGACTCACGGCAGATGACAAGGACGCTAAAAAATCTGGTGTGGAATGGGTGAAGCAAGCCGCTAGCAAAAACGACAGCCGTGCCCAGCGCTTACTTAGCAAGCTCTACTATCAAGGTGTTGGTATTCCTCAAGATATAGATAGTGGTAAATACTGGCTAGAGCAAGCGGCAGATAATGGTCATATAGAGGCGGCAAACCTTGTGTCTCAATGGGAGCAGGCGCAGGCGCTGATCACGACGCAAAAACAAGAGCAGCACAGTATCAAGCGCTATCAGTTACTGTTTGGTGCAGTGATCGTGGTTGCGGTACTGATACTGATTATCGTCTAATCGCTATTTACTCAGTAAACTTTTAAAAGTTTATGGTTACGCACTGATTTCAGGTAGAATTGGCGCGTTTTTATATTTACCTTTCTGCTGTTTGATTCATTACTAATCTGGGCTACTCCATGCCATCATCTCATACTCCATCTGACACCTCTTCCCATTCGACTGACACTAGGTTGTCAGGTCATAATTCATTGTCTGATCGTGCGGTGTATCAGACGCCATTTTATTATCAATTTCTGATCGGTGTGCTAAAGCCGCTATACCGTCTGCAAGTATGGCGGCGCTCTCACAAACGTGACAATTATCAGCAAGAAGTGGCGCAGCGTTTTGGCAAGCAATATCCACCGCGTCCAGCGATTACTGGTCACAGTAATAAAGGTGTGATTTGGTGTCATGCGGTATCGTTGGGTGAGACCAATACGGTTGCACCTTTATTAGACGCATTACTGGCTAGTGGCTATCAGATATGGTTGACCAATACCACGCAGACAGGTTTTGCTCGCGGTGCCAGTCGGTTTGCAGATGCAATCGCTCAAAACCGCATGAGCCACAGTTATGTCCCCGTTGATACTCCTACCGTGATTGAGACATTTTTGACGCATGTACAGCCTATCGCCGCACTGTTTGTCGAAACTGAACTATGGGCGAATATCTTGACCAAGCTTGCTGAGCATCAGATACCAAGTATCTTAGTCAATGGTCGACTCTCGGCGTCTTCTTTTAAAAGTTATCAAAAAATTGGTGCGGTGAGCAGCAGCATGATGAAAAACCTTGCGCTCATCATTGCGCAAGACAGCGATTCTGCCAAACGCTTTCGTCAATTAGGGGCGGATAGCGCACAGATCCGCGTGGCAGGGTCGCTAAAGTGGGTCATCAATACGCCTAAAATTGATGTGGAAGCTATCGATTCCGATAATTTAGCTGTTGATGCAAAAGATGCAAGTGCGCAGATACCCTCTAAAAAAAATGCGCTCGCTAAAAAAAATGCGCTGGCAAAAGCGTTTGCGATAGCAGACCGACCAGTTTGGGTGGCAGCAAGCACTCATAACGGCGAAGAAGAGACGGCGCTATCGCTACATCAGCAGCTATTGTCGCAGACAGCACTAGCCAATACGTTGCTGATCATCGTGCCTAGGCATCCTGAGCGTTTTGATGAAGTCGCAGCATTGATCGAAAAGACTGGTCTAACAATGGCACGGCGCAGTTTTGATGAGGCCATCAATGCAGACACGCAAGTCTATCTGGCGGACAGCATGGGTGAGATGATGACTTGGTATACACTGGCAAATGTCGCATTGGTTGGAGGGTCGCTAGTAGACATAGGCGGACACAATCCCGTTGAACCTGCGAGCGTGGCAACGCCTATTATCATGGGTCGTCACACCCAATCGTGCCAAAGTGTGGTCGATAAACTGGCCGAGGTGGGCGCTTTATATCAGCCAAACAATCAGTTTTATCGTCCAATGACGATAAATAGCTCAAATGAGTGCGCTAAAAGTACAGTAAATCATCAGTACGGTACTGATAGCACTGATGACATCGCACTTATTTATAAGCAGCTAGAGGCTTGGTTAAGTGATTTACCATTAGCGACGCAGGCAGGACAGGCGGGTGAGACAATAACCGTACAACAGCAAGCAGTGTTGACTCGTCAACTGGCTATGATTGAGGATGTTATTGAACGGTATTATCCTAAAAATTTAGGGCAAGAGATATTATGAATTGTATATTACTGCCCGTTGAAAATTTCTCTGCAAACACGGCAAAGATCAATGACGTGGTGCAAGTCGACCATGTCAATAACATACTGGGCGC
Organism: Psychrobacter pacificensis; assembly: GCF_900101915.1. Classification (GTDB taxonomy): domain Bacteria; phylum Pseudomonadota; class Gammaproteobacteria; order Pseudomonadales; family Moraxellaceae; genus Psychrobacter; species Psychrobacter pacificensis. The sequence goes on along the minus strand of NZ_FNAL01000030.1, from coordinate 17,467 downwards.
AAAAGTCGGTGACACGCTCAAAATTGGGCAGCTAGGTGGCAATCTTGGTACGGCTGTCATTGAGGACATTGCTGCTGATAGTATTCAGTTATACGATGTTCAGCTCGCTATTACCCCGCCAGCCAAACTGGATCTGACCGTGGTTTTAGCCTTACCTCGTCCCAAAGTATTGCGGCGTTTGATCATGGATATGACGGCGCTTGGCGTACGCGATATTGTGCTTGTTAACAGCTATCGCACGCAAAAAAGCTATTGGCAAAGTCCGCTGCTTGAGCGTCTTGATGAATTTGTATTAGAAGGGTTGCAACAAGGGGTTGATACGATTGCACCTCGTATTACGCTACAAAAACGTTTTAAGCCATTTGTCGAGGATACGCTTACCAGTTTGGTGAGTAATCAAGCCATCGTTGCACACCCTTATGCTGAGCAGTCATTTTCTGAATTTCGACAATTAGATACAACATTAGAATTGCCCAGTTTGGTCTGCATCGGTGCTGAAGGCGGTTGGATCGATTATGAGATAGCGCTACTCGCCGCACACGGGTGCACGCCAGTACATATAGGGCCGCGTATATTGCGTACAGAAGCGGCGGTCAATGTTATGTTAGGGCAGTGGCTGCTCTAAATTGGTGTGATATTCGTTAATATATTTGCCATTCCCAAGAGTGCAGGAGTACAAAAACACAAGAGCCGTTTTGGGTACAACTTAGCTTTAGAAAATGACTAATAAGCCAAATAATTTCAGCATCTTGGGTTAGATAAATGTATTGATAGTTAATCTCATTTCTATTAGTATGTTGTTTCCATGATTATGGTCCAACGAATCCCAACAAATAGGGGCTTTGACCATTTTATCTCACTATTTGCCGTCTCTTTTTTATCGCATTACTATGGGGAAAACCATGCCACTGAACACCATCCGCACTAATCTAGTCACCACCAAGCCTGTATTGTCTGCTGCCATATTTGGCCTGATGTTGGGGATGGTTGGCTGTAGCAATTCTTCTACAACCGAAGACAGTGCGGAGACAGAGACAACAGCAGCTGGTACTGAAACTGAACAGCAAGCAGCTAATGATGACGGTGCGACCAGTGCAGATGGTCAAACAATTACTATTTATTCTTCACGTAATGAGCAGCTGATTAAGCCATTGCTAGATCGCTATACTGAACAGACTGGTGTCAAGATTGAACTTGTCACAGACAAAACTGGCCCACTGATGGCGCGCTTGCAAGCGGAAGGTCAAAACACTCCAGCTGACATGCTACTGACGGTGGACGCGGGTAACTTATGGCAAGCGGCTCAGCAAGGGTTGCTACAGCCAGTAGCGTCGTCTGTGCTAGAGGCCAATGTCCCTGCAAAGTATCGCGATCCAAAAGGTCAGTGGACAGGTCTATCACTGCGCGCGCGTACGATTTTTTATGACCCAAGCAAAGTTAGCGCCGATCAATTATCGACTTATGCAGATTTGGCGGATCCAAAGTGGAAAGGCAAACTATGCTTGCGTACTTCTAAAAAGGTATACAACCAGTCACTTGTGGCCAGCATGATAGAGCATTTGGGTGAAGAAAAAACAGAAGCTGTCATCCGTGGTTGGGTTGATAATCTTGCCACTGACGTGTTCAGTGATGATACCGCCATGCTAGAGGCGATTGCTGCTGGTCAGTGTGAAGTTGGTATCGCCAATAGTTACTACTATGGCCGTCTATTAGACGAAAAACCAAACTTCCCTGTGAAAATATTCTGGGCAAACCAAGGCACCACTGGTACACATGTAAACGTTTCAGGCGCGGGCGTGGTTACAGGGTCAGACAATCCAGACGGTACACTTAAACTGATTGAGTGGTTGTCATCTGATGAGGCGCAAGGCCTTTACGCCAGCTCAGACAAAGAATTCCCAGTCAAAGAAGGGGTGGATGAGTCAGAAATGCTCAGATCTTGGGGCGAGTTCAAAAAAGACGATATCAACGTACAGAAATTTGGTGAGCTACAAACTCAAGCCATTCAAATGATGGACAAAGCGGGTTATAAATAAAAGACTGCCAGTCATCGTGATACCAAGCTCAAAATCATCTTTTTTAAAGGACAGTTTTTAAAGAACAGCATTTAAAAATAAGTCATTAAGAGTTAGTTGTTAAAGTAATGACGGTTTTGAGTTTGGTCTATGCTTAAAAAGCCTCGATGAGTGAGTATGACACGGTAATGATACTATGATCACAACGCCAGATGCGTCTGTTAGCGAGCAAGATCCAATCAGTAGCAGAGCTGATGACAATCAGACGGTCAGTCAAGACTATGCCCTTCGTAAACGTATTATCTCGAAATCAGTCTTAGGGCTGATTTCGTTGTTTATGCTGGTGCCGATTTTGATCGTGTTTTTGTCGTGGACGCAACCAGTCGCCGATATTTGGACGCATATGGCAGAGTATGTCCTGCCGCAAGTGCTCAAAAATACCGCGATTTTACTGTTTATGGTGACGGTTATATCGGGGACCATTGGTACGGTTCTCGCTTGGGTAACCAGCATGTACCGCTTCCCTGGTCAGCGGTTTTTTTCGTGGGCGCTTATGTTGCCGCTTGCCATACCGGCTTACGTATTGGCGTTTGTCACTATTGGTATTGTGGATTTTAGTGGGCCGTTACAGACAGGACTGCGCGATTTTGGTATCACGACAGCGATTCCCTCGGTACGTAATGTCTGGGGTGCAGGTTTAGTGTTGTCGCTGGCATTTTATCCTTATGTGTATTTGCTGGCGCGTCAGGCGTTTTTGTCGCAAGGTCGGCGGGCGATTGAAGCAGGCCAGATGCTAGGTTTGAGCCGTAGCCGCGTGTTTTTTCGGTTGGCATTACCGCAAGCACTGCCGTGGATCATCGGTGGCTTATTGCTGGCAAGTATGGAGACATTGGCAGATTTTGGCGCGGTTTCGGTATTCAATGTCGATACGTTTACCACTGCTATTTATAAGGCGTGGTTTGGCTTTTTTAGTTTGACCACAGCGGCTCAGTTAGCAGCCTTGCTCATCGGTGTGATTTTTATTGTAGTACTGTTTGAGCAGTATTGGCAGGCCAAGCGCGGCAGTTCGATTACGCAAGGCAGCAACCAGCGTTTCGACGCCAGTACTCCTGCCAAAATAGGGATGAGCTTGCTATGTACGTTTGTATTTTTGCTGGCTTTTCTAATACCGTTCTTGCAGCTGATTTATTGGACTGCACTGAATTTTCGCCAAGATTTTGATGCGCGCTATATTGATTTTGTGACTAACAGCCTTATGATTGCTAGTATGACCACAGTTTTTATTGCCTTTTTGGCAGTGATTATTGCGTGGATCAAGCGGCAATATCCTGATAAATCGACTAAACTGATGACCACGCTCGCTAATTTAGGCTACGTTGTGCCAGGTACGGTATTGGCAGTGGGTATTTTTATTCCTATTGCGTGGCTAGACAATCAAATGATTGCTTTTGGTATCACCTCGCAGCAGGTGCTCTCAGGCAGTGTGATCGTTATGCTATTGGCATTGTCGACGCGTTTTATGACGGTGAGTTTTCAGCCAGTGGATCGGCAGTTACAACGATTGACCGTCAATCAAGAGGCCGCAGCGAAACTGCTTAGTGACAGTGCGTACCAGCGTTGGCGTCATGTGATGCTACCTGTGCTTAGTCCTGGGGTACTAACGGCATTGTTAATGGGATTTGTCGAAGTGATGAAAGAGATGCCGATCACATTGATGACACGCAGGCAGGGCTGGGATACACTGGCGGTGCGCGTGTTTGAGATGACAAGCGAAGGCATGTGGGGGCGGGCAGCATTACCAAGTTTATTGATTGTACTGGTCGGATTGCTTCCTGTTTGGATACTATTGCGTCAAAGTGACAAACACAGCTAACCGCCATTGCTGCTTATAAATATGCCATGTTTAATGGTGCTTGATCCAACTTATATTATCATTTTTACTGCTTTATCCAACATTGTATTTACTAATAGCGAACTGGGATTGTCTATGTACACTGATTCAATGAACGACTCGTCAGACGCTCAGTCAGTAAAGACTGGAGCACGTAGTACTCCTGTCAAAAAATCACCAGTCGTGCAAACTCGGACAACCCAGTTTCAACGTAGCAAGCCTGTAGAACAAGCCGATACTGCGCGCCAAGATACTGAGAGCACTATCGCGACCAATCCATATTTTAGTGTACAAAACCTAATTGTCGGCTATGACGATACTATTGTAGTTAATGGCATGTCGTTGATGCTTGAGCAAGGAGAGATTGGTTGCTTCTTGGGCTATAGTGGCTGCGGCAAGACCACGGCATTGCGAGCGATTGCAGGACTGGAGCAAAGCCGCGGCGGTACTATCCATTTAAACAATCAACGTCTAACGGAAAAAACAGCTCGAGACTCTTTTGCCGTGGCACCAGCCAAGCGCGGCATGGGGATGGTGTTTCAAGATTATGCGCTTTTTGGTCATTTGAGCGTGGCAAAAAACATTGCCTTTGGCCTCAATAAATGGTCAGCGGCTGACAAAAAAGCTCGTGTGGCTGAGATGCTAAACTTGGTCGAACTGACGGAGCATGCGGATAAACGTCCAAATGAGCTGTCCGGTGGTCAGCAGCAGCGTGTGGCACTTGCAAGGGCGCTTGCACCGAAGCCTAAATTACTACTACTTGATGAGCCATTTTCTAATCTGGACGTGGTATTACGTGAATCCTTGGCAATGAATGTCCGTGACATTCTCAAACGTACCAATACTACGGCAATCTTGGTCACTCATGACCAAAACGAAGCGTTTGCGTTAGCAGATAAAGTCGGGGTGATGGATAAGGGCAGATTGGTACAGTGGGCAACACCAAGCGAGCTGTATCATGAGCCTGTCAGTCCTTTTGTCGCTGAGTTCGTCGGCGAAGGCGCGATGATAGACGGTATCATCAAAGAAGGACGTGTGGAGACGGCGCTTGGCAATATCTATCGCCGCATGGAAGTCTATGATCAATCAGGACAACCACAGTACTGCGAATATGATTATCCAAATGGTACCCCAATCAAGGTGCTCGTGCGTCCTGACGATATCATCCATGATGATGATAGTACGCAGACAGCTTTGGTGATTGGGCGAGTGTTCCGCGGTGCCAACTATTTGTACCGTCTACAGTTAGATGACGGACAGACCATATTATCACTGGTTGCTAGCCATCATAATCATGAAATTGGTTCACATATTGGTATCTTGCCGTTATTGGAGCATGTGGTCGTGTTTGACGAAAAAGAGGTCAATGCCACCACTTGGTCAGAATATGACAGATCATCGAGAGTTGATGAAGACGTTTAGCAGCCTTCACAGCTTTTGAGCGGTTGTCTAAGTTTACCGTTTAGCCAGAATATGCAAATACCGTCCAAGCCATTTGTATGGCTCTAATTGTGAGTAGCGCAGCTCCATCCTTATCACCGCATCTGGATCGTTATGCCCGCCACGCTTGAGCGGTGCATAGTCATGAAATACCCGTAGACCACTGCTACGTACCGTCTGATAGTCATGCGCCTTCAACCAAGACTCCACTTCTTCTTTAGCAACGGGATGATTGGGTGTGAGGCTTTTCTTATTGTCCGCCTTGTAGTCTGTATTATCGAGTAAATTAAAATTGCCCATGATGAGGTTGCGATAATCAAAGCTTGCGGGATTATAAAAGCACAAAGATAGCGCGCCATCATCGGTTAGATATTGATCAAAGAAGTCCATGACGGCAGCAGGCTCTGCCAACCATTCAAGTAGCGCATGCGATAGGATCAAATCAAACTTATCGTTTTCTTCTTTACCTAGCGTTTCTTCAAGCGCTTGGTATGGACAGACGTACCATGTGATATCCAGCGCTTGATCGATTTGTTCAGCGTTTGCTTTTGCCTTCTCAAGCATATTTGCTGAGATGTCATTGATGACGACGCTATGACCTTGAGTAGCAAGCTCTATGGCAATTTGTGCAAGCCCTGCACCCACATCTAAGATACGCAGCGGTCGTCCAAGCGCTTCACTCATCTGCGCACTATATTCAACAATATCACGGCGTAATACCGCCAATCGGATTTCACCTTTTAAACCGCCATAGACCTTTTTTTCAAAATGATCGGCAATGGTATCGAAGCTACGATCTGCTCGTGTGTCTTCTGGTGCGGTGGCTTGGTTTAGGCCAAGTTGGTTGTTTTGATGTTCAGTTGTCATAAGGCGTTCAGATCAATAGCGGAAAGGTTGAGAGCAACAAAAATATTCAGTATAGCTTAGCGTTTCAAACGTCTATTAATGACCCATTTAAAGACGATCTTGGCTAAAACAATAATGACAAATACGACGATAACAAATACCCACATACCGTTGCCTTGTAGGTTTTCTTGATAGGCTTTTGCTAAATATGCTGACAAAGCCATGGCGACTAAAAGTGCTCCCCAACGGACATAGGGTACAGCGCGATTGTTATGGTTAGGAAAGCTAGCAACATAATCGCTCGAAAAGCTATATAGCACCATTGCTAAAATCCAAACAATTGCAAGAATGATATCCATAATAAAAGTAGCCTGTTAGGTCGTTATTCGAGTTCTATAAAAGATGAGTTAGTGTAACGCTTAGGATTTTTTTGTCCAGCGTCACTAAAAAAATGGCCTCATTGACCAATTTAAATCATCATATACTTATGAAACCCATTAGCTCATGTTAGAACAATTGGTAGGCTCTGTTCAGCTAAGATGGACGGAGTATCTCTTTGCTCAGCAGGTTGTAAGTTCGTCTGTAAAAATGGCAAAATCAGCCAATCAAAAAAAACCTGTCATTAGAATTATTTTAGAGTGTAGGGGTGATTCAAAATATCACTGCAAATGAACCGCCTAGCTTGATTTTAATGGTGGTCAGAACCCCCTAAATCAGCAAATTTGTGCTAAAATAGCTTCTTTTATTAAACATTGTTTTTAACAAAAACCGTATCACTATTTTCCTATTGTTTTGCACGTGTAGCAGTGTTTTTTTATGGTATGTATTTTGATCATGACTGCCCAATTTATTTATGTGGCAGTATTTTTATATGATCTGTGGGTGCCATAAGCGATGTGTCAACGTTAGAAAAAAATGTGAGTGAAGGAGTGTATATGAGCGAATCGGTCAGTCCTATTGGCATCGTAGATGAATTAAAGCAATCCTATCTGGATTATGCGATGAGCGTGATCGTCTCGCGTGCGCTGCCTGATGTGCGTGATGGGTTCAAACCTGTACACCGCCGCGTGATGTACGCCATGCACGTGCTATCAAACGACTATAATAAACCGTACAAAAAATCAGCTCGTGTGGTTGGTGATGTGATCGGTAAGTACCATCCACATGGCGATAGTGCTGTCTATGATGCCATCGTCCGTATGGCGCAGGATTTTAGCTTGCGCTACCCAATGGTTGATGGTCAAGGTAACTTTGGTTCGATCGATGATGATCCTCCGGCTGCCATGCGTTATACCGAAGTACGTATGACCAAGCTGACTCATCAGATGCTGGCAGATTTGGACAAAGATACGGTCGATTGGGAAGACAACTACGACGGCTCTGAGCGCATGCCAAGCGTAATGCCAGCGCGTATTCCTAACTTATTGGTCAATGGCGCGACAGGTATTGCTGTTGGTATGGCGACCAATATGGCACCGCATAACTTGACCGAAGTGATCAACGCTTGTTTGGCGTATGCCGAAAACCCACAAGTTTCAGCCGAAGAGCTGATGTCACATATTTCAGGTCCTGATTTCCCTACAGGCGGTATTATCTATGGTCGCGCAGGCATTTTAGATGCTTATCGCACGGGTAAAGGCCGTTTACATATTCGTGGTCGTTATCATATTGAGCCGATGAGCAATACTGGCGTCAACCGTGATCGTGAGCGCATCGTATTTACCGAAATCCCTTATCAGGCGAATAAAGCCAAATTGATTGAGCGTATCGCAGAGCTTGTTCGTGATAAAAAAATCGAGGGCATCAGCGAGATTCGTGATGAGTCTGACAAAGAAGGTATGCGTATCGCTATTGACTTGCGTCGCGGAGAAACTGCTGAAGTTATCGTTAATAACCTATTTCTACAAACGCCGCTTGAGTCTAGCTTTAGCATCAATATGGTCGCGCTAGACAATGGTCAGCCCAAACTATTGACCTTGCGTCAGCTTATCGCTGCATTTGTCCGTCATCGTCAAGAAGTCGTGACGCGCCGTACGATTTATGAATTGAACAAAGCCCGCGTTCGTGGTCATTTGCTAGAAGGTTTAACGGTTGCATTAGCCAACATCGATGAGATTATTGCGACGATTAAAGCGTCTGCAAACCGTGGACTCGCACGCGAAAGCTTATTGAATAATACATGGGGTTCAGGTAGTGTCGTTGCGATGCTCACGGCTGCTGGCAGTCAATCAGTACGTCCTGAGTTTATCGAAGGCGAAGATCCTAAAGCGCCGTTTGGTCTGATCGAAGGCGAAGAGCGTTATCGCTTGTCACTTGAGCAGGTCAATGCGATTTTAGATATGCAATTGCATCGTTTGACGGGTCTTGAGCAAGATAAATTGACCGAAGAATACCAAGACTTACTACGCGAAATCACTCATTTAGAGTCTATTCTGGGTGATTTTGATAAGCTGATGAGCATTATCTCTAATGAGATGATTGAGATTCGTGATAACTTTGGTGATGAGCGTCGCACCGACATCATCGATTCACGTATGGATTTCAGCCGTGAAGACCTGATTCCTGAGCAGACTGTTGTGATGACGGTGTCGCGTACTGGCTATGCCAAGACTCAGCCGATTGACGATTATGTTGCACAAAAGCGCGGCGGTAAAGGTAAGTCTGCTACGGCAATGAAAGAAGATGATGTGATTGACCATTTGGTCGTGACCTCAACGCACTCTACGGTATTGTGCTTCACTGACAGTGGCCGCGTTTTTAGCTTACGTGGGTTTGAAGTGCCGATTGCCAGTCGCGGTGCTCGTGGTCGTCCGTTGGTCAATCTAATTGGTTTAAATAGCGACGAAACCGTTACGACGATATTGCCAATTCCAAAAATTGTGGAAGATACATCAGTAGTAAGTGAAGTATCAGAGCATAGCAATGATGACGATTCGGTAGAAGATAGCAATCAAGCAGAGCCACCTTTCGTATTCTTTGCCACGGCTAATGGTACAGTGAAGCGCGTAGAGCTGAAGCAGTTTGCCAATATTCGCTCAAACGGCTTGATCGCGGTTGGTCTAGAAGATGGTGATAAATTGGTCAGCGCTCGTATTACCAACGGCAATCAAGAAGTGATGCTATTTGCTTCAAGTGGTAAAGCGATTCGTTTTGATGAGAATGATGCTCGCGCGATGGGCCGTACAGCGAAAGGCGTCCGCGGTATGCGTTTGGCTACTGATGAATTTATCAAGTCATTGGTCGTTATCGAAGATGATGTACATGAAATCCTAATTGCTTGTGAAAACGGCTTTGGTAAGCGTACCCTTATCGAAGAGTTTAATACGCAAAACCGTGGCGGTGGTGGTGTCATCGCCATTAAGACCAGTGAGCGTAATGGCGCATTGGTGCGAGCGACTAAGGTTGACGCTACTGATGATATTATTTTAATATCTGACAAAGGAACGCTGGTACGTACGCCAGTTGAGCATGTCGCGAGCTCTGGTCGTAACACCCAAGGTGTCACGCTCATTCGTCTGCCAAAAGATGAAAAGTTGGTCGCTATGGCGCGTGTTGAGCATGAAGAGGGCGATGATGAATTAGTCGATGCGATGAAAGAAGATGGGACGTTTGAGGTGGAAGGTCAGGAGCAGATAGATATCGATGCTGCAACTGACGATACCGCTTTGAGCGATGCCAACGACGCTATCGATATTGCCAACGATTATACATTGGATAATGATGCAGTAGACGATGACGAGTAATAGTCTTGGTAGTTAGCTTTTCAGTCTAGTTTCTGATCATTGTCCTAGAAAAAAGCCTCTGACGTTGTCGTCGGAGGTTTTTATTTTTTATTCACTTTTTCTTAATAATGTACATAGGATTTTACTTTTAAGGCTGTTGTTATGCTTACGACCAATCAAACTTTTCAGGGAACTGTCGCAGCGGTATCGTCGAGCTTTTTATTCTCGATGATGTTTTTGTTTGGCCTGTTTATGCTGCCCTTAACGGGGACACAGGTAGCCTCATGGCGCGTGCTGATGATGCTGCTCAGTTTGATTGTTTTGCTCAGTTTGACCAAGCAATGGCAGCATGTCTTTGATTATATAAAGACGCTTAAGACCTTGAAAGAATGGCTGATATTTATATTGCCTGCTCCGATTTTGGGCGGCCAGATTTGGTTGTTTATGTGGGCACCTGTGAATGGATTTGGCTTGGATGTCACCTTGGGCTATTTTTTATTGCCACTTGTAATGATTGTGCTTGGTCGGTTTTTTTATCGTGAGGATATGAGTGTCTTGCAGTATGCGGCAGCAATACTGGCAGCGCTCGGTATTGGCTACGACATTTTTCAATATGGTTCGGTGTCTTGGGTGACGCTATTTGTATGTTTGGGCTATCCGCCGTATTATCTATTGCGCCGTACACTTGCTGTACCGCCCATTACTGGCTTGTTGTTTGATTTGACATTGCTGACGCCAGTGGTATTGATCATGCTTTATCTCACTGGTGGTTTTAGTGTGGCGGCACAAAATATGAAGTTTTGGTACCTACTGCCATTGCTGGGTGCCTTTAGTGCACTGGCAATGTCGCTGACGATGATTGCGAGTAGCAAGTTGCCGGTCTCGCTATTTGGGGCGCTGAGCTACATAGAGCCGCTACTGTTATTTGTGTTGTCCATTACCGTTCTGAGTCAAAGTCTTGATGAAGGTGGCTCGCTCTTTATGTACGGCATGATTACACTTGCCCTAGTGGTCATGATAATCGATAGTGCGATAGGCTATCTCGTTCGTCAGCGTAATGACCGCTTGCATGGATATAGAGAGCCGCAGGTCGGCGGCTTTCCGCCGCGCCGTCATTTTATCAATCAGCGTATTGATGGTGTGCTAAAAGCGCATCGCTTTCGCAAAATCCGTCGCTATCAAAAAAAGATGGATAAGATACAGCAAAAACTCGAACAATTTGATGCAAAATAAGCACTTATATACATTAAATTTACTGGATGTAGAAATTAATGCACTAGATGCACAGTAGCGTTGCTTATCTATTCCGACTTTGACATAATGCCGCCCATGATGTAGCAAGATACATTAAAAGCGTTTATCTTAGATTGCGCGACGACCTTATATGCAAAAGCCTCAGACGTTATCGTCTGAGGCTTTTGTTTTTTTTAAATTGCAAAGGATGTGCCCCAATCTCTAAAGGCTGTTGTGATGTTGACTACTAACCAAACCTCGCAGGGTACGATCACGGCTATGGCTGCAAATTTTTTATACTCATTGCTGTTCCTATTTGGTTTGCTATTGCAACCGTTATCAGGTACGCAAGTTGCTTCGTGGCGTGTGCTCACGATGTTTTTTAGTCTGGTGCTGCTAGTGAGTGTGCTAAAGCAGTGGCAGCATATTTTTGATTATCTAAAAACACTAAAAAACGCAAAAGAGTGGTTTTTATTTATATTACCCACTCCAATTTTGGGTGCGCAAATTTGGATGTTTATGTGGGCTCCGGTCAATGGCTTGGGGCTTGGGGTGACGTTGGGTTACTTCTTATACCCGATGATAATGATCGTGGTCGGTCGCTTTTTTTATAATGAAGACATGAGCTTGCTACAGTGGGCTGCGATTATATGTGCAGGTCTTGGTGTTGCTTACGATATCTTTGAATATGGTGCGATCTCTTGGGCGACTTTGTTTGTGTGCTTGGGTTATCCGCCGTACTACTTGCTGCGTCGTAAACTGGCCGTACCGTCTATCACAGGCTTGATCTCTGATCTTGTATTGTTGCTACCAGTCGTATTGGTTGCGTTATATATGAATGGTGGCTTTGAGGTGGCAATCACTAACCATAAGCTTTGGTATCTGTTGCCATTACTGGGCATCATCAGTACTGCTGCGATGTCACTGACGATGGTTGCGAGTCAAAAGCTACCTGTCTCGTTGTTTGGGACTTTGTGCTACCTTGAGCCGGTATTTTTATTCATATTTTCGATTGCGATTTTGGAACGTAACTTACATGAAGGCGGCTCCATGCTGATGTATAGCATGATTTTTATCGCATTGCTGATTATGATTGCTGATTATGATTGCTGATTATGATTGCTGATTATGATTGCTGATTATGATTGCTGATAGCGCGTTGGGTTATCTGGCGCGCAAACGTGAAGACCGTTTACATGGCTACAATGAGCCACAAGTGGGCAGTTTTCCGCCGCGCCGCCGTCTCAAAAATCGCGGTATCAAAGGCGTGCTAATTGCGCACCGTTTCCGTCAAATCAAAAAATATCAGCAAAAGATCGATAAGATGACGCGCAAGATTGAAGCACTATATGTAGAATCATGCGGATGATGACCGTGTCCTAGATATATGTAGAGCTGACTTGTCAGGCCGTACTTTCGTCACAGTTCTACAAAGTTGCAGTGTCAAAGGGGCATAAATTACGCTATTATCGAGAACAGTGGTGTCATGTCTAATTCAAAACGTGGCGCCATATTTAAGAGATTATGGCTGATTTAAAACAATATATAACTAGGACGGTTTATGTTAACTCTGCATCATTTAAACAATTCGCGCTCGTTTCGTATTTTGTGGCTACTAGAAGAGTTGGAGCTAGATTATGAGCTGACCACTTACGAGCGTACTAAGGCCTATCTTGCACCTGAGAGCTTAAAAAAAGTGCATCCGTTGGGACACACGCCGGTGCTTGAAGTGGGTGATCGCGCTTTGGCTGAGTCCGGTTTTATCATCGAATACCTGCTTAGACACTATGATAAAGAACATCAGTTTAAGCCTACTGATGATAATGAAGCGGCGTGGGAAGATTATACTTTTTGGTTGCATTTTGCCGAAGCCACGGCGATGCCACAGTTAGTTATGCGTCTGGTATTTAGTAAAGTCGTTGAACGATCGCCTATGCTCATCAAGCCGATCAGTAAAGGTATCCGTAAACAAGTTGAAGATGGCATGATCAACAATAATATTATCAACAACCTAAATCTGATGGAGCAGCATCTCCAAGACAGTCATTGGTTTGCAGGGGAGACGTTCAGTGCCGCTGATATTCAAATGTATATCGTAGTCGCCGCCTCTAATGCGCGTGCAGGTATGGATCAATCTAAATACGCCAATCTATTGAACTGGCTCAAGCGTTGTCAAGAGCGTCCCGCTTTTAAGCGTGCTGAGGCAAAGGGCGGAACACTGCAGTTTTAAAAGATACTTGTATAAACACTTAAACACCTCTCAATACTTGAGGTGATATTAGATAAAAGGTTTTGTTTATTCATAAGCAAAGCCTTTTTTAGGATAAAATAATGACAGACTTGAATACATCGCATCATGCAAAAACAAAGAAAGACACAGATGCTAAGCAGTCGCTAGATCATAACTTGCAAAATAGGCAACTGGTTGATAACCAGCAAGTATCTATCAAATCTTGGTCACAAAAACTACTGGTTGTGATTCTGTGCGCCGCTAGTTTTTATGGTGGCTGGAAATCTTATGAATCTAATATGGTTAATGAATGTACGGCCAATGGTGGGCAAATGGTTGACGGTCAAAAAACCATGATATGCCAACGGTCCTAACCCATGCCTCTAATAAATAAAAGACATGACCTATGCTAAAATTAACCTTTTTGGGCACCTCCGCAGGCGTGCCAACTAAGCAGCGTAATGTAACGGCATTGGCAATCGAGTGCTTGAATCCTCATGCGTCTGGTTCATCAAAAGGCAACCAGCTGCATAGCAACAGTCAAAATAAAAAGTCGCGCCCGTGGCTACTCATCGATTGTGGCGAAGGCACACAGCAGCAGTTACTGCATACCAAACTTTCCTTACGTCAATTGACGGCTATTTGTATTACGCACGTCCATGGCGACCACTGTTATGGCCTGCCAGGGCTGCTGGCGAGTGCCGCGATGTCAGGTCGCCGTGAGCCACTGACGATCATTGCACCAAAAGCCATCTCGGCGCTGCTTGATGCCTTTATCCTACATACTGAATTATATCTGCCATTTACCCTCAATTTTATGTCGATAGAAAATCTGTTGTCGCAAGAAGTTAATAAAGGTAAAGTAAAAATTGACTTGGATAATCAACATCAGCTCATGATAGAGGTTTATCCATTATCGCATCGCGTGCCGTCTTACGGGTTTGGTATCACGCAGATGATCAATCGTCGCACGCTCAATACAGGTAAACTTATAGCGGATGGTGTTCCAGCAAGCGCGCTTTGGGGCAAGCTGCAACAAGGCGAAAATGTCATCACTGAGGATGGTCAGCACTTACATTCAGCAGACTATGTTCATGATGATGTGCAGCGGACAAAAGTAGTGGTGGCAGGGGATAATGACACACCAGAGTGTTTGAGTGAAGCAGTTGCTGATACTGATTTATTGGTGCATGAGGCCACTTATACGCATGAGGTCATGATGGCCATTCAAGCCCGCAACCCTGACTTTGACCCCATGCATAGTAGCGCGCATATAGTAGGTACTTTCGCACAAAAAATGAGCTTGAAAAACATCATTTTGACTCACTTTAGCGCTCGTTATCAGAGCTTTGACAATCCAGATAGTGAAACACCAAACATGGCATATATCCGCTTAGATGCGCAAAGTGTCTATAACGGCAATCTATGGCTGGCAGCAGATTTTGCTCAATATAGCGTCAATGGGGCTACCGACTTGGTAGACAATCAAGCGGGCAGTCAAAAGGAGAGTCGCGTGCAGTATGTAGGCTCTGCACGCAGCAATTAGGCGTGACTGTAAAGAGATAGTTTCAAAGATATGGCTTAGCAGCTGATATGGCTTAGCAGCTATGATTTACGGTCTTCAATAGCCAATTGTGTTTTGCCACTCCAATAACGACTGAATTGATAAGCGACTCGACCTGAGCGTCCACCGCGTTCAGATGCCCAGCGCAAGGCGTCCATTCTGATTTTGTCAGGTAGATTTTCACCGTCCACATCCATTTCAATATCAGTATCAATGCGAGCTGAAATTTTCCGTTGCTCTAAATTTAAATAATGCTGCACAATCTGTAAGTAAGTCTGCTGATCCATAGGATGAAAGGTCAAGGACAAGCCAAATCGATCTGATAATGACACGGTCTCGTCAATGGTCTCATAAGGATTGACTTCATCCGTCTGCCCATTATAAATATCAAGATTGTCCTTCATCATTTGTGGTAGCAAGCGACGGCGATTACTGGTGGCATAGACCAGTAGCTTGTCTTGCTCAGAATCAAGCGCGCCATCAAGCACGCTTTTTAGCGCCCGATAACTCTCATCTTGACCGTTAAATGCCAAATCATCACAGTAGACGATATAGCGACAAGCGCAGTCCGCTGGCAGCGCATTAATCGCGGCACGAATCTTGTCTAGCACCTGTAGATCATCACGCGCAATCTCGATAATGCGTAACCCTTCACTGTGATAGGCTTGTAGTAGGGCGCGAATCAGCGAGGATTTGCCGGCACCACGTGTCCCTGTCATCAGGACGTGATTGGCAGGGTAGCCTTTTAGGAACTGGCGGGTGTTTTGTACCAGCTTTGCTTTTTGCACATCAATACCTTGCAAATCATCCAAGCTCAAAAATAAATTGACAGACAAAGGCTGTAGGTGACCAGTACGTCCACCGACCCAGCGATACGCAAGCTGGCTTGGGTCAATCTCAATGGTTGGTGTGACGTGCTCTTGTAGATACTGGCTAAGCAATACTAATAAAGGGGCGGGCAGGGCATAATTGTTAGACTGTGACATAATGACTCTAGCGGTAAAGTGGCGGTTGGGTAAAACGATAGTGCGCGATTGCGACTCTATAATATGATGAGAGATAACACTGTGAAAAATAGTGCCAGTAATTTGCCTATTACACAAGCCTTGCAAGCGCAATCTGGACAACTATTGCCAGTCATTACCCAAGCATTGTCAGAGTTACAATATACCCAAATAGTGCATCAGCGTATCAGTCAACAATACAGAGAGGGAAGCACAGAGCAAACCCAAGAGAGTAAAACGCAAATTACCAAACAACGCAGCAAGCAAAGCTGCTATCAAGGTATAACGCGTGCACGCCATGTAGAGTATGGTAGCGTGATAATTAAATGGGAGCTATGTGCCACTTCAATTAGACTTCAAAGTGTCTCAGATTTAACTCATGAAATAAGCGTGTTGCAAGCGTTATATACTTCGCAGAAAACCCAAGTTAGCTCTATTACGCCACCTCTATTGGCCTATCACAATGTAGAGGTCGACACATTAGAACAGAGCCAGCAGTTAATGGTATTGGTCATGCCTTATTATGAAAGCGGCAGCTTAGCTAAGCTGTTGAATCACCATGTGTCATTAACAGACAAGCAAAAACATGATTTGATCAAAGAGTCTGCTCATTTAGTCTGCAACCTACACAACGCTGGCTGGCTTCATAATGATATTAAACCCAGTAATATTTTGCTCAGTGATAATCTAACAAGTCACGCCGATAGTGATTGTATAGTGCCTGACTTACTATTGACAGATTTTGCATTAGCCCAAAGAAATGATCGACCAAACGCAATAAATTTTTCTGGCGGAACACCAGCATATTTGGCACCTGAACGCTGGCAAGAACAAAGAGCAACGATACAAAGTGACATCTATGCCTTCGGTATCATGATGGTTGAGATATTGGTAGGGAAGCGACCATTTAATATAGACCCTCAAAGTAATCAGTCCATGACAGATTGGGCCATTCAGCACTGCCAGCAGTCTATTCCAAAATTACCGCTAGAGTATGTTCGCTATCAAAGTATTGTTGATAAAGCATTGGCAAAGCGAATAGAGAAAAGGTATCAGAGTATGGATGAGGTGATAGCAAATTTATAAAGGTTATAACTGGAAATGCTGAATGACAGACACAAAAAAACCTGCTAAAAAGCAGGCTTTAATATTTGGTCTAAGATGTACTATCCGAAAATGGTGGGGCTGGAGAGACTCGAAACCTCTATGATTATTAATTTCAGGGTTTTGGGGTTGCTAAGTACATGATATTGTTAGAATGTAGTGTTGGGTTAAGCAGGTAGGGCTATCCCATAGTAATCCCACGTAAGATATAAGCAGATTGTGAGCGTGCCCAGCGCACCATCTTATTTTGATGTTTTTAAATTTTTTGGGGTGGTATGCAAACTAGGTAATATAGGTAATCATATTGATTTTATTAGGTTTTTTATGTAATTTAGAGGTAATTATTAAGTAATCCAATACACAGCTAAAAGGTATTAATCGAGAAACTATAAAATGTATATAAATCATATACTTATAC
>NZ_FNAL01000044.1 GCF_900101915.1 Psychrobacter pacificensis | reverse complement strand
TTCGAGTCTCTCCAGCCCCACCATTTTCGGATAGTGAATAAATTGTCTCAAACCTATACAAAACCTGCCTTCGGGCAGGTTTTTTTTATTGCCTAAAATTTGATAATTATTTATTAAAGCTACTGTTGTCGCAGTTTTGGCGCAATTTCTGCAATTCAACTACCGAGCATATCTCGGTAGTTAATCACCATAATCAAGCTTCATCATCTCAGCTTGCATACGCTCTGTATTGATCCACTTCGCATAGATTTTGGTAAACGTGATGATATCATGGCCCATCTGATACGCCGCTGCAGAAACATCGATCATGCTGTTGAGCATTGTCGTCGCATAAGTATGACGGCAATTATAAGCCGGTCGCGCTCTTACACCGATCACTGGTAGCACTTCTTGAAACTTTTCCGACAACTTATCTGGCCGTGTCCATGGCTCATCGGTGTGCAAACTGATAAACAGACGTGACTGGTGGCCAGTGAGCGCCTTGAGTCTATCCAGTACGACCAAAATTTTGTCATTTAGATAGATATTGCGGATCTCATTCGTCTTAGTTGACAGCTGCACTTTGCCACTACTCAACGTCTTACTTATTTTTGCTAGTCGATTTGTCACATCTATGTCAGCCCAGTCTATGGCCAGGGACTCACCAGGGCGGCAACCCGTCCAAAACTGCCATACAAAGTATAAATACCAAATCTCTTTATCACCCGTCCAATGGCTTTGCATATAGTTAAGTATGGCCAAACGCTCATTAGGTAAAAAAGGATCTGGCTCATCCTTTTGAGTCTTTTTATTACGGATACGTTTAGTCGGCAACTCTTCAATAATTTCATCAATAAAGGCTAAATCAAACACGCCGCGTAGTGGCGTGAGTGCGTCATTAGCAGTTTTGGTGCTACTAAAGTCATTCTGTGCAATCGCAGCGCGCACCATGGCCGGTGTTATATCTGCAATTGCTATAGATGCAAAAAAAGGCATCCACTTATTTTTGAGGATGCCTTTATATTTACGTCTAGTACCTGTATTACCGCTATCTAAGCTATCAAGATAAAGCTGCGCATAGTCTGCAAAAAGCGGTCTATCATCTGCTGCTGTCTCATCGGTAATATTACAAGCCAATTCAATATCTGTTACCGTCAGATCTTCCCACTTCCTACGAGCCATTAAACTAGCTCGTAGTTTTCCCGCTTGGGCAATGTTTTTCGGCGTCGCCGTGTACGGGAGGACGAAGTACCTGCGCCCTTCTCCTTTGATTGGGATATTAATTTCGACGCTGTCGTTTCGTACTCTGACGCCTTTTGGATACCCTGCTGGTCCAACCATTCATTCCACCCATTTAGACTAAAGTAAATCTTATTATCAACTCTTTTCCACACCTTGCCTTCTGGCCATTTTTCTTTGGCGATATATAGACGTGTATGTGGTAGGCCAATAAGTTTAGCAAATTGGGGGAGAGTTACCCAGTCCAACGGAACATTTGATTTGATAATTTCAATAACGTCCATCTTTCAGCTCTCCTTAATTACTTTAAATTCAATCACCCAAACCCAATCATTGCGATTCCAAGACTCATCGCCATGCTTTTCCATCCAACAATTAGAGAACGCTACTAACGGTGTTAGCACCAATCTCAAATTGTCAGGAAATTTAAAGCAAGCCTCTGCAACCGCATCCCCAAGCTTTATATCCTTTACACGCTCAATGCGAATATCTGTTATTTCTAGGAGTAAGCGACTTGCCCAGCGTGGCATTGTTTCAGCGTTACGCCATTTCGAGATATTACTTACATAATCATCATTAGCGCTAGCGCCTATATCTTCAAGATTTTTATACTTAACAACTATCTCTTTTCCGCCTACATATTCAAGTCTTATCTCACTTGCACTTAACGATTCTATAGGACGATATTGCTCCTGCACCCACAAACGATCGCCGATTTTACCGAACGGACATTTGACACTTACATAGCCATCACGAACAAAACTCTCATTGCTTTCTTCTTTGGTAAAAATAACTTCACCACTTGCCACACCATAACAATGTTGATATCCATCGGCCACTTGCTCATCAGTTAGAGATAGCACTCTATACTGCGTCTTATCACCTGCTAATACAGCATTAACTTCTTGTGCGGTTAAAATTATTGGGCGTTCTTTCACATCACTCACAATCACTCCCCTTTATTCAATTCAATCGACAACAACCAAACCACTGCCACTACCAACATACCAAGCAAGATAGCCATGCCGGTAATTACTAATAATTGCTCATTATTGGTTAGCATCACCGTCCCCTTCTCTCAAACACGCTTTGGCAATCTACACAGAGCGTTACCCCACCCACTGCTTGACGTTTAGCCGGTATATCTTCGCCACATTCCAAACATTCTGTCAGTGACGGTTTATCAAATTTTGGTGCGCGACTTAGGCAGTGAGCCAGTGTTAAGTCAACATAGTCGTTTGCGCGATCAGCATCATCAGCCATTGCTTACCCCATCTTCTCAACGTTCGCTTCGATACGCTTATAGCTGATACCGTAGCGATATTCTATTTTCATCCCGCGGTCAGCCAAGCGACATGCCCGACCAACCAAGTGACTACCAGCACTACATGCGTCTACAATCTCCCAGCAGCTTGTGTCTACTTCTAGCCAACTTAAGCCATAATTGTTTGCTGCAAACGTGATTCTTTTAATCTTTTTTGACATTACTACTCTCACTTGCTTGGATCATTGCATCTGCCCAGTCACGTATGTCTTTTAAGCGGTCGATGCTAAATTTTTTAAGGATATAAATATCTGCTTTGTCTGGCATTTTGTTATGCGGCGTTTGCAGCTTGATAAACAGTGCGTCATCTCTGACAAATAAATGAGCACGGCGGTTAAGGGATAATGTTTTACTCATCGCTTTAGCTCCCGTAATATCAGACTTTTAATCGTACCGGCTGCATACAGATGACCATGTTTGCCGTCTATATCTAATACATGATGATTTGGCGTACCGTAATGATCTTTTATGCATGACAGATACGCATCGTGATGTCCCAGCGCCGTGCGCGGCTCTTCATTGGATCTAATAAAGCGCTTGTACACGGTGCCATGACAGCTAAGCAGCACGCTAAGACCTGGCATTACGCTATCTTCCTGAAACGCCCAAAGCGGCTGCTGAAGACGACGCTTGATGGCAGACGCTGTATAGTGATGACGGTCCAAAAGGATTACATCTAGATGCTTATACTTATCTAGTATGTAGTCATCCTCAAACTCGACAGCATCAATACCACGCGATACCGTGATCACATCAGTTGCGATTGCTTGAGCGTTCAGGCACATAGCGACACGTTGACAGGCTGTTGTCACGCCGATATGCGCAGCACCATTGATGTTGACTAGCAACGGTTTTTTCGATTGTTTTGACATCACGCCACCTCGCTGTGGTCAGTGTTAGCAGCTACTGCGTCAAGTAACGGCTCAAGGTTGATGTTTGCGACATACGCAGCGCGCAAGTCAGCTTCCAATTGAATCATTACTGGCCATTGCGGTGGATTAATGCGACACCGGCGTTGAGACACTTGCACGATGACCAGCCGCAGCTGGTCTGCAACATCGATAAGTGTCTGTTGATCACGGTTGCATCTTGGCTTAGCGATATGCGCCGTCCATTTCACATTAGCGTCACGTAACGCTTTACGGCTGACCGCGTTTGTTAGCTTGGCGCTTTGGATAAGAGATGCCAGGACTGCTGATGGTTTGATATTGGCGATATTACGCATAGCAAGCCTCCAGCGCCGCGCGGAATGCTGGCAGTTCGTCTTCGGTTATGGTGCGATAAGTTTCGTTGTGCCAAACCGATATCTTTACGTACCGACCTGTATGATTCCACTGATTCAGTGAAAAGCAACTATTAAGGTCTGCTATGCCAAAGCTTGATTTATCACTATTTTCTATATTTGATGTTGCTATGACAATCGCAAAATTAGGACGCTTATCATTAAAGGAATTGTTACCAATCACGATGTCCCACGCCATCAATTTATCACCACCAATCGCATAGTCGTCTTCGCTAAAACGGTCCATGCTATGCATGCGCTGGATAAGTGTTTCGGATAGGTTTTTGATAAAGATAAGCTGCATATCAGCTTGGGTTATTTGTGGTACTGATTCAGATAGCCAATTAGGTTGGTCTAATACATCATCGATATGTGGGACGCATTCGTCTAAGTCGTTGCCGCTTAGATAATCGACATCGTTGACGGTTTCACGGTCGATAGCACTGTTTTTCCAATCTTCACTAGATCTAAGATCGCAAAGGTATCTAGCTTTTGAACCATCTTGTGCATACCACAACGAGTAGTCCTTATTCTCGTTAGTTGCTAAGTCTTTTAATGGCACTTGAAACAACCAAACTTCATTATCAGCATCTTTGGCAGCACTTACCCACTTTTCATCCTGCCCTTCAAACACCCACTGACCCAACTCTTTAAGTTCAGGCTGTGATGCATCATTAGCGGCTTCGGCTTGCATAGCAGCAAGCAACCCATCAGCACGACTTTCCTTTTTCGCCGACAGGCCACG
This sequence comes from Psychrobacter pacificensis, assembly GCF_900101915.1. GTDB lineage: Bacteria > Pseudomonadota > Gammaproteobacteria > Pseudomonadales > Moraxellaceae > Psychrobacter > Psychrobacter pacificensis. The sequence goes on along the minus strand of NZ_FNAL01000044.1, from coordinate 492 downwards.
CGCTACTTCGTCCAATTTACCTTTTAGCGCTTCTATTTCAGCTTTGGTTTCGTCATCGAAGCCGACAACTATGCGAGTTTCAATCTTAGAGATAGTTTTGGCGCTCATGCTGCACCTCCCCAAGACAAAACGACAATCAACAAAACGCAAAAAACCATAAGCAAGCGCATATTCTGACGCGAATGCTTTAGGTTATTTTGTTCGATACTGAATTGTTGCTCGACAATTTGAAGCTGCTGATTGCGCTCATTGAGCATATTGCGGAGGCGCTTGATCTCGTATTGCTCGCGCCGCTCTTGGATGCTTGCTTTGATAGTAGAATCTGACATGACCATATACCCGTTTTGTTGATTACGGGTATATAATTACATTTGTAGTTTATATTGTCAATTACTTTTGTAATTTATTATCATAAAGATGTATTTATCCTAATTACAATTGATTTATTAACCCTCCGTTTTTTCTGTAACTATTTGTAGATGCCTTTGTTTT
>NZ_FNAL01000033.1 GCF_900101915.1 Psychrobacter pacificensis | reverse complement strand
TGCCTCGGTCGGCACGACTGGTGATTCATACGATAACGCACTGGCTGAAACGGTTAACGGGCTGTATAAATCTGAGGTAATTGACTATTTAAAGGAGAATTGGACTGGCGTTAATGATGTTGAACTGGCAACCCTTGAATGGGTGGACTGGTTTAATAAAACACGTCTGCATAGCACGATTGGTTATGTGTCACCTTTTGAGTTTGAAAAGCGGTATTACGATAATTTAACCCTGTCAGGCATCGCTGCCTGACTCAAGTAAATCACTCTCCGATATAGTCGGGGCGGTTCATTTTTTGGACGGGTCTGCGATACTTGATATTAAAGAGCTTTGATTGAGTAAAAAATAAAATATTCTCTCCCGCCTTTCAATTTGAGCGATTGTTCCATCATGGTCCTTAGGGTAAATTCTAACCAATTCTTCTGATAAATTACTTATGCTCCGCTCTAACGGTTGTTTTGTGGAGAATATATAGTCTAGATTGGGTGATTGCCCCACATATTCCGCATCTAACTTGTCTTTTTTGTCTGTGCTTCTACGAGACTTGGTGGTAGTCTCAATAACCCATTTGTCAGTAAGTTTAGATGGATCGCTAAAGTGTTGTTTAAATCTATCAAAAGGCTGTCTTAGGCTTAGTGAGTCTGATAGCTTGTTGTTAATATCATTATTTTCTTTTTTGTACTCTAACGTATAATAAAAGAGCCCATCATCTAGGATTAACCCTTTTCCCTCTTTTAGTTGATCATCTTCAATGCGATCTAGGCTAATTAGGTACTTTTCCGTTTCCGAGCGCGCTACGTCAATCGCAAAAGATAACAACAAACCCTGAAGGCATTGTAGCTCAGAGTCTGTATACTTTTGCTCTTTTTTGAACTGTATTAACTTTAGCTTCCATGAGTTTTCATCCGAAAACTCGTTCTTTTGCATAAGCTTAAATGCATTAGGTATAAAAATCAAACTCCCCTTAATTTCGATGGTTTCTGCATAATTCAGCCAGTCAGGGACACTATCATATATGGCCGTTATGTAAGAAACATACCAATCATCAAAGTTAACGTGCTTGAACTTTTTAAATCTATATAGAAAATTCTTCCCTTTTAAAATAAATCCATTGCGATACCTATCATTAAATATACGAAAGGGGTCTAACGTAATATCTTCTTTGATAATGTCGATGACATCAGAACTTGTTAGGTTCTGAGCATCATAATTTTGAACTGCATTGTCGATTAAGTAATTTTTAATAACGTTTCTAATGTCACCAAATATCTCAGAATCAAAGCCTGCTGTTGTTATATAGAATACCGGCGAGAATGAATTATCAACTTCTGACAAGTCTGTAATGGCTTGTTCTACTAATAACTTTAGCTGAGTCTTATCCACTAATTTAGTATGGCCAGTTGAATGACCCTCTAGTAGAAGTCTTACCGCCAATGCTTCGTTGCGCAGTAGTTTTTCTTGAAAACTGTCGGACTCAATTCCCAATAATTCTAATATTAAAACACCTAAGTCGCTCCAGTCTTGGTGAGTCGTGCAAATAACATCCTTGTGCTCACCCATAAATATAGGTTTATTAATCTTGTTAAAATCTAATGATTTTTCAAAACCACTCAGCACCAATCTTTCAGTGTCGTCAATTTCTTCACTTTCTTTATAAATCACGCTATTAGTATTGATGTTTCTGTGAATGATGTCTTGGCCATGCAATATCTCAATGCCTTCTATCAGCCTTAGTATATTCTTCCATAAAAGCATTCTACTGGTAGTAGACATTATCTTGTCTTTGCTTAACCAATGACTTTTGCTCTTAGAAAACAAACCTATCCTTGCAGGCTTGGCTTCTATTGCTATTAGCTTGGTATCCAGTGTTTTAGACTCTTCATCAGTGGGGTAGATTAGGCAGTAATTACCACTGTTATCGATGAAGCTATCATGGATTACTTCAAGATATTTTTCTGCATTAGTAACAGATTTTAGCTTATTTAATTGCCGAGTTTCGTTTAACCAAATCTCTTTGGCCAACTCTTCATTAAGTGAGTTTTTTGCATGCCAAAATTTCAGCTTAAACACTGTGTCATTATCTAAATACTTCCACACTTCTAGTAAATCAGTCTGTGACTCTTCTTCAATTTTAATCTTGAATTCATCATCTATTGAGTCTATAAATGCCATTGTTGTAATTTCCATATGAATGCTGTAGCTGTATACTTAATAAATTAGTAATACTCTTTAATATAAGCATAAGCCCGATCGAACAGTTCTTGGTCTTTGTGTAGCTTATACTTCAAAAGTGCCTTGCGTAAGGATTTTTGCACTTCACGCTCGCCAGCGCTGGTTGTTTGCCAGCCAGGAAAGCGAACAATTCTCACAATGGCATCGATATCAGTAACAATGCGTTCGACCACTGCTGGTGTTTGATCTGTTTTCAGCTCTAGAAACAACTCAGACAAAGCAGCTGTCGGTGATTTCTCTTGAACATCGATTTCTAGCTCTTTTTCTGCTTGTACCGTTTCTTTAGCAATCTTACAAAGCTCTTTTACAAAATCAATTGAAGCCACTAAACCTTTCTCAGCTTTATCACGTAAAGCCTCAAGGCGTTCACTTAAAGACTTAAAGGTGGGAAGATCTCCTGCTTCTTTAAAGCGGCCTATTAGAGCTTTTTCTAATTGCTTTACTTTTTTTGGACTAGGATTGTTAAAGATATCCTCGATGATATCTGCATCCATGACAAATTCATCTAAGACATGCACACTACCCACATGCACGTTGTCGTGGATTAATTTGGTAGTCTGCGCACCGAGCGTCAACCAAAGCAATTTACCAGTGCTGTCAGAAGCGGGTTTAACCGATTCATAAACCTGAGCCAGCCATTTATAGTCTTGGTTATATTCATCTAATACTGAGTCCGGTGACAACGATTCCCAAAGCTTAAATAAAAACTTAAAGTCCAATGCGAAAGCATCTTTCTTTTCATTATTGGCTATAGCGTTCTGTGCTGCTTCTAGGCCCTCAAAGCCTTCTAATGTTCTATCTACACCTTCAAAGTGGGATAGGGCATTATTGATGGCCCCCGGTAGCTGTTCGCGTAGCTCTGACAGGTCAGTAATGATTTGCTGAGCACCTAGCTCATCAAACTCTAGCGCTTTTGCGGCATCATCAAATACGCCAAAGTAATCAACAATACAGCCAAAGGTCTTGCCAGGATATAGACGGTTGGTCCGGCAAATCGCTTGTAGCAAGGTATGGTCTTTCATGGACTTATCTAAGTACATGGTCTGACAAATAGGCGCATCAAAACCTGTCAAAAGCTTTGCAGTAACGATAATAAACTTCAGCTCTGAGCTTGCATCATTAAACTCATCGACAATTTTTTCTTGTTGGCTCTTGTCTATGCCCCATTTTTTCTTAAACTCATAATCATCATTAGCGGTAGTGGAAATAACCACTTTACTGGCCGCTTCAGGGAAGTGTTCGTCCAGTGCTTCTTTATATAGAACGCAAGCATGACGATCTGGCGTTACTATCATTGCTTTAAAGCCGTGAGGCTCTACTTTTTCCATAAAGTGGATAGCAATGTCTTTAGCTATTCTAGTAATACGCTCAGGCGACTTTAAAAAGGCAGCCATTTTAGCGGACTTTTTATTTAATGCATCGGCGTCTTCATCACTCAGGGCTTGGCTTTCTTTAAAATCAGCAAAGGCTTTATCAAGCGATTCTTTATCAATATGTACATCAACCAAGCGTGGCTCAAAATGCAAGGGTAGGGTGGCTTCATCTCGAATGGAGTCATGGAAGGTATAGCGGCTCATATAGCCACCTTGGTCTTCCTCGGCACCGAATGCCCAAAAGGTATTCTTATCCGCTTTATTAACGGGCGTACCTGTTAAGCCAAAAAGAAATGCGTTAGGTAGCGCAGCACGCATCTGACGGCCTAAGTCACCTTCCTGTGTACGGTGGGCCTCATCTACCAGTACGATAATGTTATCGCGGGTATTCATATTTGGCTTGGCGTCACGGAATTTATGAATAGTAGAAACGATTATCTTACGGGTATCACGCTCAAGCATCTGCTGTAATTCTTTGATACTTTCAGTGCTTTCTACGTTAGCGATGTCGGCCGCATTAAAGATGCCGCTTATCTGTGTATCTAGGTCGGTTCTATCTACCAGCACGATAACAGTTGGGCTTTTTAATTTGGCTTCACGGCGTAGTTTTTGTGCGGCGAACACCATCAATAAGGATTTACCTGAGCCTTGAAAATGCCAGATTAGACCCTTTTTGATTTTACCTTCAATGACACGCTCAACGATTTTATTCGCGCCTTCATACTGCTGAAAGCGCGGTATGATTTTCATACGCTGTTTTTTCTTATTACTACTAAATAGCGAAAAATTACGCATGATATCGAGCAGGCGCGCAGGGTTAAGCAAATCCTTTAATTCTTTACCCACTCCACCTAGACCAAAGCTTCTAGCGATAGCATCGTCATCATTGCTTAGACGCCAAGGTGCCCAAAACTCTAGTGGACAGCGTACAGAGCCATAAAAGAACTCTTTGCCTTCGGTAGCAAATGACAGGATATTAGGCACAAATAACTGTGGCACAGCGTTTTCATAAACATTATGTATTTCATGCGCACCGTCTAGCCAGCTAATAGAGGGACGAATAGGAGTTTTGGCTTCACCAACGACGACAGGAATACCGTTAATCATCATAACGATGTCGGGGATTTTGGTTTCTCTATAATGAATACGAAACTGATTGGTAATGACGTAGTGGTTATTCTCTAGGTTTTCAAAGTCGATTAGGCGAATAGACACATGATGGTTATTCTCACCAAAGGGCATGGTCTTCTCGCCCGTTAACCACTGAAAAAACTCTTCATTAGCTTTGACTAAACCAACCTGATTCACCGAAATTAGAATAGCGCGCAGGGCATGGATAACTTCATCTGCCAATGCAGGGTTAGCTTGAATCTCAGGATTTAAGCGCAATAGCGCCGCTTTCAGTTGCGGCTCAACCAATACTTCATTAACACTGCGGCCAAGCTGTTCAGCGGATTGGAACTGCCACTGGGTATTATATTGACTGCGAGGCTCATAAACTTGGTTGCTGTCTTGAGACGAGTTTAAGTTAACGCCACTCATTTGATTTATGATGTAGTGCTCGACGCTATTTAATTCGGTGAAGCTCATGGCTAGAACACCTGGTTAATAATTTGTTTTTGTAGTGTTTGGAGGCGATTTAACCTCTCATTAACTTCAGCTATCCGGCCCGCTATACTTTCTAAATAGATGCCGATATCCTCTTGTTCTTGTCTAGATATGTCAGGAACTTTAATGCTATTAATATCACCCCCATAAACATGCATAACCGTAGCACCAGTACCTAGCTTATTTAACTGCTGTCTAACAAGTTGAGAGTTCATTAAATAACCAAGGTATACTCCGTCCATGTTTTTCGAACGAAAGATTAGAATATCACTCCCAGCATAAGCATCATGATCACCAATAAAAGCAGCAGATTTACCAATCTCAGCGATTGTTTCTCCTGACCCTGCAAAAAGTACATCGTTTTTTACTAACTTTACTGCGCTCTCAGCAGACTCTTTAGAAACTGAAGAATGAAACTCTCTAATTAGTCGGTGATGTTTGGTATAGAGCTCACCATACCGAACACAAGGAATACCATTCTTTATTACATCTGCTTTAGGAATACCTCTTCCTTTCAGTACAGTACCCAGCATTTGCAGAGGGGTAACAGGTTTTCGCTCTTTTAGGCTTTCAATTACTTTATTAATTGTACGGCCACATATTTTTTCACCGTGAATCTTAGACTCTATTTCGGACTCTAAAAAAACCTCCAGCTTGTCATTGGATTTTTTATCAGCTTTGATAGCAGAATCACCAGACCACAGTAGTTTGGCAGTAATACCTTGCAAACTTCTTGGTGGAATCAAAAACTCTTGATGCTTCAAAGTTCCCCAGTTAATAGTTGGTGACAGTGAACCCACCGAAATATCTACAGCTCTATTCATAAATAAATCAGAGTGCATAAAGAAAGGAAATAACGCTGGGTCAATGACATCTGGGTTTGCTCTTAGAACAAGCGCATGTGCTGAGCAGAACCCATCACAAGTCGCTATACCTGCTTTACGCTGATAGGCACGGCGACGACCAAAAATGATATCGTCTTTATAGAACTTCAGTTTAATACCATTTACATCATCAGGCGTACCATGGCGCTTAATATGCAGGGATTCTGAGTCAATATGCTCCAGGCCAATATACACTTCTAAATCGGTATTGTTAGGATCGACACGCTCTGAAATGTTTTGTGCAATCTCATCAAAGCGATAGGTTTTCCAGTCTGACTTATCTAAATTGTTTAGGTCAATTTTTTCGGTTGCCATGATTAACCTAGCTCCTTAAATAGTTGTTCCATACTGGCTTTTAACTGCTTGGAGGATTGAGTCCAGTTGGTTAAAGCCTCATCGAGGCTTATTCGTTCTTCACTACTATCAACATTACTAACATATAAAGCCATATTTAGGCTGGCATTATGCTTTAGGACGTCCTCAATGCTAACCACTTTACAGAAGCCTGCTTCATCTTTGTACGTGGTATAAGCGTTATAAATGCGTTCAATATGATTGTCTTCTAAAAAGGCAATATTCTTATCCTGCCGCACTTCTTTGACGGCGTTGATTATAAGTATTTTGCCTTGCTTACTTTTCTCTTTTTTAGTCTTAGTAATCAGCAGGCAAGCTTCCATCGGCGAGTTATAGAACAGGTTAGGCCCTAAACCAATGACACACTCCACCAAGTCTTCTTCAATCATTTTACGGCGCATCTGCATTTCGGCATCACGAAACAAAATACCGTGCGGCCACAATGAAATAGAACGGCCATTACCTAAATCCAGACTCTTTTGAATGTGCTGTTGGAATGCATAATCCGCACAGCCTTGCGGCGGTGTGCCCCATAGATTTCTGCCGTAAGGATCGTTTTCAAAGGATTGTCTATCCCAGGACTTAATCGAGTAGGGCGGGTTAGCCAGTATCACATTAAACTTTTTCAGTTCACCGTTTTCTATTAAGCCTGGATTGGCTAAGGTATCGCCACGCACGATCTCAAACTCTTCAATGCCATGCATAAACATATTCATGCGGGCAATGGCTGAGGTAAGTAGGTTAATCTCTTGGCCGTAAAGTTTTAGCGTGCGGTACTCTTTGCCTTCATCTTTTAAATGCAGCGCACAATTCAGCAATAGGCCGCCAGAGCCACAAGTAGGGTCATACACTGATTCACCCGGTTGTGGGTCCATTATCATGGTCATTAGCTTTACCACGGTACGGTTGGTATAGAACTCTGCCGCCGTATGACCGCTATCATCAGCGAATTCTTTGATGAGGTATTCGTAGGCGTTGCCCAGTTTGTCGTCAGGCACATTGGCTAAATTAAGCGTATGCTGCGAGTAGTGCTCAATAAGATTGGTGAGCATAGCATCGGATAGGCGCTCTTTGTTGGTCCAGCTGGCATCACCAAAAATACCCTGTAAAGTGTCTGGATTGGCTTGCTCAATGGCGCGCATAGCGCCTTGCAGTGCTTGACCGATATTAACCGTAGTTTCACGAACGTCTTGCCAGCGCGCACCTTCTGGGATCTGGAAATGGTGGTTTTCTGCAAAGGCGGCGTACTCCATATCACCGTCTGATTCAGCTAACGCTTTTTCAAACTCTTCATCGTACACATCAGAGATGCGCTTAAAGAATAGTAAAGGAAAGATATACTGTTTGTAATCGCCAGCGTCAATGGTGCCGCGTAGGGTGGTGGCTGCACCCCAGAGGTATTTTTCTAAGGCTTTTTGATCAAGTTCTGTGTTGGCCACTATACTGCCTCCTCAAATGATTCTTCAATATAAGTCACATCAAATAGCTCATATAGTTTTTTTCTTAAAAGTTGCTTTCGATTTGAAAAGAAGTCCTCAAAATCCTCTAGATCCAATGACTGCTCATCTAAGATGTAATTTCGCTTTCGGTAATAAGTTGCATCATCAGTTTTATCGTTAACCCATTTAGAGAGATCAGTAGCCTGTTTGACAGTATTTTCCCGGCCTTCGAGTAACTGCAAGTTAGGCACTTGGTCTCTCATATCTTGCCATTGTTTGATAGTTTCACCGTCTATTCCAACTGCTTTCAATAGTGAGGGCTTAAATTTGCTGTGAGGATGCATGTGATCCTGGTGAAATGATATTTGATCTAACCTTAAGTCTGGATAAAGCGTCGAGAGTAATAAGAATGAAAACGCACCCTTTTTGTACTCTAAGAAGTTTTCGATGTCCGTGGTATCAATTGTTAGCTTTTTGCCACCTGACATTTTCGTATGTTTATATACAGAAAAATCAAACTTAGCGTCTTTAAGTATGAATGTATCACCATTGTCGGCCTTTATTCTTAAGCCATCACGTAAACCGCTTAGTGCGGTATCTGCCTGACCACTATAAACCTGCTTCAAGAGACTATGTACAATCAATTTTCTTAGTTCTTGTTTAGCTGTAGGATCTACCTTTCCACCTTTGTATAAGTAATAGGCCAATGGAGTTGCAGCATAGTTGGAGGATAATCGCTTCTTATTAAAGCCAAACTCTCTTAGCATTGCTGCTGCATCTATTAGGGCCTTGCGAATATAGTCCCAATTATCTTTTATCTTATTGATGTTCGTAGAGTTAAAGGTCTGCACCTTAAAGTTCATTGGGGCATCTACAAGAAATAAGCATGTCCGCATCAAAAAATCTGTATTGAAATTGAACAGACCGTCTTCGCCATTCATATCAGATATAAGTTTCTCAATTTGGTCACGACCATCTTCCCAGTGTGCCACTAAGGTAGAGAATAGAAGATCAGATTTTGATAGTATCGTCCCGCCGCTATTAACGCGTACAAAAATATCTAAGATATCATCTAGGTCTTTATTAATGATCTTGAAGTAACTCACTAACTGATCATCATTAAACTTATTGAGTAACCGATTAATTATCTTTTTTGCTTGTCTTCTATTTTCGATTAACAGATCTGATCTACTAGGATCAATCTCTATTAGCTCATCAACAATATTGTCAGAGTCAGCATCCGAATCTTCGAGCTCACTTAAAATATTTCTAACAAGATAAAAGTAACCGCTTTTACTATTTTGAGCATCTTTGTCGGTTAAGAATTTAAACTCATAATCATCATTCAATAAGTTTATATACATTTTACGTTCGGGGTATGCGCTATTGTTCGTGCTCTTTGCATATTTCCTCTTAGTGCAATACACACCTTGAAGAGCAATATACATTGAACTAATACGCTGCTGTCCATCCAATACGCCACGAATTTCAAAAGGAAAGTCGTAGTTAACTAGTTGGTTTTTAGAGTCACGCTCATGATAATTCTTAAGAAATTCATAAAACGTATATTCATTGGCTTTCTGAGCTGTTAATTCCCAAAATAAGAAAGTTCCAATCGGGTAGTCCTGCATAATAGAATTAAACAATCTGCATATTTTTTCTTCGCCCCAAACAAACTTTCTTTGTATGGCAGGCAAGTAGTATTTGTTAGAGTTAATATCTTTAATCAGCTGCCTGATAGATAGGCTTGAATATGCCATTATAAGAATCCTTTTAGTATAGTTTTAAACTTATCTTCTGCTTCTAGGCTGGCTTGCCAAGCTTCTTTTAGGTCAGTCATAGCTTCTTCCACACTAGGCAAGTTGTCTTCAATGATTTTTTCTACGTAGAGTGGAATATTGAGATTAAAATCGTTTTCCTTTAAGTCTGCAAAACTGGCGACCTTAGCGTAGTTCTCAACATCTTGGAAATCGCTATACCATTGGTATATTTGCTGAACATGCTCTGGCTCTAGGTGATTTTGAGCGCGTCCCACACGTATTTGTTCAGTAGCGTCGATAAAGAGCACCTTGCCTTTTTTATCGGCATCTTTGTTTTGTTTGAAGACCATGACACAAGCGGCTAACTGGGTTCCATAGAATACATTAGGACCTAAGCCGATGACGGCTTCTAAAATATCTTGATCTAATAGTGCTTTACGGATTTTACCTTCAGCACCTTTACGAAATAGGGCACCATGAGGCAATACCACGGTCATACGGCCTGTACTATTCATGGATTTAACCATGTGTTGTACCCAAGCCATGTCGCCATTACCTTTAGGTGGCACGCCAGCAATATTGCGCCCATAGGGATCATCAGCCCAATTATCCGCGCCCCAATCTTTTAAGGAGAATGGCGGGTTGGCTATGACACAATCAAAGGTTTTTAAACCATCGGCCTGAAAAAAGGCGGGCTCGCGTAAGGTGTCACCACGTAGAATTTCAAAATCTTCTATACCGTGTAAAAACATATTCATACGCGCAATAGCACTAGAGGTTAGATTTCTTTCTTGGCCATAGAGCTTGAGCGTACGGAAGTCTTCATTGTTATGTTTCAGGTTATCGACACACTCGAGCAGCATACCTCCGGTCCCACAAGCCGGATCATAGACAGACTCACCTTCGTGCGGATCAAGAATGAGACCTAGCAAATGCACGACCGATCTCGGGGTATAAAACTCACCTGCTTTTTTATTGGTCAAGTCGGCAAAGTGTTTGATCAGGTATTCATAGGCATTACCTAGCATATCTGGGTTGGCATTTTCATGACCCAGACGGTACTGTGAGAAATGCTCAATGAGATCGATCAATAGCTTGTCTGGTAGCTTATTTTTGTTACTCCATTGAGCATCACCAAAGATACCGTACAAAAAGTCCTGATTGGCTTGCTCAATACCACGTAGCGCCTGCTCGATGGCTTGACCTACGTTGGTGGTGGTTTCGCGCACATCGTTCCAGTGGCAGCCTTGTGGGATTTCAAAGCGATGCATTTCTGGCATAGAGGCATATTCGATATCACCGTCAGACTCTTCTAATGCCTGCTGGTACTCTTCATCATAGACATCGGAGATACGTTTGAAAAATAAGAGGGGAAAAATATAGACTTTGAAATCTGAAGCATCGACGGGACCTTTTAAGATCCAAGCCGCTTTTGACAGGTATTGCTCTAATTGGGACAGTGATAAAACTTCACTCATTAATAGATTCTCTAAATAAAACAAGTATGAATAAAATATAGCGGGATAAAAAATGGCAGACTCAAATCAAATTTTTACTGTAAAACACTAAACTATTCTTATAAGGGGTTACTCTACAACTATTAGCCTTAAATATCTGTATCTAGCGATGTTGCTTACCTCTAAATGATGTCCTTGAGTGTAAACTCTATTGTAACTTGAACAGGTCAAGGAGCAAAATAGACTAATGTTTAACTGCAATCAAGCTTACTTCAAAAAAGCTATTTCTAGTTTGATTAAGTTTATAACTATATCTAAGAGTTAAATCCTTATCTACAGCAGATCTTATTTTTTAAGACCAGGTCTGTCTTTATTTTTCAAAGTTTTTTTACATATTTGTCGTTACTAGGAACTAACGCATAATTATAGTAGATTAGCTGTTAATCATACTGAAACCCTAGAAAACACTTAGATGGAACTAAAGCATGACACTCAACCCTTCATATCTTTATACCCCCTCAAGCTCCAGAGTCAATCCACCTATAAAAAATAAAATAGATGTTTTGCCAATTGATCAGCTGAAGTGGGAAGATTTTGAGAGATTATGCCTAAGGTTAGCTCAAGCAGATCACGGAAAAAGCAACTGTGAAGTATATGGTATTAAAGGCCAGAAGCAACATGGAATTGATATTTTTGGTTATAAAGGTGCTAAATATGCATCATATCAATGTAAACGATACCAAACTATTGCTGAGATTGACCTTGAGGAAGCAGTAAAGATTTTTCAAGAAGGGAAGTGGTTTTCTAAAAGTAATGAGTTTATCTTCTGTACAAGTTGTACACTTGAGAAGACTCAAGTACAAGACAAATTCCTAAAATTGAAGAACGATCTTAGTGCGCATGGTATTGCTTTTATCAAATGGGATAAGATACAGATATCCTCTATTTTGAAAGAGCATCCGCAAATTGTGTATGATTTCTTCGGAAGGGAATGGGTTAAAGCGTTCAATGGAGAAGACTTCCTAAATAATATCAGTAAGGAGAGGAGGTTAGACGCAGTCCAAATCGCCAACTATAGAAAGCAGCTCTTTAACGTATACGCTACTATTTTTCAAAAGTATGACCCGAGTATACCTGCAAGTAAGTTTGGCAATCATACTATAAGCATTCAAGACAGGTTTATTGTGCCTGATTTTATTGAAAAACGAACCACTCACCAATATCACCGAATTAAAGATGCCGAAAAACCAAAGCATGAGGCTAGTGAGTTCCGCGATAAAGATAGCCAACAAGTAGAACCAAAAGGCTTATCATTTGTAGAGTATGAAAGTGAAGTTAGGTTAAACCTAGATAATAATTTGGCGACATCTGATAGGTTAATGATATTAGGTGAACCAGGTTCGGGGAAAAGCACTTTATTACGCTATTTAGTTTTAGACTTACTGACTGAAGAGCCAAAGCTATTGAATACTGCCAAGCAGTGGGGTGGCTTACTACCTGTTTGGCTACCTTTTGCTTTTATTACTAAAAAATTGAATGAGAACGAAGATTTAAACCTAGCTGAGTTACTAAGGTTATGGCTTAAAAGCATTGGGCAAGAAGCACTTTTCGAGCTAATGAATGACGCATTAAATGATGAAAGGCTTCTACTAGTCGTAGATGGTGTTGATGAATGGACAAACGCAAAAGTAGCAAAACTAGCAATTTCTAAAATTGAAATACAATCTGCTATTCAAAATACAACTATAGTCTATTCAAGTAGACCCTATGGATATCGAATACAAAAGGACTCCTTCCAAGGAATCAAGGTTCAAACCATAGCAGAGTTCTCAATTGCTCAACAGAAGCAGTTTATAAACTATTGGTATCAAAAATGGATAGAGGATCAAGGAAGGAATGATATAAACCTCGTTGAAACTGAAACTAATCAGTTTTTATTAGAATTACAGCAATCTAAGGATTTGTTGCAATTATCAAGTAACCCATTGTTGCTTAGCATCTTAGTTTCTCACAGATTTGGCAGAATTACTTTACCAAAAAATAAAATAGAACTCCTAAGTAAAATTACCGAATACTTAATCACAGATCACCCTGAAAGAAGACGGACATCGGCTAATATCTATGATGAGAGTGAATACGACTTCGATATAATCGAGATCTATACAGTTTTGGCAAAGCATGTTCATCAAGACTACCATGATGGCATCATCTTAAAAGAGGATGCTTGTGACATTATTAAAGATTTTTTGCAAAAGGATATGGGCTATGAGAAGGCTAAAGCCAGAAAGGCTAGTCAAGATATTTTAAATATTGGTGCTAATCATATCGGTATTCTCGTTGAAAAATCTCCTGATGAGGTTGCATTTATACATCGTCAATTTCAAGAGTTTATGACAGCTAAATTTTTAATAGACTCTTATCCACCTCTTATTGAAGAAATGCTTGAAAAATACGCTGATGACCCACAATGGAATCAAGTAATTCTCTTCTTTTTTGGGTTGATAAAAATGCGTAAAAGCCAAGATTTTGAAGATTACCTCTCTATTGTAGAGCAAAAGAGTAAAGGTCTTGGTGGTTATACCAAATTATTCACCTATTCATTAGGGCTAACGCTAAATAATGCACCTATAGCAATTACAGATCGTTATTTAAAAGAATTAATTGAGGAGTTTGAGTACGAAACGCATCCTAGTAAAAAAGAAGCTTTATGGAACGTACTGCTAAGTGCGCTTTATAACCCTAGAGTTAATGAAAAAGTTCTGGCGTATTTATTCAAGTATTTCCCAAATAAATATAACTTTAGCGATCAGCGTCTGCAAGCACTAGAATATTTATCCGCTGATGAACTCACCCATAGTATAAGGCAGTTCATTGTTAAGTCTATTATTAATGGTAATCGTCAGCAGAAAATTGAAGCATCCAATCAAGCTAAAAAAAGCATCAATGATACATGGATATTTAATAAGGTTATTGAGCTCTTAAAAAGTTGTTATAATCCTGAGATTATCGGCTATCTCATAAACAGCCTCATTTCTGACGATGTGAATGAAACTATTAAAGAAGATATAGTTAAGAGGTATGACCGTTCAGAACATCCTGAAATAGTATTATTTATTATCAAATTAAAAGTACACATGCGTATCCATACGACAGATGATCTAGATGAACTCATAACTAAACAAAAAGATATTAGTTATACGCTTGATTATGAGGTAGAGCAGACTCTGATAGCAGGGTGGAGTAGTTGCGAAAAGCTTTATCAGCATTCAATAGAATCACTTGAGAAAAGTGTACCTGATACAATCATAAAACATGAGCTTGCATGGTCTATCTTATTTAATTGTTTTAATAAAAAGGAGGAAGTTGTTGATAGGATTATTTATCAACTAGAAAATGAAGAATATCCTTTCTCAATCATTCATTCTAGCAACCAGTGGAAAATTATCGCAGAAAATTTTAAAGATAATATAAGACTCATTCCTGTTATTGAGAATTGGTTGCAGAAAATAGATAGACATGATGTTGTGGAAACAACATATGCCTGTTTAGTAGGAAGAACAGAAGCAAATAAGCAATATCTACTTAAGCAATTAGCTGATTCAAGCTTCTCACATTGGCAACTTATGGCATTGACATCTGGTTGGTCAGATGATGAGAACGTGAAAGATGAGCTTAAGGCGTATTTTCGAAGTGATAGCAAACGTAGAGATTATTCTGCTAGCTATGTTAGCCAAGTATTTTTGAATGATAAAGAGGAGGGAGTCAGTATATTGGAGGATATTCTATTTGATAGAAGATTACGCCAACGTAGTAGAGCATTACCCGCACTTATCGAGCTAGACAAAGATTATTTCGAGCAAAATATTCTTGATAGATTTATAGAGAGTGAGTTGCCCTTGCTAGATAAACAATGGGGAAACTATTATGAAGCCTTACAGGTTTTAATAGGTAGTTTTCATGAGCATGAACAGCTTAAGCTATTGGCAAAGAATAATTTATTTAAAATTCCTGCTGTTGTTATTCATTATTATCCAGACTTGATTCAAGAGTTTGAAAAGGTAATGTCTACTTCTCTCCCTATAGCAGACAATCTTAGGTTGAAGCTCATAGAAGAGTTGAATCATAGATACTTCTTGAATAACACACAAGTGATCGAACAATTAAGTCTTTTTATGGATGAGCAGAACCTACAAATCAGGATGGCATCAGCCTTTGCTAATTTCGACCATTTAAAAGAAACCGCTCCTAGTGTTATTCTAGAAAGGTGTAATAGTCTGATTTTTTATTCAGGGGAAAATCATGAAGTACAAAGGCAGATTGCTTTTGGCGGTTATTTAAAACTAGGTAAGTTAGAGGAGTATTTCACACTAGAAGACCCTAGTTCGTATTATGCTGATAAGGCTATAGAGGATAGGCTAGCAAGTCCTAAAATTCAGTTATTTGATCACTATAGATATAGTAGTATTATCGTTAAATTTTTAATTGAGAATTTTGACTATATTATCAACGTCTTAAATAACGATTTGAACAGAATCTCAATGTTCAGAAGAAAAGACGAAAGTGACCAGAATTTATGGGGGTTTATAGCAAAGCATTCAGATAAAGACTCACCTAGCACACCTCATATTATTGACTATATAAATAAGGCAGAAGATATCAATAATATCAATCTGATTGATTTTTCAATTAGAACGTCATCCAACTCTAGTGAGTTAAAAAAAATACTTATCAAAAATATTGATAATAAAGATGAAGTAACTGCTCTCAAATGCGGAAAACTGCTTGGAGAATTATTTAGCGATGATGAAGAGGTGCATAACTTAGTAAGTGAGGTAGAAAGCGTTCGTAAGAACCCGGGTAGGGTAATGGCATTATGTCATGGTTGGCCTAGCCATCAATTACTAAAAGATCTTGTCAATGATTTATATAAAAATCAGACACGAGTAACCGCTGATTTGGCATATACCATTAGATTCATGTTTGGAGATACTAATAATATCCTAAGATTTTTAGAGGGCTTATTTGATAATTATAACGAAGCTCTTTATAGCCATAAGTTCTTTTATCCACTTCTTTTACAAAGAGCTAGAGATGATAAGGAATTGAGATCGACAATCAAAAACCTATTGTTATCCACCAACTCCATATCTGAAAAGGTCTCATTATATGCGCTGCTTGAAAAAGTGGATGGTATTGATCAAGATATTATCACATGGAAACAACAGGAGTTACTTTCTCAGGAGGTGTATCGCTTTGGGTATAACATTACTAGTAATAAACTCACATCACTGATCGAAGTGCTGGATGAGACGAGTAGTGATTTGACAGTATATAATTAAATATCAAAGGTAAGTCTTATGAAGCATGATACTGAAAAATATAGAAACGTTTTTGAAAAGATGTCTTCTGAGAAAATAGAAGAGATAAATCGTTTGAATGATGAAGAACATCAAAGGCAAGCGCAGGCTTTTAAGGTTGGTTATAAAAAGGATATTTGCTATCTATGTAATAAGCCCTTCAAAACTATCAGCAAAGATGATCCATGTCTACATTGGTTACTACGACAATGCAAGTTTAAGAAAAAAGACTTCCCAAAAATCTACGAAAAATACGGCTATGGGAGTATCGCTGCATTTATTAGATGGTGCGCAAATCAAGAGCGTTTAATTTCGAATATTAATGATCTTGAAGAAGAAAGGTCAGATAGGAAGATTCTGTCATATACAGTTAAGTGGAAAAACATTGAATGGACGTTTGACTGTTCTAAGAATGATTTTGAAGGACACATAGGAACCTCAATTGACTACCCTCATTATCATTTTCAAATGAGAATTGATGGTAGGCAATTCATCAACTTCAACGAATTTCATGTCCCATTCACTGATCAAGATCTATTCGTATTAAAAAATACTATGGAACAAAGCGACTGGTTTAAACATGATTTTGGGGCCATTGGCTCAGGCATGCAAGATGCTGTAAGTGTCGATTTTGACGATATACTTGAGCATACGTGTCGTTCAGATAATGAAGAGGAAGCTACTTATCATTTTTCGACGATGATAGATGCAAGAGATAACCCAATTTCTGGTGAAGAGATATATCAAATACAGCTGGAAGCTGAGCGAACAGGTAAATCTTTTGCTTTTTTAGCACAAAAAAAATTAAAGGATCGTGTAAAACTAAATACTATTATTAGTCCTGCCGACTCAATTCCCAATATTGCCTGTAGAACAGAGCATAAGCGAAGATGAAAAAATCTAGAAAGCCCATGTGTTCGGAGTTATTTGAGGGATGTTTACATAGACTCATGATGAAAAACTAGTCACCGTAAAATATCGGTGTGTTAATTTAGAAGTACGGCTAAATAACTTTAGTTTACTAAGGATTTAAATGGAAATTAAGCATTAAGCAAATTAGCGAACCCTATGCGACTCTATGGAGAGGCTCATATGAGGTTCCACAAATTAAAATTAGTTGATGGTGAGGAAGCTATCAACAATTTGGATTGCGCTTTCGAGGCAAAGCTAGAAGCATTTCATAGTTTATACGATGTGAACCGCCCCGACTATATCGGAGAGTGATTTACTTGAGTCAGGCAGCGATGCCTGACAGGGTTAAATTATCGTAATACCGCTTTTCAAACTCAA
>NZ_FNAL01000035.1 GCF_900101915.1 Psychrobacter pacificensis | reverse complement strand
TCACTATCCGAAAATGGTGGGGCTGGAGAGACTCGAACTCTTTTTGATATAACCTAATATAAATCAATGAAAAATTAATATAATAAAATCATATATTTATGTTTTTGCATTTAGATTGATTTAAATAGTTTCGGCATCAAGTGCGACAAAAACTGCGTCAAATAAAATTAATTATCTGCGGCTGCAAATCGTAAATTACCAGCTACACGCCGGGCCCATCCGCGACCAAATGTTTGCCATGTACGTAATCGTGTATAAAACTCGATGCGCTCTGCGTTGAATAGAAACACAACATCGTTTTTATCCATTGCTGCCACTGCCGCTAATGTACGCGGTCCAATGATGCCGTCATCACTCGCACCGATAGCGCGTTGTAAAAACTTAACAGCATTGCGGTTGCCGTGGTTGAATGCTGCATCAACTACTTGCCAAGCAACAGCACGCGGCAACTCGTCACCTTTCACCGCTTGCCAATACGATTTGTCAGCAATCGCTTGAGCTGTGGCTTTTGGCAAACTACGCATGGGTCCGTTATAGCCGTGAGCGCGAGCCACACGTTTTGTTACGCCCCACATCGTCTCACCGCCAGGGTCGTTTGGATGGTTGACATAGCCACCCTCATGCTCCATCAATCTGTTAAACAGACTCTCAAAAATACTCATATTTTCCCCCAAAAAAAGCCCCAATTAAGGGGCGTGTTTATTGCATTTACTTGGCACTTTGCGTACTTGCATATATGCGCTGTATCGAGTGACAAGCAGTAGTGACAATATCCAAGCCACAAAACCCAAAAACCTTGCAAGCGTATAACCCCAATGCCCCTGATAACCCACCGTGTGCAGTGGCGGATATGACGTAATAGCTGATAAAGCCAAAAAGCCATATACCGCCCAACTTAAAGCCCCTGCACACACTAAAGCCAACTCAAGTATGGGCGTGTAAACGTTATCATCAACGACGCGCATACGTGTCAGCATTACAGCTAAACCCAAGATGACAGCACAGACTGCCATTGTTAAATCAAGATAGATTGGCGCTATCATCATTGCCTCCTTTTTTGTAAGCTGTGTCAATTTGAAAATCGCCATCTACTGACGTATCTAGACCTGTGCGTTTGCGTACCGCCTGATTGAGCGTCTTGTTTATGCGTTTTTGGTTGCTAATCCACACCATCGTACCTGCTACAAGTGGTGCGCTAAATAGACCTGCTAATAGTGCAAACAGTGGCAGTGCCTCGGACTGAGCCTCGCTAAACGAATTAACCGCTAAGCTCAGCGCTACGCCCACAAATACGCCAATCAATGCTTTTGCAAGCCTCGGATAATAAAAGCTCTTGTCGATCTCAGGGATTTTGACAAAAGCGGCGCATAGTCCGCCAGCGATGGCAAAGACCCAAACGCCCGCCCAGCTCAGCAAAAAAGGCGCGGGTAAAACACGAGACTCGATAAGCTGCTCGGTCGCCCATGCGCTAATCGGGTATGATGCAGCTAAGGCAGCTATGCAAGCCCACCATAGCTGCCAAAACTTGATTTTAAGCATCGTCCCTCCTCAAATTTTAGATAATAAAAAACCCTCGTTATGAGGGTTGTTCGGTTGTCCATTCTGCTTCTACCCAGTACCACGGTTGCTCGTAATCAGGCGGTGGTGTTAATGTAAAGTCCAAACCCTCGCTAATATTAAGCATGGCCATATCAGGTGGTGAAACTAATTTATGGCTAAATTTTTTATCTACTGTTTTATATAAGAATATTGTTATCATTTTTTAGCTCCACTAACCATTAATGACCGCGCTTTAATTTTTAAAGTTATTTCGTCCTCGTCTGTATCAGCTGCTTGCGCTGTTACCGCATAACGTCTGTTTCCCGTTGGTGGCGCGTCAAGCAAAGTAGCAAA
This sequence comes from Psychrobacter pacificensis, assembly GCF_900101915.1. GTDB lineage: Bacteria > Pseudomonadota > Gammaproteobacteria > Pseudomonadales > Moraxellaceae > Psychrobacter > Psychrobacter pacificensis. The sequence goes on along the minus strand of NZ_FNAL01000035.1, from coordinate 11,988 downwards.
CGTTATATAACTCCTAGTTATTCTGCTTTCATATAGAGGAGTTCCTGCCGCACGGGCAGCGCTAAATGAAATAGTTCTTAATACCTCGTTATCCCTCTTTAGTCTTAGTATTAATGTTGCTCCATCGCGATCTCCGTAATCAGACACCACCAATGACTCAAAACCAAAGCTGACAGCGACAGACCCACCCTCTGGATTTAAATCAACACCAGCTATCTCACTTTCAGTTTTTGCAATATTAAAAGTATCTAGCTGTTCGGCAAAGTACAGCCCTGACGCTGTGACTGCATAATCATTAATCTGCAACGTATCAACCGCAAGATTTGCAATCTTACCTGTCGTCACTGCTAAGTCGTCAATCTGCGCTGATTTAATAGCCCCCTCAACGACTTGTAGTGTATCAATCGAGCCACGAGGCGCGTAAAAGTCACGCATATAAGTACCAGCAGGCACTTGCACCCCATCAATGTTTTGCGGCGTGGTTAGCACCATAAATGGGCTATCACCGTTTACATCGTTGGGCTTGCCAGACGGTGCTGAGATGCTAAATCTATCAGCTCTCACATCAAACGTACTAAACCCATCTTTTTGCAACACAAGGCCAAAGCCGACAATCTTACCACCTGCGTCCACCTTGATAGTGTGTTGCGCTCTGACGTTATCCTCAACCTCTTTAAAATCCTCAAGTAGCTTTTTACGCGCATTTAGCTGCCCCACTTGGTCAGCAATAACCGCCTTTTGCGCTGTTAAGTCATCTTTAGCCGCCGTCATATCGGTTATAAGACTGTTGTACTCAGCCTGCAAGTCAGAGTCGGTTGCGGCATCACGCTTAGTGGTAAGCTCAGCAATTTTGGTTGTATAGCCGTTGATCTGATTGGTTAAAGCCACAGATTGCGCATTCAGGTTAGTAACATCTTCATCAAGCCTAGCCTTTGCAATCTCGTTCTTTAGCTTCTCAGCATTGCCGATACCGCTAATAACCTCCATCGCCGTTTTTTGACCCTCAACCACAGCTTCAAAGTTTGCAAACTGTCCTGATATTGAGCCAAACTCATCGCTAAACGCACCGCTGCCCTCAACTAATGAGGCAAGATTATCAGGCTCTAGCTTCTGATTGGCTTCATCTGCTGCGTTCTGAGCGTTGTCAACAGCAATTTTTGCAGCATTAACAATAGCAGTGTTAAGCTCGGCGCGTTTAAAATAAACATCATCAAACTTGCTGTTAAAAGTCGTTCTAACAATAGTGCTTGTAACGCTCATATCAGTAAGTTTGGGTGTGATATAACTAACTAGCGCGTTGTAAGCTGTCGTGTATGCGCTTGACGACACATCATATTTTGCAGCACGAGCAAGTAAGTCGGTATGTGTCCGTTGCATATCGTCAAATATCAACTTCACTTGCTGTTTTTCAACAGCCGTTAACTTGCTGTCTGCTGCAATCTCAGTTAGAGATGATAGCGCTGCGTCTGCCGCGCCTTGTGCTGCCACCGCCTTGTCGTCTGCTGTTTTAGCTTCTGCTTTTGCAGTGTCGGCAGTGCTTTGGGCAGCTACCGCTTTGGCGTCAGCAGTGTCAGCAGCAGCTTGAGCATCGCTTGCAGCTTGTGCAGCATCGGTTGCCGCTTTGTCAGTGACAACAACCCATGTGCTACCATTCCACCGTTTTGGTGTATTTTTACCTCCTCCTGTATCAATCCATAGGTTCTGCGCTAATTGACGTGCGGCTGCTGGAGTCTGCCATTGATAGATAACCTCACCTTTGTTGCCCGCTAATGCCGCCGCATTGTCAGCAGCTTGCTGGGCTGCGGAACTTGCATCAGCGTTTGCACCGCTAACCGCTTGCAGCTCAGTAACTTTAGCAGCCAAGCCAGTATTGGGTGTTGAGATAGCAATATCAATATCTTGTATCAGACCATAGTTAGCGCCAGTTTCTGCGTACAACTGCGTGATGTCAGCAGCGATAGACTTATCTTGCTCAGCTAACGTAAACAGCTCATTTGTAAAATTAGCATTACTATCAGCAAAGTCAGATTGCAGGTTAGTAATACGTTGATTAGCTGCGTAGTTATCAGCGGCAACCGTTTTCCAGTACGTCCACTGACGACTACGTGACGCATCAGCGTAGTGGTTTTTGTCAGCGTAACGTGGCTTATAGTCAGCAATGATGCCGTCTAGTCTTTCGCCTTGCGCGATAAACTCATTGCCTACGTCCTCTTGGTAGTTTATAAACTCAGTATTAAATTCTGAAATAGCAGACCATGCAGGACTGACAATGGGCGTACTGTATTCAACCTTAGTTGGATTTTTGTACGTTATTTTGCTGCGTGTCCATACGTAGTCACCCTTTTCAAACTCAGGTGGGCTAGTTGTCCACGTGGTCGGCATAGTTGAGGCTGAGTCGCTAACGCCGTATTGTTCAACAATGTTGTCAATACCTTGACCTGTATTACCTTTGTCTCCTTTAATTAACGTCCATTTGTATAGGCTAGGATCAGTGCTGTCTGCCTGAGTGTTGTCTGTGTATTGTCCGATATACGTCTTACCAGTCGATACAGTGGTGCTAAAACCTTGCGTTCCATCAGCGCTAGTTGCATACGCAACGTGAAAATAAGGCGTCAGACCATCAGCACCTTTTGCTCCTTGTATGCCTTGCGAGCCATCAGCACCCTTAATGAGTGACCATTTATACTTGCTAGGGTCGCTACTGTCGTCAGGCAGGTTATCGACATACATACCGATATAAGTTGCGTTGGTAAAGTGACTGGTAGAAAAGTTTGCACCTGTTGCGCTTGTTGCATACGCCAAGTGTGTATAACTAGACTCGCCATCAGCGCCCTTTGGCCCCTGAATGCCTTGCTCACCTCTTGGGCCTTGTAGTCCATCTATACCATCACGACCTGCCGCGCCTTGCTCGCCCTTATCACCTTTTGCGCCAGTGATATTTGTGCCGTTAACACTAGGTTTGTAAGTCACACTGCCGTCTGCGCCTACTAGCTTGGTGCGGCTGAACACGTACTTTGACTGCTGCCAAGCAGGTGCAGTGGTCTGCCAAGCGCCGCCTGTCGGCGTTGTTGCACTGCTAGACAGGTAATACTCAACGTCAGCGCTCTCTAACACTCCATCAATGCGGTCATTAACATCAGTAATCGCATCAATCCGGTCTTGTACCTCCTTGCTAATATCTCGCTTATTGATGGCAATATCGTCAATCTTGCTCGTTAAGATGTCGTTAAGCGATGACTCGTCAATCTGCCCCTGTATCAAGTCCATGACTTTATCAGCACTGGCGTCTGTCGTACCAGTTACCCAATCTGACCACTCGGACTTAAAGCCCAGCTTATCAACCAAACGCGCACGATAAGACTGTGCCAAGTTACCTTGTAAGCCTGTCACTGTATGTGTGTTGGTTGGGTAGCTGTACTGACCAAGCGTTGCTACATTGACGTTTGGTGCTGATCCAACCTGCACCTCTGTATAATCCGCATCGCCTGAGCCACTCGCAAAGCCCCATTTTAACGACATACCAAACAGTACGCCTGTGGCTGTCAAGCCTACCACTTTAGGCGGTAGCCCAACTTTACCTGCGATTGCAGTGAGCGTTGATGTTGTCGGTTTAGATACCGCGTCAAACGCGCTGACAGCTCGCACACGCGCAAGATAATTACCGCTATAAATGCCATCTACCTCTGCTGATATGTTGCCTGTGCGCGGTAACTTAATCCAATCGCCATCGTCTTTACGCCATTCGACATCGTAAGCGACTGCGTCTTTTACTTGGTCCCAAACAATTATCAGCGTAGTGACCGTTATGCCTTGGTTTACTTGATGGCGCGATTCAATCGTAACGTCGTCTGGAGCGGCGATAATGTACGGGTTAAACGGTGGCACGGGTGGGCGCGGCTCGATGATCGTGCCGTTATCAATCTGCGGGTACAGCCCTGCATCATACTGCAATGCGCTGTATGTATATTGCGTCCTATCGTCATTCTCTGTGATTGATAAGACGATAAACGGCATCGTCGGCAGCTCATCGCTATCAACTGCCCACACGTTTTCCGGCGCGGATGGGTCAAATGGTGCTTTTACCGTGATGTTGCGTCCCGATACGCTCAATATCTCCCGAGTTTGCGCGCGACCAGACTCAAGGTTGACGGTTAAGCGGTCGCCGGTTGTTGCAGGGACATCGTCACGATCCACAGTGATAACCGTGCGGTCAGCGTTGACAGCAGATATACGCCCGCCGTTATTAGCGCCAGTAAACATCATGTCAGCAATATCAACGCGGCTGCCAACGCTTGGTAGTGCGCCGTCCAAGCCCATTGCAAAGTTAACTGTCTGCGTGCGGATTTGCTCAGAGAGTAACGCGGCCAGTCCTGCGCGGTACGCTTGCCCCTCGCTGGTACAGCCGACAACGGGCATCTCAAGCGGATTAATGCCGTATTTTGCGATAGCGCGCTCATTGCGTACCGTTACATAATCGGTCTCATAATTGTTAGCAGGATTTGACCACGCTACCTGCACGAGCGTGTGCCTATCATCTATCGCCGTGCCTGATTTGTTAAATGCGCCATCGACCACGTTTGCACGGGTGATGACATAATCAGCGTCACGCGGTGTATCTGCATCGAGTACGATCTGTGAGCCATCCCAAAACGACATCCCGCGAAAGATAGCGGCGATATGCTGCAATACTTGATATGCTTGCTCAGATTTTTGCAGATACAGATTGCACGTAAAGCGCGGCTCAGTGCCGCCTTTGCCGTCATCGACTGGCTCATCGCAGATGCGCGCAATGTGAGCAATCGCCCATTTATTAATCATAAACGGCTTTAAGCGGTCGCCAAGGCCATAGCGATCATTGGTGATCAGATCGTAATACACCCACGCTGGATTGTTGGTATAGGCTGTTTTAAACGTGCCATCCCATATACCGGTGCTGGTACGAGTGGCGGCATCATAGTTGCTCGGCACTTTAAGATAGCGCCCGTACATCTCAACCGCGATTTTTGGCATACTGCTAAACGTGCGCGCATCAAATGATAGATATAGCAGGGCGGTGTGCGGATAGCGCAGCTTTGCGTCGATAATCTCAGCGATGCTGTCTACGCGCATATCGTTAAATAAGCGGGTATTGTCACCGTCTGGCGTGATTTTGCGCACTCGGATTTGCCAACCTTGCTGGGCGTCAGGCAGGGGCACGTTATGCGTGCGCTGGTAGCGGCCTGATGTCTTTGCGCGGATGGTTTTATCTATAATAGTGGTATAGCCGCCGCCGTCGGTCTGTACGTCAATTGCATAATGTACCGCGGTGCCTGTCACGTCACCGTTGTCACGAGCATGAGATAAACGTGACCAGCTCAAATTGACATTGACGCTAGATAGTTGGGTGTTGACGACAGAGCGTACCCACGGCGTGCCTGAGCGCAGTGGGGTGTTGATGCCAATCTCACTACTGAGATTTGGCAATCCTGCGATATGTGTCTGATCAACTGTGCCGTGGCGTATCTCCCACTCGACACTGTCAAAGTTGGGGTTGCCATTGACATCGACCAGCGGCGTGCCGTCAAGCAAAATGCTGGTCGCGCCGTCCACCAGGCCTTTAACTTCGCCCTCGCTTAGTGCGTATAGAATTTTGACTTTGCTGATAGATGCGTGATCGTCTGGTGCGATGGTCGGCGTGCGCGGCTTGTCACCTGCTTTTGCGCCTTGTATTAATAATGACATTACGTATCCTCATTGACGACTAACATGCTAATTACTGAGCCGCCCCATATATAGCGACCATAGCCGACTGCCACGCAATTACCCTCGGCGACTGTCGTGACCGCACCGCCAAAAGCATAGCTCGGTTTATTGCCGTCTGGGTCTTGCGGCTCGATGCTGGGACGCGGCATAAGCAGAGACGCGGCGCCACCAAGCACCATTCCTGAGCCTGCGGCAACTAAGGCTGGCTGCCCCAAAAAGAAGCCTGCACCGACAAGTGCTGCTCCCGCAATCACTTGCACCCAGCCGAGCGCATCACCGCCTGCACCTTTAATCTTTGGCACAATGCGTATGACTTTAGCGCCTGTTTTCATCTCGACTTCGGTTGCGCTGATGTTGCTATCATCATTAAACACGGCAAAAAAAAGACCGCTCTCATGGGCAGTCATCATAAACTTTTTAAAGCCTTCGATTTGATAGCTCAGCGCCTCACACGCCTCCCGCGGCGACTCGACGGCTAAGTCAAAAGATTTGCCGAATTTATCGGCCAATATGCCGTGTAGCTCGATGCGTCGTAACATAATTGCCTCACATTAGTGATTGATGGCGGATAATAACAGCCGTGCGCTCCTGCCAAATGTTGCCATATATCTCACGGCGAGCACGGCGCAGGTAAGGGTGGTGCAATACCAAATGATCACCCACAATCTGCTCGGACGGCTCTGATGTTAGCTGCCCATCATCGCCAAGATAGATAAGCGCGTGGTTGACATGCTCGGTGGGCTGCACACGGCACAAAATGACATCATGACGCTGCAAATTATCGACCTCGACAAAGCCCTGTGATTTAAAGTTGCTAGTGTACAAGTCTTGATTACTTGCATCCTCCCACCAACGATCGACGCGCTCAAAATTATCGAGGTGTATATCCAGCTCACGCGCATAGTAATCACGTACGATACTGTAGCAATCGAGCACGCCGTGGATATACTCACGATTAATCAGCGGGGCGACGTAGGGCAACGGCTCATGCACTTTTATGTCAATCTCAGGGTATGCTGCAATCACCCATGGTACGCCGTGTAGCGGCATTTGCAGCCTATCAAATGTGGATGGCTTGGTACTACCGTCTGGGTGGCTGTGGACGATGGCCTCGATTTTGCCCGTCTGCTCGGCACGGACGATATCACGCGGGTCGATGACAAACTCACTGTCGCTGTCCGCGATGTTTTGACACTCGATGTATTTGCGACCCACGATCACGCCGCAGGACTCACGCGGGTAGCAGGCCGCCGCGTGGTTGAGTATCACCGCTTGCGTCTCTTTTAAAATATACATATCGCTCCTTATCAGCGCCCTAGCATGGATGCCGCGGGGAATCCGCCAAACGATAGCGGCTCATGCTCACCAAAGCGCAGTTTGCAATCACTCAGACGTCCGCCGCATTTATCTTGTGCTGGGTCATCCGTGGGTGTGCCGTCCTCGGTAAACATCGCAGCGCCCGTATAGCCGCAGGACTCGCCGCGGTACTTGCCTTTAACCGCCCAATCGCAATATTTGGTAATTGTACGGCTAGGTATCATCTTGCGCTGTGCCGTCAATGGCGTTGATAACTCAAACGCGACTGAGCTGTCTTGCTCGTTAAGTGACTCGTGTTTTTTTTGATTGACTGTCCAATACTGATCTGTGTATTGCTGAGCGTCGGCAGATGGGTTGCCAGCGCTAAAGTTTGTCGCGTCTAAATGTTTTGCTAATACGTGTATGACACGTAGCTGTGCGCCGACAAAGTCGCTGTAAAACGCGCATAGTGCTGTCACTGCACCATTGATGCCGTCGATGTTGTTGCCGATGACGAGGCTAGGCGCGGATGGTGTACCATCACCGCGCATCTCAAGGCCATCGGTTTGGATAGCAACGGGTGTGTAGGTTTGACCCGCCCAAATAATATCGCGTCTTACGATTGGCTCTTTGCCTGTACTGGTAACTCGATACGTGCTGTCTGCAAACTCGGCTTTGTTTGCAAACTTAAACAGATACTCCCAGTCCTCGCGGTTGACGTGACCATGCCACCGCATGACCCCAGCGCCCAAAGCGGTTGCATCAAGCTCATATAAAGTCACAAGCCCTGATGCTGACAGTTTTTGCAAGTCTGATGTCAGCATATATTACTCCAATGGCTCAATCGGCTCGTCAGCAGCAATCTCGTTTAAGCGCAAGTCAATCCAACGACCATCAGGCACATCCATTGGCTCGTCTAAATCGGGGACAAAAGTAAATGTCTCCATGCTAAAGATACGTTTATAGCACTTGAGAGAGATAACACCATCCGTCTCGTTAAGTGTGACCGCTACTTTAGGATTGCCGTTAATGTCTTTAGGTAGCTCGATGTACCAACCGTCTGTTGATAGTCCGCTCACAGTGTTGATCGTGTAGTCGCCCACACCGTTTTTGACAAACGTGACATCTTGCGACGCTGCATCATCGTTTAGCTCAACTTTGTCAGCAAATACTTTAACGATTGGCGAAGCAGCTTTGATAAAGCCGTTTGCGTCTTTTGTTGTGTTTTTATCAGTTCTTGGTTCAGACCAAGGTTGCCACGCCCCAGTATAAGTCGATGTGCGCCAAACAAAGCCCGCAACGTTTTGACCCCAAGCAAATTGAAATCTTGAATTGCCATTGCTTATAGCACCAATTTTTATCGTCATTACAGTGATATAATTATTTGTTAGCTGTGGCGGTGAATTTATCGCCGAAGTCCTCCAAACTGTTCGTATATCACCGCCCTGTAAGCTGTCTAAATCAGACGCAGGCGCAGTGGAAGAGAAAACTTCTGGAGAGCTGCCAAGTGCTGCTGCTAGTATATTTTCAGCAAGCGGTATCTGCCCCGTACCTGTACCCACTAATCGACTTGCAGCATTATTTTGGTCGCTAAAGTTAGCGCGTGTTTTGAGCCACATTACATGCTCATTGTCACCTGTTTCATCTTCTGGTACGCCATTGCCTGGATCTGGTAATTGAATAGCCATATTTGTCTCCTAAACGCTCATAAATTGCTCAAAATTGAGTGTGATTTGCCAAAAGTTGCCCTTGCGCTGCGGTATTGATACACCCGCGCACGTGTATTGTTTGGTGTTGCCGTGAGGGTCGGTCCACTCAAACGGTTTGACACCTGCATGATCGTCTAAAAAATCTAATATCGGTGCGATGACCGTATCCCAGTCGCCCGTTTTGCTACCAGACCAGACACGGCGTTTGTTATTGATACCGATAGATGAGTGCTGGGCGTAGCCATCACCAAACTGTGTACGATTGACGCGGTATTGGGTATCGAGTGTCGCGCCCATATCCATTTGCCAAGGAAATGTTTTTATTGCCATATGATCGCCCACTAAAAAGCCCACTGAGTAGTGGGCTTTTGGTTGATTAAATAAGTTTAAAGTGTAGGTAGTAATTGAAAGTTGCCGTTCATGTCGCCGCGTATGCGATATTTTTTGACATCACCTTTATTGAGTGTTATATCAACGGCGTCAGTGGCAGATGGGCATAGCCCACGTGACGTATCAAACGATAAGATATGTCGGCCGCTTGGCACGTGCATTGTCGCTGATTCAGACGGTCTCAAGCTCGCTGTTTGTTTGCCATCAACAAAAATATACGTGTTACATGCTGAGCCAAGTAAACCACTGTCGCGTGTTACAACGACGGTCGCAGTGTCAGCTGTTGCAGTGTCATATAGCATCGGTGTAACTGCAACAGAGGAGGTTGTAGGCTTGGTCGAGCAAGCGCTAAGCGTAACTGCAGCAGCGACAGCAAACAAAATCTTGATCATAATATCCCCCAATTGGCAAAATATTATAATACCGATTTTTGTTGGCTGCGTCTATCAGCGCCGCTGGTACTGTCTATCGAGCATGCCGTTTGGCCGCATCATTTTTTGCACCTGCGTTGTGACTGCGGCGGCGAGTCCTTGGCCGATTTGTTTGCCGTATTGGCTATCAGACTGTACCGAGGATTTGCCGTCCATGGTGACTGAGACGTTGACGTTGATGTTGCCAGTGGTGCCGCGCTCATACGTTCCATTGCTCATTGCCTCAAGCTCTGGACGGTACTTACGAGTAGTAGCCGCATCACTAACGTGTTCTCGGCCATGCACATAGCCGACAATCTGATCTTCTGGCGCGTCTCCTGTGTAACCACCAGAGCGATAACCAGGCAGCTCAAGCGTCATCGATGAGGCGGCGCTAATAATGCGCCCAAACTCAGTTGCGATAGTTGCAGCGCCCGCAAGTTTTTGCGTCAGCGTTGCGCCCTCTGCCATTGCATCGCCCCACGCTTCATACATATTAAGCCCTGCAGAGGCCATAACAAAGACTTGCTGAGCGTCAAAACTAAGACGATAAAAGGCATTTTGCTCGCCCAGCATTGTTTTGAATGACGCTGCAAAATTACCCGCTGTTTGCTCGGCTTGTGAGAGAGATAACTGCGTTGCGGCAGTCTCAAACTCGCGGCGGGCGTCATACTTGGCTTGCTCGGCTTGCTTAACGGTAGCAACCTCAGCGTCAAGCGCGTCTTTTATGACATCGAGCCTTGTCTGATACTGCTGTACAAGGGCAAAGTTTGCGCTAGTGCCGCCGAAGTCCGCTTGCTGCGCGGCAAACGCATCGCGTGGCCCTTTTTGCAATTGATTGGTTTCGTATATTTGAGCGCCTGCCATTGCATTACGTAATGATGATTTTTGACTATCATCAATGTCCGTGCGTTGATCGAGTGCACGGCGCTGGTCAGCATAAGACTGACGCAGCGAGGCTAAGCTAGATTGGCCAATACTAGTTAACTGACGTAACTCACTCTCAAACGCATAGCGACGTTCATCAAGTGCCAATTGCTCAGCTTGATTGAGTGCATCAATCTTAGCTTTGCGTAGCTGCTCATCCATGTTAATTGTTAACTGGATTTCGCGGCGCTCAAGCGCGTACTGATTGCGAATACGTTCAGCATCTGTTTGCTCAGCTTGCTGTGCGTACTGCATCTCGCGATCATGATTTAATTCAAGCTGATTGAGCTCGTATTGGGCCTTTTGCCTAATTAAAGCTAAAGCTTGATTACGGGAGTCCTCTGTCAACTCAGTATCACGGATAACTTCGGTTGCTCGATACATTGCATTTTGAGCAATGATTTCGCGTTCAGACCGCGCAAAGTCACCGAAAGCCGCTAGTTTTTTGGCTTGTGTATCTTCGTAGTTTGCTAGTTCAATAGCTGCACGTTGTTTTGCATCTTCAACGAAGGCAATGCGTTCATCTTCATTAAAGCCACTGGCATTAATCTTTTCGATTTTGTCAGCCAGTTGCATCTCAATGCGCGTCGCTTGATTGGCATACTCTAAGCGAATAGCTTCACGTTGTTGAGCTTGCTGCTCAAGGATGCGTAATTGTTCAGCAGCTTGTCGTTCCATCAATGAGGTTTGTGCTGAGATGTTTCCAGCTATATTAACGCTACCGTCCAAGCCGCCCTGCATGTATGCAAGATACTCTTTAACTTTTTTGACGTAGTTTTGAGTCTCTTTGAATGGTGGGATTTTATTGCCATATTTGGCAACATTGCCTTCTCCAGCATTGTATCCAGCAAGCGCAAGGTCAACGCTGCCAAACTTATTCATCAAAAAGCTGAGATATTTAGCAGCTGCTTCAGCAGATTTGCCAACGTTTGACTCTTGACCTCTTATGCCAAAGCGATCAGCAGTCGATGGCATAAACTGAAACGCGCCAGATGCACCAACTGGACTGCGAGCGTTTGGGTTGCCTCGTGACTCTTGCATACTTACTGCTGATAATAGTCCAGTTGGTAAGCCGTATTGTTGCTCTAAGTTGCCATAACTAAACTGTTTTGCTTGGCCCAATACTTTGCTATTTACTGCTTGAGCCTGAATACTTTTTACAGTTGAATTCGCGGCTTTCTCAGCAGACTTAGCAGCTGCTTCAGCAGCTTCTTGTTGGGCTTGATACTGCTGACCTGTGATGCCAAGTGTGCGATTTAGATTAGCCTGTCTCTCATTTAACTGCACAACTGAGCTAATTGTCTGACTTGCTGTACCGGTACCTAACTTATCTATACGGTTTAATTGATCAGCAGATTTTAGCCAGATGTTTGATATATCACCTGGAATCTCTGCAAAGATTTGGGCAGCAGATCGATTATTTTCTAAGAAGTTTTGGCCCATCTGAAAAAATGCGAACGGGCTATCCCAGTCAACGCCATTGCCTAACTGCGCTACACCAGCAGCAAATCCGC
>NZ_FNAL01000029.1 GCF_900101915.1 Psychrobacter pacificensis | reverse complement strand
AAATAGTCGATATATCATTAAAGCCAGTTGATCGTAGTCTATCCTCGCTTCGGCAAAAAATCGCTGTAGTCTGCGATAGTGACTGTCGGTCTTGCCACCCTTAGGAAGGTGTCTTGCTGTTTTTTTAAGATTACTGCTTTGAGCAGTAATCAGGGCTATTATCATTAGGCTCAAACAATTGATTCTTGCCTTGTTCATGCTCAGGTTTTGGGTTAAAGTCTCACTAAGTCTGTTAAAGTTTGGCATGGTCTATTCGTCTTAAAAATTACTATTATGCCTTTGCTTTAACAGACTTTTTTGTTTTTTTGTCGTGTGCAGAGATAAAACTTATAGAAATATATCTCTATAGTAAATATTGCTCTAGATGACTTCCTAGAATACTTTATATCACTGACTTTTATTGATGTAACGAAAATTGAAAAATATAAGATAAAGACAAAAATAAAGCCGCCTAATGATTACTAAAAGTGATTAGATCGTCTTTTTTACTCAATGATTGTTGTTTATATTTACTGAAATATTCCAACCTCTGTTTTTTAACAGCCATGAACCACCATGTTTTTCTTAACGACTCGCCATACGATATGACCAGTTTTCTCAAACAGCCCAAAGCAATCAATAATTTTGGTTTTTTTACAGTTTAGTAATAAAATAGAAACTTTTTATTACAATAAAACAGACTGTTTTCGGTAGGCTTTTCGCGGTCAAAACTTACTATATCGATAGTATTCGTATTTATATAACACTTATTTACATTTTGTTATTTACTTTCTGGTTTCTTGTTGACTTCTTAATAAGAACCATTCTCTATAAGTCTATCTTCAGTACTCATCCCTCCATTATTTTTAGTCAAAAATGATATTTTTTCCTTAAAAAACAAGCGTTTGACCTCGTGAGTTTTTTACACGGCTGTAATAGTTTGACAATCTATATCTTGTAAAATCCCCTCCTTATTCATACTCATAGGGGTATGACAACATAGGCAAGCATCGCTGTCTATTTCATAAATTGCTTATAGGTCATGAATGTCACATTTAATTAAGTCTTTGGTTGTCACGTTATCACTATTGCTGAGTACCACAGTTTTTGCGGCCAATACCAGTTATTACGGCAGTAAGTTTCATGGTAAACGCACTGCAAGTGGTAGTATCTTTAACATGAACTCACTAACCGCTGCCCATCGCACGTTACCGTTTGGCACAAAAGTTCAAGTGACCAACCAAAAAACAAAAAAAAGTGTCGTGGTCAAAATCACAGACCGAGGCCCCTATATTCGAGGCCGTATTCTTGATTTATCGAAAGCTGCTGCTAGTCAAATCGATTGCCAGCTTTGTACGACCACAATGAAAGTACTGTCCTACGGTGATGGTAAATACCGTAAAGAATAATGTTGCAAAAAACGATGTAAAAAAGGGAGGGCTGATGCCCTCCCTTTTTTATGTTTGATTACTTACGACGAAAATCTCTTAACAGCCAAATCTCATATAACTTGCTACTAAAATTCCGCTTCCATCTCTTCCAGCGTCGTCATCGATAGCAGCAATTTTTCTTCGTTATCGCTGTGCTGCTGCTGTAGCGCGGTTTGCTCATTCAATAAGACCAGTAAGTCCGCCTTACGGCTTTCTTCGTACAACTTGGTATCAGCTAGCTTTTCCTCAAGCGTTGCAAGCTGCCCTTCAATCTTGGCAAGTGCTTTTTCTGTCTCTTCTATCTCGCGGCGGATAGGTGCAGTACGTTTACGCTGTTCAGCGGCTAATTTGCGTTGTTCTTCTTTACTAAGCGCTGGGGTCGCAGTGTTACTTTTTGATGTATTATCAGGTGCTGTATTGCTCACTTGATTAGTCACTTGGCTATTGCCTGTTTCACGTGAAACGAATTTTTTACTCTCTTTCTTGCTTTTCTTCTTACTGCTACTTTTGTCTTGTAAATTTTCTTGCTTACGCTTTTCTGCCAGCCATTTGCCGTAGTCACTGATGTCACCGTCAAATTCATCGATTTGACCATCATGAACGAGATACAGCTCATCACAGACATTGGCAATTAGCTCACGATCATGCGAGACCAGCACCACGGCGCCTTTAAAACCTTGCAAGGCGATCGTCAATGCTTGGCGCATTTGTAAGTCCAAATGGTTAGTTGGCTCATCGAGTACAAGGACGTTGGGACGTTGCCAAACGATCAATGCTAAGGTCAGACGCGCACGCTCGCCACCAGAGAATAGCTCACTAGGGGTGTCAATACGATCTCCGCGAAAATCAAAGCTGCCCAAAAATGAGCGTAACACGGCATCAGAGGTCTTGCCTGCTAGGCGGCGCAGCATTTCTATCGGCGTGGCTTTGGCATCCAAGATATCCATTTGATGCTGGTTAAAGTAGCCAAGTTTTAAGGTATCGGACACGCGGTAAGTACCTGACAAAATTTTCAGCTCGCCGACCAAGGCTTTAATCAAGGTCGACTTACCTGCGCCATTCATGCCCAATAGGCCAATACGCGTATCCGGCGTCACTTGCACATTGGCATCACGCAGTAGCGGCGTCTCGCTGTAGCCAATATCTGCATGGGTCAGCTCAATCAGCGGTGAGCTCATGTTTGCCGGTTCATAAAAGCGAAAAGAGAATGGGTTGTCAGCCATCATTGGTGAGAGCTCCGACATGCGCTCTAACTGCTTGATACGGCTTTGGGCTTGCTTGGCTTTACTGGCTTTGGCACGGAAACGACGAATAAAATCATCCAAGTGGGCGCGGGTCGCTTCTTGCTTCTCAAAGGCTTGCTGCTGCTGCGCCATGCGCTCGTGACGGGTGCGAATGAACTGTTGATAATTACCCGTATAAAGGGTTATTTTTTGCTGCTCGACATGCAAGATATGACCGACTGTGGCATCCAAAAACGCTTGGTCATGCGAGATGACGATGACCAGTCCAGTATAAGCATTGATCCAAGTCTCAAGCCAGAGAATGGCGTCTAAGTCTAAATGGTTGGTCGGCTCATCGAGTAACATCAGATCAGCGCGGCTCATCAAAGTTTTGGCGAGGTTTAAGCGCATGCGCCAGCCACCTGAAAACCCTGAGACAGGCAGCTCGTGCTGACTGGTGTTAAACCCAAGGCCTGCCATGATTTGTGCCGCTTTGGTTGGCGTACGGTAGCCATCGATTTCATCGAACTGCTGATGCAAGACGCCAATTTGCTCATCACTGACGCTACTTAAGTCATTGAGCGCTGCATTGATCTCATACCACTGCTCATCACCGCTCAACACGTAATCAATTGCCGTCTGATCACTGGCTCCGACTTCCTGCGCCATATGCGCGACATGCCAGCTATCAGGAATACTGACCTCACCTTTATCGAGCGTGACCTCGGTATCGCCTTTGCCCATTTGCGTCAACAATAAGGCAAATAAAGTCGATTTGCCGGTGCCGTTGTTGCCTGTTAAGCCAACTTTATGACCTGGATGTAGCTGAAAGCTTGCACCTGCAAACAATTCACGACCATCACGGCGAACACCAACGTCTTTAAATTCGATCATATAATTTCTTCATCTCAGCAATAATATAAATATAGGGCAATAAGAAACACACATAGGGTATGCCAACTGGCGGCTATTATTTCAAACGCTTGCCGCATAGGCAAACAATTAAATAACTATTTCAAAACGAAGTGTTTTAAAATTAAGTATTTATGCCAATGACCCTAGATTATATAATCCTTGTCAGCCTATCGATACGAATGACTAGGGCGTGTTGAACATTCGCAAATAGGCACTGCTGATCGCTAAAATTGTTCCAGATACGGCACAAAGCGATGATAATGCAGATGCCTTAGCGAGATTTGTAACGCAGTATGGGGCAATTTTAGCATCAGCCCCAACGATAAAAGCAGGGGACAGGACTCTTTTTTGCCGCTTCATCGTTAAAAATAAGTGCTTAGAATGACTAAACTTATTATTTTTAACATCGAATCGCCTAAAAAATAGTCGCTGTCAGTGCCATGGTCGAATGTTCAATACGCCCTATAATAAGACCTTTGGCAGCCATATACTCTCGCACACATAATGAGTATAACCTTGATAGCTATAAAAGTTTTGATTCATCAGTTTTGGTAAGGACGATGACTCTTGACAAGCGAATCGCTACTCCCATTATGATATACTGCTAAAGATAAGTGCTTATCATCAATAAAGTGCTTTGGTGGCACAAACACCGTATTGATATCGCACAAACAGCTTATAATGCACCAATAGCTTTGCCATAACGACAGCACCCAATTAAATCAAACGCCGTGCGTATCTTTATTTGCAATCATTTTGTTGCAAACCCAAACAGGACGACGACCGCATTTGATCCTAGCAACTGAGGTAGATATGAACGAATCAGCCAACCAATTTAATCCAAGCTCAAATCAGCCAGTAGATCCTACGGTATTAAGCCTAACCGACAGTGCGGCACAAAAAGTACGCCGTCTGCGCGAAGAAGAAGGTGATAGTGAACTGATGCTACGCGTCTATGTGACGGGCGGCGGCTGTTCAGGTTTTTCTTATGGCTTTAACTTTGCCAACGACTTAAATGAAGACGATGCCAATTTTGATAATGGTGATGTGACCTTGGTTGTTGACTCGCTAAGCTATCAATATTTGCAAGGCTCTACCGTTGACTACACTGAAGGGTTAGAAGGCGCACGTTTTGTCGTGACCAACCCCAATGCCACCACCACTTGCGGCTGTGGCTCGTCATTCTCAATTTAGGTTTTCGCGATTTGGCTCTATGACCCAACGATACTATGCCTTTATTGCGTCTCAACATTCCTGTGATCATGCGCCAAAGCCGTATTGGATGACTTGCAGCATCGCGATCAAAGCATCTATCTTTGAGATAGATGCTTTTTTGCCAATATTGATGAATCCGCAAAGTATCCGTGCTGACCAATTTCATCAAAAATACTGAGAAAAATCTAGCCCAAACGTCCTGCTCAAAGCTTATCGTATTTGTAATTGTTCGTGGTTTTCAATACGGCTTTGAGCTAAACTGACGGAATTATTGACCCAACATTTACCTCTTTTATGGACAAACGCCCATCGTGTTTTGATCTGCCATAATGAATAACAATAGATGACTATTATGAGTAATTTTGCGAGTAGCTTTGCTAATTTTGACATTCCCAATTGGTTTGGCAGCCAGCATTTAACGGGTATGCTCCGCGGTATCGAAAAAGAAGGACTGCGCGTGAGGCCTGATGGTTTTTTGGCACAGACGCCGCATCCAGCCAAACTCGGATCAAAATTGACTCATCCTTTTATTACAACCGATTATTCAGAAAGTCTGCTTGAGCTTATCACCGAACCAAAAGCTTCGCCAAAAGAGACACTCAATATGCTGCGTCAATTGCATGTATTGGTGTATCAAGGCATGCCTGACGGCGAGCTGATGTGGCCGCTATCTATGCCTTGTATGTTGTCTTCTAAAGATGAAGATATTCCACTGGCTGATTATGGTAGCTCTAATACAGGTAAGCTAAAAACCCTTTATCGCAGTGGTCTTGGTATCCGTTATGGTCGCCGTATGCAGACCATCGCAGGGTTACATTACAATCTATCTTTTGGTGACACGCTCTTTGAAACGTGGCAAGCGCAAACCCCAACGGCACAAGAGCAGACGCTAACAGAATTCAAAAACGAGAAATACCTAGGGCTTATTCGCAACTTTAAGCGACTGACCAGCATTGTGTTGTATTTATTGGGTGCAAGTCCAAGCGTATGTCCTTGTTTTGTTGCTGGGCGTGAGCATGATCTAGAGCGTCTAAATGACTCAACCTACTATAAACCGACTGCCACCAGCCTGCGTATGGGCAAACTTGGCTATACCAATAGCGTGCAAGAGCAGCTAGATATTCGTTATAACTATTTGCCAGAGTATGTCGCTGGACTACGCCGCGCGATCCAAACACCGCATGAGAGCTTTGCCAAGCTTGGTCTGGAAGATGAAGATGGCAACCCAGTTCAGATCAATAATCATATCCTTCAGATAGAAAATGAATACTATAGCCCTATCCGTCCTAAGCAAATTGCGATGAGTGGTGAGACACCAACCGAAGCGCTTGAGCGTCGCGGTATTGCTTATGTTGAGTTTCGTGCGATTGATCTCGATCCTTATAGCGATGTTGGTATTCGTCTCTCTAGTGCTTGCTTTTTAGAAGTGATGGCGCTCTACTGTCTATTCAGCGATTCACCTGATTTGCTGCCTGAAGAAGAAGAAGCACTCGCTATTAATCTAGAGCGTGTGGTCAACGAAGGTCGCCGTGAAGGTCTGCACATCATCAATAACGGTCAAGAGCAATCGCTTGAGGGCTGGATGCTGATGCATCTAGAGCGTATGCAGCCACTTGCTGCATTGCTAGATGCTCATTATGGTGGCAATGACTACCGTGCTGCAGTGGCATTGATGCAAGGCAAAGCCGGACATTCTGAGTCGACGATCTCCGCCCAAGTAAACTCTGATAGCAAACGCTTAGGTAGTCTATGGCAGCTTGGTTTTACATTAGCGCAGCAGCATCGCGAGTCATTATTGCAGCAGACTCTCAGTCCAAACACCCAAGCGAAATACGAAGTATTGGCAGAAAAGTCTATCTTGCAGCAGGCTGAGATTGAGAAGTCTGAGACAGAAGACTTTATGGACTTTTTACAGCAGTATCGCTAAACCTGATTGCATCCTAACCTCTGTATAGATGAAACCATAAGAGTAACGCACCATGCGACAGCTGACCACTTATCGTAACTTACAAATATTTTTAGTATTGATGGCCATAATAGGCATGAGCTTTGCACTGTTTTATTTACAGCGCCATCTAGGGCTTTCGCCTTGCCCGCTCTGTATTTTTCAGCGTATTGGTCTAATAGTCATGGGCGGTTTTGCGCTGATATCAGCATTATTTAATCCAAAATCCAAAGTGGTGAAGTTGCTATTATGGCTTGGTAGTTTGGCAGGTATTGGCTGGTCTACTGCTGTGGCTATACGCCATGTTTGGCTACAGCACCTACCTGCCGATCAAGTACCGTCATGCGGCCCAGGCTTGGACTATTGGCTAGATACCTTGCCTATGTTGCAAGTGCTCAAAGAAGTATTTGCAGGTTCTGGTGAGTGTGCTTCTATCGATTGGACGTTTGTCGGACTTAGTATCCCTGAGCTGTCGTTGATCCTATTTAGCGTACTTCTTGTAGCGCATGGGGTGATGTTGTGGCGTATCGTGCGACCTATCACCAATCAGTCTATCGCTCGATAGTTCATTAAAATCACTTTATATTTTACCGTTATCACTTCTTTCTAAACAGACATTCATACTCTGCTATGCAATGTCTGCTTTATTATCTGCGACTGTTAAACCTCCTTTATTACCTACGTTAGACAAACCGATAGAGCCTACTTTGCTATACCAAGCATATTGAACACAACAAAAAGTCCACAGATATATCTGTAACCCTTTGATACCTTTAGACAGCCTGTTTTTTCAGTGGGTAGTTTTAGTGAGCAGTTATGAGAGCGCCATCGCTTTTGAGCGATAAATTGTCTATATTTCAAAGATCAGATACGCTCTCAAATTCCAATATCTATATTATCGCAACGTTTATACGACCCCTTGTCTCTCTTTTTTGGCAACAAGATTATCTTGATAACGGTTGCCAGTGGCATAGGTGATTTTTAAAAACGCTATTCAAAAACTGTTTTTGGTATGACCATGATATATCTTGCACCTATTTGCTTTACCACATCTACTGTCATTAGACGCTGGGGACCGTCCTTATTAGCGGTACCACTCTGTGTGCTATTGATAGGCTGTGATAGTGCCTCCTCGAATTCTGATCAAGACATGAGGACTAAAGCTTCATTTGTCGACGCATCAGCAGAGTCTGCTCCGCAGAGCACATCAGAAGAGATAGAAAGCGATAGTATGTCTGAGTCAAATCCTGATGACAGTTTGAATGAATCTACAGAAGGGCAATCACTTATTGCTGCTGCTCAATCCAGTAATGAGGGGCATATGCACCCTTCTACTATACACTCAGAATCGAACAGTAGTGCGCTACAAGCCACGCTAATGGGTGATTATGGTGGTATGGTGCCTTGTGAAGACTGCGATAGTATCGATGTCACTTTGAACCTATTTTCTGATGGCTCTGTACTAAAATCCAGCACCCATCACGATGCTGAACAACAGCGCGCACCGTTACTTGAGTCTGGCGTCTATCGTCAAGATAAAGACAAAATTACCATTGTATATGAAGACAAACATATTGAGTCTTATTATATTCAAGACAATCATCTGATTTTGATAGATGAGCAAAAAAACCTAAATAATGACTATACGTTGTCACGTAAATAGACAGCAAGTGCTTGGTATGCTGCCAAATAAGACAGCATTTATCAGCTAGATAACGCCTACTTGTTAGGCGTTTTTTGTTGGTCATCGACCAGCATTTACTTTACAATGATCGCTTGTCTGCCAGACTACTGCCATGGCAATGACTGATTAAAACGTTAGTCACGATTGATAACAGCTCAGCACTCAAAACTTTATTTTTACTCTCTCTATTTCACTTATTCAAGCTCTTACGGAACGTCTATGCATATTCATATTCTTGGTATTTGTGGTACTTTTATGGGCTCGCTAGCATTATTAGCGCGTGAACTTGGGCATACCGTTACTGGCTCAGATACCAACGTATATCCTCCTATGTCTACCCAACTTGAAAATGCGGGCGTCACTATTGAAGAAGGCTATCTCGTAAAGCATTTGCAACCAGCGCCAGACTTGGTCGTTGTTGGTAATACGATGAAGCGTGGCATGGATGTGATTGAATATATGCTAGATACGGGTCTGCGCTACACGTCAGGTCCGCAGTTTTTGTCAGAGCAAGTGCTGCAATCGCGCCACGTGATAGCGGTTGCTGGTACTCATGGTAAGACAACAACGACAACCATGCTTGCTTGGATATTGCATTACGCTGGTATCGATACAGGGTTTTTAATTGGCGGTGTGCCACTGGTCAATACCACTGATGAGCACTTACAGCAGGTATTTGCACACAGCAGCTATCTAGGAGCAGAAAAAACTGACGATGATACGACAGTCCCTTCTGGTTATTTTGTCATTGAAGCTGATGAGTACGATTCTGCGTTTTTTGATAAACGTTCAAAATTCGTTCATTATCGTCCGCGCACCGCTATCTTGAACAACCTAGAATTTGATCACGCCGATATTTTTGCTGATTTGAATGCGATCCAAACGCAGTTTCATCATATGGTACGTATGATTCCAAGCACTGGAAAAATTATCATGCCTGCAGCAATTATTAGCTTAGAAGATACGTTAGCAAAAGGCGTTTGGACCCCTATCTGGCGTACTGCTGTCATCGATACGACCGCATCTAATACCAGTAAAAACGACCGTACGCTTAAAAACAATAGCGACTGGCAAGCGGAACTCATTCGCGAAGATGGCAGTCAGTTTAAAGTCAGTTTTGCTGCTGATAAAGAAGTAGCTGTCATCGACTGGGGCATGAGTGGTATTCATAACGTCAATAATGCTTTGGTTGCCGTCGCGGCTGCTTATGATGTCGGTGTCAGCATCTCTACCGCTTGCGCCGCATTATCGGCTTTTGCTGGTATCAAACGCCGGATGGAGTTGATCGGTGATGT
The DNA here is from genome assembly GCF_900101915.1 of Psychrobacter pacificensis. Classification (GTDB taxonomy): domain Bacteria; phylum Pseudomonadota; class Gammaproteobacteria; order Pseudomonadales; family Moraxellaceae; genus Psychrobacter; species Psychrobacter pacificensis. Next base: position 15,064 of record NZ_FNAL01000029.1, on the reverse strand, counting down.
AAACGATGTCTTAGTCTTTGATGACTTTGCCCATCACCCTACTGCGATTACCACAACATTAGACGGTGCCAAAAAGAAACTGGCTGGCAGACGTATTTGGGCGATTATTGAGCCGCGCAGTAATACCATGAAAATGGGTATTCACCAAGACAGCTTGGCTGAGTCAGCTGCCCTCGCTGACTATACATTGTGGTATGAGCCAGCGGGACTGGAATGGGGTTTGAGAGAAGTCATCGAACAAGCCACGGCTACAAGTGACTCCATCATTAACCAGCAAGTAATGTCTAGTGTCGATACTATTATTGAACATATCAGTAGTCATGCTCAAGCAGGTGATGCAATAGTCGTGATGTCCAACGGTGGTTTTGAGGGGATTCATCAGCGTCTATTAGCGGCATTGCGTGATAAATAAACGATTGATTTAACCCTAAACCCTAAACCCTAAACCCTAAACCCTAAAATTAGTATCTAAAAAATTAGTATTAAACAAAAGCGTGGCTGTCTCATAGACGGGCTACGCTTTTTTTATTTAATTCCCTATCCTTATCAAATTCTTCTGTCGTGGCTAAATGATTGATACGCCATTCTGTTAGCACCACGGCTACCTTTGTAACCTTCCGTTTACCTATTGCACCTACGTAATAGCAAATCTGACTTTTTCCTCACATAGGCCCTACACAGGTAACATTTTTTGCTTACTCTTGCGTTTGAGGAATCTTTACAATGGAGTTATTAAATTAGCAACACATTATAAATATTAATAATTTTGGAGAATATTATGAGCTTTATTTGGATGATTATCGTCGGTTTGGTTGCAGGTTTATTGGCACGTGCTATCAAACCAGGTAGCGACCCTATGGGCTGGATCATGACGATCGTATTGGGTATCGTCGGTGCCATGTTAGGTGGCTTCCTAGCGAGCTTAATTGGTATCAACGCAGATGGCGGTTTTACTGGTCTTATCTTCTCAGTTATCGGTGCGATCATTTTGCTATTTTTGTATGAAATGATTGTAAACAAACGCCGTGCATAATTACCGACTAGATAGAATATCTACAAAAAAGCCTTGCGTTAAGTGAGGCTTTTTTGTGTCCAGATACCTATCAAAGTCTTTAATTTGTGAATGCATGAGACCTGATATAGACGGGAAAGTATTGATAAGCATTACTTTTGTCCCCATTTATCTTATAATATCAACCCTATTTTGTCCTTATCATTGAGGTGAGCGTTATGGCACTACTCCCTATCTTAAGTTACCCAGATCCTCGCTTGCGCACGATTGCCAAGCCAGTCAAGGAAGTGACTGCTGAAATCAAAACCTTAATCTCAGACATGATTGAGACAATGTATGATGCTCAAGGCATTGGCCTTGCTGCAAGCCAAGTCGATCGTCATATTCAGCTCATCGTGATGGATTTGTCCGAAGACAAAAATGCGCCAAGAGTGTTTATTAATCCAAAGGTCACGCCATTGGTAGAAGAAAAACAACCGTACGAAGAAGGCTGTCTTTCGGTCCCAGATGTCTACGACAAAGTCGAGCGCCCTAAGAAAGTACGTATCGAAGCATTAGACGAAAACGGCGACGTCATTGATGAGGTGGTAGAAGGCTTGCTTGCCGTCTGTATCCAACACGAAATGGATCATCTCAACGGCGTGATATTCGTCGATTATCTGTCTCGTTTGAAACAGACACGTGCCCGTGATAAAGTTCGTAAAGTCCTCAAGATACGCGAAAAGCAAGGCGCCCAGTCCGCTGAGCAGCAGTCACAACCCATCAGTTCTTAATCTCTTTCTCCTTTACATAATGATGCCTATAGTGGATGTTACTCTCTGATATCCACTAGATGGTGCCAATTTTTTAGCAGATACTGTTCTCACCAAAGGTTTACTACTATGACCATGATCAAAATTGACCAATATTTTGACCCTGCCAGCTGGCAGAAATTTACCAAAGCTGCTGAGGGTCGTGAGACCCCGTTTTTAGTGGTCGACCTAAGTCGTATCGAGACCAAATATCATGAGATGGTCAGCCTGTTCCCGAATGCCAAACTGCATTATGCGATGAAAGCCAGTCCTGCGGTTGAAGTCATCAATCTGCTGGCAAAGCTTGGCTCCAACTTTGACTGTGCCTCTATCTATGAGCTGGATCGTGTGCTTGATTGCGGTGTTGAGCCATCACGCATCTCTTATGGCAACACCATCAAAAAAGCCGACCATGTTAAGTATGCTTTTGAAAAAGGTATCGATCTGTACGCGACTGATTCAGAAGCCGATCTTAAAAATATCGCCAAACACGCACCTGGTTCTAAAGTATTTGTGCGCATATTGGTACAAGGATCAGAGACAGCAGAATGGCCATTATCTCGTAAGTTTGGCTGTCACCCTAATATGGCCATTGATTTACTCATTCAGGCGCGCGAGCTTGGCTTGGTACCTTATGGTATCTCGTTCCATGTGGGTAGCCAGCAAAAAGACGTTGCGGCATGGGATGATGCATTAGCCAAAGTTAAATATATGTTTGACTGGATGAAGAACGAAGAAGGCATCAAGCTACAAATGATCAATCTAGGTGGCGGCTTCCCAACCAACTACATCAGCGAAGTCAATCCTATTAAGGTCTATGCAGAAGAGATTACCAGCTATTTGACTGATGACTACGATGCAGATGAGATGCCTGAGATTATTTTAGAACCAGGTCGTTCACTCGTTGGTGGTTCAGGTGTCTTGGTGAGTGATGTGGTACTGATCTCTCGCAAATCAGACACAGATTTGGCGCGCTGGGTCTATACGGATGTTGGTTTATTCCAAGGCTTAATCGAGACGCTCGGCGAAGCCATCAAATATCCTGTTTATACTCCCAAGATGGAAACGTCTACCAGTGAAGGGACAGTCGTATTGGCAGGGCCAACTTGTGACTCAACCGATATCATGTACGAAGAAGCAGGTTATCAGTTACCAGAGGAGCTTGAGATTGGTGACAAAATCTATTGGCTCACCACGGGTGCTTATACCAACTCGTATTCATCAGTTGAGTTCAATGGATTTCCGCCGCTTGAAGTGGTTTATATTGACTAGGGTTTGAACCTATCATCTATAGAGAAGCGCGGTGCTATTAATAACACCGCGCTTTTTTGTATTTAGCCATTTGCATAATGAGCTATTGAACCAATAAAGCTATCGGTACACTATTAATGCTATTGGTCGTTCGACTGCCGCTGCTGGTTGAGCGTTGTGAAATCTCACCGATCGTCACCCATTGTCCGCGCGGCACAATGATTGTATTGTTCAGACTTTGACTTTGAATGCTATTACTGCTCGTGCCGTACCTATTGTAGGATGAGTTGGATCGCGCCAGTCGCTCTTCAACTTGTGACAACCTCACTTCGACTTGACCATTCGGTAGTAGACGCGGTGTGACAGCAATGCCTTGCGTCGTTGGCAGTAGTACCTGCTGCTGAATGACAATTTGCGCGCTTGGCTGACGGTCAATGGGATAGTGATAATTTGGTTGAATAGTGGCACGATAGTTCTGCGTCAATGAATAGAGCGTGCCGGTACTGATACTAGCGGCACTACCAGAAAGCGTCTGTACTTGATATAAACTGCTGCTTTGCTTCTGGCCGTTACTTTGATTCCAAACACCCGATCCCTGAATATTGCGCTTGGTAATAATAACCTGACCCTGACGAATATTATCCTGAACACTGCTGCTATTGCCAACACGCACAGCGACTGTGAGCGCTTGTGGCTGACGGTCAATCTGCGTGAGTAGCTGCTGTATCATTTGATAATTGTGGGGTGTTGTTATTAGTACTAGCTTACCTTGGTAGATGCTGACGGTGCCGCCATCAGCGCTACTATTGAGTTGTTGCCTTACCACTGGCAGTAGCGACACGCCGCCATAAGTGTCAATCACATAGGTTTGGACGTTACTGGCTTGTACGGTGATTGGTAGGACAGCCAGACTTAGGGCAAACGCGGGCAAGCTTATATTTTTGGTAATATTCACCTTAAGAATGGTACTAGCCAATTCGTGCTTTATACGTATACGACTCACCTGCATCTCCTCACCTTTTTTAAGTCATCGTCAATGCGCTCTAATCATTTAGACCCAGCACATCTTGCATATCATATTGCCCAATGGCTTGCTCAGTCACCCAAGTTGCGGCACGTACAGCACCTGCGGCAAAGGTCATGCGCTCTCGTGCGCGGTGAGTAATCTCAACCACCTCACCATCAGCGATAAACATCACCGTATGGTCGCCGACGATCTCTCCACCGCGTACGGCATGAATACCAATTGTGCCCGACTCACGCTCACCCGTTTGTCCTTCACGTCCGTAGATGGCAACGTCTTTTAGATTCTGTCCGCGCGCCTCTGCGACGGCTTCTGCCATCATATATGCCGTGCCAGATGGTGCATCGATTTTGTGTTTGTGATGCGCTTCGATGATCTCTACGTCAGCCTCATTGCCAAATGCTTTGGCTGCCATACCAAGTAGTTTCAATGACAGGTTAATGCCGGTTGAATAGTTACCTGCGTAGACGATAGCGATTTTTTCACTGGCTTTTGCCAATACCTGCTCTTGCGCCTCATTAAATCCTGTCGTGCCAATGACCATCGCGACATTATGCTCGGCACAAACTTGCATGTTTTTTTCAGTCGCATCAGGCAAGCTAAAGTCAATCAGCACATCGATGTCATTAATTACAGCCTCTAGCACGTCAACGATTTGCACCTCTAAACGTCCGATAGCTGCCACCTCGCCTGCATCCGCGCCGACGAGACTCGATCCTTGGCGCTCAATCGCTGCATTCAGGATGGTCTTAGGATTATTTTGTACCGCTTCGATAAGCATACGGCCCATACGACCACCTGCACCGATCACACCAACTTTGATGGTTTGTTCTGTTGTTTCTTGACTCATATCGCTACCTTACATACTTTATATTTGGTGGGTTATTTTTGGATATCATTTATCGTCAGTTTAACAAATATCGTTAACTGAGTGGTTTTTTATCAGCATAAGAAAAAGCCCAAAGGTTTCATGTGAAACCTTTGGGCTTACTCTCAGTATGGCTATCTAGAAACAGTCTGTCTTAGTTAAATAATCAGTCAAACAAATCGCCAATCTTTTTAAAGAATGATTTTTTATGTGGCGACTGCTGATGCTTACTGTCATCATCTAACGTATCTTGGAACTGACGCAATAGATCTTTTTGCTCACGAGTCAGATTGACAGGGGTTTCGATGACCACACGGCAGATCAAGTCGCCTTTCATCGTGGTGCGTACTGGCGTCACGCCTTTGCCGCGTACACGTAGCAGTTTGCCACTCTGCGTCCCTTCTGCCACTTTGATTTTTACTTTACCATCCAAGGTTGGGATTTCAACTTCTTTACCAAGTGCGGCATCCGTGATACTGACTGGTACATCCATATAGAGGTCCGCGCCTTGACGAGTAAAGACGTTGTGCGGTTTGACACGTACTTCGACATACAAGTCGCCGTTCTGTACGCCTGCGGCGCCAGCTTCGCCTTCACCTGCCAGACGGACGCGATCACCATCATCGACGCCCGCTGGGATAGATACTTCTAGCGTGCGTGATTTGTCTTTGACGCCATTACCATGACAGTCAGGGCAAGGGTTTTTGATTTGCTTACCAGAGCCGCCACACTGTGGGCAAGTCTGCTGCACGGCAAAGAAACCTTGCTGCATGCGCACTTGACCCTGACCATGACACATCTGACAGGTCACGACATCAGAGGCATCTTTGGCACCTTTACCATCACAGGTATCACATGGCGCTGGCGCGGTGAAGCTGATTTCTTTTTTGCAGCCGCGTACTGCTTCTTCTAATGTCAGCTCGATCACATAGCGCAAGTCAGAGCCGCGACGCGTGCGTCCACCACCACCGCCACGTGATTGACCGAAGATATCGCCAAAGTTACCAAAAATATCGCCAAAGATGTCTTGGAAGTTGCCGCCGCCTGCACCGCCACCCATGCCATTTTCAAAGGCAGCATGACCCATGCGGTCATACGCTGAGCGCTTTTCTTCATCGCTCAGTACTTCATAAGCCATTGAGGCTTCTTTGAATTTGTCTTCAGAATCAGGGTCATCAGAGTTGCGATCTGGATGATATTTCATGGCAAGCTTGCGGTAGGCTCGCTTAATCTCCTTGCTGTCAGCGGTCTTGCTGACACCTAATACTTCATAAAAATCGCGTTTACTCATGGTTTCTCCTATCGTCTTCGTAGCACCACCAGCTCGTCAGTTCGTTAGCCTTGATCAGCTTTTACCATTAACGGCCTTCATCTCATACACAATCACACAGCAACGTTTCATGTGAAACATGGCAAACCACAATGTCACAGGATGATAATATGTGCATGTAACGAAAAATACGGTGGGGGCTACTTAGCCAAATCAATTATAAAAAGTTTGCGCTATTTATGGAGATGGTCTGCTGATTTATCAAGCGCTTAAGTCATGAAATTCATAGTTGAGGTCTTGAGTCGGCGGTATACACGATTTATTAAGATTATTACAAAGCTTTTCATACCTGAATAATGACGAGTCGTGCTAGTATTTATCGCCATATCTACGGTCATTTATACCCATGACGTTTGCGACAAGGTTCCCCGTCTTATGAAAAAGCTGATTGTTTTATTAATCGTGATTGCCGTAGCAATCTATGCAGGCTCCCCTTATTACAGTGCTTATCAGCTCAAAAATGCCTACGATGCCAAAGACGGTGCCGCTATCGCAGCGACCATTGATTACGAGCAAGTGCGTCCAAGCATCCAACATCAGCTGACTGACCAGTTTGCCACGACCATGACAAAGTACCCACTGATTGCTGAGTTGGGCGGAGACGCATTAACCCAAGCAGCCGATGGCTTTATCACAAAGGCCGTCGATGGTGCCATCACGCCGCAAAATATCGAAAAGGTCATTAACACTCAGGGTCAAGCCAATACAGCAACCAAAGAGCTGGCGGCGGCATGGGCCATCGCAAGCGATCAGGTCGATCTCAGAAACCTCATTCAAAGCTTGATTGTTCAGCACGGCGATGTCGATGCGGTGGTCAAGAGCCAAATCCAGCAAGTCATGAAAAAACAAGCGGCGGAGCTCGAGCAGCAGGCGGCACAAGGCAACGATAGCGACAAGCCAACATTGAGCTACTGCGGTATCAATTGCTTTGCTATCAGCGGTCAAGTCAAAGGCTATCCACTCACGATAGAGATGCAGCGCCAAGGCTTGATTGAGTGGAAGATCGTCGATATTGTCTTGCCATAAACAAGTTGAGATCGCTTTTGATATTCAAAATTTTGATAAGTCAAACGATAAAAACCGCTTTATGAATCAGCTCATAAAGCGGTTTTTTGTGACGTGATTTAAAATCTTTATTCACTAAAATGTGAACGACACCAATGTGATTATTCGATACCCAAAAATTCTAAAAACTCAGGACTCTCGAAGCTTGCTTGATATAGTACACCGTCCTCACGGTAAATGGCAGGCGTTGCTATCACCGCCAGTCCAGCGGCTTTTTCGCGATTGGGCGTCACGTGATCGACGTTACAGCTCGCTGATGCAGGTGTCATCTCTCCTTGTAGCATCGCCTTATCAAATGCCTGACGGCGACTGTTTTCGCTACCTTGGCACCAGATACCGCGCATTTGCTCAGGGGACTGCTCGTATATCGGATAGCCGATGACGTTGACCGTCACTCCTTTGGCATTGAGCATGGGTATTTGCTGATGAAATCGGCGGCAATACGGGCAGTTGACGTCATCAGCCACATAAATCACCGCCTTCTCAGTTGTGGTGGCTGGATAAATAATCAGTTGGCTTTCATCCAATATCGCAAACACCGATTGGTTTTTGCGCCGCTCAAAACTCTCATCGAGCCCGATAAACTGACCGTTTTCGATCACTGATATCTCACCGTCAGTGATGTACTGCGCATCGTCCGATAATAAGAAAGGCACCCCTTCTAGCGTTGCGCCCCAAATCACGCCGGGTACTGCGGTATAAAAGAACGGCGTTTTTGCACTCATGTTTTTGAGCGCACGCGTATTTTTGAGCAGCACCGATTTGACTGCTGCACTGACAGGCTTGCCTACCTGCGCACTCGTGCTGCGTACTGGTGTTTTGGTCACTACCCGCTTGCTTGAATTCTTTTTTAACTCACCTTGGATGACATAACGACCGTCTTTTGTGATGTGCAGCGGCGGCTGTTCAGCCAAGTTTACCTGATACATATTGGGTAATTTGGACGGCGCAATGGAGGTAATCTGCGTTTTGATACCGGCTTGGGTTAGCACTTGGCGCAAGCGTTTATCAACAGTTGCACTTACCGCTTTGCTCGTCTGCATGCTTTGATTGTTTTGGTTCAATTGGGTGCTCGCCGCATCCGCTGAGTTTGACTGAGCACAAGCCGTGGTTGCGAGTAGTACAAGGCTAATCAGGCTTACCGAATTAAAGGCAGATAGTTTCACAAAAGCAGTCCTCGTTAATAACTCATAAATTCTGTACTTGATAATATCTATCTTGATTGCTCATCATAATATTATGTAAAAAAATAGATTGAGATATCAGACAGACTGTATCACAAGGAAGGTTTACACAAATGATTAGCGGCGCAATTTTGCAAAATGGCTACCCAACTTTAAGAGATAGGCAACACAAGCAGACCGCAGAAATAGTAAAAGAGAATCACAAACATAAATAGCTGACAACAAAAAGCAGCACACGGTGTCGTGGCTGCTGATGAATTTAAAATAATAACTTAAACAGTAGTATGGATGCGCATACTAAAGAGGTCAGTGGCTAGAACTTGGCGACTTCTTCTGGCGTTAAGAAACGACTGTCGCCTTTCTCTAAGCCGTCTAGATTGATATGACCGATACTGGCGCGGTGCAGCGCAACGACTTTATTACCAAAGTAGCCCATCATGCGTTTGACCTGATGGTATTTGCCTTGCTCCAAGGTTAGACGCGCATGGGTCTCATCGATAAACTCAAGGGTAGCCGGTTTGGTCGGCTCATAATCGCCCTCTAACAAGATACCTTCGCCCACCTTTTTGATTGCGCGGGCTTGCTCCTCCTCGTTCATAGGATCAGCAAGCGTTAGCTCATAGACTTTGGCGTGCTCGTGCTTGGGACTTGTGACACGGTGTAGCCAGCCGCCATCATCGCTAAGCAGCAGTGCGCCTGTGGTATCGACATCTAAGCGACCTGCGATACGTAAACTGCCTAGCTCTGGTACGGCAATCAATTCGGTGACGATAGGATACTCTTTGGCCTTTAACGTACACTCAAAGCCTTCAGGCTTATGCAGCAAGATATAACGATTACCCGTCGCCACCGAGAGCGGCTCGCCTGCCCACAGCACTTCATCATTGATAATATCGACATGTAGGCCAGGGTCTTTGACCACCTCATCATTGACGGTGATCTCAGAGGCGTGGAGGATTTTTTTGGACTCTTTGCGTGACAGCTCAGTGGCTTTACTGATAAATTTATCGAGACGCATACTTTTTACTACCTTTAGTCATATAGGGTTTTGTTATAGTGGTGTCAGTTTAACATATCCCATCTAACCCTAAGTGTACCATCGATGCAATATGAGCTATCAAACCTTAAAAAACCCCGTGACCGCGCGGCTTGAGATCAAAAAATCTGAGTTTATCGCTCATGCCTATCCTGTCAGCTCGCGTGAGCAAGCGATGTTTCACGTGGAACAGCTGCGCGAGCAATATCCTGATGCGCGCCATTGGTGCTGGGCCTATATCATCGGCGACCCTGACAACACCACCAGCGCAGGCTTTGATGACGATGGCGAGCCGAGTGGTACCGCAGGGCGACCAATATTAAATGTCTTGCAACATAAGTCCATCGGCAACGTGATCATCGTCGTCGTGCGTTACTTTGGCGGTATCAAGCTAGGTGCTGGCGGTCTCACTCGTGCCTATGCAGGCTCCGCCCAAGCAGCAGTCGATCAGATGATATTGCAACCTTACGTGCCGATGACGCAAGTGCAAATACTAGCGGACTTTGCGACTGAAGCTCAGTGTCGCTATGTGGTTGAGAGCTTGAAAGGTGGTGTTGATGATGTCGCTTATAGTAAGCAAGTTACTTTGACTGTAACTATCGCAGAGGCCGATATTGAGACCTTAAAAACTGAACTAGCGATTGCAGGTAGAGTGATAGAACCTACAGATTAGTATGTTTTAAAGAAGTAAACTGAGCTTAATTACATAATACAGTAATCACCTGTTCACTGAACCGTTCACCGAAAGCTGTTGGAAGCTTGCTGCGAGCTTAGTATGATGACAAATTCGTTAAATTAACGATTTATAGACTTAGTCTTATAAAATTGTTTTGTTTCACTTGAAACTAGCTATCTAAATTATACTCATATTTTCTATTTATACTTTTATTTTACAACTGTAGAAATCCTACTATGACAACCTTTACCTATAACCCCTTTAAACCGCCCTTTTGGCTGACCAATCCACACTTGCAAAGCATCTTGCCCAAGTTTTTTGCGCCAAAAGCACCAACTTATCGCCGCGAAGTCGAAAAAGACTCTTTGGATGAAAGCGATATTGCTTACGATTTTTATGATGCGCATCCTATAGAACATTCAGAAAACTCAGAAAATTGTGAACTTGAACAAACGCCATTAATCGTTTTGTTCCACGGTATGGAAGGCAGTAGCGATAGCCATTATGCCCGCGCTCTGGCTTATCAGATGCACGCGCAAGGGTGGCACTTTGTGGTCGCCCATTTTCGTAGTTGTGGTGGTATTCCAGCTAGTGGACGGGTGTTTTATAATGCAGGTGATACGGGCGAAGTGCACTACATGCTGCAAAACCTAAGCGAAAAATACGCCAATATCTATGCAGTCGGTGTCTCTTTAGGTGGCAATGCACTGGCAAAATATATGGGCGAATACGGCGAGAAAGCGCTCTGCAAAGGCGCGGCTGTTATCTCCGCCCCTGTTGATATGTCATCAGCGGCGCTGAGTATGCATAGCTTTTTAAGTCATCGTATTTATACGCCTTATTTGCTCAACCCAATTATCAAAAAAGCCTTAGCCAATGACATTACTCAAGAGGAGATCGACTCTATCAAAGCGGTCAATCGTATCAGCGACTTTGATGATATCTTTACCGCGCCGCGTCATGGCTACCGCTCTAACAACGACTACTATCATAGCGCCTCAGCCCTGCCCTACTTACGCGATGTCAAAAAACCCTTATTGTTGATTAGCGCCAAAGACGATCCCTTTTTGGGTTTTACCGCCACCGCGAACGATGTCTCCGACTGCGTCACTATTATCGATACGAAGCACGGTGGACATATCGGCTATTTGCGTTATCGCTCAGATAAAGGTCGAGCAAAAAATAATACTAATGGCAAATCTTCAAAATTTGATATTAACTGGATACCCGAAACGGTGAGTGCTTACTTCAATTGGATTGGGGTCGAGTCACATAAAAAATAGGCCTAAGTAGCCCTGACAATAGCTCCTAATTTAACGACTTTTAATGCTGTTCTTTAAACCTTCGAGACGACTTTATGTACCCATTTATCCGTTATGCCAGCACCATCGCTCATGCCGCCTTAAAAGTAAAAAAGGGCGATACCTTAACTCTAAAAGAGACCAGCGAGATTCAGTTTCGCTGTCGCCTGACGGATATCGATAATTTCTTAGAGATGAATAACGGTCGCGTATTCACGCTGTATGATTTGGGGCGTATGGATTTTGCGGTGCGTAGCGGACTTGGCACGCAGCTGCTAAAACAGCGTTGGGGTCTGGTCATCGCTGGCAGTACCATCCAATATCGCAAGCGTATTCGTGCCTTTGACAAAGTCACGCTAAAAACTAAAATCGTCGGTATCGATGCGCGCTGGCTCTATATTGAACAATCCATGTGGGTCAAAGGCAAACCTTGCTCCTCTGCGCTACTGCGTACGGGCGTGACCAAAGGTGGACGGGTGATCGATACTGCGCAAGTACTGGCCGCATTGGGCAAGTCTGACTGGGACCTACCGCCAACTGGCTATGTCGCCGAATGGATCGAGAGCGATCGTGATCGTCCATGGCCACCGCAGGACTAGGATTGAGTAAGGATACTTATGAAATTTCGATATGCACGGCACACCAATAATTTGGACACCCTTATTGATTTTTATCAGAATATTATTGGACTAGAAAAGCTGGGCGGCTTCAAAGACCATAATGGTTACGATGGTGTTTTTTTAGGATTTCCCGATCAGGATTGGCATATGGAGTTTACCTATTCCGCTGATAAAGCAAACCATCATCCTGACAGGGATGATTTGATCGTGTTTTACTTAGACAACGAAGAAGAAATCCAAACCATTATAGATAGAGCAAAACAGGCAGATATACTACCAATCACCTCACAAAATCCTTATTGGAATGAAAACGGCATCGAGTTGACTGATCCAGATGGATTCGGCGTCATACTAACGATAAGTCCGTTGAAGTAAAAAGCTAGAGTCAGTCTGTTTAGGGCGTGTCATTGGAATTTGCCGATTAGCGGTGATGATATGGTTAAGCTGCTGATGAGTGCGAAAGTATTGTTGCAGTTGAATTAATAGCAAAAGTTAAGAAGTAAAGTTATAAAAATGTGTCAATTTTCTTAGTCATCTTTTGGGTAGCTTGGATGATTGGCTCTTTTTTTGTGTAAAAATTCAGTATATAGATTATTTATAATAAGCTTTTATGGCACACTAAGGGAGAGATGGTCATAACTTTCTATTTACATTAGGCCTCTTGCAAAAGTACCAATTTACTAAACTTTATCAACGAGGCGGTAGGGGCTAGCGACGACTTATGCAAGAGGTCTATTTGAAAAGATTAGGACATAATACAGCTACATTCACTTATTTAAAATAATATCTATGGAAGTCATAAGTAATGAAATACCAACTAGTAGAATTTAGAATCAGAAACTATCGCTCAATAAGTGACATTAAGCTGAAAATAGATAATGACAATCTAACAGTTATATGTGGTTCAAATAATGTAGGCAAAACTAACTTCTTGAGAGCTTTAAACTTATTTTTCAATCCGAAAATTGATAACTTTGATGCAGATAGGGATGTCCCGTACCATATCGTGGAGGGGTCAAGAGGTGCTGGATACAAAACAGTGCTAACAGGTAGATTTATTGAAAATAAATCTTCTGAGGTTTTGGAAATAAAACAATCTTTTAGTGAGAAAAAGGGTATAAAGGAGGTAGTTCTCGAAGGGAAGAAAGGTAGAAAATCGTTATCCAAACTAGAAATAGAAGATTTTTTAAATAGTAATTTCAGCTTTTTCTTCATTGAGGCAAGTAATATAGATATACCCAAGCTAATTTCAGAGATTGTCAATGATGCTATCTTACCTTTAGGTATGGATAAGAGAAGAGGCCAAACTCAGAAAGACTCTCTTGAAAAATTAAATCAGTTTATAGATTTATCAAAGAGTGCTGTAAAAAATATTGAAAACGACTTAACTAGTATTTTCCAAAACCTATTAAAGGAGGTTGACTCGATAGATTCTGATAATTGGAAGCTTCAAATTAAATTCCCAGAATATGACTTTCTTAGAGAAGCTATTTCTAAAATTATCGAATTCACTTTATACGATACCAATGAACGGAAACTGGAAACTAAAGGGAGTGGAATTCAAAGAATTATCTTATTGTCTTTAATACAGTATGTCAATTCAAGAACTAAAAAGGATGTTATTTGGGCAATAGATGAACCTGAAATTTTCCTACAAGCAGGTTTGCAGAAAAGCCTATACTCAAGGCTATTAGAAGAGTCTAAAGATAGTCAAATATTAATAACTACTCACTCTCATTTTTTCATAAATACACAGAACCTCAAAAACACCTTCTTATTTGAAGGTACTAAGGAATTGAAAGAGTATGCTAGAAAAGAAGGTTTTTTATTTTATAAGCTAAATACGATGGTATACGAAGGATCTGATTTTGAAAAATCTCAAAGAATCAAACAAAATTTTGGTATAAGTAAAAATGATTCATGGGAAGTAATGCCGTTTAATGTTCTAGTAGAAGGACAGGAAGATAAAGACATACTTACCTTTTTGTTTAAAAAATTCAACTTACCTATTCCGAACATCCTAATTGGAGGTGGTGTTACCAAATATCCCAGTTATCTAAGATTCTTAGAAGAATTTTGCTCTGATTTAGAATATAAACCAAAAATAGTTGCAATATTTGATCGTGATAGTGAAGGCAGGAGCATTTTTAATTCTTTAAGAGGTAGGCATTATAAAGATATAGATTTGAACTGTAGGTATATCATTCGAGCCGATGGTAAAGAGTATAATGATATTGAGCTTGAAGATTTTATCTACCCAGATATTTTATATGATGCAACGAATAAAATATTAAGAAGAAAAAAATATAAAGCTATAAAAAAATCTGACAGACTCAAGAGAACTTCTAGGGCGTATAACAAAAGTCCTATATTAGATTTTATTACAGATATTACTAAGCAAAATAATCCTGAAAAAAGCAGTATTAATTTTACTCAAGAAGGTATGAAGATGATTTTAACTAATACTTGCTGTCAAATATAGTCAGTTCAAAATAAAATTGTTATGGTTAGGACAAACATCATAAAACAACTTGGATAAGTCGTTTTCCATCCAGCCTTGGCGTAGAAACTTTACTTGTGCCCATTTCTTTTCAATAGGGTTCAAATCAGGGCTGTACGGTGGCAGCCATAGAATACGATGACCATGCCTATTCAGTAGCTTTTGAATGCGCTTCTTCTTATGAAATCGAGCGTTATCCATCACAATCACGCATTTGGTTTTAAGACTTGGGATTAGGGTTTGTTTGCACCAGTTGTAGAATATGCTGCTGTTAATGTTGTGCTTAAAGTAATCTAGTGCAAACAGCATCTTTTCATAGAGAGCACCGATAACGTTGGTTCGCTTTTTACCTTGCCAGTTGTAGCTATCGATACAGGGTTTACCAATCGGTGCATAACCATGAGAG
>NZ_FNAL01000028.1 GCF_900101915.1 Psychrobacter pacificensis | reverse complement strand
ATCCAGGGTATTCACTGATTGGGCATCAGCTCATGGCATCTATATTGATTATATCGAGCCTGGCTGTCCTTATCAGAACGCTTATATTGAACGGTTTAATCGCAGTTATCGCAATGAGGTTTTAGATTGCTACCTTTTCAACAATTTAAACGAGGTCAATATGCTGACTGAAGACTGGATCAAGGTTTATAACAACGAAAGACCCCATGATTCACTTAATGATATGACACCTGCTGAGTACAGGCAGGTGGCTTAATAATTCTACGATGATGTTGTGTTAAGAATGGGGTATTTACAATACAGTGATTGAGCACATCTGCCTGAGGCGTCACGTAGAGTCGTTACCTGTGGCCGCGATTTCGATGGGTGCGCTTGTGATGTGGTCTTATTTTGAGCGTTTTGGTACAGCCAGAGTCAGTCGCTATCTAAATATTGATCAAAGCCCTGTGATACACAATCAACCAGATTGGCAAGGCGGATTGTTTGGGGATCGGCAAAAAGAGAGGTTTGCCGTGTTTCAAGAAATTGTCGATAGGACACTACCGTACGCGCAAGTTGAACACTTTACGCACTTGCCGTTTTCTCTCAAGCGCCGCGTGACCGATGTTGAAAGATTGTTTTCTTTACTGTCTGTCAGCCGTCCACGCTCAAAAGCTGTCGTACAAGCACTTACTCATCAAAACGATCATAAGCTGGCATTTTATAATCACCAAACATGGCAACACAAAATGCGCTGCCTGCAGGCGTATCTCGCCATACCTTATGATTTTCGTGCAGGTATAGAGAACGTCACCATCCCAGTCGTGAACTTAATCGGAGGTCGCTCACAGCTCTATGACGCTAAGTGGCAGCAGCAGGTGACGCAGATGCTACCCAACGCCACAGAGATTGTATTACCGCGCTCAGGACATGCCGTCCCTATGGATGAGCCGATTGATTTTCATAAGGTGTTAAAGAAGTTTTGTGAGAATGATTTACGAGTCGCAACCAAAAAGCGACTTAGTAAAGTCGCTTTTTTAGGAGATGCTGCCAAGTTCAAGAGTTAATCCACTAGGGGTTTTATCAGCTCAAATCTAGGCACTTCTGTGCCATCACGCATCACAGTTTCAGCAAACATCGACAGCGGTCGTACCCATACGCCGTACTCACCATAAAGACAACGATAGACTACGAGCGACTCTTCGGTTTCTGAGTGCTGCGCGGTATGCAATACTTGGTAAAGATTGCCTTTATAGTGTCGGTAAATGCCTTGAGGGACTGTTTGCTTCATATCAAAATCTCTGTTAATCAAAAAGACTATTTACTTCTTTAAAGACATTTTCAAAATTCTGAAGTGTTACTTCACTAAAAGTACCTTCATCAGTACTAATTTTTGCTATCGCATTGGCAGGTCTGAAATGGTTAAATCTATTTTTTTCAATTACTTTATTAATTTGTAGAATAATTCTATCGATATTAGGATTAAGCTGAGAAATATCTATATTCTCGTATTCGTTGAATGCTAAATTAAACAAATGAAGATAGTCTTTCTTTTCAAACAAATCCTCTAGGTCAGCTTTGTCATAGGTATCTATAAACTCATGGACAAACCTTACTTTGCTCTGATGTATAATTTTTTCTGATATTAAACTCTCCATCTTAACTCTTGCTTTAACATCATTGTATGAATCCAGAAGACATACTATCTCTAGCTGAGAGCCACGCAATAAAGATATAAAAGTTGCTACTTTTTCTAAGCCGCCAGTTGGTACAATAGTTATATCGTCCCTAAGACCTTGGCGTCCAAGGGATTCTAATAGCCCAGATAAAGCTGTTAGTATAATTAAGTCAGATACGCCTTCAACTAGCAGATTCTTATTGCTTACAAATAAGTTCTGAGCAATATCATAGCCTAATGCAGCTTGTAGAGGAAACAACGTATTTGGATCTTTTTCTTGAACGCTATTTGAAATGACAGATGTTTTTTCCTCTTCAAATACAGTTCTTACTCGCTCCAAGCTATTTGAAGGAATCATGAAAGGTGAATGAGTCGTATAGATTATTTGATAGTCTCCCGATAGATCTTCTAGAAACCTCAGTAAATCAGCTTGTGCTGAAGCATGTAAATTCAAACCGGGCTCATCTAGTAATAATACATATTGAGAATCAGCATCTTCCTGTATCTTCTTAAACCACACTAGAAAAGAGAAAAACCAATTGAAGCCTTTACTTCTATTTTTTAGAGGTAAAGACACACCCTTGTTCTTTACACGAATATCTAATACATGCTCAATAACTCTATTCTGACTATCTTTCACAGAGTCAATTTGAAAAGTAATACCAAGGTTCTTGTTAGTTTTCCAATACTTAAAAAGCTCTTCAGAGATAATAGCTTCAGTTGCTTCGAGCTCTGCAATAAAATCTTCAAAATCATTTGACTGTATCAACTCGGATGTATCTATCTCCGCTAGATCAAACAAAGCTTTTGCTGTCTTTTGCTCACTGTCATCAAGTGCTTTATTCTCAAGTTTCTCAATACTAATTCTAGAAGGTAGAGCGAAATATTCGTCATAATAGAGAAATTTGGGAAGATTAGGTTTTAGAAATACTCTTGCAACATATTCACTTAAGGCGTCACTACTCCAGCCCCATTTATTTTCATAAAATTTCTTCAATGAAGCTAGCCCTTCCTTATATTTATTTTCCTCAAAATTTTCAATTAATTGATTGAGCTCTTCTTCTGATTGTACTTTTGCCAGTTTCTCATTCAATGACTTGCTAGCTATACCCAGATTTGAAGTATGAAATTCTGCAAACTTATTATGATCTATAGGCATTAATGACCATCTACTTCCAGACGAGTATTTTTTAGTACAATCAAAAGAATTAGTTTTAAGTGTTTCTATGCCTAATTCTTCTTCAATTAGTTTAACCAACTCTTCTTCAATCTCATAAGTACAAACTATAGCATCTGGTTTGACATCCGACTTTTCCATTTTCTTCTTTTCACGTCTTGGATAGTCATGAGTAATATTAAACTTAAAATCGTCATCATCTTGAAAGTAGTTTGTTTTCGCAATAGCCTCTAGAGCAGCAGTTTTACCAGATTCATTCATTCCAACTAGAATTGTAATATCTTCTTCCACCTCAAAATCTTGTTTTTCTGTATAAGACTTATACTTTAATATCTCTACTTTTCTCAACTTCATCATAAGAAAACATCCTTGTTTTTTATAAAAATATTAGATTAAGCGACGGTCACTTTTGCATAAGCCTTTTTACCAGCTTGAATTACAACTGTTTGACCTGAGGTTAAGCTAAAGCCAGCATTGACCACCTCACCATCGACTTTGACTGCATTGCGCTTGATCATGTCTTTTGCCGCTGCACTATTTTTAGTCAAACCTGCTTGGTTTAATACCTGTGCGATAAATAACGCCTCTTGACCCTCTTCAAGCGTCAATGTCACTTCTGGCAAATCAACGGGCAACTCACCATCGGCAAGCATATTGCCCGCTGATTTATGCGCGTTGGCAGCGGCATCCGCATCATGGAAACGCTCAATCAATTCTTCGGCTAGGATACGTTTGATTTCTTGTGGATTACGACCAGCTTCCATTTCCGCCATCAAGCCTTCGATTTCGTCCATTGGCTTAAAGCTCAAAAACTCAAAATAGCGTTGGATTAAGGTATCTGGCATCGATAGGATTTTTTGGTACATGGTGCCTGGTGCATCATAGATAGCAACATAGTTGCCGAGCGACTTAGACATTTTATTGACACCGTCTAGCCCTTCTAAGATCGGCACCGTAATACACACTTGCGGCTCTTGACCATAACGGCCTTGCAACGTACGACCCATCAATAAGTTAAAGGTCTGATCCGTACCGCCCAACTCAACATCCGCTTTTAGGGCGATAGAGTCATAGCCTTGTACTAATGGGTAGAGGAACTCATGAATTGAGATAGGTGTTTGCGATGCGTAACGTTTCGAGAAGTCATCGCGCTCAAGCATACGCGAGACCGTCTGCTGACTGGCCAGCTGAATCATATCAGCGGCGCTCATATCATTGAACCACTCAGAGTTGAAGACCACGCGGGTTTTTTCTTTGTCCAAGATTTTAAATACCTGCTCAGCGTAGGTCGTAGCATTGGCTTTGATTTGCTCATCAGTCAATGGCGGACGCGTGCTATTTTTGCCAGAAGGGTCACCAATCTTGGCGGTATAGTCACCGATTAGAAAATAAATCTCATGACCCAAATCTTGAAAATGCTTGAGTTTATTGATCAGTACCGTATGACCTAAATGCAAATCAGGCGCGGTAGGATCAAAACCTGCCTTGATACGTAGTGGACGGTTGAGCTTTAGCTTAGCCACTAAGTCGTCTTCAGACAATATCTCTTGCGTACCGCGCTGAATTAGGGCCAGTTGTTCTTCTAGGGTGTAGGTTTGATCGGTCATGGTTCTCTCTATATATCGCTTGAATTGGGATTTTTAGGAATATTGGTTACTGGCGCAACCCCTTATGACGTTTAGAAGCTCAAAGGGTCAGAAAAAATGCTAGAATTTGACGGATATACTAGCGTTTTTTAAGGTAAATTGCCATGACCAACCCCGCATCCATTGCTGACACTGAACACAATGCTATCGCCGACTTACTTATGAATAATGGTTTGGGTAATGGCTCAGACGATATTGATGATTTGACCGATGATAATTCGAACTATGCCACACTGACCGATGCCCTTGAGCAAACGGTGTTTGAAAGCTTCGATGATGGCTTATATATCGGCATGATGTCAGGCACCAGTTTGGATGGTATGGACGCGGTTATCTGTCAGTTTAATCATGGCATGGGCGATACAGAAACTACCAACAAAGAAAGCATCAGTGATGAAGACAGCAGCCAACCACCAATGCAGCTGCTAGCGACGTATAGTCAAGATTTTCCACCGCGATTGCGTGAGGTTCTATTGGCATTATGTCAGCCCAATGGTGTGAATCAACTCGTACCAGAGGCCGATGAGCCAACTAGCGAGCTTGACTGGTTTGGTTGGGCAAGCCGCGAATATGCGGAATTTGCCAGCGAAGTGGTCAATACCTTATTACAGCAAGCAGATATCGATGCTGAATCAGTACTGGCGATTGGCTGTCATGGTCAAACGGTACGCCATCGCCCGCAGATGGGTTTTAGCTTGCAATTGGTCGATGCCAATATCATCGCTGAGCGCACTGGTATTAGCGTTGTCAGTGATTTTCGCCGCCGTGACATGGCCGTCGGTGGTCAAGGTGCGCCTTTGGTGCCTGCTTTCCACCAAGCACTGTTTGGCACATCCGATAACACACGCGTGATATTAAATTTGGGTGGTATTGCTAATATAACCGTCTTGCCTGCTGATGGAAAAGATCAAGTTGTTGGCTACGATACGGGACCTGCAAACTTACTATTGGATGCGTGGACAGCATTGCATACTGATAGTAGCTATGATGCGAGCGGTGCTTGGGCGCAGTCTGGGAAAATTATCGAGCCGCTACTCGAGCAGCTGTTGGCACATCCGTTCTTTACTCAGCCTTATCCAAAAAGCACGGGGCGCGAAGTTTTCAACTTAGCTTGGCTACAAGATGAGCTACAAACATTCGATCAGGCTTCTGTCTATACCCGCTACTCATCTGCAGATGTACAAGCCACTTTGACTGAGCTAACTGCCATCAGTGCAAGCGCGCAGATCAATAATTTTATAACTACTGATAAAAATAGCTCGGTGTCTGTCTGCGGTGGCGGTGCTTTGAACGATTATCTGATGACGCGTCTGCAAGCCCATCTACCCCACTCTACAGTGATGACCACAGATCATTTAGGGCTGGCACCAACATGGGTAGAGGCAGTCGCTTTTGCATGGTTAGCCAGACAAACATTGATGGGTGAAACTGGTAATCTACCCGCTGTAACTGGTGCCAATAAAGGCGTGGTATTGGGGCAAGTTTGCTTTGCCTGACCAGTTAGATTTTAGTTTACATACGTGCACCAATGTGTTTTATAATAACTTTAAAAACGCCATCCTCTTAGGACCCGTAAGTATAGGACATATCGCATGAGCCAACACAGCACTTCACCTATCGACCAAGCCACCAATGATGACACAAATAATATGACCGCAGCTCCTGTATACAAATCGCGTCAAAAACCGCCTCATTATGAGCGCTCTGATGATATGCGTGTGGTGGTGACTGGTATGGGTGCCATTACGCCGCTTGGTCTAGACGTGGATAGCTCATGGACCAAATTGCTCAATGGCGACAGCGGTATCTCACCGATCACCCATTTTGATGCGACTGGCTACCGCGCACAAATCGCAGGTGTGATCAAAGACTTCGATGCCAAGCAGTACATGAGCGCCAAAGATGCGCGCCGCTATGATGAGTTTATACATTATGGGATTGCAGCGTCTTCTATGGCATTGAAGAATGCTGGGTTTATCGATGAAGTCAGTGCCGCTGATGCACCCGTACAAGGGGTTGACCAAGATCGCTTTGGTATTATCTTGGGTTCAGGTATTGGTGGTATCCAAACCATCGAAAACAGCCGAGATACCCTACGTGAAAAAGGCGCAGCCAAAGTCTCACCCTTTATCATTCCAGGCTCTATTGTCAATATGGCAGCGGGATTGGTCGCGATTAAACACAACTTAAAAGGTCCAAATCTTGCGACCTCAACGGCTTGTACCACTGCGACTCATGCCATGGGTTTGGCAGCGCGTTTGATCGCCTACGGTGATGCCGATGTCATGTTGGCTGGCGGTAGTGAAAAAGGCTCAAGCCCACTTGGTATAGCGGGTTTTAGTGCCATGCATGCCCTCTCCACACGTAACGACGAGCCAACCAAAGCATCACGTCCGTTTGATAAAGGCCGTGACGGTTTTGTACTGGGTGACGGTGCTGGCATGGTCGTCTTAGAAAGTCTTGCTCACGCCAAAGCGCGCGGTGCCACCATACTGGCAGAGCTGGTCGGGTTTGGCATGAGCGATGACGCAAGTCATATTACCGCACCACCAGAAGATGGTAGCGGCGCTGCAAAAGCCATGCACAATGCCCTCAATGATGCTGGGATTGAACCCGCAAGCGTCGGTTACGTCAATGCGCACGGTACCAGTACCCCTGCAGGTGATGTCGCTGAATCAATTGCTATCGAAACAGTATTTTCGCCAGTGAAAGACAGCATTTTGGTGAGCTCAACCAAATCTATGACAGGACACCTACTTGGTGCAGCGGGCGGCGTAGAAGCCATATTTACGGTGCTTGCCCTACAGCATCAGCACGTACCACCGACGATTAACCTAGAAGAGGTTGAGGACAACTGCAATCTCGACTATGTGGCCAACCAATCACGTAAGGTCGATAACCTGCAATATGCTGTATCCAACAGCTTCGGCTTTGGCGGTACCAATGGATCCTTGATATTTGCACGCTGGCCTGT
The DNA here is from genome assembly GCF_900101915.1 of Psychrobacter pacificensis. Lineage (GTDB taxonomy): Bacteria > Pseudomonadota > Gammaproteobacteria > Pseudomonadales > Moraxellaceae > Psychrobacter > Psychrobacter pacificensis. Next base: position 18,766 of record NZ_FNAL01000028.1, on the reverse strand, counting down.
CAATCAATAACTCATAGCCAAAAGCCTATCGTGCGATACGATACCGCTTTATCGTATGCTCACTTTGTCGCTTCGCTACTTTGCCATGTTGTAACGTTGGTGTCAGTTTGGCTACGTTTGTCCACTTGCAGCCCCTTATCGTACTTGCGTATGATAAGGGGTAATTTTTGGAACATTTATGGAAGATACCATGTCAAGCTACTCATTTTCCCATCAGTTTTATCAGCGCTGGACGTGTGCACCTGAGACCGTACGCGCAGCCATTACCCAAGAGCTAAAAGACATCACCACCCTACTACAAGCAGAGACTGTATTTGAGAGCTTTGAGTTCGATACACATGATTTGGATGCGTATGTGGATGAGCTGTATGACAACTATAATGCCGAGCAAGCCATCGCTAAGGCAATCATAGACAAACAAGAACAAGAACGCGCGGCGGCTGAAAAGCAGCAGTTGGAAGAAGCCCAGAAGAAAGAGGCCGAAGAGACGGCGCGCAAAGCAGAAGCAGCTCAAAAAGAACAAGAAAAAAATGAGGAGCTGGCTGCAAATAAAACCCATAATAAAAAAGACAATCTAACCGAACAAGAGGCTGTAGACGATGCGGTGGATCACCTAAAAACTGAGAAAGTCAGCACGGGCGCAGCAAGTGGTGAGAATAACAACAGCACTGACAGTCAGACGATTAGCAAACAGGATGCTACCCTGAGTGATAAACCCATCAAAAATATACCAGACAACGCCAATACCACGATCAACTTGGTACTAGAAGACAGTGAGCTGGATGCGACGGATCAGACACTGATTCGTGAGCTTGAGAGTCAAATCGACGACTACTTGAGTGAGCAAATGATGCTGTTGTCGGAAAATCTAAAATCTTGGCTACGTGCCGAGATGACTCAGCATTTCAGCGAGAAAAACGCGCCTGCTCCTACTGAAAACGCGGCTAAGAAAAATATTCACTAATGGCAACAATTTCTATTTTCTAAAAAGCCTTGCAGCACAAACATTAAAAAGCCCCGCAAATTATTTGCGGGGCTTTTTAGGGCGTGTTGAACATTCGCAAATAGGCACTGCTGATTGCTAAAATTGTTCCAGACAAGGCACAAAGCGACGATAATGCAGATGCCTTAGCGAGATTTGTAACGCAGTATGGGGCAATTTTAGCATCAGCCCGCAGGGACAGGACTCTTTTTTGCCGCTTCATCGTTAAAAATAAGCGCTTAGAATGACTAAACTTATTATTTTTAACCTCGAATCGCCTAAAAAATAGTCGCTGTCAGTGCCATGGTCGAATGTTCTACACGCCCTAATGTTTGCTTGAAAATTATTGACCTTGTTTTATACCACTTTCAAAAACGTAAGTAACAAGGCAAACAAGCGTAGGCACTAGATCCAGTAGACTAAGCGAATTTGACACCACTCATTATATTACTTGAGCTGGGTACTAGATAGCTTTGGTACGTTCAGTCAACCACTCAAGGGCAGCGCCTTCCACTCGATCATTCAGCTCAGCATACACTTGGCTATGGTAGCTATTTAACCAATCGATCTCGGTTTGATCCAGTAGTGATGGCTCAATCAGACGCGTGTCGATTGGGCAATAAGTGATGGTTTCGAAGTGTAAGAATTGACCAAATTCTGTCTCAGTAGGGCTAGGAACTGGTGTATTCACAACCAAGTTTTCGATACGGATACCCCACTTGCCCTCGCGATACAAACCTGGCTCATTGCTTGAAATCATACCGACTTTCATCGCACGCTCTTTTGGTGTGCTGGCGCTATAAGCAATGACTTGCGGGCCTTCATGCACGTTTAAGAAATAACCAACACCGTGACCAGTACCATGACCATAGTCCATCTGAGCTTGCCACAATGGTGCGCGGCAAATCGCATCAATCAATGGGGAGGCAATGCCATCAGGGAAGTGAGCACGAGCGAGCGCAATATGGGCTTTGAGTACAGTGGTAAAGTCACGTTTGTGCTCAGCGGTAACTTGGCCAATACCGACCACGCGAGTGATATCTGTCGTACCGTTTTGGTACTGAGCACCTGAGTCAATGAGTAGTAAACCACCTTCACCCTCAGCCACATCAAGATAACTGAATTTCTCTGGCGTTGCGCGGTAATGCGGTAATGCCCCATTTTCATTGAAACCCGCGATGGTTGGAAAGCTTGGCGATACATAATGCGGCTGACGGCTACGCACCTCTATCAGCATACTATCTACATCTAGCTCACTCAGGCGCTCGCCTGCTGCTAGACGCTGCTCAAACTCAGAAAAGAATTCAGCTAAAGCCGCGCCGTCTTGACGCATGGCCTCACGCACATGATCGATATCTGAGTCAGACTTGACAGATTTGAGCAGTGTACTTGGTGCCATCTGCTCAACAAAGCCAACATCATCTGCCATTTTGGACAAGGTACCGACTGCGACTTTACTTGGGTCTAACAGTAATAAATCTTCTGGTGTTAATGAGCTTAATGCATCCTGTACAGCAGAGTAATCAGCCAATGTGATACCGCTATCTTTTAGACTTTGTGCAATATCTTCGCTCACTTTATCGGTATCAACAAATAACGTTGCGCTGTCTGTATCAATCAGCATATGTGCTAAGAACACTGGGTTATAATCAACATCAGCACCGCGCAAGTTCGTCAGCCAAGCGATGTCATCTAAGCTTGAGAGCAGATGATGGGTTGCGCCAGCATCCTTCATGCCTGCGCGTACTGCTGCAAGCTTTGAGGTCGCAGACTGCGCAACAAACGGCTCATCATGTGCATACAATTTGGCATCTGGCAGTGCTGGACGATCTGTCCAAACGCTCGTCAATACATCACGTTCAGTGATCAAGGTAATATCATTGGCATCAAATGCCTTCAATAGTCGATCTTGCTCAGCGATAGAGAGCACATTACCATCAACTGCCACGCTATTTCCTTCTTGCAAATGATCGGCCAGCCAGTCGATATGATTTGGTTGACCAGGTGCCAGCTTCTCCAACGTGATACCCGTACCCTCTAGCTGCTCAGCGGCATGTACCCAATAACGGCTATCCGTCCATAGACCAGCAAAATCAGCCGTCACGACAAGCGTCCCTACTGAACCCGTAAATCCTGATAGCCACTGACGGGTTTGCCAATACTCTGGCAAATACTCAGACAGATGTGGATCGGCAGAGGGTATGATGATCGCAGTGAGGTCTTGAGCCACTAGTGTTTTGCGTAGCGTATCGATACGCGCTTGGATGATTTGTTTGTTCATTGAATGTGTCCTTATTTATTTTAGATAAATTATTTAGAAATCGAGAGGTGAGTAGCAACTATGAATAGTCGTCTTATTAGATGCTGCTTGATAGTATTGCAGTAGAACATAACTAGATGTTTGGGCAGAATGTAGGCTTTCAATAGCCTAAAAAATATCTCACTGATTGAAATAATAAAACGTGCTGCCAGTTATGGTAACACGTCTTATCATGAGTTATGGACTGATTCTACGGGCATGATAGAGGATTTGCATACACCAGTTATCTGTCTTTATTGGCTTACCTCGTCAGCATGCTCGCTTTTTTGCAGCATATTATTGATAGGCTTGGCCAATACCAACAGTATCACAGCAGAGACTACCAAGAAGATCGTCATGGTAGTAAACAAGGTCGGCAAACCTTCGATTTTGTCCGCTGAGACATGACCACCAAAGAAGGCCGCAACCAAGTTACCCATCGCAATAGAAGCAAAGAACAACCCCATCATCTGACCTTGCATGCCTTTTGGTGCAAGCTTGGTCATTGATGACAGACCTACCGGGCTAAGCGCAAGCTCGCCAAGGGTCAATAACAGCAGACTTCCCACCAACCATAAAGGCGATGCTAAGCCAGCACCAGGCGCTAAGATGCTTTTTGAGGCAAAAATCATCAAGGCAAAACCAGCGGCGGCAAGTAGCATACCGAGTGCAAATTTCGCCATGCTGCTCGGCTCAAGACCTCGGTTACCCAGCTTGACCCAGATAATACTAACGATAGGCGCCAATATTAAAATAAATAGTGGGTTCAGCGACTGAAACCAAATGCTTGGTATTTCAAACCCCATAACATTTAGATCCGTATAACGATCGGCAAATAGGTTAAAAGAGGTTGGCTGCTGCTCAAAACTTGACCAAAATAGCGTCGAGCCAATGATTAAAATAAAGCAGATCAGCAAGCGCAGTTTGTCCGTCTTATCCAACCGCGGTGAAATAAACATAATGGCAAAGTAAAGGATGACGACGGCTGCAATGATATAGGTCATATACTCCGCCACCATCTCAGGATTGAATGACACCATACCCGTAGAGATTAACAGCACCGCAGCGACCAACAATGCAACAAAACCACCTACCCAACGGCCAATGTTTTTGTAGCGATCATTGGATTGCTCCCACTCGGCATCGACACCTTTGGCCTGCGCATAACGCGTCAAGTTCTTGCGGGCGATAAAGCGGTAGGTAAGCAAGGATACGAGCATCCCTAAACCACCAACGCCAAAACCGACGTGCCACATGCCTTTTTCTTTGAATACGCCAACGATGAGCGCCGCCAAGAGTGCGCCAATATTGATACCCATATAAAATAAGGTAAAACCGCCATCACGGCGAGAGTCACCCTTAGGATACAAAGCCCCTACCATTACCGAGATACAGGTCTTAAATAGCCCTGACCCCAAAACGATACAGATCAAACCGACGAAAAACAGCGTCATACCAAACATGGCAGAAAGCGCAATACATAAGTGACCAAGGGCAATCACAATACTACCCCACCACAGGGCACGCTCTTGACCCAGCCAGTTATCTGCTAGCCAACCGCCCGGTACGGCTGCCAAATATAATGAACCAGCAAAAATACCATAGATAGCAGAAGCCGTGACTTCATCAAACCCAAAACCACCACTACTTACTGTTGCTACCATAAATAGCACGAGTAGCGGACGGATACTATAGTAAGAGAAACGTTCCCACATCTCAGTAAAAAACAACGAGCGTAATGGCGCAGGATGACCCATAAAGCCATTGTCTAGTGCTTGCAGCTCAGCCGCACTAGCTTCTGATTTTGATTGTGTACTCACAACTTTATTCCTTTAAAGGTTATTTTGGTAATGACCAAATGCCTAATTATTCCGATAAGCGGTCATATAGGCGGAACATTGTTTCACTTGGTTATACCCAAGTAAAGAAAAAGTTGGCTAAAACTTACACAAACACCCACAAAAAAGCTCGCTCTCAATCCCAGAGAACGAGCTTTTTTGTGGTCTTCAATGCAGTCCTATCGTATTGATATTACTGCTAGTAGAGACTTTAATAACCACTCATTTAAGAGTCGTTTTTTGCTATATAAACTATCAATTGCAATGTCAAAAATTACTGCGCTACTGCTGTGTCATCAGCGGCGGTGCCAGCATCCCCAGCATCCCCAGCATCTAAGTCACCATCCGCTTGCTCAGCAGTTAAATCAGCATCGGCAACAGCCGCTTGGCTTACTGTACCAGAAGCGGTCGCTGTACCTGCTTCTGCAGTGACGACTGCACTATCTGCATCTGTCGCTGGGGTGACGGTTGCATCTGCAGCCGTATCAGATGCTGCTGCATCTACTGGTGCTGTTTCAGCATTTGCTTCAGCTGGGGCAGCAGCGTCTTCGGTAGCAATGGCTTCTGCCTCATCAGCCGCTTCTGATGCTTCCGTTGGCGTCGCCGTGATGTGCTCGCCTGCTGGACGCAAAAACGCAGAAATACCAATAAGTAAGACAATACCTAAAAACAAGGCAATGCCACCTAGAGTGTATAACAGCTCTTTTTTTGGATTGTTATTGACGATACCTTCTGACATACCTTATCCACCTTGCACAAAATATTTGAAATATTGACCTATTATATCGCAATTTATACTGATTTGTGAAAACCCTTAAGTATTTAAAGGGTTTATTATCATCAATTTTACTATTCGCTTTTAGCGTTGATGACAGTTATTTACCCAAACGTACTAACTTCTTAGGACGCTTACCCAAGTAACTCAGTATCAGCAGTAGCGCCATAATAAACAAAATAGGATATTGGCCAAAACGCATAAACGGCGTATTACCAACGCGCGCCTGTATATTACCGCGTAGTACGGTGCGCTCAAACTGCGGAGCACGCGCTACGATGCGACCTTTATGGTCGATGATAGCTGTCACCCCCGTGTTGGTCGCACGCATAAACCAGCGACCATTTTCGAGCGCGCGCATCTGTACCATCTGTAGATGCTGTAGCGGGCCTGCCGACGTACCGAACCACGCATCGTTTGAGATGGTCAATAAAAAGTCTGTGCCAATCGCGTTTTTGCGCGTGGTATCTGGATACGCCACTTCATAGCAGATAGCAGCGCCCAAATTATGACCGCGCACTCGTAGCGGTGACTGTTGGTCACTACCGCGGCTATAGCTCATGATATCTTGGCTACCTGCCAGATTTGGCAGGATATCAAGCACCCCTTCAAATGGAATGTATTCACCAAAGGGTACCAGACGCTGTTTTTTATACAAGCCATCTGCCTGAGCCCCTAGCGCCACCACACTATTATAAAACGGCGCATATTTATCTTTACTGGCATCAAACGCGGCTTCGTCCTTATAAGGGATGCCCGTCACCCATGCCGTGTCCGTCTCTTTGGCCATTTTGACCATTTCATTGATAAAACCAACCGCTTCTGTCTGAAACATCGGAATCGATGACTCAGGCCACAGCACAATGTCACGCCCCCACTCATCGCGAGTCAAGGTTGCGTAGATTTTTAGGGTTTCTATTTGATACTCAGTAAGCCATTTTAGATCTTGCGGGATATTGCCTTGAATCAAAGACACGGACAAATCAGGCGTGCCTTTTGGTTTGGTCCATTGCGGATTGATCAGCCATAACGCACAGCTAACCACCAATAAGGCAATTGACGGAATCATATAGCCTGCGCGGCGACGTAGTAACTCAACGACGCTGGCTCCCAATAATACCGCCACAAAAGAAACCGCAAACACCCCTGCAACAGGCGCCAAGGATGACAACCAATACTGCTCCGTAAACGCGTAACCGACGAATAGCCAAGGGAAGCCTGTGAATAGCCACGTTTTCATCCACTCTTGGAGTACCCAAAGCGCAGCAAAAGACAATGGCTGTTTGCCAACCACTCGATTAAAAATCAGCGCCAAAAAGCCATGGAACAGCCCCATGCCAAGCCCCATCAGCGCAATCATAATCAGCGCAAGCCATACGGGCGTCGAACCATAGACATGGATAGATGTGTACAACCAAAACGCACCCACACACCAAAGCCCCGTACCGTATGCCTGACCAATTAGAAAGGCGCGCCGACCTGTCATATCCGGCATCAACAACGCATATAAAATGGCAGGTGATACTAATGCAACTGGCCAAATACCATAAGGTGCGAGCGCAAGTGTGAAAGCGCCTCCTGCCAGCAAAGCAATCAGTACCGTCAGTCCCAGATGTAAGCCTTTTGGCTGTTCAGGGTTCAGGCGTTTTTGTAAATCAACAGTAGACAGACGCATAGCAGTTATCCAAAACCATATTTTCAAAATTTTACAGCTCAGCACTGAGACAAAACCCAAGCAAAAACTGACTGCATAATGCTTTATGCAGGACCATAAATAAAATCCACCCATGATACCAGTCAAAACCCATCAGTGGGTAAATTTGCGTAGCGAAAGTCTCATACCAAAATACAAAAGGCAGAAAGCAAAAAACACGATGGTTCATCGTGTTTTTTATTGGGTATGCTAAGAATGTTTTATCACTAATTATTGATTATGGGAATACAAACAAATTAATGGCTGCCTATCAATATCTGCTGATCCCCATTGGTTTTGGTCAGCTCTAGATTTTGGATAAAGCGCCCCTCAACACCAGTGATGGTGATTTGCCAATCATCTATCACCACGCTCTCACCCTCCAAATCACCAACGAAACCGAGCGCTTGCATGACCAGACCGCCCATCGTGTCGACATCGGTATCATCAAAACGACTGCCAAGCTCATCATTACAGTCTTCAATCACCGTGGATGCTTGGACACGCCATGTGTTTGGCTTTTCGGGATCAGGGACGATATTATTAATATCGCTGTCTTCATCAAAGTCATCATGCTCATCAACGATGTCACCAACGATCTCCTCTAACAAGTCTTCCATGGTCACGACACCACCAAAGTTGCCAAACTCATCAACGACGATCGCCATATGCACTTGCGTGCGCTGCAATGAGCGCAGCAGAGTATCTGAACGAGCTGTTTCACTGATATATAATGGCTGGCGCACCAAGTCTTTTAGACGTTTGCTATCGATTTTGTCTTCTTGGTTGCGTACCATGTGCACCAGAATAGGAATCAAATCTTTTGCTAATAGGATGCCAATAACGGCATCATCATCTTGACTATCAAAAACAGGATAGCGCGAGTGCGTCGTATCAAGAATGATGTCCATCACTTCGTCAAGGCTAGTGCTTTCGTGCAGACCAATCACTTGCGGCCTTGGCGTCATGATCTCGCGCACTTGTGTCGCCGGCAGATCGAGCACGCCTTCTAACATATCGACCGTATCGGGCTCTAAAAACTGGCGCGAGTCTTGTACCAGACGAATCAATTCATCACGGGTTTCGGGGGCGGTCGATAGCCAGCGTTTTAAGCCGCGCATCGACCAACTACTCGGGCTGGGAGTGTCGTCAGACATGGTGGTGTGATTTAACCTCTTTAGTTAATGGCAATTAGAATAACCGTTCATAAAATAAGTAGAGCCTAGATGGGGACAAAAGCGCCAAATAAAACAGCGAGCTTATCATTATCTGTGTAGCAAACAACAGACATACCAGCACAATTTAGCTTCACTTTATCGCAAGCCTCACCGACATTCAACGACAAATTCACTCAAATTGTATTGTCAGTGTGTTATAAACTTTGCTATGGTCAAAGCCATTATTTATCAAAACAAACCTTATGTCGCTACGCTCCGTTTTTTACCGCTTATTATCGTCGCGTTCACGCAGCCAGCTTGCAGATAGCCATTCTGTCAGTCGCGATTTGGACAACAGATCAGCAGATAACAAACCACCAAGACCGACATGGCGACATCGTCTTGTTATTTTTTTGATTGCTATCACAATATTGCTATCAGCAATATGGTTGCTATTAGCGATTTGGTATCAGTACGGGATAAGCTCTGTACTCACTTGGCTTGCAACACTCATCATCGTGGGTATATTAGCTGCGCTGCTAAGTATGCGTTATTGGCATACAGTCACAAAGATACTGCTCAGTGTCTCATTGTCTAATAAAAAATCAATTCATAAAAACACAGCGACTAGATACCTCATTGGCTTATATGGAGCAACTTGGCTCATAGGTCTAGGCTGGTTTTTTTCTATCGAACCCCAGAAAAATCGCGACTGGATGGCTGAGGTCGAGCAGCAAGTGGCTTATGAGCGCGATGCAACCAACCCTGATTTGATTACCTTAACCAATGTCCGTAATTTTGATTGGCGCACAGACAAGGACGCCACAGAGCATTGGGAGACGCGCACGATTGATTTATCTAAACTCTCTGGCGTTGATGTAACCAACTCTTATTGGATGGGGCCACTGATTGCTCATACTTTGGTCAGTTTTCGCTTTGAAGACGATAGACCACTTGCCTTCTCATTTGAGATTCGTAAAGAAAATGGCGAGTCGTTTTCGGCACTGGCGGGATTTTTTAGACGGTATGAGCTGAGCCTGATTGCCGCCGAAGAGCGCGATATTATCTATACGCGTAGCAACGCGCGCGGTGAGCAAGTCTATCTGTTTCCTATCAGCAATTTGCAGCAACATGAGGTGAGATCGTTGTTTGAATCTTACCTAACGGCAATGGATGAGCTCAATACTAAACCCGCTTGGTACAACACATTGACGAGTAACTGTACTAATATTATCTTTTATATGGCGCGTATCGTTAGTGGTGATCGCCTGCCGTGGGATTATCGAATTTGGGTCTCTGGTTGGCTACCAAACTATCTATATGATGTCGGTATGCTGGATTCTGCGCCTGAAAAACAAAACCAGCCTTGGTCGATGGATACGTGGTATGAGCGCACCCATATCAATCCAAAATCTATGGGCTTCAACAACCTGCACTCTATTGCCAATAGCCGTGAGTTTTCTCGGCAAATTCGTCAAGATATTCCAATCCCTTTACTGGCCGACTCCCAATCTAGTGCTGAAGCACAGGCCAAATCAGCGGCTCAGAGCTCTCATGAATAGTATTGATAACATATTAAATAGCCCTGACCATTAAACCGTGGTTATGCGATTTTTGGTAAACTCAACGATCACACGATAGCCAACGAGCTCAGTCAACTCATTTTCTATGCGTTGGCGCTCGGTTTCGTTGGGGGTTGGTCGGTAAATCGTCACATTGATAGTATTGGTCATTGGGCTAAAGCCAATACTTTGAGCGTCAGGATAACGCTTTAATATCTCAGGCCACGCTTTTTCTTGCAATGCAACAATCTGCTGATGCGTTTTATCACTAATGGCTTGGATATAAATAGGAAAAGAATAGTTTTCAAATTCCTTTTGCTTAAAGTGATACACGTATTTTGGCGGGACGGCTTTAACTTTAGTTAGTGTCGTCACTTTAATAGAAAACTCATCAGGGTCATTATTGTCATAATAAACGGCGGCAACATTTGCGCCTAAATGCTCTGTGATTGAGTTAATCAGCGGCGAGCTAATTCCTTGCAATAATAATCGACCCTGTGCCTCTTCAATAGAAACATTAAAATCTTGTGCATAAAACCAAGGCGCACCATTCCTTTCTTCCTCGGATAAAATATTCAGATAATAGTCAGCCAATGGCTCGTCTTCATATTTTTTATCTGCGGCTGCCTCTATCTTTTGCCAATCCACCACAACTGGCGCGTCTAATGTAGGCGCACTCACAGATGTTAATACACCTTTTACAGGTATAGCTTGCGCCGTTTGAGAAGTAGGAGAATTGGTCTCAGACAAATGAGCAATATTTGAGCAGCCGATTGACAAAAAAGCAGCACTGAATATCAAACTTGTTGTACGGCAAATTTTATTCATATTCCAATCCTTAGATCATAACCCTTTATATCAGCAAATAATAAACTATGGATTCACCCAATTAACCACTCGGGTTTCCATTTCTTCATCAGACATACCAATCTCCGACACACAGCGGCCAGCGACACCCACATTGGCCGCACGCATCTCGTGCTGGGTGACTACCGCATCCTGAGTCAATAACAGATGCCAGCTTGGTAACCCCTGCCCTTTATACAACCGCTTGTAGGCGCAATGCGATGGCAGCCACATCATGTTGGGCAAGTTGTCCATGGTCAGCTGAATACAATCTGGTACATGCTCTTGGCGCGTCGCATAATGTTGGCAATAGCCTGTCGCACAGTCCATGAGCTGGCACGTCACATCGGTATACTCGACCAGCTCTTCGTCATCATCATTATCGATGTATTTGATTAAGCAGCAGCTGCCGCAGCCATCACACAATGCTTCCCATTCGCTATGGTTTAGCTCGTTTAAGGCAAATCGCGACCAAAACTGCGGGCGTAGTGGCTCAGACCTAGAATCAGTGTCAGCATTATCAGGAAATAAACTTACCGACTGCTCAAGCTTAGCATCTGGATTGACGCCTGAATGCAAGCCTGATTGTTCATCATTTTTGTTTAAGAAATTTATAGTCATAGGGTCGCAGTAGCATTTTGATAAAGAGCGTTACACTATTATAGCTGTTTTTGCTAGATATGGGCGTTAAGGTAGTACGAGTTAGAAAACGAACCATCACAATGACAAATAATCAAAACGACGAATAATTAAAACTCATAACATAAAAAAGGACAATCCTATGTCAGTTAAGACTTTCGAGTTAATCAGTACCACCGAAAATGGTGTTGAACTTATCAGCTATGTGGCACTACCAGACAACGCTTCTGATGATAACCCAGCAGCAGGTATTTTGGTCGCACCAGAATGGTGGGGCGTGGTCGATCATCCAAAATCAGTAGTAGAGCGTTTGGCAGAAGCAGGCTATGCAGCGGTCGCAATGGACGTTTATGGCGAAGGCAAACTCACCACCGATGCGGCGCAAGCTAACATGTGGATGGAGCAAGTGCTTGATGATCAAGACATGCTGATGGCACGCTGCCGCTTGATTTTGAACGACTTTAGCGATCAGTTATCAGTTGACGGTGACAAGCTCGCGGCAATCGGTTACTGCTTCGGCGGTAAAGTCGTCCTAGACATGGCTCGCGAAGGCATGCCACTAAAAGCGGTCGCTACCTTCCATGGTAACCCAACGCCAAAACAACCAGCAGACAAAAACTTCACTGCAAAAGTACTGGTCGCGCATGGCCGTGATGACTCAATGGTATCAATGGATGCCATCGAAGGCCTAAAATCAGAGCTAGACGCAGCTGACGTAGATTACACTATCGATGTCTATGACAATGCTAAGCATGGCTTTACCAATCCACATGCCGATGAGCGTGCTGAAAAAAATGAAGTGGACCTTGGCTATAACGAAGCCGCTGCTAAGCAAAGTTGGGAAAATATGCTTGAGTTTATGAAAGCAAACTTGGCATAAAAAAGATCTGGTATAAAACTCATAAAGAAGGGCAGCTTAACTATTAAGCTGCCTTTTTATTTTCAGTCTTATTTTATTGATGAGCTTTTGGGTAAGTAATCAGTGCGGTCTTGTGCTTCTTAGCAAATCACGTCATTATCACATTACTATCAATTGGATTGAGCGACGAAGATGTTATATCTATTGGTAACCCAGTTGGGTTGGCTGGCCTTTACAATTTTATTGATCGTGGTAGTCGCGCTATACACCAAGATAAAGCGACAAATTGCGCATCTGCGCCGCGATGTGACAAAACTACAGGCTGAACTTGAACAGCAAAAAAATCGCAGTATGAACGCTTCATCTACCCATTTGGCTGATGAGCGTGTTTATACGCGCGCGAGCGCTAGTGAAGGCAATACTACTAAAAATGATGCTGCTAAGCATGCAATTTTTGATTCACAACAGCGGTCTATAGATAATCTTTCAACGCTGTCATTTACATCATTGCCACCACCACTGCCTGTTACTACGCCAACTCCGACCAAAAATAAAATAGCAAATGCGCCGATTGAGCCTGATGAACGCTCACTACCTATTGTGACGTCGCTCATTCATTCAATCAAAAACTGGTTTTTCGGTGGCAATCTCGTCGTTCGGGTCGGCGTATTGGTGCTGCTAGTAGGCGTAGTGCTACTGCTGCGGTTACTCAGCGAATATATCGAAATTTCAATTACCACAAAGCTCGTAGCAATTGGCATCGCGGGGCTTACGTTGGCAGCACTTGGGTTAAAGCTCACGGCAAAACGCTTTTCGTATGGGATTACGCTACAGGGCGCAGGCTTAGCGATTACATATTTGAGCACCTTTTTTGCTTATAGTGTTTATGAAATCATGCCAAGTATTCCAAGCTTTATTGGGCTTGGATTATTGTCTGCTGTGACCATTGCCCTTGCTGTACGCCAAAACGCTTTTCCGCTCGCGTTGTTAGCGTTGTCTGGTGGATTTTTTGCGCCGATTTTGACCAGTGAAGATACTGGTAGCTTAGTCGCCTTATTCAGCTACTACCTATTATTGAATGTCACGATTGCTGTGATTGCTCATTATCGTCCATGGAAGATACTGAATCTATTTGGCGTAATTGTCACGTTTGGATTGGCCTACTATTGGGGCAGCACGCAGAATCTTGATCCAATTATTGAGACGCAGCTTTGGCCATTGGTTTTGCTTATTACATTGCATTGGTTGCTTTACTTGTTTGTGGTCATTCGTTATGCGCAACAAGTTATTGCCTACAACGCACTTAGCGAAAAAGCCCTTAGCCATATCGATAGTACAAATAATATCAAGCGTTTAGATAAATCTACCGTAGGCAACAATGCCTATTTATTTCCCATCGATACTGGCTTACTGTTTTCAGTACCGCTTCTGTCTTTCGGCTTACTTTCTGCTTTACTTGATAAGATTCCTAATGCCTTGACCATCACTAGCGCGATTTTGGCGACTGTCTACCTTGGGCTGGGCTGGTTGTTTATCCAGCGCAGTGAGCGCTATGCCTTAATCACTGAAGGCATGCTGGCTTTAGGATTTGGGTTTTTGGCGCTGATGATTCCGCTGGCGCTAGATGCGGAATGGATTGCCTTTGGTTGGTCAGTACAGGGACTTGCTCTGGTTTGGTTTGGCAGGCGTTCATTGCGGTCGTGGTCAGTATTATTTGGTCTACTATTGCAACTCATCAGCATTGGCATGCTAATGACAACAGCGATATTCTCTAGCAACGACTATCCCGTTTTAGCCTTTAGTATTTCAGCAATTGCTTATCTGGCGACCGTTTTTATCTTACGCGCTAGCAACTCCCCTACGATATTAATGAATAAGCTAGATAACAGTAATAAGCAAAATCGTGATGCTATAACGCCTTCTACCACAAAGGTACAAAAGCGTGACAACCCATCAGATATGATGACCAATTATGCTCATGCACTGGGTATCAATGATCAAGCGGCACAGCAATGGCTGAACGCTATCAGTCATCAAAGCCATGCGTTCAAACTCGTCTGGCACAGTCCTAGATTAATAAAGTTTTTAACATTGACAGCGATAGCGTGGATGCTACAAGTGCTGATACTTGATTTGCATCATTGGTTTGATAGTTGGCAATCAGATACGACAGTCATTGCGCTGTCAGCACTCATCAGCCTGGCCGCCTATTGGGTCATCAACCGTTATCGTCCGTGGGCGGAGGTTAGACAGCTGAGTCGTGGATTATTGTTATTGTTTTATTTCATGCTAATACTGCAACTGCCACAAAAATTCGAGCGAAATCTAACATGGGCAACAGCGGAATGGCTGGTATTCATAGGTTTGATAATTGGCTGGTTACTGATAGGCCAGCTATGGCTAAAAACTTGGTCTGATAATAAAAACACGGCACGTTATACTGAGGTAAGCTGGCTCGGTACAGGGCTGTTACTGATTGCTGCCGCGGCGCATTATGGCCTACCAGACTCTGATGGCGTGATGGCTATCTTGTTTTCAGCGACACTCATATTGTCTGGATTATGGCTCAATCATCGTTATATGAGACAAAATGAAGAAAACACATCGACTAATAAAGTTTCAGAACAAGGCCTGCTGTATTGGTTTAACTGGCAACAGGCACTATTAGGTTGCGCTGCCATTTTTGCTCCCATTGCCCTACTTTGGGTTGTTCTTACCAATTGGTCATATGATGGTGTGATTTGGGGATTGTCTTATTTTCCATTATTTAACCTATACGACATCACCTCTTGGCTGACGCTATCGGTTGGTTTTAGTCTTTATTATATAAACCAGCGACACCGAGACAAAAACCCTATCCCATCAGATACAGTCACCAAAACCAAACAGCTATTCAATACTGATAGTTTGCTAATAGTTCTGGGGCTTATTGGCTTTTGGCTGATATCTAGCATGTTGGTTAGAACGCTACACGCCTTTATCGGTACACCGCTTTGGGACGGTACTGGTATTCAAGGCGGCGCATGGCAAAGCGAGCAGGTGCAAACAGGACTGACAATTTTATGGACGCTCTTAGCATTGGTCGCCACCATCCTTGCCAGCCGCTATTGGCAGCGCGCGCTTTGGTTTATGGGTATTGGTCTACTAGGCATTGTCGTCCTCAAGCTGGTCTTAGTCGATTTGTCACAGACCGAAGCGATTTGGCGAGTGATATCCTTCCTTGGCGCGGGCAGCTTGATACTATTGATAGGCTATTTGGCGCCTTTACCACCAGCGCACGAGGAAATAGAAAACCATACTAAAGAATAGTGATAGATTTGGTCGAGTGAAATTGTCCCGTGAGCAAGGTGGTTCTGTAGTAAACTGGACACCATTAGAAAGTAAACATTGATTGTTTTACTTTTAGCATTTTTTATAAAAGGTTATGAAAGCAGATGGATAAGAGAGCAAGTATTCAGTGGTTCCCTGGGCATATGAACAAAGCCCGTAACGAAATCAAAGAAATCATGCCGCAGATGGATGTGGTCATCGAGGTCATCGATGCGCGTATTCCCTATAGTAGTGAAAACCCAATGGTTGCTGCACTGCGCGGTGAAAAGCCTGTTATCAAAATCCTGAACAAAGCTGACCTTGCCGATCCTGAATTGACCCAAATCTGGATGGATCATCTTGAGCAGCAAGATGGGGTTAAAGCCATTGCTTGCGACACTGAAAAAGCCAATGACGTAAAACGCATCATCGCCATCTGCAAACACCTCGTCCCCAATAAAGTCGGGACTGGTCGTCAAATCAAAGCGATGATTATGGGTATTCCAAATGTGGGCAAATCAACGCTGATCAATACGTTAGCAGGTCGCGCCGTGGCAAAAACAGGCGATGAGCCAGCGGTAACCAAGTCGCAACAACTGATTAAGCTTGACGATGACATCATGCTCTATGACACACCCGGTATGCTCTGGCCAAAGGTCGAAAACGAAAACTCTGGCTATCGTCTGGCAGCGACGGGCGGTATCCGTGATACCGCTTTTGATTTTGCTGATGTCGCCAGCTATACCGCTGAGTATTTGATGCACGCCTATCCTGAGTTGCTAAAAACCCGCTATAAAATTGACGAGTTACCCAAGACCGATTGGGAGTTCTTTGAAGTGGCAGGTCGTAATCGCGGCTGTGTGCGTTCGGGCAATCAGGTCGACACCTACCGTATGTCTGAGATTCTCATCAATGAGCTACGTAGCGCAAAAATTGGTCGTATCACGCTAGAAACACCAGCGATGATAGAAGCAGAAGAAATCGTCGTCGCCGAACAACGCATCGCTGCTGAAGAAAAGAAAAAAGCCCGCGAGGAAGAAAAACGCTTACGTCGTCTAAAAACGCGGAAGAATCGGAAGTAGGTTTGGTTCAAGGCTCATTACTCAAAAAATAATTGCCTATATAAAAGCCCTTGTGGGCTTTTTTTATGTCTTTATTCTCTGTATAACATAAGTATCGTATGTCAAAAATACAAATATAGAGAATAAGTAATGACAGATTACAATTTAATGAAAGATTTCACTTTTCATGAAAGAGATGAGTTTACACGTGAGCCTATCGCTGAGAAAATCATTAAGCTATTAGATTCAGATATTGAAGTATCACCACTTATCATTGACGGTAAATGGGGTACAGGAAAGACAGAGTTTTGTTTTAAACTAAAAAATCTGATTGAGGAGAATAATCCGAATGATTATAAGGTTGGTTATGTAAATGCTTTTCAAGCTGATCATGCCAATGAGCCGCTCTTAACACTTATAGCTGAGGTGGCTAGTTTTTACGATGAAAAAGACGACAAGCGAAAGAATTTTATAAAAAATGCAGTCCCTTACCTAAGGCTTATTTCTGGTATAGGTCTCAAAGCAGGATTAGGATTTGCATTCGGTAGATATGCGGCAGATATTCCTGATGCACTAGCAGACGGAGTGGAAGAAATAAAGGATGGGTCAAAATCTCTTATCGACCAGTCACTTGAGTCTATGATTAAAGATCAAGTAGAAGCGGAAAAGAATTTATCGACATTGCGCGATGCTCTATCAGATATTGCTTCCACAAACCCTATCATTTTACTCATTGACGAGCTTGACCGATGTCGTCCAGATTTTGCAGTGATGATGTTAGAGACCATCAAGCATGTGTTTGATGTAGATAATGTACAAATTATATTAATTACCAATGCTGAGCAGCTTAAAGCCACTATAAAACATAGCTATGGTAGCGAAACGGACTCGCATAGTTATCTTTATAAATTTTTTAAGTATCAAATCAACCTACCAACGACCAATAAAGATGAAGAAAACCGTTCAGTTAGTAATAATGTGACTTATTTTAGAAGAGTTATACAGGACAGTAATGTAATTTCACAAGAATTTAAAGAAAACAAACTTATCTACCAAATCCCATTGTTTATTGATATTAGCACGCTATCGCTTCGGAATATTGAACAGGTTATACGTTGTATAGAGACGTTGATAGTTTTTGAAGATAAAGGAAAAAGTCAATCTTATGTAATCGAGCAAGTTTTAATGGTCTTCCTATCTTTTTTATACAGATTAAATAATAATGTTTTAGAAGAAATAATATATAGAAGATTGGACTCTTCAAATTTTTATAGTTTGATATCAACTCGTAGTTTTAAACTTCCTCAATACTTTCATGAACAAAGCGTTATCACATTACAAGAGTTGATAACTATAATATTCGATAGGTATTTTACTAGTAGTCGTATAAAGCTTCCAAATGACCATTGGAGCCTTTCCCAAACTCTGTGTAACTGCTTATAATCCATTAACCGGAGAATAAGCAATGACTACTCAATCTGACATTAAAAAACTGGCCGAGCAAATGGCTGGTAGCATGAACAGCTTCGATGACATCAAAGACTTTCAAAAGCAGCTCATGCAGTCGTTTATCGATACTGCCCTTGAAGCTGAGATGGAAGACCATCTCGGCTACCCCAAGCATGAGAAAGCAGACAAGCCTAATAAGCGCAATGGACACACTAAAAAAACCGTCCGTAGCGACACAGGCGATCTTGAGATCTCTACCCCAAGAGACCGTGATAGCAGCTTTGATCCTGTACTCGT
>NZ_FNAL01000025.1 GCF_900101915.1 Psychrobacter pacificensis | reverse complement strand
GCCCGTGTTTGGCCTATTAAAGCGTAAGTGAAGCCTGATAGCATTGTTTATACTGACTCATTTAAAAGCTATAACGCATTAGATGTCAGTGAGTTTACTCATTATCTCATCAACCACTCCAAAACCTTTGTTAATGACAAGAATCATATTAATGGTATAGAGAACTTCTGGAACCAAGCTAAACGGCATCTACGCAAGTTTAACGGGGTTCCAAAAGAGCATTTTCACCTCTATTTAAAGGAATGTGAGTGGCGTTTTAATCACAGTGACCCAAAGTCGCAATTACTACAATTAAAACAATGGATTAAACAGGGTTTGAACTAGTTATCTAGGACAGCCCCAAAACTTATTATTCAATGTCAGTGATAATTTCTACTGATTTCACGAGAACCTATACATCATTATTAAAACCATTCACACAAAAAAGCCTGCATCACTGGATACAGGCTTTTTGTAATATGACAAACAATAAAAGTACGTTTTACTGATTAAGACTGAATCAAATGATTGCTTTGCTCAGGCAAGATCAGCTCTTGCTTTAAGGGTAGCTCACGTACCAGCTCTTGTAGGGCGCGACGATACACGCCTCGTTTGAAGTGAATCACTTGTCCGAGTGGATACCAGTAGCTGACCCATTGCCAATGGTCAAACTCAGGTTTCCCTTCATCAAAGCGGATATGTTGGGTATTCGGCTCATCTAAGCGTAGCAAAAACCATTTTTGTTTTTGCCCAATACATAAGGGGTGCTGGCCATGGCGTACGTAACGTTTTGGCAGACGATATCGCAGCCAGTCTTGAGTGACTGCCAATAAGTCCACATGACGCGGGTGTAAACCGACCTCTTCCCAGAGCTCGCGATACATTGCATCCATCGGCGTCTCCCCGCGGTCGATACCACCCTGCGGAAATTGCCAAGCGTTGTGACCAATACGTTTTGCCCACAGAACCTGCCCTTGTGTATTTGCCAAGATGATGCCGACATTGGCGCGAAAGCCGTCTGCATCTATCATGACTAAACCTTTTTAATTTGTTTAAAAATAGCCTGTTTTCATTTGATACTGCGATAGCAATCATAATTATTATAAGGTGATGGTTATCAATATCAGCTAAAAACAAGATTCATTACCGTCATTAAACCAAGAAACGAGCAGAATGTGTAACAGTATTTTGCTATAAAATGTTTCACGAGTTTTACCTTTTAAAATCAATTATTTACAAACAGACTTTTGTAGGTTTTTCAAATAAAAATTTGATAAATATCGATGTGAGTAACGACAATTGCAGAGTACTCAAATCATTTATTGAAGAAGAGAGTAAAACCAAGAAATTGTTTTCTCACGACACGATAGCCAAACAATGGCTTTATCAAATCTTGCTTTGGCTTATGCTACACTAGCCAAGCTGCATATATTTCAAACAATAAAAATAGGCTTATGCCAATTACAGTAAGGAACATTTACAATGTCAGAATCAAAAGCAAGCGTTACATGGCAAGAGAACAAAGCGTTCATGGGCGTGTCACCATCAGGACACAATGTACAAATCGATGCGGACAAAGAAAAAGGCTCAAGCCCAATGGAGCTAGTCTTACTAGGGCTGGGTGGTTGTGCCAGCTACGATGTGGTGTCAATCCTCCAAAAGTCGCGTCAAGATGTCACGGATGTACGCTGTGAGCTGACCGCCAAGCGCGCCGAAACTGTACCAGCTGTTTATACCGATATTCATCTGCATTTTGTAGTCACAGGTCAAGACATTAAAGACAAACAGGTCGAAAAGGCCATTCATCTATCAGCAGAGAAATACTGCTCAGCCAGTCGCATGCTGGTCGCAGGTGGGGTCAATATTACCCATGATTTTGAAGTGATTGCAGGCTAAGGACTTATATAATGATCAGTGCATTTTTTGACTTGGTTTCTGATAAAGTTGCGTCTGCCATTTTGGCGATGGTGGTAGCGAGCTTATTGCCTTGGGCTGTATCAATAATTGCAAAAGTATCTGGCGGCTTTAGGGTCATAAATAATGCACATCCTCGCGATTTTTTTCAGCACACAACTGGAATGGCTGCACGTGCCAATGCTGCGCAGCAAAATAGCTATGAAACTTTGCCAGTGTTTTTGGCGGCCGTGTTGGTGGCTATGCTATTTTTCGTTCCACAATCGATCATTAATGTGTTGGCATGGCTGTATGTGATCATTCGAATTGGTTATTGCACCGCTTATATCACCAACTTATCGACGTTTCGCTCTATTCTCTGGGTGCTATCCATGGCATGCTGTCTGATGCTGTTTTATCTGGCGATACGAGTCAGTGTATAGCGTTACCCGTCTATATTTACCAAGTAGATCACATATGATCAGGTGATTATTATTGTACGCTTGCTTGTAGTGCACTGATAATCACCGCTTTGTTTTTCTCTCGCTTGATACCCTCCCACACTATTTGCGCCTCAGCATAGCCTTTGGTGAGCATACCCAGCCACTGTTTATAACGCCCAACCAATACCACATCGTTCTTTGCCTCACCTTCCAAAAACTTAACTTGATGGGCGATCAAATCTTGCCATAGCAAGGTTGCCGTGTTTTTTCCGCTGTCATCATGATTTTCAGTATGGTTATCGACTTGCGCAACCAAATCAGGTCGTGTGACTGCGCCGCGACCTAACATGAGATGTGACGTGCCTGCCTGAGTCATACAGTCATTTGCTTGCGCTGCGCTCCATATCTCGCCATTGGCAATCACAGGAATATCAAGTGCATTAAAACTCTGGATTTTGCCCCAATAGGCAGGCGGCTTATAACCTTGGGTTTTGGTGCGTGCATGGATGGTCAACCAGTCAGCGCCACTTGCAGCAATTGCACCGCGAATGTCATCCATCCGTGAGGTATCGGTATAGCCCAAGCGAATCTTGGCAGACACAGGAATATGCGCGGGTACCGCTTTACGTACCGCGCTGATAATCTGATACATGGTCTCAGGTTCATCAAGTAGCACCGAGCCGCCGCGATGGCTATTTACTGTCTTGGCAGGGCAACCAAAGTTGATATCAATGGCAGGCGCACCAAGCTCGACAGCATAAGTGGCATTTTCTGCCATCAGCTGCGCGTCGCTACCCAAAAGCTGCACATGAATGGGCGTACCAGAAGCCGTTTTGGCATCGTGATGCAGCTCAGGCACGTATTTATAAAACACATGGGCTGGCAAGACATGCTGCGTGATACGAATAAACTCACTGACTGACCAATCATAGGGACGACCTAAGTCTGCTGCAATTTGCGTTAAGATTTGGCGCATTAGTGGGTCAGTCAAGCCCTCCATGGGGGCGAGGAGGCGGACGGGATTGGCAAATAGGTTTTCTGATAGAGGCATATATTCAAAGGACTGTTTTTAATAAATGTAAAATAATTTCATTCTAGTATTATAGTCCTTAATAAATTAAAACAGGACTTTATTATGTCTGAAATACGAGTAGAGTCAGTCAAAAGTATTCCGCTTTATAGTGTTGTACCGTTAATTAATCATATAAGTTATGATTCATGGTTATTAAGAGTGTCTTTATTCTTTTCAACTGAAGAAATACGGCAAATGGTGTACGTCGATTTCACTGATATTATTGGATTTAGAGTATTAGATAATGGAAACCTTGTTGAATTTTGGAATGATGATTGTCCGAACGGTTGGCTATGGGAGGTTAGCGATGGAGGTTGGTTCGACTTAGAAAAACAGCGAGAAGGATTTGTAACAGGTTATGTTGAAAAAGACCTATTAACAGAGTATCTAGTAATCGGAACAGACGACTGTATTAGCATACTATCCTCTAGTACACCAAAAATTACTACAGTAAATACTCTACTTTAAAAATATATTAGCTACTTGGGATAAGATATGCACAATACGTTTAGAAGGTGGTTAGTAGAGCTAGAAGAGATGGTAGTGATATGTGCTGAAGATATTCATCAGGAAGCAGCGCAAAACATAGTTAGCTTTGGCGTTAACCAAGATCTACTTGTAGAGTGGAGCGAAGATTCTGTCATAGAGTTTATTGGTGAATGCGCTAATTTATATCATAGAAAAAGTGGTGTTTCAGAAATGCTATTTTATGCATGGTTCGATGAGCAAGCAGGATAAATCAGAATTTCTGCCGTTAGCCAGTCGCACAAAAAACTGCCTTTTAGATGCGAGCTAAATCAAGTGACTTTAAATGAACTGGTGAACGGAATCTATGCTGATGACTCTGACTTATATACAAAAGGTAAATTAGATGTATGGCAACAGAATATCTAAAAACCAAAACGACGTTAAGACCCAAAAATCACCTTCTTCCCTGTCTGTAATCCAGAGATCAAGTCTTTGATATTATGAATATCTAGATTACTCTGCGCCCGCGTACAAGCGACATAAAGCAAGCGCAGCTCTTCTGGAGTTATCTTGACCGCATTGGTCGTCACATCGTAGTAAAAATCATCATCTAGTTGTACTTTCCCCCATTCAAGCCCTTTGGCTTTGTGCGCGGTAGAGATGACGTAATCCGCATTTTCGATACTAGTGAGACTATTGACCGCTTGGCTTAATACATTAGTCCCATGATCATCGACCAGTTTGACTAGTGTTTTGAGATCGCTACCCTCGTTGGTTTCAGCATACTCTTGTACATCGCCCCAATTATAAAAATAAGCCAGCTCGGGTACACCATAAGCCGATTTACCATTTTTTAAGTTTTCCGCTGCTTGACAGAATTTGAGCATGCGATCAGTATCTGCTTGTAGCGCTACACGGTGCCCGTGCTTTAACCCTGTGAGTAATTGCGACATCGCCGCAGCATTGGTACGGCATAAAATGGCGTCTTTTTTACTATGTACCATTCCCTTATCGGTAGAGGACTGTTTGTTCGGATTGCCCTTTAGCGGTACGTCTTCTTGCAGCGCTTTTAGTAAAGTATTGGCCACTTCTGCAATCGGCTCACCAAAGCGAAAGGATTGCGTTAATAACGTCTGTGGCAATGGCAGTTTTTTCATTGCATTCACAGCGCCGCGCCATTCATAAATCTGCTGGTGCGCATCGCCCACATAGATGACTTGTCTTGATTGCTGGGTCAAGATACCCATCATTAATGGATCAGCATCTTGCGCCTCGTCAAACAAAATAAAGTCCGCAGGGATGCTCGGCTTGGACAATGCCCACAGCTTGAGATAAATATCATGCCCGATGCCCGCAGGATGACGCGCATCGATCGACTGTAGCCAGCGCTGTTCAACGGCAGGGTAGAGCATCTCGCGTAATTGCTCGGCGTCTGAATCATCGAGCCAGCTTGGAAACAGTATGTGCCTTGGCGCAGGGTAGCTGGCATGTGTACTACAAAAATTACTTACTGCGTCACTGACGAATCGAGACAACCGTGCTGGTGTCAGCGTAATGTATTTATTAACCCCATCCATTTGCCGACGCACTTGCACAGGTTGCAAGCCCAAATCATCACCGAGGCGCTTAGGTGAAAAGCGCGGCAAAGACAGCTTGGCGGTAATATCACGAGCAACATGACGATAAGCTAATGAGTGAAAAGTACGGCACTCGACATGTGGTGGAAACTTTGAACGAGCATCATTGGCAATCGCTTTGTTAAAGGCCAGATACAGTCCGCGACCTCGCAAACGCTCACCGATTAGCTTGAGCGTTGTGGTCTTACCAGCGCCTGCGTACGCCACCACTTTAAATGATTTTTGGTCCATCGCCATATTCAGCGCGGCGAGCTGCTCATCAGTGGGATCGCTCATATAAGCTGGCATCGATGCGGACATAATAAAGCTACCTAAATACAAGAAGTGATTAAAAACACAAGGGGCAAAAAAAGCCACTGGATAAACAATGGCTCATAGATGGTGGTACTCAATCGTGACAATAAGCACTAAGCTTACGCGTGGGGCAAGAAGAAAACAAGATAAGTCAGACGGGTAAATGCTTTATTCTTTGATTGTTGATATCAGGTCAGTACTAGGTTCTTCTTTGATCAAGATTTTTGCCAAAAATAACCCAAGCTCAAACAGTAACCACATCGGGATTGCTAGCATCAGCATGGATACCCCGTCAGGTGGCGTGACCACGGCAGCCACAGCAAAACAGCCCACAATGATATAACGACGCTTTTCCTCTAGACTCTGAATGGAGACAATCCCTGCCAATATCAATAGCAAGGTCACAACTGGAATCTCAAAGGTCAAGCCAAACACCATAAATAGCTTTAAAGCAAAACTCAGATAACTGTCGATATCGGTCATCGGTAGTACGTTTTGCGGGGCAAATAGAATAAAAAACTTTAAGACCCCTTTGAGCACAATAAAATAAGAAAACGCCACACCTGCATAAAACAAAAATATAGAAGACAGCAGCACTGGGATAGCGATTCTCTTTTCTTTTTTATATAAACCTGGCGCAACAAATGACCATATCTGATAAAGAATATAAGGCATCGCCAAAAAGGCAGCAACGAAGACCGTCAAACGTATCGGTGCCATAAAGTTCGAGGTGATATCTGTGGCAATCATAGTCGAATTGGCAGGCAACTGTGCCACCAATGGATCCGATAAAAAGTTATACAGCTCACGTGAGTAACCGACCAACCCCAAAAATATGATCAAAACAGCCACGCACATTTTGATTAGATGGCGGCGTAGTTCAATCAAATGCTCAGTGATAGGCATATCGCCCAATGCGCTTAAAACATCCTCTGATGATTCATTTTGAGTGCTATCAGTTGTTGCTTTACCGTCTTGATTAATGCCATTTAAAGCAGGAATATCTGAATCAGTGAGTTTTTCTTGGCGGCTTTTTTTGCGTTTGAGTAGTTGCATCAGTCAGTCCCCTGCTTATTATCAGAAGTCTGCGTACTTACCGAGCTATTTAGTAAGGTATCGGCTTTATAGTTCGGTAGATAAGGTGGCATTGGGAGGCGACGAGCTTTATCGTAAGCACCCAAACGGAACCACATATTTTCCCACGGTCGGGTATTAAGGATTTGAGTAACGGGCGCGGCCATATCACTATCATCGTTGCTGTTACCGTGCTTTGATAACTGACCTTTCTCTAAAGTATCTTGTGGCTCGTCAGTTGCATAAGAGTAGTCGAATGCTTTTGGTATGGCTGATTGCTGATGATTTTTTGTGTCGTCAGCTTTGTTATTTCTATCACTCGCTACCGCTTCATTTGATGCTTTTAGAGAATGGTTTTGTGAGCTTTCAAAAGCCTTCATATTGCCGCGCATCTCCGCCATCTCACGCCTCATATCGGCTTCGGTTTGACGAATTTTGGCCAGCTCTTTTTGCATTTGTTGGCGTGTCTCAGCCAAGTCTAGCTCGGCCTCTATTTCAGACTGTAATGTGGAGACGGTGCGGCGAATTTTGGCATACCATTGCCCAGCCGTACGCGCTGCCTGTGGCAGTTTTTCTGGGCCCAAGACGATTAGGGCGATTACGCCAAAGAGAAGTAGTTCAGAAAACCCGATATCAAACATAATGGTCCGCTATCACTGTCTAGATGCTATACATTATGCTTGTCATCAACCTTAGTGGTTGCTGGGCGCTCGTCGGTATGGGCCGTGCCATCATGGTCAAGCACCACGCGTTTTTTGGCATGCTCTGTATTTTCATCTTTGACCGCTTCTTTAAAGCCTTTAACCGCACCGCCCAAATCTTTGCCCGCGTTTTTTAGTTTTGCAGTGCCAAATACGACAACGACGACGACCAATAGTATCAGCCAATGCGTAATAGAAAAACTACCCATAATGGTATCCTTGTGACCTGGTTTTGTGACTTAGTTTTCAGTCTTCATATGTCTGCTTTGTGTTGATAAAGCCTGCTTTGAATTGATAAAAAAGTTATGTATCAAAAAAAGCATCACATATAATTCGAGATAAAACAGAGCTATATTATAACCTGCAGTTATTACAAATAGGTGAAATCAACAATAATCAAACAGGGTCGATGCTTTTTTTTGTATCTTAATAACTATCTAGCCGCTTTTTCGTCGATACCTGATAAGCCAAACCGTCTACCTAGCTCATTTAGTACAGCGTCTGACTCTATGTCAAACCATGCCAGTCCGACTAAAGTATGGAACCAGACATCTGCCACTTCATAGATCAGCTCGTGGCGCGCCGCCTCAAAAGCAGCTTTGTCTTTATTTTCATCACAGTGAGCAAAATCTTTGGCAGCAATGATGCTCTCTGTACTCTCTTCACCGACTTTTTCTAATATTTTATTCAAGCCTTTGGCGTATAGGCTGGCGACATAAGAGCTGTCGGCATCGGCTTGTTTGCGCTCTGCCAATACCTGATCGAGCTGTTGTAGCACAGAGCCTTTATCGACTTGCGCTTGAGTGTTATTAGAGTCGATGGTCGCGCTAGCATTTTCGTTTTCAGCATTGGTGCTAGCAGATTTATCAGAATGATAAATATCCGCAGGGTCTTTCAATACTTTATCGACTGTCTGCCATTCAGGTGTTTGGCCTGATAGATCTAAACGCTGATAAAAACAAGACTCACGGCCTGTATGACAAGCAATACCGCCCGCTTGAGTCACGCTTAGCACAATCACGTCTGCGTCACAGTCTAGACGAATATCGTGGACGGTTTGCGTATGACCTGATGATTCGCCTTTGTGCCACAATTTGCCACGCGAACGCGAAAAATAAACCGCGGTCTGCGTTTGTACGGTGAGCTGTAATGCGTCTGCATTCATCCAAGCCATCATCAAAATACGGCCTGACTTGTGATCTTGAGCAATTGCAGGAATCAAACCATCAGCATTAAAAGTTACGGCAGTCAGCCAAGCAGGTAGAGTCATAATGTATGTGTCGTCTTATAGTTAGAGAGTAAAAATATCAATAAGTAATTATACTACTTATGATTGGAGCGAGGAGATTGTCTAAAATGCTCTGAAATATGATGTCATATGAAAGCTGCGCGAGCATTAAAATGAGAAAGGTGATATTGACTCGCTATTTTACAGCCTAAATAAATGAGGATATAGAGCCTCTTTGGTCGTGTTATCGAGCTTAATCACTTTATTGAGATTAAAATCATAATTCCTAAAATGTTGTCTTGCTTTGGCGACCACTTCACCTGTGTGCATACGTGTGATCTTTATCACGATGCTACCGCCATTATCATATATTGGCTCAACACCGACTTCAAACAAAAGCTCTTCGCATACTCGTATACGACTCAAAATAACCAACTGCAATGTATCAATAATTAAGCCCTGGTTATCTGAATTGATTTCTTTAATACCTTTAGCGTGTAGAAACCTTAGTCGCGCTTCGGACAGAAGGGCAGTCAGAGATTCGATGGTCACATGCTGTCCCAAGTCGATTTCGGTATGACGCACGCGCATCACTGTCTCAAAAACAAATAAATAATCCTCAAATACCAACTCTTGCTTTGACACACTATCTCCTAAAGTGGTGGCAAACAATTATGCTACTTATCATGCGATAGGTTGGCAGAATCATAATAATGATGAACAAATAAAAGGCTGTATACACTTAATAAATGAGTGTGCTTTCATGACACTCATATTATGATGTAACTTAAGTATCTACTTAAGCACAGCTTCAGCTGACATTCAATCTATTTGGATGAAAATTGACCATTTTTATGAGGTTTTTAAGCGCTGCGCTGTAGCGCTACTCATGCTGGCTAACGGTCTTTATTGCCAAGTAAAGGTTAGCCAAAACTTTACTTGGCAAAACAAGGCACTATCTGCTAAAATACCGCCTCCCACCTCGAGGCAAATAGAGGTTTAGTGGTTATTTATATAGCGATTATTCGGTATGACTATTTGACGACCAGGTTCTAAAACAGAAAAAGAGGCAAATCATCATGAAAGTTAAGATGAAAACCAGAAGCGGTGCCGCTAAACGCTTCAAAAAAACAGCAAACGGCTTTAAACGTAAACAAGCATTCAAAAGCCATATTTTGACCAAGAAATCACCTAAGCGTATTCGCCAGTTGCGTGGTCTTAAGTTGGTACATAAATCTGACGAAGCAGCCATTCGTCGTATGTGCCCATACATCTAATAGCCTACTGTCATCTATCTTTGATTGAAAACTATCTGATGAAATGATAGTTGACTTTGCAATCTGACAATGATGTTTGTTATTTGACAGCATCATCACTCGCTTAACAGTGATTACAAAATCTTGGAGTAAATTATGGCCCGTGTAAAACGTGGTGTACAGGCAAATCGCCGTCACAAAAAAATCTTAAAACGCGCAAAAGGCTACTACGGTGCCCGTTCACGTGTTTACCGCGTAGCGGTACAGGCAGTGACCAAAGCTGGTCAATATGCTTATCGTGACCGTCGCAACAAAAAACGTACTTTCCGTCGTCTTTGGATTGCACGTATCAATGCTGGTGCACGCTTAAACGGCTTAAGCTATAGCCGCTTTATCAATGGCTTGAAAAAAGCAAACATCGCAATCGATCGTCGCGTTCTAGCAGACATCGCTATGCATGATGCAGCGACTTTCACAGCATTGGTCGAAAAAGCAAAAGCGGAACTAGCATAAATATTAACTACTCTTTAGAGATTAAGTAGATATAAAATTTATCTAAGTAAGCGTCTAAACGAATAGAACTAATATTGATTAATAGTACGATATTAATAAAAGCTACCGCTGGTCGGTGGCTTTTTTTATTTTAAATTATGGTGTATTTACTTAGTCTGAGTGGATACCAGCACCTGCTCTTTATCTGTCTAAATATTCAAGCCTTTTAGACCACTTATCTTTATGAAGATAACGGGATAAATGGTTTGCAATATTTGGTCAAACCCCTACAATTAATAGTCCGTTCAAATCAGGAATAATGCGTCTTATGACTAACCCTGCTGCTACCAACGACTTGTCGGCGCTACCGACCTTGTCTTCAGAGCTAAACGAGCTCAATGAAGCTCAGCTTACCGACTTTGCGAGTGCTGCTGAAGCTTTGATTCTACAAGTAACTGATGCGCGTACCTTGCAAGACTTGCGTGTGCAATTGACTGGCAAAAAAAGCCCATTGACGGGCTGGTCAAAGCAGATGGGCAAACTCGATGCTGATGATAAAAAAACCTACGGTGGCTGGTTGCACGAGGTGCGTAGCCGCATTCAGCAAGCGCTGAGCGATCAACAGCAGCAGTTAGAAGTCGCCGCGCTCAACGCCAAGCTAGAAGCAGAGAGCATTGATATTACGTTGCCAGCTCGCGGTGGTCAAAAAGGTCATCTGCATCCAGTAACGATGATTACTCAGCGTATGCAGCAGTACTTTATTCAAGCGGGCTTCAATGTTGCCACCGGCCCTGAAGTTGAGAGCGATTACTATAACTTTGAAGCGTTGAATATCCCGTCGCACCATCCTGCACGCGCGATGCATGATACATTCTATTTCGATGCGCATTATCTACTGCGTACGCATACCAGCCCAGTGCAGATTCGTACCATGGAAAAGAACGATCCGCCGATTCGTATTATCTGCCCAGGCCGTGTTTATCGTAACGACTCAGACCAAACCCATTCACCGATGTTCCATCAGTTAGAAGGCCTTATGGTCACAGAGTCGAGCACTTTTGCTGAGCTAAAAGGTCTGATTAGTGAGTTTCTAGAAGCATTTTTTGCCAAAGAGCTGACCGTACGTTTCCGTCCTTCATTTTTCCCATTCACTGAGCCGTCTGCAGAAGTAGATATCTTAGATGATAACGGCAAATGGCTTGAAGTGATGGGCTGCGGTATGGTACATCCACAAGTATTGACCAATTGCGGTATTGATAGCGACAAATACACAGGCTTTGCATTTGGGATGGGTATCGAGCGCTTTGCGATGTTGTATTACGGTATTGATGACTTACGTTTGTTTTTCCAAAATGACGTGCGCTTCTTAAAGCAATTTGGCTAACGTGCTTTTGTTGATATAAAAGTGCTCCTTGTTAATACAACAAGTTAATTTGCCAAGCTTTACTCCAACATCTTTATTATAAAATTCTGATCCGAGATATTTATGAAAATTAGCGAACAGTGGCTACGTCAATGGGTAAATCCCCAAAATACCAGCGAACAGTTGGCTGAACAGCTGACGATGGCAGGGCTTGAGATTGATGACCGTTACGCAGTTGCCCGTGCATTTAGCGGTGTGGTCATCGGTGAAGTTATCAGCGTTGAGCCGCATCCAGATGCAGACAAACTGCGTGTCACGCAGGTAAATATTGGCGACGCTGAGCCGCTGCAAATTGTCTGCGGCGCACCTAATGTGACCGTCGGTATGAAAGCACCGGTTGCTACCGTTGGTGCGATACTACCAAGCGATGACGCAAAAGGTTTTAAGATTAAGAAAAGCAAGCTACGCGGTGTTGCCTCAAACGGCATGCTATGCGGCGCCTCTGAAATTGACTTGGTAGATGATATAGATGGACTGCTTGAGTTGCCTGAAGATGCACCAGTTGGTACCGATATCCGTGAGTATTTAGGTCTAGATAATCAGATATTAGATATCTCTATCACCCCAAACCGTGGTGATTGCTTTAGCGTTCGCGGTATCGCTCGCGAGATTTCAGTCATCAATGACTTGCCTGTACAGTTGCCAGAGATTCCTGACTATGTAGTCGCTTCTGATAATGGTGCAACGCCCGCTGTAACTGTTGATGCGGTAGAGGCGTGCCCTCGCTATCTGTTGCAATCGATTAGCAATATTGATCGTAGCATCGATACTCCAAAATGGATGCAAGATGCATTGGTACAGTCAGGACTACGTTCACACAACTTCTTGGTCGATGTGACCAATTATGTTTTGATGGAATTGGGGCAACCGCTACACGCTTTTGATGCCGATACCATCGAAGGTGATATCGTTGTGCGTTTGGCACAGCCTGATGAAACCATTACTTTGCTCAACGAGCAAACGGTTACGCTAACCGGTGATGAGCTTGTGATTGCTGATGACAAAGGTGCCTTGGCACTGGCTGGCATTATGGGTGGTCAGCGTAGCAGTGTCACCGATAGTACGACCAATATCGTGGTAGAAAGCGCTTTCTTTAATCAACTGGCTATCGCTGCGCGCGCACGCCGTTTTGGATTGCATACCGATGCATCACAGCGTTTTGAGCGTGGGGTCGATTTTGAATTGCCGGAACTTGCCTTGGCACGAGCTTGTGACTTGATCACAAGCATCACGGGCGGCGAAGCAGGTCAAATAGTCACGGCCGAAAACCTTGAGCATCTGCCAGCACGCGAACCGATTACATTGCCAATCGCGAAAGTACGTGATGTTATTGGTATTGATATCGAGCCATCAGAGATGGTACGTATCTTAACTCAATTAGGTTTTGAGGTAGAGCAGCAAAACGACGCATTGATTTGTAAGCCGCCGTCTTACCGTTTTGATATGAGTATCAAGGAAGACCTCATCGAAGAAATTGCCCGTATCTATGGCTATGACAATATTCCAAGCGTATTGCCATATTTGCAAGTCAGCATGGATTATGACGATACTGCAGATTTGACTCATGGGATGAAGCTAGCACTGGTCGATAACGGTTATATGGAAGCCATCAGCTTTAGCTTTAGTGATGCAAAATTAGAAGCATTGCTTGATGATGAAGCGCTAGGAGAGGTGTTGGCACTGGCAAACCCTATCTCTAGTGATTTGGCGGTCATGCGTCGTACCTTGCTGTCAAGTTTACTGCCTTGCGTGCAATATAACTTGAATCGTCAGCAGCCACGCGTACGTTTCTTTGAGACGGGTCTTAGCTTTGTTGGACAAAGTATCAGTGATTTGGTGCAAACCCCAAGCATTGCATTGGTCGCAGTGGGTGATGTATGGAGTGAGCAGGCTTATCAAAACCGCGTCTTAGATTTTTATGATCTCAAACATGATATTGAACAGTTATTACCAGCGCAGATCGATAGCGCCCGTATTCGCTATGAGCGTAGTGCGCTGAGCTTCCTGCATCCAGGACAAAGCGCTGAGTTATATATCGATGATATCTATGTTGGTTGGTTGGGTCAGCTACATCCAAATACTGCTAAGCAGTTGGATCTGCCAACGACATGGGTTGCCCAATTGTCACTGGCACCGCTATTGACGATTGCTCGTGAGCAGCATTCGATTACGACGCCTAGCAAGTTCCCACAAGTGCGCCGTGATATTGCTATTTTAGTAGACAGTGATATCAGTTTGCAGACTTTAGAGTCAACGGTACG
The DNA here is from genome assembly GCF_900101915.1 of Psychrobacter pacificensis. Classification (GTDB taxonomy): domain Bacteria; phylum Pseudomonadota; class Gammaproteobacteria; order Pseudomonadales; family Moraxellaceae; genus Psychrobacter; species Psychrobacter pacificensis. Next base: position 15,694 of record NZ_FNAL01000025.1, on the reverse strand, counting down.
AGCTGCGGCAGGTGATTTGTTGACTGATCTGTGGCTATTTGATGTGTATCAAGGCGATAAAGTACCGACTGGTCAGCGCTCATTGGCGTTTGCACTTGTATGGCAAGATGCTACACAAACCCTATCAGATGAAGCTGTAAAAACTGCCACTGATAAGGTTGTACAGGCATTAACGGATCAACACGCAGTCCAGTTACGTGACAGCTAATATTTAGTCTTTAAAAGACCCAATGCCCTATAGCCTCTTCAGTTATGAGGCTATGGAGCATTGCTATTCGTAAAAACTATTATTTATAACCCTTTTACTTGTAAAACAAGTTAAGTCATTATTAATAAAGGATTTTAATGTATAGTTTATTAAAAACTACTCAAAAAACCTTTATAATAATTAGACTTAACCCTCATACCGCTAAACCATGATATTCGACATCACGACATAGCATAGGAGTCGTACTGTGAGCACCTTAACCAAATCTGACATGATTGAGCACTTAATGAGTCATCTAAATCTGACACGCCAAGAAGGTCGCTGTCTGGTGGAGAACTTTTTTGATGAGCTGTCAGATAGTTTGATTGATGGCAAAGAGGTCAAGCTTTCAGGCTTTGGCAACTTTGAGCTTAAAGACAAAAACAGCCGTCCAGGCCGTAACCCTAAAACAGGAGAGCCTGTCGCCGTATCCGCGCGCCGCGTGGTGACTTTCAAGACAGGACAAAAGTTTCGTCAGAAAGTTGATGAGCGTTTATTTGATACTTAGTGTGTTATTGAGTATGACAGCTTGCTTGTTTTCGCTATAGCCTTGTATAGCCAATAAATACCAAGTATGGTTATAGGTAACTAGCTGTCATAAATTGCAGGCATAAAAAAAGAGAGCATAGGCTCTCTTTTTTTTATTACCGTTTATTTATTGTATGAACAATAAATTACTGAGCTGGCTCTTCAACAACAACTTCGTCAGAAGCGTCAACAGCAGCAGTATCAGTTTCGCTAGCTACGTCAACGCTAGTAGTAGTGCCGTCTACAGGAACTTCAGCGTCCATTTCGTCAGTAGCAGTTGCCACTTGAGCGTCAGCGATGTCAGCTTCAGCGTCAGCAACAGCAGCGTCAGCATCAGCAGGGATAGCTTCACCGTCAGCAGCGCCTTCAGCTAGCTCTTCTTGTGCGTCTTGCACTTCTTCTTGCGCGTCAGATAGATCTTCAGCAGCGTTTTCTTTGTTGCTGTCACAGGCAGTTAGGCCCATAGTTGCAGTCATGATACCAGCTAGAGCAAGTAATTTAAGTTTCATAAGGTTTTCTCCGGAAAAATGAAATGAGCAGTAGCAGCAACAAAGGACGAATTCCGAGGTTTCTCAGAATTCAATTAGTCTTAGTTACAGCTACTCAGCTTCCACGCATTCTATATGTTTTATATGAAAATGGAAATAGGGTTGTACAATTAAGTAACAATAATATTTAAAATAATATTTTACTTCATCTGTTCGATAGTATTTTTAATACAACAAACCTGATTAATCGACGTATAATCAATGACATCAGACTGTTACGGCACAATATGCAGTCCTACTTTTGGCTGTAATTTAACGTATTTATGGTGTTTGGTTAAGTAAAATTAGAGTCGATTGTCTCGTCTAATGAGGCACAAGTACGCCATTAATATGGGACAAGTAAATATGGGACAAGTAGGCCATGATAATTAGCGCTATTTATATTAAGAAAAATTGCTTGTGAGTGAGCAAACCAAAAATCAAATCAACGTATTGAGCGGCATACTGTACAACATGAATAATGAACAATACGAGTGATTATATCTCGTATATTTGAGGAATAAACTATGAAATGGCAAGGCAGACGAGGCAGTTCTAATGTTCGCTCTAGTACGGGCGGCGGGAAAATGATAGGTGGTGGTATTGGCGGTATCATTATCGCAGGTATTTTATGGCTGGTATTTGGGGTAAATCCTATGACTGCGCTGCAAACAGGTCAGGTAATCGCTGGTGGTGGTAGTAATGGAACCTCTAGCGAACCTGCGACAAGCGATGATCGAGATACCCAGTTTGTCAAAGTTGTGCTGGCGGATACTGAAGAGGTCTGGCATCAGATATTTAACGAAGCGGGTAGTACTTATAAAGAGCCCTCGCTAATTCTGTTCAATGGTCAAGTAAATTCGGCGTGCGGTAGTGCCAGCGCGGCGACAGGGCCTTTTTATTGTCCAGGCGATCAAACGGTCTATTTAGACACATCATTTTTTGTGGAGATGCGTCAAAATCTGGGTATCGCAGGGGATCAGCAAGGCTCTGGGACTCAGGAAAACCAAGGTAAAGCAGGTGATTTCGCGCAGGCTTATGTTATCGCACATGAGGTGGGTCATCATGTTCAGACGCTACTAGGTATTAGTCAGCAGGTCAATGAAGCCCGTCGGCAAGTGACCCAAGCACAATCCAATAAGTTGTCAGTGTTACAAGAGCTGCAGGCAGATTGCTTTGCTGGCGTTTGGGCGCAGCGTAACCAAGAGCGTGTACAGTTTTTAGAAGCGGGCGATATTGATGAGGCTATTAATGCTGCCGGTCAGATCGGCGATGATCGATTGGCACAGGCGAGTGGTAGAGCGGTTGCGCCTGATAACTTTACGCATGGTACCAGTCAACAGCGTGTTGAGTGGTTCACTCGGGGCTTAGAAAGCGGTAATGTACAATCTTGCGATACCTTTAGTGGTGCGCTTTAAAAGTAAGATTATTTTTTGTAACTCCGCCTATGGGTTATCAGTACAACAATAACCACGCAAAAAAAAAGCCTGCAATCAATTGCAGGCTTTTTTATTATTTTCTGGTTGATATCACTCAATTTAATAATGAAGAAATATCAGTGTAGAAGGATTTAGTTATTATCAAGAATGTAACCACCAGCGCCACCGATAGCTGCACCAGCCAATGCACCACGAGCGATGTCTTTGCTGTCGCCTTTACTTCTGATAAGTGCGCCAGCTGCGGCACCTGCTGTTGCGCCTTTAGCGGTATTGCTCATACCACCATATGAATTACAACCAGTCATGATGAGTGCTGAGCTCGTAATTGCTGTCATTGCGATCGTCTTAGCAAATTGCATATTATCACCTATTTATTCGTCAAGTTTGAAATATAATACCTTTAAAAAAACAATGTCCATGATATTTTCAAATGTATTCCTACTGTCTACCATAATAGTAGGTTAGTAGATAGTTAGTCGTAGTAAAAACGCTAAACTTTGCAAACGACATGTAATTGATGTTTCCAGACTGTATCATAAAACGGGTACTTGCTTATATGAGGTACTTAACGCAAAAATAGGTAGGCGAGTATTTTGGCAATCGGAAATAAAAAAGACCACCGAACGGCAGTCTTTATATCAAGCAAACAATGGCATGCCTTGGAAAAATATGCGTAAATTAGTTCTGTGATTTGCGTTTCATTTGCTCAAAGAACTCGTCATTGGTTTTCGCTTCTTTGAGACGCTCCAACAAGAATTCAGTAGCTTGGACGCCATCCATCGGCTGCAGCAGTTTACGTAAAATCCAGACTTTACGTAGTTTATCTTCGTCCAACAAGCGCTCTTCGCGGCGTGTGCCTGATTTTTTGATATTGATTGCAGGGAAGACACGTTTTTCGGCCAAGTCGCGCTCAAGGGTGATTTCTTGGTTGCCCGTTCCTTTGAATTCCTCAAAGATCACGCTGTCCATCTTACTACCAGTATCAATTAACGCACTGGCAATAATCGTCAAACTGCCACCTTCTTCGACATTACGCGCAGCGCCAAAGAAACGCTTTGGACGCTCAAGCGCATTGGCATCCAAACCACCGGTCAATACTTTGCCTGATGATGGTATGACCGTGTTATAGGCACGTGCCAGACGAGTGATCGAGTCTAATAAAATCACCACATCTTGCTTATGCTCGACCAGACGTTTGGCTTTTTCGATGACCATCTCAGCCACTTGTACGTGACGCTGAGGTGGCTCATCAAAGGTAGAGGCAACGACTTCACCGCGCACGGTACGCTCCATCTCGGTGACTTCCTCTGGACGCTCATCAATCAACAGGACGATTAAGTAGCATTCAGGATTATTGCGAGTGATGGACTGAGCAATAGATTGCAATAACATCGTTTTACCCGCTTTTGGCGGTGCGACAATAATAGAGCGCTGACCTTTACCAATTGGTGCAATCAAATCAATGATACGCCCTGTCAGATCTTCGGTAGTACCATTACCAAGCTCAAGCTTTAGCTGCTCAGTAGGGAATAGCGGTGTTAGGTTCTCAAAAATCAGCTTATGACGTGAGCGATCTGGCGTATCAAAGTTGATTTCACCAACTTTTAGTAACGCAAAATAACGCTCAGAATCTTTTGGTGGGCGAATCGTACCAGCGATACTGTCGCCCGTTTTTAAGCTGAAGCGGCGAATTTGACTAGGGCTGACATAGATGTCATCAGGACCTGCTAGATAAGAGCCTTCTGATGAGCGTAAAAAGCCAAAACCATCAGGAAGAACCTCAAGCACACCGTCACCATAGATGGCTTCACCGTTGCGGGCATGGGTTTTTAAGATAGCAAAGATAATGTCTTGTTTACGGCTACGCGCCATGTTATCAAGACCCATTTCCTTGGCAATAGCCAACAGCTCAGAGATTGATTTTTTCTTTAATTCAGTTAGATTCATAGATAGGTCATTAGCAATTGATCAGATGAGAGATGCCATTAGCAGCACAAGTCACGACAGTGAGTAAAACGACAGTAATATGATGATAGAAGGTATTTGTACAGCGCAATGGCTTATGTAGTGTTGGTATTGCATGTCTGCTTATAGACGCATTGCTATCGCTGGATGCAAGGTCATAAGAATTAGGAATAAAAAAGGCTACATAAGAGTCTGCGTCAAAAACTCAATATCAGTCATTGCGTTTAGTCATTTCGTTTAGCAATGGTGTTTATAATGACGATTGTGTTTTTGTTGATAAACACGAGGAGAATAGCGACAAGATACTAGGAAAACAGATGGTTTTCTCTTGTCAGCAGACTATACGGTCTTCACAATAGCGTTGTCAATAAATTTTGCCAAAAAATTCGTATAATCAAGTTTTTTGCACAAAAAACAAGCAAAAAGCCATTATCGTTATCAGATAATGGCTTTCTTTATCGCTTTAGCTCATTGATTCAAAAAACTTTGAAATGATAACATTCAGCTTATAAATGCTTGTCCAATACTTTGGCCAATTCAGCTTTTGGCTGTAGACCCATCACTGAATCTACTTTTTCGCCGTCTTTGAAGACAAATAAAGTTGGGATGTTGCGGATACCAAAACGGCTCGCTGCTTGTGGGTTGTTATCCACGTCAACTTTAACGATCTTAACTTTACCTTGGTACTCAGTCGCTAAATCTTCTAAAATAGGCGCAATCGCTTTACAAGGACCACACCAAGTTGCCCAAAAATCTACCAATACAGGAAGATCTGATTCTAGAACGTCTTGGTCAAAGTTTGTGTCGGTAGTATTAAAAATAAGGTCTGACATAATTTTATCTCTCTTGTTTTATTCATTCTGTCACCACAAACCAGCTGTCATATTTATCCAATAATAAGTGGGTTAGTGGTTAAAGAATCGTTCAGGAGTGGTGAAAATGTGCCATTATATTAACATGTTTGCTCAGTCTTGACAGATTCAGGCTGGTTAAATTGTTCAACAATTACGATTAGCACAATAAATCAAAGCAGAATGACACAGGTTGGTTTTTCTCTGTTACGTGTATCATTGCTTTGCTAAAACATACTTTTTGAGCACTTTTAGCCGTCTGTTTTTACATTGAATTATCCCACTTTTACTCTCAATAAATAGGGCGCTACTGTGCCAAAATAACAGCCGCCAAAGCCCCATATTACGTTTAATTTATATAAGTAGTTACTGTTATGCCTTTTACTGATGAAGAAGTCGATGCCCTTAACGTGCAAGAAAATGCCTATCCGCTTGAGTTTTTCAAGGATTTTGCGCAAGAGATTACGGTGTACGAAGATGATGATATTTGGGTAGTGGATAAACCAGCAGGGCTGTTAAGCGTCGATGGCAAGACCCTCAAAGTGAGTCTGCTTGCTCGGCTTGAGCGTGCCAATCCAGCGGTAAAACTGATTCATCGATTGGATATGGACACGTCAGGGCTAATTATTTTTGCAAAAAATGCCGCTGCCCAAACCAATATCAGTAAACAGTTTATTGAACGCTTACCGCAGAAAAAATACCAAGCACGAGTTTTTGGGCAATGGGAGCAGGTGGGCGCAGCGGGTGAGATATCGGTGCCAGTACGCTATGAGCCGACGACCAAGCCGCGTCATATCGTTGATCATGACTGGTCAAAGCATGCTTTAACACTGTATGAAGTCATAGCGCACGAAATGTGTGATGGTCAACCAGTTACCCGAGTGATGCTTAAACCCGTTACGGGTCGCAGCCATCAACTACGCGTGCACATGGTGCATGCAGGTCATGTGATGATTGGCGACCCGATTTATGCCGAGGGCGCGGCACTCAAGATTGCGCCAAGGCTAAATCTACATGCGCAGCAATTGCGCTTAAAGCATCCAGTATTGGGTGCTTGGATGGACTGGGAAAGTCCATGCCCATTTTGATGCATTAGCTGCCTGAATATGAAGTCGAAGCGCGCGATTAATAGAAGCACTAAGGCTATCGCTGATCATGTAAACACAAGGATGAGAATATGCTTGATATCGCTACTACCAAACAGGCGATTAAAAGTCGCCTCGCACGTAGACAGTCGCAAAGGGGTAAGCCTGCCGATTATGAAGTGCTGATTATTGGTGCGGGCATTGCGGGTATCGGTATGGCCTGCCGCTTACAGCAACTAGCGCATAAAAATCTATTTGGTCATAAAGGTGCAAAAAAACAAAGGCGGAACAGATCAGTTAACAACAAAAGAGGCTCGCAGCGCTTTGTCATATTAGAAAAGAGGGCTGATTTGGGCGGCACGTGGGATTTATTTACCTATCCTGGTATCCGTTCTGATTCTGATGCCTTAACCTTTGGCTATAATTTTAGACCGTGGCTAGATTATAGAATGCTGGCAGCAGGTGGCGATATCAAGCGTTATATCGCTGATACGGCGCGCGAGTTTGGTATTACGGAGCATATTCGTTACGAGCATGAAGTTCAGCAAATATCATGGTCGAGTATGGATCAGTTATGGACAGCAACCATAAAAAATCATGCGAGTGGCGAAGTGTTCGCTAAGACGGCAAAGTTTATCGTCGGTGCTACGGGCTACTACGACTATGAGCAAGGCTATCGACCTCATTTTGCGGGAGAAGAAGATTTCCGCGGTCGTATTGTCCATCCGCAGCATTGGGGTAATTTAGATTATAACGACAAAAAAGTGGTTATTATTGGCAGCGGTGCCACTGCAATGACGCTATTGCCGGCATTGGTAGATGAAAGCAGCGAGCAGTGTGCGCGTCATGTCACGATGCTACAGCGGACACCCACTTATGTGGCAAGCGTACCGGGCGATGATCATGCTATCGACTGGCTATCAGGCAAGTTTTCACCTTTATCAAAAGAGCAGGCCTATACGGTACTGCGAGCGCGCAACGTGTTGCGGCAGCAAGGGCTGTATAAATTAGCCACTCACGCGCCCAAGCTGATGAAAGCTGTGCTAAAAGGCGGCGTGACAAAAGAGTTAAAAGGTAGCGGCGTTGATGTCGAGCACTTTATGCCCGACTACAATCCGTGGGATCAACGCGTATGCGCTGTGCCAGACAGTGACTTATTTAAGTCTTTGCACGGTGAGCGTGCAGCAGTGGTCACCGATCAGATCGACCACTTCACTGAAACCGGTATTATGCTGCAATCAGGCGAGCATCTTGAGGCTAATATCATCGTCACAGCAACCGGATTGAAGCTGCAAATGCTAGGCGGAGCAGCGGTATATATCGACGGGCAGGCCATTGATATCGGTACGCGCATGACGTATAAGGCAGTCATGATCGAAGGCGTGCCTAACATGGCGGCCTTATTTGGCTATACCAATGCCTCATGGACGCTAAAGATTGATCTGGCGTGTCAATATGTGGTGCGGCTGTTGAGTTATATGCACAAAAACCGCTACCAAGTCGCGCTGCCACAGGCACAGGCGGCGAATGCTACCGCCTACGCCCAAGCAGATACGGTGATGGGATCGCTATCGTCTGGATATGTCAGACGTGCCCAAGACAGACTGCCGAAGCAAGGCGATCGCTACCCATGGTACGTGACCAACAACTATCTTAGCGACCGTGTGATGCTCAAATACCGCAAAATAAAAGACGACTGGTTGCGGTTCAGTCGTTAGGTTTTAATTGATCGATAGTCGCTATTGATGCTGATTATCGATAAAGTCAGCAACTTGTTTGCTTAATATCTGCCACAAGGTCTCTTGGGCGCTTTTGCTGCCCCAAGCATTGTGCGGGCTAAATATGACGCGTGGATGGTCGCTGAGACTGAGTAATGGGTCATCGTTCGCGATGGGCTCTTGTTCAAATACATCACTGGCATAACCGATGATTTGCTCGTTGTTAATCGCATCAGTCAATGCTTGGCTATCAACGACGCCGCCACGAGCGACATTGACGATGAGCGGTTGTTTGCTCATTTTTGCCAAGGTATTTTTATTAATGAGGTGCTCGGTTTGTTCAGTCAATGGGCAATGCAAACTGAGGACATCTGCACGAGCTAATACCTCATCAAATGCCGTATAATCGTCGTTGCGCGGCGTACGTCCTTGATGCTCCGCCCATAGAACTGTCATACCAAATGCACGCGCGATTTCGGTCACGCGCTTGCCAATGGTGCCAATACCAATGATGCCTAGCGTCTTGTCTTCCAAATCTATCAGCGGAATATCCAGCAGACAAAAATTCCCGTTTGCTAGCCATGTGCCATCAGCGACTTTTTGATGGTAATGAATACCGGCACGCATCGCAGTCAGCATGAGCATAAAGGTATGCTCAGGCACGCTTTTTACCGCATATCCCGCCACATTATAAAGTGCTACGCCATGTTTATCGCAAGCGGCTTGATCGACGTTATTCATGCCAGTGGCGGTCAGTTGAATCAATTTTAGCTTAGGTAGGCCAGCGATCACCTCCGCGCCAATTTGCACTTTATTAGTGATGATAATATCGGCATCTTTACAGCGCTCAATAATGAGATCTGTGTCTTTTGGCGTATCGTTATAAGTGACGTAATCGCCTATGCCTGCTGGTGCGGGCAAATCAATGCCATCAGAAAAAGTGCCTTTATCCAAAAAAACGGCTTGCATCATGATTCCTTATTTATTGTTGTCCTATAGATAGAAATAGTTGTCAAATGAATCGTTATGGGCTTAATGTAGCACGTTGGAGTTTTTAGTCAAAAACGAATCCATTAAATATTGGCTAAGTGGTGATAAGCGTTTAAAAACAAAGTAATTTATATCATGAGCGGATTTACTGAGCATGATTGGGCCCAAAGACCTTATAAAGTCATGGGTATCATAAGCCGCCTCTTGAAAATTGAACTTAACGCACTCATCTAGCCGCTAACGTTATATAATGGTAAGGCTTGGCTATTGGTTTCACTAACATTATGACACTGCGTTTGCATCTATTGATGATTTGCCTCATTTTTAACCTGACTACTATCACAAGCCACCATTGCTATCTAATTTTTAATTATCTGAGTACAAAAGACATCGCCTTATGACTATCTCTATTGCTTCATTGCACAGTACTGAATTCGCCGTTGGCCAACGTTATTTATCTGATACGGAGTCTGAGCTTGGCTTAGGTGTGGTTATCGATGTCGATGATCGATGTGTGCATATTTTATTTCCACAAAGTGAAGAGACGCGCGTCTACGCAAAAAACTCTGCGCCACTATCGCGCGTGGTGTTTAAGGTTGGCGATACGATCTATGACCAAGATGGCAAAAGCTATACAGTCAATGCTGTCGATGAAGTCATGGGTGTGCTCAAATATAGCGTCGATGAGCACGAGGGCGGCACTGCTTCTAAAGGAATAATGGAGACGCGCCTTGCGGCCAATATCACGCTAGCCAAGCCGCTTGAGCGTCTGCTCGCTGGTCGTATCGAACGCGGCGATTGGTACGAGCTGCGCCAAGATATCTTGCGTATGCAATCAGCGTTGGCAGGTCATCCACTCAAAGGGTTGATGGGTGCGCGTGTTGATATCATCGAGCATCAGCTCTATATCGCACACGAAGTCGGTAAGCGTATCGCGCCGCGTGTGCTATTGGCTGATGAAGTGGGCCTTGGTAAAACCATCGAAGCGGGCATGATTATCCATCAGCAGCTACTAACGGGTAAAGCTGAGCGTGTTTTGATTTTGGTGCCAGACAGCTTACAGTATCAATGGATGATTGAGCTGCGTCGTCGTTTTAATCTGAATTTTGCATTGTTTGATTTGGTGCGCACAGCTGCGATCAAAGAACATGATCCTGAGCAAAACGTCTTTGCCACTGAGCAGTGCATCATCGCGGGCATGGATTTGTTGCTTGATCATCCTGATTTGTACGATCAGGCGATGGAAGCGGGCTTTGATCTATTGGTCGTCGACGAAGCGCACCATTTGCACTGGGATGAAGAGCAGGGCGGCAATGACAAATACGATTTGATTGCTGACTTTGCTGAAGAGACGCCTGGGGTGATGCTACTGACAGCAACGCCAGAGCAACTTGGCGCGCAGAGTCACTTTGCCCGTTTGCGCCTGATAGATCCTGATCGCTTTGATGATTTGGATGAGTTTATTGATGGGCAAGAAGCCTTTGCCGAAACCGCTGCCGTCGCTGGCGTCTTGATAGAAGACAAGCCACTGAGTGATGGGCAAATTGCAGCTTTGAGCCATTTATTAGACATTAGTATGGATGAGCTGGGCGCAATCAATGACGATGAGCGCTTGCGTACTTATGCCCTTAACGAGCTACTGGACCGTCATGGTACCGGCCGTATCTTATTTCGCAATACTCGTGAGAGTGTCAAAGGGTTTTATGGACGAAGCCATCAGCCATATCCACTGCACCTGCCTGACGCATGGGTTGATAGCTACCAAACCACGGGCAAACTGCGTGAGCAGCTATGGGGTGAAGAGAATCAACCAGATGGTGGCTGGCTAGAAGATGATCCACGCGTCTCTTGGTTGGTTGATATCTTACGCGGTGAGCTTAAGCAACAAAAAGTGCTATTAATCGCTCGCAGTGGCGCGACGGTAGAGAGCTTAGAGGCTGTATTGCGTCTGCATGCCGGCATCAAAACCGCCATCTTTACTGAGCAGATGACCCTGCTTGAGCGTGACCAAGCAGCAGCATTTTTCGCAGATAGTGAAGGCGCACAAATATTATTGTGCTCAGAGATTGGCTCTGAAGGTCGTAACTTCCAGTTTGCAAGCCAGCTGATACTCTGGGATTTACCGGCCAATCCAGATACTTTGGAGCAGCGTATCGGTCGTTTAGATCGTATCGGTCAGACACAGCAGATCATGCTGCATGTGCCTTACGTACAGGGCACGGCGCAAGAGCGTCTTTACCATTGGTATAACGATGCGCTGAATATGTTTAACCAAATATCACCAACGGCACAAAGCGTGCAAGAGCAGTATATCCAAGAGCTCAAGCCTGTACTTGAAGGCGCGGATACTGCGGATAACAATGCTATCTTACAAGACATCATTGATGAGGCGCTACAGACGCGTTTGGGCCTAGAGGCGCAGCTACAAGCGGGCCGTGATCGTCTGCTAGAGTACAACTCGTGTCGTCCGCGTGTCGCTGGACGTATTGCGGATGCCATGCGTGACTTTGATGGCAATAATTTGTTGCCGCATTTCATTGAGCGCTTCTTTGCCTCTGCCAATATCGACCATAATATCCAGCGTGATGGCTCGTGGGTCATCGCACCGATTGATAGCACTGAGATCAGCGACTATATCGATGGCTTGCCGCTTGGTGATGAAGATGGTATGACGTTGACTTTTGAGCGTGAGCAAGCGCTTCAGCGTGAAGATATCGATTTTATTACGCACGAGCATCCATTGATGCGCGCTATTTATGAGCTTGCCAGTACTAGCACCTTTGGTAATACGACAGTGGCTATGCTAAAAAGCGCCGCTGTGCCGCAAGGGATGGTACTGCTAGAAGTAAACTTCCGTGTCGAAGCCATCGCCCCAAAAGTGCTCAATCTGCCAGCGACCTTGACCACGCAAAATATTCGCGTATTCATCAGTGAGCAGGGCAGTGATTTGTCCGCTCGAATCAGTGCCGACATGATCATGCCGCATGTTGAACGCTTGGATAAAAACCGTGCTCGTCAAGTGATCAAAGTGCGCGGCGATGTGATCGAGCAGCGTTATTACGAGGCTGAAGACATCGCACGCGAGCAAATCGCGGAGATTGGTGAACAAGCAAGTGCGCGCTTTAGTCAGCAGTGGTCACGTGAGATCAAACGTCTCAAGCACTTGCAGACCATTAATCCAAATGTACGCCCCGAAGAGATTGAGCGCCTAGAGCAGCTCAAGGCCCAAGGAGAGCAAGCGCTTGGTAACTTATCGCTAGTGCCGGACTCTATTCGCGTACTGGTAGCAGTGAAGCCATAAACTTTTAGATGATAGTCAAAAACGAGATGTTGTTAGACATCTCGTTTTTTTATGAATGAGATTGCTTGGACGAGTAAAGTAGATGCGATTTTTTATCGCAAATCGTTAAGCAATACTTATGAGCAAGCTGACAGTAACTAGTCAAAGCCAACAATATTGGGTAAGATATTTACCTTTTCTATCGAAAATGAACAGATAGCCATGGCCTGATGAGCTATGGCTGTGTGTTTGTTCTAAAGTCTCTCTTGTATATATTAGCAAGCGATCTCATATTATTTTAAATTCAAGCGCTGCAGCTATATGGCATCGAGATTGTTAGATGCTTACTTTTGGATGCTGAGCGTGTTTGATAAAAATAAGGAAACATATTGTCATGTCCGATAATTCACAACTGATTGATGAGCTGCTGGCTACAATCGCGCTTATTGAGGTTACCCCCGATGTCTTTGAGGGTAAGAGCCATGATTATGTGGGCAGTCGTATATTTGGCGGGCAAGTATTGGCCCAAGCGATCATGGCAGCAGCGCATACATTAGATCAAGACAAGCCTTGTCACTCGTTGCATGGGTATTTTTTGCGTGGCGGTGATATCAATCAACCAGTGATCTATCAAGTGCGCCGTCTGCGTGATGGTCGCAGTTTATCTGCGCGTGAAGTGACTGCTATTCAGTACAAAGAAGTACGCGGTAAAGCGCCTGTTGAGCAAGTGATATTTTCGATGATTGCGTCGTTTTCTCCCATGGAGGATGGCCTTGCGTATCAAGAAGACATGCCTGTTTATCCACCGCCAGAAGATCTATTGACCGAGCAAGATTTAAAAGAAGAGTACGTGGGCAAAGTACCAGATGCGCTCAAAGCACGGTTTATGCGCCGCCGTCATGTCGAGATAAAGCCTGTCAAACCGCGCAATCCGATCAATCCAGAACCAATGAAACCTAAGCAAGCCAACTGGCTGCGTATTCGCGAGCTAGGCAATCAGCCGGTGGCGATTCAGCAAGCGCTATTGGCGTTTTCGTCTGATTTTTACTTGGTGGGCACGGGGCTCATGTCACATGGCGTAAGCTTTATGACCAGCGGGTTGCAAGCGGCTAGTATTGACCACTCTATGCACTTCCACCGTGAATTTGATTTGAATGATTGGCTGCTCTATGACATGTGGAGTGATACCACGTCCAATGCAAAAGGGCTGAACCATGGGCAGTTCTGGCAAGATGGCAAACTGGTTGCCACCGTGCAACAAGAAGGCCTAATGCGCTTGCGTGTGCCAAAGTCCTAACCCTAGCCTTAGCGCTATTTATTGTTAGCTACTGTCATCTTGTCATCATAAAAAAGCGACTCACTATAGTTAATGAGTCGCTTTTTTTTATGCCAGTTTTTTACACTAATTTTTATTCTAAGATTTTAATCATCGCACGAGGCAATCCTAGACTGTCTTGTGCTGTTTGTTCGGTGAGCCATTTAAAATCAATCTCAGCTGCTGCTAGTTTCTCGTTGAGTTCTATCGTTTGCGCAGCATCGACAGTGAGTTTGCGCGGTGTTAAATACCAATGAAAATGCGTCAATGAGTGCTTGATAGGGGCGTCATCTAATAAGGTATTGCTAACTGATTCGGTTACCAGTTCATTCTTTATTAGCCATTCATTAATGATTTGCTCAGCAGTGGTGAACTCTGTCTCATAGACTTTTTCATTACTACGCACGCCACTTGCCAAGCTTGATGACTTATCGTCGCTCGTGACTGGTTTTTTAGCAGTATTTTTGCCAGTTATCTTGCTATTTGCTTTACCATCAATTTTTTCTACGAACTGTAATGGCAAGCTCCATAATCCGCCCCAAATGCCGTTATCAGGGCGTTGTAGCCACAATATTTCACAGTCTATATTTTCTATCAGCAATGCATCGCTAAACTTACTCGGTTTGGGCTGTTTTTTCGCTTTGACAGGATAATCAGTCTCGCGTCCCTCAGCATGTGCCAAGCAATCTTCTTGTAGCGGACATAATCGGCAAGCAGGTTTGCTACGCATACATAACGTTGCGCCCATATCCATCATGGCTTGTGCGAACAGTCCTGAGTTCTCTGTCGGTGTTAAACGCTCCGCTAATGCCCATAACTCTTTCGTCGTAGCAGATTTGGTAATGTCGCCGTCGATAGCGGCCCAACGTGTCAGCACCCGTTTGACATTGCCATCGCAGATAACGCCATAATGATGCAATCCCATCGCCATAATCGCGCCTGCGGTCGATGGCCCAACGCCCGAAATCGCCTCCCAGTCCGCTAGCGTCTGCGGAAAATCACCGGTCTCGTCAATTATCTCGGCCAGTTGCTTTGCGCCTTTATGCAAATTACGCGCGCGTGCATAGTAGCCAAGCCCCGCCCAATGCTCGGCGACCACATCCCAGTCAGCAGCGGCTAAGTCTTGCACGGTCGGAAAGGTGTCCATAAAGCGCGCAAAGTAGGGCAGTACTGTGGTCACTTGTGTTTGCTGAAGCATCACTTCGGATAACCAAACGACATAAGGATTGGGCGTATCGGTCTGGTGCTGTTGCCACGGCAAATCATGGCGACCGTTTTCGGCAAACCAATCGAGTAGGCGCGGGGCGAAGGAGTTTAGAGATGTTTTAGAGTGATTAAAGTTGGTTTCAGAAGGTATAGAGTTAGCAGTTGGCTGGGTCATAGGCTCTTATATTTGATTTTTTGAAGGTAAACAATTATACCTGATATACGTATTTGCTACGACCCAACTTTGGCGCAATGCTATTAAATAATATAATAAAAATAACTACTTAACGATATCGAAAAGTAAAAGGTTATTTATAGTATGATCAATATAATGATGAATTGATGAATTTTTACTATTATGTTGAATCAGGTTGTCAACGCTATCTTTTAGCTCATAAAGATCTAAATTCTTTCTTAGCGTCATAATTGTATCTCTTTGTTCCCAATGGTCGAGACCATCCCGAATTCTGTGTAACTGCCATTTAGATTAAATGCTTACTGATACGGTCATCAAACATAATCATAAAACGATTAAGGGCAGAC
>NZ_FNAL01000024.1 GCF_900101915.1 Psychrobacter pacificensis | reverse complement strand
GGTTAAGACCATTACCTCTGACAATGGTAAAGAGTTTGCTCAGCATAAGAAGGTGAAACAAAAGCTCTTTAGCCCTTTCTTCTTTGCCGATGCTTATGCGTCATGGCAGCGAGGAACCAACGAGAATACCAATGGCCTTATCAGAGAGTACTTGCCTAAGGGTTGTGACTTTAGACAAGTCTCTGATAATGAAATACAGGACATTGAGAACAAACTAAACAACAGACCAAGAAAACGATTAGGGTTTAAAACGCCTATGCAGGCGTTCTATAATATTAATTAGCGTTGCACTTGGTGTGTTAATCTAAGATTGAAAACCATTTTAATTGAGAGTTATTTATGTTTGATACCTTAACAGAACGCTTATCGTCCAGCCTACGTAATATCGTAGGATCTGGACAACTGACTGAAGACAATATCAAAGACACCCTGCGTGAAGTACGTATGGCATTGTTAGAAGCTGACGTGGCGCTACCTGTCACTCGTGATTTCGTCAAACGCGTCAAAGAGCAAGCGCTTGGTGCTGAAGTGCTAAAAGAGCTAGCGCCAGGTCAAGCCTTTGTCAAAATCGTACACGACGAGCTGACCGAAATGATGGGCAGTGCCAATCAGCAGTTAGAGATGACAGGCAAACCGCCTGTGGTCTATTTGCTAGCAGGTTTGCAAGGTGCGGGTAAAACGACCACAGCTGGTAAATTGGCCAAATATCTACAAGAGCGTCAAAAGAAAAAAGTCATGCTGGTATCGGCCGACGTCTACCGTCCAGCGGCGATCAAACAGCTTGAGCAAGTTGCCGGTCAGGTCAATGCTAAGTTTGTGAACTCAAGCACGGATGAAAATCCAATCGATATCGCAAAGCGTGCGATTGAAGAGGCCAAAATCCAATATCAAGATATCCTTATCATTGATACGGCAGGTCGTCTACATATCGACGATACCATGATGGATGAGATTAAGGCGCTAACGGCGGCGGTTAACCCATCTGAGACACTATTCGTCGTCGATGCAATGACGGGTCAAGATGCCGCCAATACCGCAAAAGCTTTTAATGATGCGTTGCCATTGACGGGTGTTATCTTAACTAAGACTGACGGCGATGCACGAGGCGGTGCAGCGCTGTCTGTACGTGCTATCACCGGCAAGCCAATTAAGTTCTTGGGTCGCGGTGAGAAACTAGGCGAGTTAGAGCTATTCCACCCTGAGCGTATTGCCCAGCGTATCCTTGGTATGGGCGACGTACTGAGTTTGGTCGAAGAGGTTGAGCAAAAAATCGACCGTGATAAAGCCGAAAAAATGGCGAAAAAGATGCAAAAAGGCGGTGATTTCGACCTTGAGGATCTATTGACCCAGTTCCAGCAGATGAAGAGCATGGGCGGTATGGCAGGTTTCTTAGATAAGATGCCAGGTATGAGCGGCTCAGACATGCAAAAAGCCGTCGAAGATGCCAAGCCAGAAGAAAAAGTACGTGAGATGGAGGCGTTGATTAATTCAATGACGCCGTTTGAGCGCAAAAACCCTGATAAGATTAATCCAAGTCGTAAGCGCCGTATCGCTGCAGGCTCAGGCCGTGAGATTCAAGATGTTAACCGTTTGCTCAAGCAGCACAAGCAAATGGCAAAAATGATGAAAATGATCTCAAAGCCTGAAGGCATCAGTAAAATGATGAAGTCTATGCAAGGCCTCATGGGTGGTGGCAGCGCAGGCGGTGGTGGCCCATTGTTTGGCGGCGGTCAATCAGGCACTAAAAACGTGAATCCAGAACAAATGGCCAAGCAAATGGGACTGGATCCGAACAATATGCCAAGCACCGAAGAGATACAAAAGCAAATGCAAGAAATGCAAAACCAAGCGCCCAAGAAGTTTAAAACACGTTTCTAAGCCATCGTGATGCATACTGAAAGTATTTTATATATGCCCTAAAGCTACCTAAGCTTTAGGGTTTTTTATGGTTAGCTATGAATAAGTATAGATGAATAAAGTGTGGAAAAGCGTAGAAATTGATAAAATTCATTTAGCCTAAATGCTATGATAGGCGCTGTTTCATTCTGTCTAAATTTTGATAGTACATAAATGATGAATAGCTATTAAAAATTATTAAAATCTGACAAACCCATTTAGAACGCCAAAAGTAAAAGCCGAGGTTGTGATGTTTTTAGCAATGGATACCGTGTTCGATCAGTGTTCGATCGCGATTTTAGATGCCAGTGGACAGGTATTGTCCGCTCATACAGAGAGCGGCAAACGTCAGCAAACCCAGCAAATCTTACCGATGATTGATGCTGCACTATCTGAGGCGCAGTTACGTCTTGCTGATATACAGGCTTTAATATTTAATCGCGGGCCGGGTGCGTTTAGCGGTATTCGTATCAACACGGCAGTGGTGCAAGCGTTGTCTGTCGCGCATGACTTGCCTTGTGTTGGTGTTTCTAGCCTACAAGCGATTGCACAATCTGCGTATCAGCAGTACGGCCTGACACACCTATACAGCGCCCTTGATGCTCGTATGCAGCAAGTTTATTTTGGACAGTACGAGCTAATATCAGACAATCAGGCAGGACGCCATATCATGCAGCCAGTATGGGCTTATGGCAGTGATAGTACTGAGCAGCTATTAGATTATGATAGCCAAACAGCACTGAATCTCCCTATCGCGGGGAATGGATCAGTACTACTAGCATTGCATGATCAGCAAGTGTGCCATGAAGACGTCTGGCCAGACGCTGTTATCATCGGGCAGCTTGGTGTTGCTCAGTTTGCAAACGATGGTGGTACGGAGGCAGCGCAAGCACTACCAAAATATCTACGTAACCAAGCTTGGAAAACACTTAAAGAGCAAGGCAAAGCGTAGCTTTTGAGTATTTTTTAAGCATTAATCAATATAAAACCAACGTCAACATAGGACAGCCAATCGGCCTGTTTTTAGGAAAGTCATTGTGGATATACTGTTATTCGTTCAAGCTGTCATCATGGGTATCGTGGAAGGTATCACAGAGTTTTTGCCCATCTCCAGCACGGGGTATTTGATTTTATCAGCCGATGTGATGGGATTTTGGACCAAAGAAAAAGTTGATTTGTTTGTGGTCGTGGTACAGCTTGGTGCTATCTTGGCAGTGATATATGACTATTGGGGCAGACTGTGGCAAGCATTGATGGGTCTCATAACAGGTAAAGCAGAAGGCATGACCAATCCTAGGCAACTGGGACTCAGTCTCATTGTCGCGACCATTCCTGTGATGATTGTTGGCTTTACCTTTGCTGATGAAATCAAAGCTTATTTGTTTAATCCTATTGTCGTTGCCATTATGCTCATCATCGGTGGTCTGCTCATATTCTATGTGGAAAAGCGCCCTAAAACCATCATTGCAAAAGAGGCAGAAGATGTCAGTATAAAAACGGCGCTGATGATTGGCCTATTTCAGTGTCTGGCTCTGATACCAGGCACGTCACGCTCAGGATCGACGATCATTGGGTCGCTATGGCTTGGAGTCTCGCGTAAAGCCTCCGCTGAGTTTTCTTTCTTTTTGGGTATTCCTGTCATTGTAGGCGCGGCATTATTAGATCTGCTCAAACACGGCGATGTACTGAGCAATCGTGAAGACTGGTTGGTATTAGGTGTTGGAACCATCGTGTCGTTTGTCGTGGCGCTACTCTGTATTCGCTTGCTTGTAGCATGGGTGAGTCGCCGTGACTTTACTATTTTTGCTTGGTTACGCATTATCACGGGTGTTATCGTGTTGGTTGCGGCTTGGGGCTTTGGTTACCAAATGGCGGGCTAGATTTGTACGATGGCTTGTAATGCTATGGGTAAAAAGTAAGCAGTTATAAGTAAAAAGGATGATGGTTATGACAGCGCTGCATCACACAGATAATAAGTCAGGTGACCTTGTACAGTGCCAATTGTTCTATGTGAATGACAGTCAACAAGCACAGATTGAGCGCTTACAGGCATTGATAGCTGAGCACAAATTACCAATCGTCCTAAAGACTAAGCTCTCCACGGAGAAATTAACACAAAAACGTCGCCAGCAACTGAGCCAAACATCCTCTCAACTTATTTTGCTGCTTGATGAAAAAGATAAGCTATCGTGGCTTAGTGATGGACTGAGCGTGTCACCAGAGTGGGATAAATTGCAACGCCGCGTGGTGAGTGCTGGTCGTAAGTCGGAGCTATTACTGCAAGCAGCAAAGATTACCGCAGATAGCCATGTTATCGATGCCACGGCCGGCTTTGGCCATGATAGTTTGATATTGGCCAGTACTGGCGCACACGTCATTATGCTTGAGCAGCAGCCGCTAATGGCGTTGCTGTTACTTGTAGAACAAGAGCGTATGAGCGCGCAGCCTAATTGGCAAAAGCTCATGAGCCGTCTACATATTATCAATACTGATGCACTGAGTTATTTTGCGAGCCTAAAAGCTGACGATATATCGAATGACGGCAATGCAGTCGATGTGGTGTATTTAGATCCCATGTTTCCAGAGGATAGCTACCAAGACAGTAAGACAGGTAAAGGTGCCAAAGTCGGCAAGCACATGCAAGCGCTGCATCAATTGGCGCGTCCACCAACGCTAGAGGAAGAGCGCCAACTGCTAAATAGTGCTAAGGCAATTGTGAGTCGAAGCGCGCAAGGACAAGGTCGCGTGATCGTCAAGCGGCCACAATTTGCGCCATTATTTGCCGATGAGCCGGTTAGTGAAAGCTGGCATAATGAAGCCGTGCGCTTTGATGGGTATTTTGCCTGACATCGGTTTTTCGAGGATTATTTCATAGCCACTGTTTGTGATAAATAAGTGTATCAGCATAAACATACGTCATTCATTAGCTTGAGTATTTAGAATACATGTATTCAGGAGCAGGAAATGTCAACGCTAATCATTTGGGTCATGGGTGCAGGCTTATTGTTATTGTTGGTCAATATCATGCTGCGCACTCAGATTCTTCGGCTTGAAGCACGTTTAAAGGAATTGAGCAGTCCACAAGAGCAATTGGCATTTTTGCGAACAAGCAGCACATAAAGATAAAATCCCTGCGATTAAAGCGTTACGTAAACAGTATCCTGAATTTTCTCTAATTGAGGCGAATAACTTATGGAAACAAATCTAACGATTAGGGCGTGTCCCTAATTCAAATGTTTATCACCATTTTTAAAATAGCGACACGCCCTAGCAAAAAAGCATATAACACTCTTTATTGACGATAATAAGAAGCCATGACATTCAAAGACAAACTACAAGCCTATATCCAGCTCACGCGTTTTGATAAACCAGTGGGTATTGAGCTGCTACTATGGCCGACATTATGGGGCGTACTGTTAGCTGCCATGGGCCAAGCCCAGCAGCAAGGAGTTACAGCAGGTCTGCCAACGCTCAAGATATTTGTAATATTTGCCCTCGGTGCGATATTTATGCGCGCCGCTGGTTGTGCGATTAATGATTTTGCGGATCGTAAAGTAGATGGTCATGTGACTCGCACCAAAGGTCGTCCATTAGCAGATGGACGTCTATCTGGCAAAGAAGCCATTGCTGCATTTTTGGTACTGGTATTACTCAGCGGCATTTTGCTGTTTTTCTTACCCGTTGCCGTTTTTTATTGGTCGCTGGGTGCTGTTGTATTGGCGTTTATTTACCCCTTTATGAAACGCTATACCCATCTGCCACAAGTATTTTTGGCGGCGGCGTTTGGCTGGGCCATACCGATGTCTTATGTGGCGGTGCAGGGCGCTCCCGATATTTGGTGCTGGCTATTATTCTTTGCTTATATGTGCTGGACGGTGGCCTATGACACGCAGTACGCAATGGCTGACCGCGAGGATGATCTCAAGATTGGGGTCAAATCAACGGCGATATTATTTGGCCGCTATGATGTGATTATTATCTCAATCCTGCAAATGCTATTTTTGCTGATGATGGGCGCGGCTATGTGGCATTACTTTGCCCCAACAACGCTAGGCGTGACACCCGTATTCGGATTAGCATTGGTGGCGATGATGTTTGCCAAACAAAACAGCGTTTGTGCCAGTCGCAATGCGCAGGCTTGCTTTCAGGCATTCTTAGCCAATATCTGGGTGGGACGCTATGTTTTTGCCCTCGTTGCAATTGCTTGTATATGGACGACTCTAAATGGATAAATTTAAGAAGTTGTCGAGATTTAAAGCAAAGAAATCCTCTAATACAAATGGCTCAGTCGTCGATTATCAGGCAAAACTTGCTGAGCAGGGACTGACACGCGAGCAAGTCATTGCCACCGAGCGTAAACTGGCAAAGTTTGCTAATACAATGGATTCTCTTGTCCGCGTGCCTTTTACCAAGCAAGGCATAGGTGCGGATGCGGCGCTCTCTACCATTCCTCTCGCAGGGGATGTCGCAGGACTGATACTGACCAGCTATGCTTTTATACTGGGTCGTCAGCTGGGTGTTCCTGCCGATAAAATGACACCTGCGGTCAGACTGGCGCTGATTGATATGGTGGTCGGTATTGTGCCCGGCATTGGGACATTGCTAGATATTTTTATTCGCCCTAGCCGCAAGACATTGGGTATCGTACACGAGCATTTACATCAGGAGTATGGCATCACTGAAACCATGCATATGGATCGGCCTTTTTTACATCAGTCATTAGAAGACAAGCAGCAAGGCCGCTTTGGTGCATTTTGGCGAAATCCAATAGTAGCTTGGCTATACTTGCATATCCCTGACATGTTGGGACTCATCGTGATTGTATTTGTTGGCTGGGGAATTTGGACGGCGATAAGCTGGTTGGTCGGACTTTTTGGGCAATCGACTGGGTTTGGATAAATAAAATCATCTACCAGAAAGTTAAGTAAATACGAGTGAGTAGAGACCAGTAAATAGAGATAAAAAAGCGGCAACGATAGTAACGTTTGCCGCTTTTTAATTATTTAAGATAAGACTTTCAAAAAGGATGCAATTAGCACTTATTCAGTGACGACTTCTGCTTCAGCACTGACTGCATCAAAGCTAGTGACGGTATTGTTTTGGATAAGATCAATGGTGCCGCCACCTGCATGACTCACCAGTTGGATGCTACCATCGACTGAGCGATAAGTGGGATTGTTACCTTGTCCTTCTGGCGCGCTGAGCGTCATTTTTGGCTGGTTGGGGCGAGTGACGATGGCATTGAGCAACCCTGAAGCTGACGTTTCAAAAACGACCGATAAGGTGTCGCCTGCTTCACTTTTGTAACGGACATCAGTGATTTGTGCGCCTTTAATGGCCTGTTCTGGATTGGGCGATGTAGCAGTATTACTTGGTGCAGCGACAGTGCCTCCAAGGTCTTGCTCTAACTCAGTCAAGCTCACATCGCGCTCTGAATTAGCTTCAGTCTGTGATGGGTTCTGAGCATTCTCTATACTGTCATCCGCCGCTTCATTGACATTGATATTTGTGGTGACAGGCGTTGTCTGCGTTGACGTTTCAGATGGTGTTTCGGTAGGTGCTTCAGGTTCTGGCGTTTCTTGACAGGCAGTCAGCAGAAATAAACTCAAAAAAAGAGCAGAAGCTTTGAGACAGTGAACCTTAGCGTTTGTTGAGCTTAGTAATTTTAAGACAAAAGTGGTCATAATCAGGTTTATCCGTTAATAGCGCGCTATATCAATGTGGCAGGTTGAATCTATATTATTACGTATTGACCGTAATAACCAGCTTGCGCTGTCCGCTATATCCAGTCACGTCTCTATGCTCACATAAGTAAACCCCTTGCCACATACCTAGACCCAAGACACCATCTATCAGAGGAATGGTCAAACTTACCCCAAGCATCATGCTTTTAAGATGCGCTGGTAGATCATCGGATCCTTCTAAGGTATGGCGGTACTCTGGCTGATCGGCTGGGGCGATTTTATTGAGCCAATCCTCTGTGTCCAATCTTACGTCTGGGTCAGCATTTTCATTAATGGCGAGACTGGCTGACGTGTGTTGCAAAAACAAATGAACCAGCCCTGCTTTGGCGCTGGACGGTATGAGCTGAGCAATGGCTTCCTCGATGATAGGCGTGATGACATGGATGCCACGCGCGTAGGCAGGTAGAGTAATGGTGGTTTGGTGATAGCTCATGATGCTTATCTCATTGTCGGAATGAACATTAAATAAAGATATCACAAGATAATATGAATCGTCGAAAGCGTTGTTTTGATGTACATGAATATCATCCTAAATGATATTAAGTGAGCGGTGTTTGCAAACGGGTACGATTGGGCGATAGACGTGCGAGCATTGCATTAGATAGTGGCGCAAATGACCCTAGCAGCATACCCGCTAACGCTTCAGCGCAGATGGGTGCCAACGCATAACCTTTTGCACCCATTGCACTCATCGTCCAAATTCGCTGACTGTTGGTTAGTTGCCCAACGATTGGATGATAATCAGGTGTCTGAGTGCGAATGCCAGCGCGCCCTTGCCACAGGCTAGTATCGGCTGGCATGATAGATTCCATCTCAGGAATGGCAGCAACGAGCTTGTCCCGGCTAATCTGATGTTCTTCATCTCGAATGTCAGTACCTATATCATTGCGGATAAAACTTGCCCCTAGTAATAGATATGGCTTGCCAGCGGTGACAGTGTTTAGGTTATCATCGCCAGTCTGTGCATTGAACAGCGCACAGTAACCACTATATTTAAGCGGGATTTTTGGCAAATTTATCAGTTGCTCTAGGCTAGGATGAAACCAAGACAGCTGACCACGAATTTTACGGCAATCAAAAATACGCTTATCTAATTGATGACTCTCAAAGGCGGCGCAAATAACGACATGATCAGCAAGAATAGAGACAGTCTCCTGATTTTGATCACTGCCTTCAATACACACTTGCTGTTCAGTTTCGTTAATCTCACTCACTTCTAATTGCTGAAAGCGAATGAGCGGATGTGTCAATATAATAGTTTTCAATGCTTGCGGATTGACCAAACCAGACTGTGGTAAGTATAAGTTCTCTGATAAGTCTTGCTCTTTTATTCCACTAATATTCTGTGCTTGCTCATGGGGTAGGGTGGTTGCCATCTCATCAGGATAATCTGCGATTTGCTCGGTGCCAATATTGGCTTTCACCAGTAAATCAAGCGCTCCAGTCGGCTCCAGTACTGGCGCTGTATTGAGCTGTGTGGCTTTCTGATTAAGGTCTCGATATAGCCTGCTGCTATAAAGATAACCGATGGTATGCAAATGTTCATCAACGTGGTGAATTGGCGTCATTTTTGGGGCAAGCAATGCTCGAGGGTTGCCTGAAGCGCCAGCCAGAGGCGCCGTTTTGTCTAATAAAGTGACCGCAATGCCGCGATTGGCAAGCGACCAAGCCGTTAGCAACCCTGAAACGCCTGCACCAATGATGGCAGTGTGATTAAAGGTGCTATCTGTTGTTATCTGCTCCGCATCGTGGCTTTCGTTATCACAACTTTTATTATCACTAGTAACGTCAATATGGTTTGTATCGGTCATGATGGCGGTGAGCATTTCTCGCTTTCGACCAAAACCTTTTACCTTTTTGATGGCAAAGCCATGTTCCTTGAGCCCGCGCTTTACGATGCCTGCGCAGCTATAAGTAGCGGCGGTGGTATGCGGACGCGATAGGCGCTGCATCTGTGTAAAGATACTGTCAGCCCACAAGGTACTGTTGCAAGAAGGCGCAAAGCCATCCAAAAACCACGCATCGATATGAGGCTGAGGCGCAGACTGCTGAGAGCGCTCTATTGCCAGTTTGCTAAGGCTCTGGGCTGCATCCCCAAGCCATATATCGACCGTCAGATTATCATAAGAAAAGTCCAAACGGTGACAGCCTGCGATAAGAGGCGGATACGCAGCCAAAAGTGGCTCAATCAATGGACCAAGCTCGGGTGCACGCTCACCCCATAGGGCAAGTATGTGCGTCAGATCTGCAAGCGGTATCGGGAATTTTTCAGTGGTAATGAAATGTAGGCGGGCATCTGCCAGTTGTGGGTAGGTATCGCGCAGCTGTCGCCATAACTGCCAAGTCGCTAACAAGTTAAGCCCAGTACCAAAACCCAATTCGGCAATCGTAAAACATTGCTGTGGTACAAGGCCTGCCAAGCGATCAGGCAGCTGATTGTGCGCTAAAAATACATGACGTGTTTCTGCCAGACCATCCGCATGCGAAAAATACACATCGCCGAACTCACCAGATACTGGCACCATATTTCCAGTATCATCCATTTGCCACTCAACCTTGGCAGGTGTGATAGTGTTTAATGGTTCAGCGTTTGTGTGATGAGCGATAGACATGGAAACTTCTTAGTAGGATGATTTACTATAATAAAAATGTTGTTGATGACAGAATCAAGTTCATAAAAATACAATGAGACGTCGCAGAATAGAGCAGGTCAAAGGCTAAATCTATAAAGAGCGCATCGCTTACCAGCGATCACGGCGAACGAACACCAGCCACGAGATAAAAATACCCACCAATAAACTGATCAAAACGGTAAATGCACCATACAAAAACAGCTGACCTTTGCTCTCATAGACTAAGACGTTTGCTTGAGTCTGCAAGTCATTTACTTGGCGTTGCAATTGTGCATTACGGCTGAGTAGTTCTTGATTGGCCTCGGACAGTGCTTTAGTAGACGGTTGCAACTGTGCTGCCAGAGTATCATTGATATCTAGTGCTGAACTTGTTGCTGCATCGCCTACAGCAGGTTGATTTATAGAGGCTACTGTAGGATTCGCTGCCTCTGCGTTGGGTGCCGTTGGCGCGGCTTGCACTGATACTGCTGCCATCAGTAGCAGGCTAGCCAAGCTACTTTTATAGAATCGAGTATTCAAATAAAGGACTTTCTGACTCACGATGCAGCTACTTTATCAGTGGGCGCAGGCAATGCTTGGATAAATGGCTTGATATCCACGTGGCTATAAACGCCATCACGTAAATAAGGCTCATCGTTTGCCCACGCTTGTGCCGCCTCGATAGAGTCAAACTCAGCAATGATTAAGCTGCCTGACATATCGCTCTTGCCATGTTCGATCGGCGTTGGGCCTGCAATCACCAGACGATCTTCACGACTTAGCGCCTGTAATCGCTCAATATGTTCAGCGCGAGTAATCAGACGCTGTGCGCTGCTATTAGCCACATCATGACCAATAATGACAAATAAAGACATGGAACTTCCTTAGTTGATAATAAAACGTAATGATTGATTTGAAATACATCGTATAACGCTAACGGCTGATTACTTTGAGCTCTAAAAGCAGTTTTATCAATTATAAGACAGTAGCTGCAATCAGCGCATAACTGTTATTTAGTGGTTTTGTCCGTCAGCGCAGGGTTGAGATGCTTTTTGAGTACAGCAAACTGAGCCACGACGAATACCAGCATAATCGGAATCCAGCCATAAGTCTTGAAGTTAATCCACGCTTCATCTGACATGGTGAATGCTGTAATATAATGGAGTACAGCCATGAGGGCGAAGAAAAGTGCCCAAGCAACGGTCAGTTTTTTCCAACCACTAAGTGTTAAAGTAAATACTTCTTTCATTGCTAGCTGCATTAATGGCTTATTGATAGCGGCACTGACAAACAAGGTCAACGCAAAAATACCATTGATAATGGGCGATTTCCAGCGCAGATAGATATCATCACGCAGCAGCAATGTGCCACCGCAAAACAAAATGGTTAATAGTAAGACGACCCATTGTTGCTTATCAAACTTGCCTTTTTGGCGAATAAAGTGAATGGCATAAACAATGATAGTAGCGACGAGCAAAGCCCCTGCCGCTGCCAAAATACCGTTATAACGCGCCGCGATAAAAAAGGCAATCAAAGGGATAAAGTCTAATAATGCTTTCATAGCAAAGGTTGTGTCCAACAAAAACGTATGAGGTAGTTTACACGTCTACTGCCGCAAAAAAAAGCAATCAACACGATAATCCTGCGATATACGTCACCTACAGAGTAATACGGTCTTATTGCGAGCAATGACCATAGCGCTAACCAAATATAACCATCAAATACAGCAGCAATAGTCGCTAAATCCAGAGAGTTGGCTCAGACATTATCATTAATAATAGCAATCAATAGCAACCAATATGAATAGTGACTATCTACTACTAAATTGTTTATACGCTTATTTTTTAAAATATTAAGGTTTATCTTATGAAATATGACTTACATTGTCACAGTACCTGTTCGGATGGTACTTACGCACCAACTGAAGTAGTAAAGCGCGCGCACGCAGCGGGCATCAATGTACTGGCATTGACTGATCACGACACGCTAGCAGGCATTGATGAGGCAAGAGAAGCCGCTAATGCTTATGATATACAGCTGATCAATGGGGTGGAAATCAGCTGTGAGCATACGTTGAGCGGTGGCTATGGCAAAAACAAATCTACCAATAAGATCATTCATGTGCTGGGACTGGACTTTACTGATCGCGAAAAGATGCATGCTACTCTGCAGCAACTACAAGACAGTCGGGCCACACGTGGTCAGCGCATCACCAAAAAGCTCAGTGAGCTGCTGGATATAGATTTCGATGAGTTGTGGCAAGCCGTACTCGATAAGGCAGGTGGCAACCCACAAGCGGTTGGACGCGCACATATTGGGCAGGTATTATTTGAGCGGGGCGAGGTCAAAACCGTTCAAAAAGCCTTTGATAAATATTTGGCAGATAATAAGCCTGCTTACGTGGCGATCGAGGCGTTGACGATGCAGCATGGGATTGAGCTGATTCATGCTTGTGGTGGTCGAGCGGTGCTCGCGCATCCCACGCGTTATCAGCTATCGGCCACACGAGTGCGCAAGCTGATTGGGGAGTTTGCTCAGCTTGGCGGTGACGCTTGTGAGCTACCAGCCACAAGTGAACCAATCAGCACGCGCAGAATGGTTGATCGTAGTATTGCCGAGCACAATCTTGTCACCTCGATTGGCAGTGACTTTCATGGTAGCAATATGCCGTGGCGCTGCTTAGGGGATGTGCCTATCTTAAATGAAGATCAACGCGGTATTTGGGAGTTGTTTAACACGCCTGCTTAGTCTGATGGTTTTATCATGTTTTATGGACATTTTAGCGGTTAGTCACTTTTGTGTTTCGTCGCCAAGATGACTGAGTCTTTTATGTGAATATCATGACGCTCAAAACTGTATATTCAAAAACTGCTGATTGATAAATAAATGTACAAAACAGATTGATAATACAGACAGAACTTGTAACACTTAAAGGGATATCTAGAAAAGTTTATAAAAGGTATAACGCCCTTTAACTCGATTAACTCGATCACAATGCCTGTAAAGTCAGTGCATTTATATTTTCTGCGGTAGCCCATCTATGGCTGTGTCGGTCTCTCATCTTGGATACAAAAAGCTCTCTCAAATGATTTTTGAGTGGCAAGCGGCTGACAGAACGTCATTGATGGCGTTATTTATTGTCATGGAAGTATCCTTGCATTGGCTGTGGTGTCTGTTCGTTTGGTGGCGACAAGATGCGCTCCATGCCTATGTCAATATGCACTATCTGTACCCGCTATGGCTGGGAATCAGCGTAATGGGTTTATTTTTCTTATGTATGGTCAAATATTTGCCGCACTCTGGAAGTAGGCGGGATATTTTAGACAGATGGCAAATCGCACTAGTACTGACTTATACATTCTATATTGCTACCGTCATCGTGGTGATAGGTTATAGCAGCTTGTTTGCTGGAGTATCGCTAGTTGGCGGTGCGATGCTTGGCATGATGCTCATCAAACGCCGCTATGCTTGGCGCATGTTTTGGCTACAAATCATACTTATGTTATTGGCCATTACCTCGCCTTATTTTGGTATCACTTTACCCAATCTGCGTCAGTTGACCGTTATCCACCCGTTACTAGAAACTCATAATTATTTGACTTACAACGAGATTATGGCGGTTGAAAATGCCGTTGCTGCTTCAGCGTTTGAAAATAATGTATTAAGTTGGGATAGTATCACTGAGATACAGCGTTCATCAGCTTTTTTTTGGCGCTCAACCCACTTGTATTTAGCATTCCCGAAAGCGATTTTTATCGTTTATATATTTCGTGCTTTGCTATTGGTTTTAGATGATAGTAGGCAAGAAACCTTGCAGTATGCCAATCAAGATGAGCTCACGAAGCTAAAAAACCGTCGCTACGGCCTGAAGAAAATGAAGTATGCGTTGTCAACGGTACAAGACAATCAGGATTTGAGCGTGATGCTCTTTGATTTGGATTGGTTTAAACGCATCAACGATAACTATGGCCACGATGTGGGGGATCAAGTGTTGATCGAAATATCGCAGACGCTATTGCAGTCGTTATCAGATGAAACCATCATTAGCCGTTACGGTGGTGAGGAGTTTCTGGTTGTGCTACCAGATACGTCGCACGATAGTGCAATGGTGATTGCGGAGCAATTACGGCTTAGTATTGCTGAGCATATCATCAATGTCGGTGATGTGTTTGATTTTAGCGTGACAGCGAGTTTTGGGCTGTATACCTTGACCCATCAAGAAAGAGCTTGCATTGCCAAAAACTATAAATCTATTTTAGCAAAAAAAGCCCAGTCTCAATCAAATGCATCACCTCTTATCAAGCCGATTGCCACTCAGCGCGCTGAGAGCCAAATGGCATTCATGCAAAAACTGCCTAGCGACATCTGCCAACGTTTGATTAGCGCAGCAGATAAGGCTCTTTATGAAGCCAAGCACCGTGGACGCAATCAAGTCGTCAGTGCCAACCATATGTTTGCTGAAAAAAATGGTAGTATCCATTCACTCTACAAAAACCGTTAGCTGCCCCTCTGCACTATCAATAACTCAATCATGAATCCATCTGCTGAACCAAACTTGCTAGCACGCTAGTGGCAAAGCTACCAGTGGTCAACGTAAAGCTCAATACCAATATCTGCTCATCCCGCCACTCCCAGCTTAATTGCTCAATAGGCAGTCTTAACGGGCGTCTTTGTGCTTTGATATCACGCTGCTCCAATCCCGTTGCTAGCTGCATGAGTAATGGGCTGTGTTGTACAACTTCGTTTTCTAACGCGGCTGCACTGCCACTGACTTTATCGTTACCTGTACCCCACAATACGGCAGTTGGATGAATATCGCCGCTACTCATACGAGCGCGTAACGTATCGTCTATCTCCTCACTGGTAAATATCGACCCCGAACCATCCAGATTAAATACTTCCCCTGCTAGGCCAGCGTCCCAGCTGCCATTACGAACTCGCGCTGCCAATATCTCATTGAATATCAAGCTACGGGCTGCCGACAGCTCCATCGTATTTTGCTCGCGCGGCGCACGTTTGCGTTTGCTCTTTTTGGGTTGCGGCTTTGGCTCGCGCGCTGGACGGGCAAATAGCGCCAACGCTTCTCTGACATTATTACCCTGACGACCAAAACGCTGTGGGCCAAAGTAGTTAGGCACACCTGTTTCATCGATGCGTGCTAAATGCTCCTCGACGCGTTGCTTAGCGGTCTGCTGAGTGGATAACGATTGCTCAGTTGATTCAGTGTTTTCATCATCATTCGTAAACTCAATATCACGCAAGGTAATGATAAATTGATTGGCACGGTGGGTACCGCGATTGAGCTTTTTATTATGCCAGTGCTGCGCCAGAATAACGACAGATTCATGCTCGCCAATATCTATCGGCGCAAACTCCGTAGGCGGCAACTGCTTTTTGGGTATACGCAGGCTAAACCACTGGGTCGTCACCGCATGACGATCCTTCAGTCCTGAGTAACCGACATCACGTAGCGGTATGTCTGCCCACTCTGACAACAGTTTTGCCAGATACGCGGTGTTCATGCCTAGTTTTTTAATATGCAGCCATAGATGCTCACCATCACCTGTCAACTCCAGCGGGAGTATTTCGTTGACCACAAAGTCGGTAGCATCTGCTTTATAAGTAGCTCGCTGTATCGGTTGAGGCTTTGGCTGCGGTAAGTTTGCGGTGTCAGTGACAGCGGCAATATCAATATCACTGAGATCAAAACTGTCGGCAGCCTGATTATTTGTATCGCTATCTGAGTCGCTATCTAAGACGGACTGAGGAGCGGAGTTGTTTTCAATATCGTTAGAGGTGTCTTGAGGAGTCATAAAATAGTCTTTTATTGTGTTTATTTATAATAAATGGAGATAGCAAAGACGCTGATAAAAACGGCGCAATTACGTTTTGCAACGCAGCACGCATACAAAAAAACATCGTGTGTCAAATGGTCTTGCTACTATCAATCTATAGAACGCTAAAAATAATAAGGTAGGTTGAATCGCTCTGAATGGTTAGGGCTATTTTCAACACGCCGTCATCAGGAACTCATTATAACTGTTAAGGAAGCATTATGACCAAGGCGATGATCAACACAGTCACGATAACAAAATCGGATATTCCAAATGGCGGAATGAAATCGTACAAGCAAGACGACGATAGTATCATTTTAATCACTCGTGATGACGATGAGTTCCATGCGTTCGATGGTAAATGCCCGCATGCGGGTGCAAATTTGGGTGATGGATTACGCTGCGGTCATCGAGTGGTTTGTCCTTGGCATCATGCGAGTTTTGATAGCCGCGATGGGTCGCTTCTAGAACCAATAGCGACAGAAGGTCTGACGCAGTATGAGCTTATCAATGACGGTGACAATGTGACGGTTGATACCTCAGCCACGATAAACAAGCCGATAGAAAACGACAAATTGACGGACACTCACACCATTATCGTCGGTGGCGGCGGTGCTGGGTTTATGACCGCGCATCAGTTGCGCCAAGGTGGCTATGGCGGCAAAATCACCATGATTAGCAAAGATGACAAAGCTCCTTATAACCGCCCATTATTATCGAAAGCATTTTTGGCAGGGAACATGGATGAAGATAAGCTATTATTGGGCGGATCAGATTGGGCGAGTAGCAACGATATTGATCTGCACCTGAATCAAACGGTCAGCGAAGTATTGCCCAATGAGGCGACCATTGTCATAAAAAATGAAAACGGCGACAGCACGCGGCAGACAGCGGACTTCTTAGTGGTGGCAACAGGGGCGTCGCCGATCACTCCGCCTATCAAAGGAGCAGAGACAGATGGCGTCTATACCTTGCGTAGCATGGCAGATGCCAAATTGATCAAAGCGGCCAGTCATGACCAGCGCGTGGTGATTATCGGTACAGGTTTTATCGGTATGGAGACCGCTTCGGCATTGGCACAAGCAGGCACGACTGCTTCTATTACCGTGATTGGACAAGGCAGCCGTGTAATGAGCAATATCGTCTCAGAAACGGTGAGTAACGCCTTAATTAAGCTACATGAAGAGAAGGGCATTAACTTTGTGTTTGACGCGACCGTCAATGAAATCACTAAGATTGAGCGTCAAGTGGACAAGGATGGAGATAGCAATAATCAGGCTTTCTCAAATGTAGGCGGCGTGACGTTGGCGAATGGCGAGCATATTGATGCTGATATTGTGGTCTTAGGTACAGGTGTGTCCCCGCGCACAGAGATATTGCATGAGGTCAATGATCCAGATGGTGTGCAAGTTGACGCTCATCTACAGCTGCGCGATGGTATCTATGCGCTCGGTGATATTGCCAAACCTACCAACCAAATGGGTCGTATGCGTATTGAGCATTGGCGCGTTGCATTACAACACGGTATGGTCACAGCCGCTGCAATCCTAAATAATGACAATGTCGATTCGCTAGAGGCGCGCATTCCCTTCTTTTGGACCATGCAATATGGCAAAAGCCTACGCTATAGCGGTCATGCGGCAACGCCCGATCACAATATCCTATTTGGAACACCAGATACGCTCGACTATATCGAATATTATTTTGATGACGAAGGCGCGGATACACGTGCGAGTGCGGCAAGTACGCTTGGACGTGATAAAGAGCTGGTTGCTTTCTCTGAACTATTACGCCGAGGTCATGCACCAACGCGCGCACAGCTTAATGCAGGGTTTGATATGGTTGATCAGGCGCATGCATTATCGCGCTAGTACTATAGACAGATAAGTATTAGTATTTAAGCTGGCTTAGGAAACTAGGCCAGTTTTTTTATAAATAAAAAAGGAACACTATAATATGAACGAAAGCCATTTGAGCAAAGATGCCGTATTTTTACGTCAGGCTGACGCGAGTGATATTGGCGCACTTGAGCGGTTATTAAACTGCTGCTATCGAGAGACAGCGGGCTGGACCAATGAGGCTGACTTAGTCGGCGGTATCCGTATCACGGCAGAGGAGCTGGCGAGTACGATTAATAATCCCACACACTATCTGTTTGTCTATCCAAAAACCACGACAGGTGAGCGTGATGCAAAAGAGACAGGTGAAATACTTGGTTGTATCGCTGTCGATATAAAAACTGATGCCAACTCAAACAAAAAAGCCTATATCGGTATGTTTGCGGTACATCCTGAACTACAAGGGCAGGGCATAGGGAACGTCCTCTTACAAGCGGCAGAGACTTTTGCAGATCGTCACTTGCAGTCACAGAACCAGCCCAGCCGCCTGACCATGTCTATCTTAAGTCATCGGCCTGAGCTTTTGGCTTACTATCAGCGCCGTGGCTATCAGTTAAATGGTAATAAAATACCGTTTCCCAACGATGGTAATAATGGCGAGCCAAAACGTGAAGACTTAGAGTTATTGGAGTTAGAAAAAAGGGTCAGTGCATAGCCCCTATCTTGATGGCCCCCAAAAATGCCCAAAGGTCATAAACAGCCCAATGCTGAGTAAGATAAATGCCACAATGATTAAGCGCTTAAACCAATTAAAGGCGGGCACGCGCGTGGCATTATCATCAGACATGAGAAAAGCGAATAAAAATAGCAAACTTCCTGCCAAGGTCATGATGCCTAAGCCCACGGGTAATATAAAAAGGTACACCTGCCACACAGTCATCTCGCAACGGTCATTATTAAACGCATCATAGCAGTATCAGGATTGTGCTGTCTGTATGTGGTTTTACACTAAAGCAAAAATAGACAATAAAAAAGGCCATTTGTTAAAAATAGCCTTTCTTCTCATTCAGTCTGTCTAACGCATCGTCACAAACTCTTCTGCACCGGTTGGATGAATAGCAACGGTATTATCAAAGTCTGCTTTGGTCGCGCCCATCTTCACTGCTACGGCAAACCCTTGCAGCATCTCATCGACACCGTAACCGATGCCATGTAAGCCGATGATTTTTTCCTCCTCACCTAAGCATACCAGCTTCATTACGCACTTTTGGCGATGCTGAGTCACGGCGCTATACATCGAGGTAAAGGTCGAGGTGTAGCACTTAATGTTGTCTTTGCCATGTAGCTTGACCGCGTCAATCTCAGATAAGCCAATAGTACCGATAGCGGGATGAGTAAATATAACCGTCGGTATCAAATCATAAACCAAATGCTCATCGGTCTTGTTGTTAAACAAGCGCTCAGACAGACGCCTACCAGCGGCGATGGCAACTGGTGTCAGATCAATGCTGTTTTCGATAATGTCACCGACCGCGTAAATACCATCGACATTGGTATTTTGGAATTTATCGACTTTGATTTTGCCAAACTCGGTGGTTTCTACGCCCGTTACTTGTAGGTTGATGTTGTCGGTTGAAGGCGCGCGCCCAATCGCCCAAATCAGACAATCAACCGTATCTAGCGTACCATCTTTGGTAAATAGCTCTAAGCTGCCATCTTCGTTTTTATTGACCTCAGTGAGCGTAGTGTTGGTGTGCAAATGAATACCGTCTTGCTCCATCTCTATCAGCAGCGCCTCAACGATAGTGTGATCAAACGAGCGTAGCGGAGAATGCTGACGCACGTATAGATGTACCTCAGCGCCGAGGCTGTTCAGCACGCCTGCGATTTCAACAGCGATATAACCTGCGCCTGCGATAGCGACGCGTTTGGGCAAATGAGTCAATTTAAAAAAACCATCAGAATCGATACCGTGCTCTGCGCCTGGGATATCAGGGAAAATAGGATGACCGCCCGTCGCAATCAAAATATGGTCAGCAGTGATTTGCTCGCCATTGACCTCAACCGTATTGGTATCGACGAATTTAGCAAAGCCTTTAATCACTTCCACGCCGTTTTTGGCTAAGTTATTGTCATAAGCGCGATGGATATTCTCGATGTACTGCTGACGGCTTTGAATGAGTTTTTGAAAATCGAAATTCTTTAACTCAACCTCGAATCCGTAGTCTGGCGCGTACTTCTCAATCGCCTCGGCGACTTGCGCGCCGTACCACATCACCTTTTTGGGTACGCAGCCCCAATTGACGCAAGTGCCGCCTAATTCATCCGCTTCGATAATGGCGCATTTTTTGCCGTAGCTGGCCGCGCGGTTGATTGAGGCAATACCGCCGCTACCGCCACCAATGGCGATATAATCATAATGTTTGCTCATGTTTTATCCTTGTATGTATGATTGATAAGTGCTGTCTTGAGTATTTTCGCGGCAGAGTGCAACCGACCACTGTGGGTATAGTACAACATAAACAGCCGCTATGAAGAAAATGGGCAAGGACCCAACATACTATAAACGATACCTAAACAATGGCGCGACGTCTATAAAATAACAACCCAGGAATGGACAGACCCAGCACCAACCCTGAGGTCACAAACAAGGCTTCGAATAAATACACCATCATTTGGCTAAATAACTCGTCTGAAAAGCCAAAGTAACCAATCTGCACCATACTGACCATCGCCTTATAAGCGGCGATACCTGGCATCATACAGATGACGCTGGGTGAGATTAACGCTTTGGGCGGTAGGGTGTATTTTTTAGAAAAGTACACCCCCAAAAAGCTGGCGAGCATCGCGCCAAAAAAGCTGGCCACCACCAGATGTATATGCTGATAGACCAGCGCCGTTTTTAACCCAAAGCCAAACGCCGTCATCAGCAGACACGGCAAAATATAGCGTTTGGGCACGCTAAACATCAGCGTCCAACCAAGGGTGATAATACACGACAGCACAACGGTCTCAATAAACCACATCTAAAACCCCCAGTGCTGTATGCGTAGTAACATCAGCGCCATCACGATGCCAACGCACGCGGATAAGGTCAGCATATAGGTAAAGACGGCACGACCAATCCCAATATTGACATAGCCCTTTAAGATATCGGACAAAGAGTTAATCAGCGGAAAGCTTGGAATCAGTAGCAACACGCTAGAAGCCACGGCAATATCGGCATTATTGCCAATATCAAAATAATAGGTCGTCGCGCCAATGAGCGAGGCAATAAAAGCCGTCACGATGACGGTGATAAAGGGATTGAAGTGGTGCTTTGCTAAGTAGATGCGGGTGAACATTGCCACCATACCAGCGATAAAGGTTACGGCGGTAATCGACCAACTGCCGCCATTTAAATAAGCAAACGCTGCACATGACGCACCAACAAATATACTGACTAGCCATGTCGGATATACGGTTTTATCCAACTCATCAAACGCAAGCGTTGTGCGGTCAATCAACTCATTGCGATCGACAGTAGCTTCGGTTTTATTGACGATTTGCTGAATTTGTACCAATAAATTGACATTGATACTCTGATTGATCGTATCTCGGGTGGTGGTAATACAGCGCTCATCACAGATAGTCGTCAAAGTGATCGCATTAAAATTTAGCGAACACTCGACGCTACTCATTCCCAATGCAAACCCCAAACGCTTCGATAAGTCCACTACCACGGCAGACTCAGCGCCATACTGCATAAGGAGTAAGCCGCAGCGCACGCAGAGTCGAGTGATGCGTTGCTGCTGTACGTAGCTGATAGAAGTCATTGGAGGAATGTGCATATTGGCTGCGATATCGATATGGATAGAGGTAAAGATAGCATAACTTGCCTTGCTTATTTGCTACTATTATAAAGCGTAAACCACTGTCACAAGGAGAATAAAATGCATATCGCTATCTTAACGCTGACTTTTGCGCTACCTGGTTGTAGCTCATTAAAAGAAAAACGCCAACGTATGGGCGGCCTGCACGCACGTTTTGGCAATACGCCAAGCGTTGCGGTGTGCGAAAGCGGCGCGCGCGATCGGCATGACGCCAGCGAATGGACATTCGTTATAGTCGGACTCTATAAACGGGACATCGAGTCGCAATGCAGTCAGATCGAAAAAAAAATAGAACGCACGGTGGATGCAAGGGTGATGAATGTTGAGCGGGATTTTATTTAGGGTGAATTAGGATAGTGTAGTAATATTTTGAATGTTTTTCTTTCATCAGAGATAGAGTTTGTTCTACAATACCTGCACATAAGTTTATAATTAGATGAAGGTTAAGAATATGGAAGAATTAGCTCATCAAATCTCTGAAATCATCTTATGCTATCGAGAAGATGACATAGATGGATGTTTTTATAATACTGTAATGACACCTGAACATGTTATAAATTGGGTAAATCAGTTTGATGAAAATGATAGAGAGTTCTTGCTATCAGAGCTTCTACATATTTTGCCAAAAAGTTATTTTTCAAAAGCTTTCATGCTAAAGTTTTTAGATGTAGTATTGACAAAGGTATCTGTGGATTTAGGATATGAAAATTTGTATAATTTCCTTCTTGACGCTCAGATAATTCAATGCCAAGGTTCGAAAAAAAGTCAAACTGAAATATTAATATTATTAGATGAGATATTTAAAGATAAATTTGGAAAGTCTATAAAAGACTTTCCTTTAGGTGATGTTAAATACTGGATCTATATTGATGATCTTTTAGCATCGGGTGGAACATTCAAAAGAAATATTATTAAGGAAATAGAACATCATGCTCTCGATGGTGGCTTTAAAAATTCAAATGTAGAAATAGTTTGTTTATTTATAGGGTTACATAGTTTAGGCTGGAAAAATACTAAGTACTCTCTCAATCAGGCTTTGAGTTGGAATGTTAGTGAAAGAATTAAAGCATATATGTATTTAGATTTTGAAAACAATATAAAGGAAACAGGATCTAAGCTTAACATTGTTTATCCTAAGAAAAATGAAGAAGGTTTGAATTTCCTTGATTTTCTTGAGGGTTCTTTTGTGCGTGATTACCCTATGAGAAACGAGAATATTGCATTCAGACCATTACACTTACCCATAACAGAAGAATTTTATAGTAGTCCTCAGTCTAGAGATAGGTATGAAAATATTTTACTAAGAAAGGGAATAGATCTAATACATAATACTCAAAATCTCACGGTAGAAAGTATAAGACCGCTAGGTATGACTAATCCATCAAACAAAACACTAGGAACTGGTAGCCACTTTTTTACTTGGAGAAATATATCAAATACTTGTCCCATAGTTTTTTGGTGGGAAGCTAATGATTGGTATCCGCTATTCCCTGTAAAAAATAGAGGAGTGTGATATGAGTTTGAGTATACGCCACTACAAGAGTAGTGAGTGTGTAACGTTTAAAAGCACAAAAGGTGAGTTTGGAGCTTTATCAAATATGGCTCCGAATTTTCCCATATATATTAATCAAACCAAGCTTAAGACCTCAGAAGCACTATACCAAGCCCTACGGTTTCCTAATCATCCTGAAATTCAACATCAGATCATTTTGCATAGAAGCCCTATATCAGCTAAAAAATATGGAAGGGAGCATATTGATTTAACTAGAGCAGACTGGAATCAAGTTAGGTTTAAGATAATGAGATTTTGTATCGAATTAAAACTTTTTCAAAACTTTGATCGGTTTTCTGAGGTGCTTTTGTCAACAGGTGACTATCCAATAGTTGAGTATTCCGATAAAGATAAAGTTTGGGGTGCTACTTTTCAAAATGGCTATTATATAGGAACAAATGCTTTGGGACGATATTTGATGGAATTAAGAGAAAAAGTTAAAAGTAAAAAATTCGAATTAACTATGCCTGATGTATTAGATATGAAAATATTAAACCAATTAATTGATATTCACTCTGTATCTTCATATCCTGAAAATTCTATATTAGAGCAGACTAAGTTATTCTAATTATATTAAAAATGGATTTTATTTGAAGTAGCTTGATACTAAGTGAACAAAAAAGGCCACCCTAAAAGAGCAGCCTTTAAATTAAAACCAAACAATTAACTAAACTAACCCGCCTCAGAAACCACCTGCGTAAGCATCGGCTTCAAAAACTCACCCGTGTGTGAGCCTTCGACCTCTGCGACATCTTCTGGCGTACCCTCCGCGATAATCATGCCGCCGCCTTTACCGCCTTCAGGGCCAAGATCAATGACCCAATCCGCGGTTTTGATAACATCCAAATTATGCTCGATGACCACGATGGTGTTACCTTTATCGCGTAGCGCATGCAAGATGTTGAGCAGCTTATCAATATCATGGAAATGCAGGCCAGTGGTCGGCTCATCCAAGATATATAGCGTCTGTCCCGTGTCGCGTTTGGCAAGCTCGCGTGCCAGTTTCACTCGCTGCGCTTCACCGCCCGATAGGGTAGGCGCGGATTGACCCAAGCGAATGTAGCTAAGCCCTACATCCATGAGCGCTTGCAGGCGACGATAGATCGCTGGAATCGCCGAGAAGAACTCAGTGGCGTCCTCTACCGTCATCTCGAGCACGTCAGCGATGGTTTTGCCTTTATAGTGAATCTCTAAGGTCTCGCGGTTATAACGCTTGCCTTCACAGGTGTCACAAGGCACATACATATCCGGTAAGAAATGCATCTCAACTTTGATGAGACCGTCGCCTTGGCACATCTCACAGCGTCCGCCTTTGACGTTGAAGCTAAAGCGCCCAGCTTTATAACCACGTGCGCGGGCTTCAGGGGTTTGCGCGAACATCTCACGCACGGGAGTGAAGACGCCAGTATAAGTCGCAGGATTGGAGCGCGGGGTACGACCAATTGGGCTTTGGTCGATATCGACCATTTTATCCAAATGCTCAAGACCGCTAATGCTGTCATGCTTATCCGCGATTAGCGTTGAGGCGTTATTTAACTGCGTCGCTGCCAATGGCATAAGCGTACGGTTGATCAAGGTTGATTTGCCAGAACCGGATACGCCCGTTACACAAGTCATCACCCCAACGGGCAGGCTCAGATCGACGTCTTTTAGGTTGTTGCCTGAGGCGCCTTTGAGCTCGATCGTCATCGGTACCTTTTTAGTTTTGGCTGTTGCTTTACCTTTAACCTCGACCTCTACGGTTTTGGCTTTATGCCGCACTTTTGGTATCTCAATGCGTTTTTCGCCCGACATATATTGTCCGGTGAGCGAGTCTGGCGTTGCCATCACTTCATCGACCGTACCCTCGGCGATGATATGACCACCGTGTACGCCAGCCCCAATACCGATATCGATGACGTGATCCGCTTGACGAATCGCATCTTCATCGTGCTCAACGACCAGTACGGTATTACCTAAATCACGCAGGCGTGTTAAAGTTTTAAGCAAGCGGTCGTTATCACGCTGATGCAAGCCAATGGACGGCTCATCAAGGACATACATCACGCCCATCAGACCCGCACCAATTTGACTGGCCAAACGAATACGCTGTGCTTCACCGCCGGATAGGGTTTCGGCAGAGCGCGCTAGGGTCAGATAATCGAGGCCAACGCTCACGAGGAAGTTTAAGCGCTCGTTAATCTCTTTAAAGATCTTCTCTGCCACCTCACCTTTATGACCGCCAATTTTTAGCGTTTTATAATAATCAGCAGAATCACCGATAGAGAGCTTAACGATGTCAGCGATGGTCTGGTCATCGACACGCACGTTACGCGAGATTTCATTGAGGCGCGCGCCATCGCAAACGTTACACGTGGTGTCAGCCAGATACTTTGCCAGCTCGTCCCGCACTAAGTTGCTTTGCGTTTTGGCATAACGGCGCTCAAGATAGGGTAGTACGCCTTCAAAAGGAACGGTTTTATTGGTTTTACGTCCGCGCTCATCGGTAAAGTTAAAGGTGAGCTTTTCTTTGCCAGAACCCTGCATGATGATGTCTTGATGCGCTTTGCTCAGGTCTTGCCACGGCATATCCATATCGATATTAAAATGCTTACAGACCGTGCTCAGCAAACCAAAATAGTAGGCATGACGTTTATCCCAACCATTGATCGCGCCTTGATTAAGCGATTTTTCATGGTGAGTAATAAGTTTTTCA
Organism: Psychrobacter pacificensis; assembly: GCF_900101915.1. Lineage (GTDB taxonomy): Bacteria > Pseudomonadota > Gammaproteobacteria > Pseudomonadales > Moraxellaceae > Psychrobacter > Psychrobacter pacificensis. Next base: position 5,107 of record NZ_FNAL01000024.1, on the reverse strand, counting down.
GCAGAGAAATACTGACGCTTACCGAGTCCATCACAAGTTGGGCAAGCACCGTAGGGGTTGTTAAAACTAAACATGCGCGGCTCAAGCTCAGGTACAGCGCGATCACAAATCGGACAGCTGTGCTTGGCAGACATCACTTGATTATCAGAGCCGCCCTCAGTAGGATTGCCATCCATAAAGTGCAGCGTCACTAGACCTTGTCCCAAACGTAGCGCGGTCTCCAAGCTCTCAGCGACACGGTTACCCAAATCATCACGAACCTTAAAGCGGTCAACCACCACTTCGATGGTGTGCTTTTTCTTTTTATCCAGTGTTGGTAGCTCATCGGTATCGTACACGTCGCCATCGACGCGTACACGGACAAACCCTTGTCCGATCAATTGCTCAAGCAGCACTGTATGCTCTCCTTTACGCTCACGCACTACTGGCGCAAGGATCATAAGCTTGGTCTCATCGGGGAGTGCCATAACCTGATCGACCATCTCGGTCACCGACTGCGCCACCATAGGTTCGCCATGCTCTGGGCAATAAGGCGTGCCGATACGCGCGTATAATAGACGCAGATAATCATAAATCTCGGTAATCGTCCCAACAGTTGAGCGCGGGTTATGGTTGGTCGATTTTTGCTCAATAGCAATCGCAGGAGAGAGACCCTCGATGCTATCGACTTCCGGCTTTTCCATCTGCGATAAGAACTGACGCGCATATGCTGACAAACTCTCGACATAGCGACGTTGCCCTTCAGCATAAAGCGTATCGAATGCCAGTGACGACTTACCAGAGCCAGACAAGCCAGTGATTACCACGAATTTATCTCGTGGAATGTCTAAATCAATGTTTTTTAAATTATGAGTACGTGCGCCGCGTATTGCGATATGGTCATGTGCCATCGTTTATGGGTTTCCTATTTGCTAAAAGAGTATTGGAAATATCTCAAATGAAAAGGTAAATACAGATCAGTAAAATTATGGGTTAAAAACGCGAATGATTTCTAAATTTATAATGTCGTTATAAATAGCTCTGTTATAAAAAATATGGTTATAAATAGTGCTTTTATAAAGTGTTCATACGTTCGTGAAGTAAGGGCTATACATGCCAATTTACTGTTTGCTTATTTTGCAGTCTTTGATGCGATTGATTTCTGTTCGACTAAGCAAATCTAAATCAAACCCCTGTTAAGTAACAGGCATCGTTTGTTATGGTTTTGACCAAAAATGTCATTTTACAGAGGAGTTTGTCGTTTGAACTGTCGTTCGAGCTAATGAATAATAATGTTTATAACGCCTTACTTTATTGTTATAGCGACCGCATTATTCAAGGTGTGATTGCGCATCTGACGCAGTTGGTAACAAAATAATTGCGTAGTATGAATGGCTTGGGTTGATGCGCTATAGGCGGGGGCGTCAGTAAGACAAAAGTCTCGGCAACCAAACGGCGAATGTCTTATACTAGGGGGCTTGATTTATAGGCCAGTGTCTTGATAAACCAGTAGTGATAAGTCATGGTGCAGTACAAGTACCAACAGTGAAAAACAGCAATGATCAATCAGTGAGGCAAGTATGAATAGCGTAGAGAAACGGGCAATCCTCGGAGTCGGTGGCATCTTTGCCTTGCGTATGATTGGCTTGTTTATGATTGTGCCGGTGTTTTCTGTTTATGGTGACAATTATGCACACGCGACGCCGTTTTTGATTGGCTTGGCAGTTGGTATCTACGGACTGGGTCAGGCGATCTTTCAGATACCGATGAGCCTTGCCGCCGATAAGTTTCCGCGTAAGCCGATTATCATGCTTGGGCTGATACTGTTTGCGGCGGGCGGTATTATTGCCGCCAATGCCACTGATATTTATCAGGTGATCATCGGGCGCGCGCTGGCAGGGAGCGGCGCGGTTTCTGCGGTGCTCATGGCATTGCTTGCCGACGTCACCCGCGAGGAGATGCGCACCAAGGCAATGGCGACGATGGGCTTGACTATTGCTACCTCCATCATGCTCGCCTTTGCCTTTGGGCCGTTATTAGTAGGCTCGCTTGGTATCTCAGGATTGTTTTGGTTGACGGCAGGATTTGCTATTTTAGCGATGCTGCTACTTTTTGTCGTACCCACGCCAATGCGCGTGCTCAAGCACAATCTGGATAACAAATCGATCGGTGAGCAACTCGCTACTGTGCTCAAAATCGGCGACTTAAACCGTTTGCACGTTGGAATTTTTGCGCTGCATTTGACCATGACAGCGATATTTGTGATCTTGCCGCATCAGCTCACAGAGGTGATGGGTCTATCGGTACGTCAGCAGGGCTTGGTCTACTTGCCGCTATTGTTTGTCGGCTTTGCCGTCGCCATTCCCTTTATTATCATCGCTGAAAAGAAACGTAAAATGCGCCAAGTATTTTTGAGCGCCATTGCCGTAATGACCGCAGCCTTGGCATTTCTTGCCTTTGGTAGCCAGATTGGGGTTGGTATTATTGTAGGTTTATTGCTCTATTTTATGGGTTTTAACTTACTTGAGGCCACTATTCCTTCGTGGATATCCAAGCGCGCCCCAGTCGCCAATAAAGCAACCGCGATGGGGCTTAATTCATCGAGCCAGTTTTTAGGTGCGTTCGTTGGTGGCGCGATGGGCGGGCTGCTATTGAATCAGTCTAACTTGCTGGCATGGGGGCTGTTGTCACTTGTCATGGGCATCGCATTGCTGCTGATTATACCCATTGCCCAGCCACCTTATCTGTCGAGCACGACAGTAACCATTCCTAAAAACATCAATATCCAAGATTGGTCTCGGCAGATGCTGGCAGTTGATGGCGTGGATGAGTTGGTCGTTATGGCAAAAGAGCAGGTCGCTTATTTAAAATTAGACAAGACCCAACTGACGGATGATTCACGTCAGCAGTTATCGAGTTTGGCGCAAAGTCCGTTAGATATTTAAATAGCGGCAGAGACCCAAATTTATAGAAATAAGGGCAAATAGGCAGAATTGAATGGGCAGCAGCCGTATAGATCGTGTAGCGTATAGATAATCATCAATCGGTGAGTGTCAGATATTTATCTCTATTTAAAAGGAATTGATATGAGTAAGTTTAATAAGCTGGCGATAGGTTTTGGACTTTCAGTCGCGCTACTGACCTCTGGCTGTGCCACGCAAAATATTCAAGCCTATCAGAACACCACACCAACGCTTGATATGCATAAGTTTTTCTCAGGTCAAATCGAGGGGTGGGGCATGTTCCAAGGGCGTGATGGTGAGGTCAAAAAACGCTTTTATGTCGATATCGATGCGACTCACGAAGGCGATGATGTCATAATTCTGGACGAAAAATTTTCGTGGGCAGATGGGTCAAAATCGCAGCGTATATGGCGACTGACTGAGAAAAGTAATGGACGCTGGATTGGTACAGCAGACGACGTCGTTGGCGAGGCAACAGGCGATGTGGTAGGCAATACCCTGCATTGGGATTATGTATTAAATCTGCCAGTCGAGGACAAAACCTACAAAGTGAATTTTGACGATTGGATGTATCTCATTAATGACGATGTCATGCTCAATCGTTCAGTGATGACAAAGTTTGGCGTCGAGCTTGGCAGCGTGACATTAAGTATGCATCGCAAGAACTCTTCCTCTAAATTACGTGATAGCAATCAAGGTGCTAACCAGAATTGATATAGTTTGAAAGTTTTCATCAGCGTTTTAAAATGGCAAAATAACAGCATCTTTATCTATTAAAATTTTAAATCTTAATTAATATGTCTAGGCGACATTTGTTGTCGTATATTAATAAAACCTGCTAGATATTTAAACAAAAATTGGTTAAAGTAAAATCATATCATTGATAGGAATCATTTTTTCTATCGAATAATTATTCATAAGTAAAAGGACGGTATCATGCGCGGAGTTAATAAAGTCATCATCATCGGTAATCTTGGTGCGGATCCTGAGGCACGCCAGTTCAATAATGGCGGTAGCGTGACTAATATCTCGGTTGCGACATCTGAGCAGTGGACGGATAAACAAAGCGGTGAAAAAAGAGAAGCGACAGAGTGGCATCGTATCTCACTGTTTAATCGTTTGGGTGAAATCGCTGCACAGTATCTGCGTAAAGGCAGCAAGGTCTATATCGAAGGCAGCTTGCGTACGCGGAAGTACCAAGACCAGAACGGTCAAGACCGTTATATCACTGAGATTCGTGCTGAGCAAATGCAGATGCTTGATGGTATGAGTGGTGGCCAAAGCGATAATGGAGGCTTTAGTAACAATCAAGGTGGACAGAACTCAAACAGTTACGGCAACCGAGGCGGTCAAAGCAACCAAAATAATTTCGGTCAGCAAGCAGGTAGCCAGCCAGCACAGCAAGGCGGCTACAATAACCAACCGAGTGGCGGTCAGAACAGCTTTAATAACCAAAATGCACCTGCGCCGCAAAATCAGTTTAATCAACCCGCGCAATCTAAGCCTACGGCAATGTCAGATGGCCCTGTAGACGATGATATCCCGTTTTAGGAATACAATAACCTGATAGTGTAGAGAAAAGTCATTAGAGCCTATACTTATAGGCTCTTTTTTTTGTTTAAAAGATAGAGATTTGAACAAGTATCTTTGAATTAAAAATCCCGTTAATAGCGGGGTTTTTAGTTTTTATGAATAAATTATTAGAAAATTACCTATATGTTTATATTCACGCGATATCAGAGATTAAGTATCAAATAATAGACTTACTTATTGTTATTTTGCTAATAAAAAACAAAACTTATGTTTATTTTTCATTCTGCTATTAAAGGCTGGAAATATATGCGATTACTATAGTCAGTTCAAAATAAAATTGTTATGGTTAGGACAAACATCATAAAACAACTTGGATAAGTCGTTTTCCAACCAGCCTTGGCGTAGAAACTTTACTTGTGCCCATTTCTTTTCAATAGGGTTCAAATCAGGGCTGTACGGTGGCAGCCATAGAATACGATGACCATGCCTATTCAGTAGCTTTTGAATGCGCTTCTTCTTATGAAATCGAGCGTTATCCATCACAATCACGCATTTGGTTTTAAGACTTGGGATTAGGGTTTGTTTGCACCAGTTGTAGAATATGCTGCTGTTAATGTTGTGCTTAAAGTAAT
>NZ_FNAL01000045.1 GCF_900101915.1 Psychrobacter pacificensis | reverse complement strand
CGAGTACAGGATCAAAGCTGCTATCACGGTCTCTTGGGGTAGAGATTTCAAGATCGCCTGTGTCGCTACGGACGGTTTTTTTAGTGTGTCCATTGCGCTTATTAGGCTTGTCTGCTTTCTCATGCTTGGGGTAGCCGAGATGGTCTTCCATCTCAGCTTCAAGGGCAGTATCGATAAACGACTGCATGAGCTGCTTTTGAAAGTCTTTGATGTCATCGAAGCTGTTCATGCTACCAGCCATTTGCTCGGCCAGTTTTTTAATGTCAGATTGAGTAGTCATTGCTTATTCTCCGGTTAATGGATTATAAGCAGTTACACAGAGTTTGGGAAAGGCTCGATTAAAACGGTCACGACATTCGCATGCCTCGTCTTCATTAAATTTCTCTAATATGTGACATTCTGAAGGATGCATTTGGTTTGTTATCAAGTTATTTATACTATGACCAAGATAGTATAAATCTGCCGCAAACTTTCTGTACAATACCTCGTTACCCTGTAAGCTTGCACACAATTTAATTAAAAAATATTCTAGACTCCAATATTTTTCAATATCCCAAATACACAGTTCTTCTAAAGAGTAGTTAAAAGACATCTCATCCCAAAAAATATCTTTGCATTCACCATACTTTCTAACAGTCATTATTAGTCCCCTGTTTTTCATATTTTCATCGTATGCATTCGTTTCTAGTTATATTATAAATACACTTGGATGTTGATGACTTCATTTTAAGAAACTTAATTAGGGTATACTCCAAGGGAACCAGCTATTTAACCCTTTGAACCTATTAACAGACCACTTAAAACAGACTGGTATAATGGAACCACTTATAACAGACTATAATTCCTATCCATTTATCAAAAGTATCACCCTTTCAGCCATAGGCTTATCACTTAACTCGTATAAAAAATCAAACATAGCGCCAACACTGTACTCCATACCTTATCTTACTTTTATGCTAATTTGTTGGTACTTACTCATATCAATTAGACCATAAAAATAAGAAAAGGTTTCGCTAATGTCTACTGCTTTATCAACTGTTTTAGAGCTAGCTTGGTTTACGCGTCCAACCTGTGTGGTTGCTGCTGATCTGATTGGTAAGGTTTTATGTCGAGAGCTAACCGATAGTGATGGACAGCAAAAAACGCTGCGAATGCGTATTTCTGAGACCGAAGCCTACATTGGTCAAGATGATCCCGCCTGCCATTCACATGCAGGCACTCGAACGGCGCGCACAGAGATTATGTATGAGCAAGGTGGTGTGTTCTATGTCTATCTGACTTACGGTGTGCATCATATGCTAAATTTGATTAGCGGCTCTATAGAGTCGCCTGAATCGGTGCTGATTCGAGCAGGATTTTTGACAGAAGATAGCGATCGTCTGCTTGCTGAACAACATCTCAGTCCAGACAAACAACTGACTCATCCCAAACAATTTGCAGGCCCTGGCAAACTGACCAAGCGCTTGCAGATAACTCGCGATTTATATGGCAAGCCTATCACGCCAGACTCAGGCGTTTGGGTCGAAGATGATGGCTGCCAGCCACCTGTATCAGTGCGTCCGCGTATCGGTATTGATTATGCCGGTGATGCTAAAGACTGGCTGTTACGTTATATATGGACTGATCATCCTTCCTTATCTAAGAACTAATAGATTGAGATTTAAACCTATTTTGTGAGGTAAGTTCATGTATAAGTTAACGGTTTTTATTCCTGATGAGGCATTAGAGCAAGTAAAGTCCGCTTTATTTGCCGCTGGTGCCGGGAGTATTGGCGATTATGAACAGTGCTGTTGGCAAGTGCAAGGAACAGGGCAGTTTATGCCGTTAGCAGGTAGCGCGCCGCATATCGGTAAGCAAGATAGTTTAGAAACGGTCGATGAATGGCGAGTAGAGATGGTCGTCGATGACGCATTTATTACTGCTGCTGTCATCGCGTTAAAAGAGGCGCACCCGTATGAAACGCCAGCGTATGATGTGATAAAAGTCTTGGATTTTTAAATATACAATCAGAGATAAAAGTCTGGGACAAAAAAAGCCAAGCAAATCGGTTATTGATCTACTTGACTATCAAATCATAAGTTGATGAGTATATAAGACTGGCAAATATACCCAAAACCTAATTAATGCTTTTTAATTTTGGTCACTTGATAGCTCGGATAATTGAGATCAATTTTATACTTATCACGGCCCCGCTTAGCCTTCACCATAATTTTACGCTTGCCCTTCACGTATTTGACATCCTCGACACGGTATCCCATGCTGCTAACTTTATTGGCAGCTCGACGCTCGATAGCAGCTGAGTAGACGTTTTTATCCGCTTTTTTATGCTTGTCTTTGTGCTTTTTATGATCTTTGTTATCTTTGTAGACGTCTCCATAGATATCGTCATATACACTATAGCCGCCAGGTGTGGTGACACAGCCAGTAGTTACCGCTAATAAAGTGGCGACAATACTGCCAGACACTACATTCTTTAGTGTTGAAGATGATAAAGCTTTCCTAAAAATGTCCTCATAATCTACTATCGTTGGATAAAGATAGTTTTCTAATATTTCAGTAAAGGGACATGTAGAGCTGCTCTACTGACAGTAGTGTCAGCGTCATCAGTCTTTTTTAACGTTAATAACGTCTAAATTTGGATAGCTAAGCAATATCTCATACTCCTGCGAGCCGCGTCTGGCCTCAATGTCAAAGACACCACGCTTGTTTTTTTCTTCAAGATCGATATCTTCGACACGGTAACCCATAGATCTTACTTTATTGATGGCACGGCGCTTGATCGCTGGGTAACGTGACTCTCTTTTAATGCTGTCCTCTATATCACCTTTTTTATAGCGCTTGTCGTTCTTATATTTACCATTATCTTTATGCTTATCTTTTTTATAGCGGTCATTGTCTTTTTGATACTTGTTATCTCCCCAATTGTTCGACCATGATCTTTTATTTGAGCTGATGAGTCTTAGAGAAGGATAAGTATATATTAGCTCATAGAGCTGATTATTCTTTTTGGCAAAAGCTATCATTGCGCGATCGCCACGATAGCTATCAGAGCTAATGTCTATGACTTGATAGCCTTTGCGGCGTAAGTCTTGACGTAGCTGCTGGCTGACACGGTTGAAGCTATCGTTCTGCCGATTATTATCGCCACGATATATGGGCTGGTTATCATAGCCAGGACCAACGACAGCACAACCGACAGTGGTACCCAATAGAGCAACGATAAGAACAGTAGATATGGTTGTCTTAAAGGAGAACGGCTTTAGAGTTTTCATGAGGCAATATCCTATAAGGTTTCAGAGAGCTTGCGATAAGAATGCTTATATAAGTTAAAGGTAGAAGGTTCTAAAATATGTTGATACAGCCATGCTCAGATAGGTATTAAGAGCTACTATCACTAAAAAAACTATTTTTAGAAATGTTTTCTTACATTATCTATCATAGGATACAAAGCTTTATATTAAGTGTCATTTGCGTTAATAAGTTGTAATTATTGAGAATAATTAAATCGTTGTAAGCATATGCTTACATGCAATGACGTTTACGCGACTTAACATGAGAGTGAGAGTTAGGCATTATAGTTACACGGCATTAGGGAGTGTGACTCAAGGATTGAGTTGGCCGCATTAAGGATAATGATTCAATTATTAGCATCAGGATGATAATAATAGTTGAAGTAAGGACACATACCCATTGCTGATAGCAGCAGTTAAGATTAGATGCTGTATGCAGTAACAAGGGTAGGATGCCCAGTATCACAGTCACTGAATATTTGTGCAAGGATGCATAGAAAGCAGTCGTGATAGGTAACATGGACAGTTAACGATAAAACCGCATAACAATTTATTGCTATGCGGTCTTATCGTGTCTGGACGATACTAATTATTCTTGTCAGTTGATATTCGCTTTTAGCTGATACAAAATATGAAATAAGAATTATAAAATACTGCGTCTTTAATTTATGATTTGTCTAATACAAAAAAACCGCATAAACTTCTATGCGGTTTTTATTTTATTTATAGTCAAGTCTAAATAAAAACAATACAAGACAATAAATTCATTTGATTTAACGCTATTTTTGTTGCTTGCTGTGACTGCGCCTCCAGAGGCTGCGAAAAATAACGTTGAATCTTATTGTATCGATTTTATAGTAATCTAACTATACTTTGAAAAAGACACTACGAGCCTTTCCCAAACTCTGTGTAACTGCTTATAATCCATTAACCGGAGAATAAGCAATGACTACTCAATCTGACATTAAAAAACTGGCCGA
>NZ_FNAL01000023.1 GCF_900101915.1 Psychrobacter pacificensis | reverse complement strand
AGAGGCAATGATAGAACTCTTAGCGCCAGTGAGGTTGCAGGTTAAGACCATTACCTCTGACAATGGTAAAGAGTTTGCTCAGCATAAGAAGGTGAAACAAAAGCTCTTTAGCCCTTTCTTCTTTGCCGATGCTTATGCGTCATGGCAGCGAGGAACCAACGAGAATACCAATGGCCTTATCAGAGAGTACTTGCCTAAGGGTTGTGACTTTAGACAAGTCTCTGATAATGAAATACAGGACATTGAGAACAAACTAAACAACAGACCAAGAAAACGATTAGGGTTTAAAACGCCTATGCAGGCGTTCTATAATATTAATTAGCGTTGCACTTGGTGTGTTAATCTAAGAACTTATTTATGATGGATCGCTCATGTCATTATTTCAGCCTTTACCCAACTATAAAATATCGAGCCGTAATAAAACCTTGAATTTGTCTGAGCCGCATATCATGGGTATCTTGAATGTAACGCCAGATTCATTCTCGGATGGTGGGCGGTTTAATGCGGTAGAGAATGCCGTTGCTCATTGTCAGCAGATGATGGATAACGGTGCTACTATTATTGATATTGGCGGTGAATCTACTCGCCCCAATGCAGATACTGTATCGACTACTGAAGAGCTACAACGGGTTGTGCCAGTGGTACAAGCTATACGCCAGCATTGTGGAGATGATATTTGGTTATCTATTGATACCAGCAACCCAGAGGTCATGCAGGCAGCGTTTGATGCTGGTGCTGATATTTGGAACGATGTCAGGGCGTTAAAACGTACTGACGCTGCAGAACTGGCCGCTAGCCTTGATATTCCTGTCATGCTGATGCATATGCGCGGTGAGCCAACGACGATGAACAATCTGGCACAGTATGATAATGTGATTGATGAAGTGAGCACAGAACTGACCACACGTATCAAAGAGGTAACGCGCCTTGGGGTTAAGCAGGAAAATATTATTATTGATCCAGGTTTTGGTTTTGCCAAAAACTATGAGCATCATTGTGCTTTATTAAGTCAGTTAGACAGCTTACAGGCATTGGGTTTGCCAATGATGTTTGGTATTTCACGTAAGCGCTTTTTAGGAGAGGTATTGACCAATAGTGGTGTCAAAACAGTACAGACCACTCAAGCCATAGAACGAGACGCAGTAGGGACTGCTGCTGGGATATTTGCGCTACAACAAGGTGCCAGCATCATTCGCACGCATAATGTAAGCATGATGCAGCAAGCAGTGGCACTATGGAGTCAATTATCAGCGTACCATCATGAGCATTGTATTATTAATACAAATACTCGATAAAGCCACACCGTGATAAATACAATATCTACAATCTAATTTTCCACTATGATTGAATACCACATCAAAAACTATTGAAATGAAAGAGAGTATCTTTATGACCAGTATCACTCAGCCAGAACCGACCAATGAGCAGCGCCGTATTATTTATCAAGCTCGTCGCGGCTTGAAAGAGTTAGATTTTTATATCGATCCTTATGTCAAAGAGCTGTATCTGACAGCAGATTCTGCTGAGCAAGAGACCTTTGCCCAAATGCTCACCCATGAGGACCCGGATCTATTGGATTATTTTACCAATCAAAATCGTCCAGCAGAGGATGATATATGGGCACTCGTTAATAAAATAAAAACATGGCGACACACCAAAGACTTGGTTTAGAGGCTCTGTATTTGATAGGCACAATACTGATGATTTCTCATGGCGCGCCCATATGACCCTAGCAACGGCGCTGCGCATTGATACAGCTATTCATTCTACCAGTCGGCTACGCCGGCTGCTCTATGTGGGTTTAAGTGCGATCATGATTGTCTTAGCGTGGCTTGCGGCTTTGGCATGGTGGCAATATTTGCTGATTTTGACTGTCTCGCTAGCCATTGTTGGCTATTTATTTCTGACACGTTTGACACTACGACATCTGAGTCAGCCGCCACTTGATCAACGTATGGATAAACAGTGGCAGTTGTTGATTCAGACAAGTCGAGGCGATGAGCTGTGGCAAGCACAGCTACTCTCTACACATTACTATCAATGGGCGATAAATCTTGAGTTCAACATAGTAGAGCCTTATCAGCGCCCTCTATCTATCACCATATTTTGTGATCAAGTAAGCCCAGAGGAATGGCGAACGCTTAGTGTTTTAGCCAATATTAATAAGGATTAAACAGGGTAAAATATACTGATTGATCTTCACGTTTCTATTTAGTCTTACTCATCTGTTATAGGCTTACGAATGCCTACATGTCATAACAAAATACCTATCTTGGTCTCCAAAGAGTTTTGTTATATTGAAACTCATAAATAAAGTATATGAACCAACTGCATTGTACTTCCAGTTTATGCCATGAAAAACCAGTATGGACAACGGTAGGCAGTCGGCTTGTATCATAAATAATATGACGATAAGAGGAAGAGATCATGAGTTTATTAGGGAATTTAGTGAGCCAAGTGGCCCGTAGTGCAATGAATCCAGAGGATGCTCAACGCCATCCAGTGAATCAACGTATCAATCCACGTCGTACAGGTGGCTTGGGCGATATACTAGGCAGCGTATTGGGCAGCGGTAGTCAAGCAGGTGGCTACAATCCGCAGCAATACGATCGTAAGCCAGATAATGGTTTTGGTTTAGATGATATCATTGGTGGTCTGGCTGGTGGTAATCAGCGTGGTAGCGTCAGCTCAGGCGCTGGTGGACTGGGCGATATTTTAGGCAGTGTACTAGGGGGTCAGCGTAACAGCAGTGGCTTTGGTGGTAAGGGGATGCTTATCGCTGTCCTTATGCCAATGGTGCTGAGCTGGATCAAGCGTAATGGCGGTATCGGCGGTGCACTATCGAAAATTACTGGTATGGGTCATGCTGAACAAGTACGTTCTTGGATGAGCACGAATGAGGCCAACGAGAACTTGGACCCAAATGAGATAAATCAGCTGTTTGATGAGCGTGAGATTCAGCAAGTAGCAGCGCGTACGGGTGCAAACGAAACAGAAGTACGTCAAGGTTTGGCTGAATTACTACCTGAGGTAATGAACCAGCTAACGCCCAATGGTAATTTAGATAATGAAGTAGAAGCCAACGAAGAGATTGATCAAATTATCAGCCAGCTATCTAATCGTCTCGGTACTTTAAAGTGACAGACTGAGTTAAAAAAGCTTAGGGTCATAAATTTAGAGTGCGTCTAACGACGTGCTCTTTTTTATGTCTATTATAGTAGTATTAAAGTTTTAAAATCGCTCATCTAAGGTTTCCACTGTGTAGTTGAGTGCTGCAAAGCAGATATCTGTATTGAACCCTCGGTACTGCAAAAATCGCAGTTGTTTGGCTTTGTCTTTTTGCTCAGTAGGTAAGTCATCACCGTATTTTTTGGTACGGGCTACCACAGCCAGTTTTAGCCAATCTACCCCATCTACCAGACTGTCTGAGCTATCATCTACAAACTCACTAAACTCTTCAGACTCACTATTTGCCATATCAATCAATTCATCGATGTTACCTGGCATCGCGATTTTTTTGCGATAGAACTCTTGCTTGATACGCCCGCGTCCCCGACCTTTACGGATATTCTCACGTATCAGCATAAGAGTGGTGCGGTAGTCACTTTGATAGCCTTTTTCCTCAAACTCATCAAGTAGGGCATCTATTTTTTCTGGGTCTTGTTCTTTGTCGATTAGCTTTTGCTTGAGCTCAGCTTTGCCGTATTCGCGTCGTGACAAGTAATAGAAGGCAAGCCAACGTAGCCGGCTCTCAGCTTTGATAGCATCAATCTCTGCTTGTTTTTGCTCTGGGGTACGCAGGTAAGCTTTAAGCGCGGCTGGTATATTATCGTTTTGGTTTTCTACTGCACTATCATCAAATGATGGACGTTCACTTCCGCATTCTGATTGCTCAAACGAGGGAGCATAGTTGTCGTTTTCAGCTATGTCATTCTCTGCATCACCACTATGTACGCTGTTCTTGACCTCGGCCAGCATCTCTTTGATGGTTTGTGCTTCAGGTGGCTGATAAGCAGGTGTATCGCTTGACTCAGCGGTGAAGTTAGCAGCTGGATGAAAGCGTTTTTTACGTTTTTTGGATTTAGAGTTTTTTTTTATCTTAGCAGAAGATTCTTCAAAATATGATGTGTCAACAGTAGGCTCACTAGTGCTTGAATGATCTTGATCTGGGACTTTAGAAAGCTTGCTAGATTTACCTGATTTGTTAGATGTGTTTTGATAGGAGTGTTTAGTAGGTTTTTTTCGTTTGCTATCAACAGAACTAGCTGAGCCGGTTTCCGACTCAGCTAAGATTTCAGCCAATGTTTTAATTTTCATAATAAGTCATGATTATTTATAGCAGCTACTGATAATAGACAGACCATTATTGTACAGAGTCAGGTGCCAGTTCTACATCGTCAGTTTCAGGCGCTTTGCTATCTTTTTTCTTACCAAGCTTTTCATCACGAATTTTATCTTCGATCTCTTTGGCGATAGCAGGGTTTTCTTTTAAGAAAAGCACAGAGTTGGCTTTACCTTGACCGATTTTTTCATCGCCATAGCTGTACCAAGAACCTGCCTTACCAACCGCGCCAATCTCGACACCCAAGTCAATCACTTCGGCCAAGTGGTTGGTACCTTCGCCATAAGTAATCTCAAACTCAGCTTGGCGGAACGGCGGTGCCATTTTGTTCTTGATGACTTTAACACGAGTTTGGTTACCGATGATGTCATCGCCATTTTTGACCGCACCAATGCGGCGAATGTCCATACGTACAGAGGCGTAGAATTTAAGGGCATTACCACCAGTTGTAGTCTCTGGGCTACCAAACATAACACCAATTTTCATACGGATTTGGTTAATAAACACAACCATACAATTAGAGCGTTTAGCATTACCAGTAATCTTACGTAGCGCTTGGCTCATCAGACGCGCTTGTAGGCCCATATGTGAGTCGCCCATCTCGCCTTCAATTTCTGCACGCGGAGTCAAGGCAGCAACCGAGTCAACAACGATCATATCGATTGCGCCTGAACGCACGAGCATGTCAGTAATTTCAAGCGCTTGCTCACCGTTATCAGGCTGTGACAGTAATAAGTCGTCGGTATTGACGCCTAGCTTGCGTGCATACACAGGGTCAAGCGCATGCTCAGCATCGATAAATGCACAGGTGCCGCCTTGTTTTTGACACTCCGCGATTGCTTGCAAGGTCATTGTGGTTTTACCTGAGCTCTCAGGGCCGTAGATCTCGATGATACGACCCTTCGGCAATCCACCAATACCAAGTGCGATATCTAGACCAAGAGAACCTGTTGAGACCACATCGGCATCAAGAATGGCTGAATCATCACCCAGATGCATGATGGTATTTTTACCAAATTGCTTTTCAATTTGACCTAATGCCGCTTTGAGGGCTTTGGCTTTATTGTCGTCCATACTGGATTCCTTTTTTGATAATTGATTTGGCGCTATAGATAAAAGATTTATACGTCTAAGAGTGATAACTGGTGCATACTGAGCAGCGCTAATAAGATAAATCATATAGCTATTCGCGCTCTGACAACTGGCTTAAATACACAGGTTGTCATATGACTGCTATCAGTAGTAATATCGAGATATCGCTCTACTATACAGTAAAATTAAATAACGAGAGAAGTAAAAATAAGTTCATAATCAATCACAGTTACAATAGCTTTTGAGTCGGATATTAACGGCTAATAGCTATCTGAATCTCTGTAGTGCTATTGATTCGATAGAGTAATTATAACAAAATCCAAGCGCGATATTGAGTCTTGGACGACGCTAAACGACACTGAATGTCGTACGATATAAGAGTGAGGATTCACGAAGATAGCCATCTCTTCAAATGTGTTTTTGAAACTGATAACAGCTATGTTTGTCAATAGACTTATGAGTTGTCCACAGCAAATAATGTACTCATTTTTACTGGTTGTGAAACATTATAAACGGCTAAATTATTTTTAAAAATATTTAAAATAATTTTTTATGGCTTTATATTTAATATAAGTTATTGTTTTTAAATGATTTTTAAATTGTACAAAAAATGAACGATTTTATCTTAACCTTTAAGTTACCTAGGCATATGGTTGTCAAGTGGCCACTTATACACAGGGTTATCCACAGCTTATGGGGAGAACTCTTGAAGCCCTTATGGTATCTATGCTTGCGTGTATAGGTTATATATTGCAAGCTTCCAATATTGTGCGTTGAAGATGATTTTTCGTTGACAAACTGTGCTCTGGCCGCTATGTTTCACATAATTACAATTTGTGATTCTTCCACGTATTACCATACTATAGGGCTTTGAAGTCAAGAGTATGACGAGATAAAAGCAACCAACGACCCGCCAAGCATATTTATTGCTGTGATAGCAAGCTTATAAACGGGCATAAAAAAGCGGCTAAATAGAATAGCCGCTTTGTCAAAATTATCGATAGCAAGATTGTGTTTGCTAGTCTTTGATATAGATCAAATCCCAGACCCCGTGACCACGCTCAAGGCCGCGGCGCTCAAATTTGGTCATTGGACGAAAGTCAGGACGGTCGGTGAAGTTGCCTGCGCCTGCTTTGTTGGTCAATCCAGCAAACCCATCCAATACCTCAACCATCCAAAATGCATAGTGCTCCCAATCCGTGGCTGTATGAAACCAGCCGCCTTGTTTTAGACTGCGCGTAACGATAGCCATACGCTCAGGACTGACGAAACGGCGTTTGTAATGACGCTTCTTTTGCCATGGATCAGGGAAGTAAAGCTGGATACGGTCAATATGATTTTCTGGTAATTGCTTCAGCAATTGAATAGCATCGCCATTGATGATTTTGACATTGCTCAAGTTCTGCGTTCCTGCCATATAAGCGCATTTACCAATACCTGGCTCATGCACTTCGACACCGACAAAATTGCGCGCGGGCTCTGCGGCTGCCATCTCGATAAATGAATCACCCAAACCAAAACCAATCTCCAAGGTCAGCGGTGCGTCAGAACCATTTGGACTATCAGCGAACAATGCTCGCAAATCATCAATACCTGAAAGATCGCCATTGCCGAAACTGTTATTGACCAGATACTCAGAAAACTCTGGCGCGGTAAGTGCTAGCTCGGCGTTTTTGTTCATGTGCGTACGCCGCTTCATAAAAGTATTAACGATGCGGATATGTTTGTCAGAGCCAGGTTCTATCTCATGTCTAGCGTTTGTATCCGTATCGATAGGCGCACTAGTATTATTAGAGGTTTGCTCATCAGTAGTGTCAAGGCTGTTGATGGTGTCATTGATATCAGAATGTTGACTCATAGGATTTGTAAGGCTTAATTAAGTGGGTGATGTTGACTCATTATAAGTCAAATCCATACAACTGTGAACGTACAATCTTATTTTAGCGCGTTTGCTGCTCAGTTCTGTCGTTTCTCTATCCTAGATATGGGTTTTAGCGTTATCATAGTGTCATCGTTAAGGATGTTTTTTAGAGTCAGTAGAGCGTATTGCCATGCTATTTATTGAGACAGATTCACCGCCACCGTTTTATCAAGAGTCATTAACACCTGCTAAACGCAAGCAACTGGATCAATGGTTTATCGGTGATCGTACCCAGCGCTATTATCTCAAGCGCTTTGAGCAGTTTGATCAGCAAGGCTATCTGTCGCCAAAATGGCATTGGGCTGCATTTTTTATGACGTTTCCTTGGCTGTTATACCGTAAACGCTATATGGATGCCATTGTGTATAGCGTGGCAGGATGGTCATTTATTCAGCTTAATGTCGCCATTGTGCTTGTTGCCTTTGAGTTTGTGGCGATGTCTTATGTGCCAGACGTTTATCAAATGGCGACGCGGATCGGTATTGCTGCGATTATTTGGTTGTTTTGGTCTGCTATGGTGGCACGCTGGACAGATGCATATTATTACCGGATGGCGCGACGTGAGATCGCGGATGCGATTAACGATTATCCACGTGATGAGGCGGCACAACAAGCGCATTTGAAAAAAGAAGGCGGCGTCAGTTTATTTGGCTTAGCATTGGGGTTTGGTTTTTTCGCCTTTGCATTATTGGTCATTAAGGTGCAGTTTTTACCTATTATCGCCAAACCAAAAGAAAATGAGGTGCTATTTGATGCTTATGACATTGCCAAAAATGCCCAAAACCGAGTGGCGTTGATTTATCAGCAGACTGGGCGGTGTCCTGTAGATTTGCCACTCAGTACCGAGCAGCAACAGGTACGTATGCATGTCGATAGTCAAGCGGCTGGTGTGCTAGAGACGGATTGCGCGGTAATTGCTACGATCCAGAACGTGACATTTCCAATCCGCTATCTGAACGAGCAGACATTGGTTTTTTATCATATACCAGACAGTGATAACTGGGATTGCACAAGCTCACTAAATAAAAAACAAGCCCCTAAAAACTGTCTATCTGACTAGGGGCTATACCTATCTAGTTTTTGCTAGTGTTTAGAGTCTGTTGCGGTATCGTGTGGTTCGTCAACTGGCGTCGCTTGGCTCTTTAAGGCGTCGTAGAAATCGGTCAAATCCATCTTGCGCGCTTTGCCGATATCTTCATCAAATAGGCTTTCAAGCTCTGCCATCGCTGATTGTGCAGACTCAATCATGCTGGCTTCATCATCGTAAATGGCTTGCTGACGCTCAATTAAGTCATCATCATAATCACGGAATGTTTTTACTGTCTCTCGAGCTTTTTCCGGAGAGATACCGAGTAGCTGTAGCGATTCACGTGACATGTCTAAAGATGACAAGTAAGTCTCACGCCAAATGTGACGCACACCAACTTCGCGTAAGCGGTAGTAATGCTGACGATCCCGCGCCCTGGCTAATACAATCAGCTCAGGATAGTTTTTGCGTAAATACTGAGCGGTAGTGATGGAGCGCTCTAAATCATCGATTGCCAAAATAAAGACACGCGCCTTTTGAATACCGGCAGCTCGTAGAATCTCAGGGTTTTTTGGATCGCCGTAATAGACTTGGTTACCAAATTTACGCACGAAATCTACTCGGTTGGCAGAACGTTCAATGGCTGTGAATTCAATATTATGCATACGAAGCACACGACCAATGATCTGACCGACTCGGCCAAAGCCTGCGATAATTACCTGATGCTCATGATCGGGAATGGTGTCGTATTCTCGACTTGGTTTGCGTTTGGCAAATAATGGTTCGCCTATTTTTTCTAACAACAAAAAGGCTAATGGTGTCAGTGCCATTGAGATCGTAACGACAAGGTTTAGCGTATTGGCAAGATCAGGACGTAAGACACTTTGGGCGGTGGCGACACTGAACAGAACAAAGGCAAATTCACCGCCTTGTGCCAAGGTCACACCCAATCTGATACTGGTTGGCCCGCGGTTGCCAGATACTTTGGCAATGGCTGCAATCACTGCAAATTTGATAAACATTAAGGCGAGGGCACAGCCAATGATAAATATCGGCTTGGCCAAAATGAGTTTGACGTCAGTGAGCATACCGACCGACATGAAAAATAGACCCAATAGCAATCCTTTAAACGGCTCGATACTGGCTTCTAACTCGTGTCGATACTCAGAGTCAGCTAACAACACGCCTGTCAAAAATGCACCTAGTGCCATTGATAGACCAATTTGACCCATCAAAATAGACACGCCCATGACAATAAACAACGCGACCGCTGTTAGTAGTTCTGAAGCGCCGCTTGAGGCCACAAACTTAAAGAATGGTCGAACCACATAACGACTGGCAAAGATGAGACCAGCAAACACGGCAAATACTTTCCCAAAATACAGTAAATCGTAGCTTTGCTCACGAACCCCCGATAGGAACGGAATGACTGCTAATAAAGGAATAACCGCGATATCTTGGAATAGTAAGATAGTAAAAGCTTCGCGGCCATGTGTGCTCGAAAGTTGCTGTTTTTCGGTCAATATCTGTAGCACAAAAGCGGTCGAGGAGAGTGCTAAACCAAAGCCAACGATAAAAGCAGTATCTAGCTGTAAGGCGAAAAAATGGTGCAATAGCCCCATCAATAGTGTACCAGTCAGCCCAACCTGTAGACCGCCAAGAACGAATATAGAGCGACGCAGCGCCCAAAGCCGCGATGGCTGCAGCTCAAGCCCGATGATAAATAGCAGCATGACCACGCCAAACTCTGAAAAGTGCAGTAGACTTTCAGCATCACCCGCCACATCCAAACCGCTTGGACCCAATATAAGCCCTGTGATGAGGTAGCCTAGGACCGTTGCAATACCGAAGCGTTTACCAAGGGGAACAAAGAGCAGCGCTGCTCCCAAAAAGATAGTGGCCTGTAACATTAAATTTGGTGAGCCGGCGGCGGCAGCGAACATCTGGAATCCTCAGAAATTAGGACAAAATAAGCAATTTAAAACGGGTATAACTAAAATTAGACTCGCGAAAAAATATAGCATAAACATACATTATTTTTTGCGATAAATCTTCCAAACACCATTATCTGCAAGCGGATTGTTATAAGCGTCGTTGCGGCGCTTGCGCGGTGTTTGCCTGCTGTCGACAATCTTAAAATCAGGCAAAGCATGGACAATAAGACCAGTACGATAAAAACGTACCCGTTCAGGCTCTAGCATCTCACCCTTGCTATCGCGGCAAAACACATAAGCGCGCAGATCAATAAACTCACGATGAGCGACCAAACGAGCGTCGTCATCATTATCCAGTACCGCTGTCATGCGAGCGACTTCATCATCAGTATAGTCACCACATTTATCAGTCAGTGCCCCAACTGAGCCAAAGCTTTTAGATTCCTTGGCTCGCGTTTTGGTCAAATGTAGGCGCTGAACATGGTAGATAAACTGCGGTATCTCAAGACTGGCAGGCAGTGGCAGATAATCAGGTGGCATATTGGCCGCTGGATAAAAATCCTTGGCGCGCTCAAGTAGATTTTGCCAACGTTGCTGATAAGCCTGTACCTCTGCTAAGTTGCCTTCATAGATAGGCATATCGCGAATCTGGCGCAAAATATCAGGCGGAAATTGCTCATGACGAAAGTTTGCAATATCTTCTTGCAGCGTTGATAGCAAAACTTTGGCGTGTTTTTTGCCGTCTTTTGACGTAGGATCATCGATATAGTCTGGGGCGACAAAGGGTGCTGAACGTCTAGACATAATGTTATATCATCAATAGATCGTGAAAAGGGGTATTCAGTCTTAAGTATACAGAATTTATATCAAAAATATGGTCGAGAGATAGGGTTTTTCATCAGTTTTAACATGCTATTACAATCGTAGAAACAAGTTTTAGGCAAACTTAAGTGAAACCTTATTATTTTATTGGCTCATAGGTTTTCATTTTTAATACTATGTAAGACAACAATGATTTATAGCCAATCAGATTATTGAGAATGACCGTTATGAGTAACTACTCATCAGAACTGACAGCTTGTCCTAAGTGGCGAGCCTCATTGAAGATGATTGACAAAAGAGCCTTTATCGTCATTTGTACCGGTGTCATACTCGCACTTGGGTTTTGGTTGCTGATGATGTCAAACATGGGCTCAGTCTATTTGCCAAATATCTGCAATGGCTGCCTCGATATATGGGTCAGAATGATGTTACTCATGGTTGGTATCAGCCTTTGGGTGTTGGTGGCTGCTTGGATTATTTGGCACATATTGCTTTATTTATATCATTTGATAAAACATAACCAATAATTGGTCAGGTTTCTAACAATACTGGTATTTGCTCTTAATGATTATGACCAATATGACTGTTGCCAGCAGGTGCTTGTCCCGAAATATCGCAAACAAGAGCCTCACTATGTGAGCTGTTTTTTGGATGTGACAAACTTTCAACTTGAATAGTCGCATGATGAATACCGAGCACTGATAGGCTTTGTTCAAGATTGGCAATGAGGCTACTCGACTCATGAATACTCATGTCTCCATCGACTACAACATGGCAGGATAGGGCGTGTAGGCCACTGGTAATACTCCAAACGTGTAGGTCATGGACTTTTTGTACTTGAGGGTGTGCGAGTAATTTTTGCTCAACGTTGACTAGCGATATGTTGGCAGGGGTGCCTTCCATTAATATATGCACAGAATCACGTACGACACGGTATCCACTGACTAATATAAGAATGGCGACAATCACGGATGCCACAGCATCTGCCCATACCCAACCAAACCCCAACATCAATAGCGCAGCGATAATAGCAGCAACAGAGCCCATCAAATCGCTAAGCACATGCAAGTACGCGCTTTGCATATTTAAGTTGGCAGGTTTTTTACGCTCTTTTTTAGTATCGCTATGATGACTGTGCTCGTGTCCGTCATCCTCTACCGCATGACTGCCGCGGTGCATAAGCCATGCAACTAAGATATTGACCAGCATACCGACCGTCGCCACAATCAGCATACCTTGGGTTGCGATTTCTGGTGGAGAGTTAAAGCGTTTGATCGCTTCATAAAAAATCATCAAGGCGATAAAAACGAGCGTAGCGCCATTCAGGGTCGCGACCAGTATCTCAAAACGCTTATAGCCAAATGTCTTTTGGTGCGTGGCTGATTTTTCACCAATTTTGAATGCCATCAAGGTCGCGCCCAAAGCAACCGCATCGCTCAGCATGTGACCTGCGTCGGACAATAGCGCCAAGCTACCAGTAAGCCAGCCGCCAATAGCCTCTATAAACATATAACCGGTGATGATAATAAAGCTAAACAGCAAGGTGCGCTGATAACCTTTGGTATCTTGCGATGATGACGATTCTAACTGGTCGTCATGGTCATGACTGTACTCATGGCTATGGTGATTATGATCGTGCTCGTCAGTGCTAAGATTATTTTGATTCATAACAACACTCAAGTCAGCTAATAGCGAGGTTTAGTAAACAATATCCATTGTGGTTCAGGTAGCAGGAGGTTTTTGGATACATACCACCTGATAGTGGTTATAAATCTAACATAGCCACGCCTGAGAAGCTGTAACGACGAAGTAAAAATCATTAGGAGGCACAAATCACAAAAATTACAACACTATATAGAACACCGACGAATGATAAGTGTCGGTTTTACCAACCAATGGGGTCGATATCTAAGGTTAGCTTGAGATATTTAGCACTTGGTAAGGCAAGTACGGGCTGCCACCATTGGTTCAATACATGATGTAAGTGCGCACGATCTTTGGCTAAGAGTAGTAGCTGCGCATGATAGCGGCTGTTCTTTTTACTCATCGGAGCGTCAATAGGACCAAGAACCGCAAGATGGTGCGCACTGGGTAAGTGAGCAATGGCATCTTTGAGCGCTTGAGTGGTGGCTGCCAGCGTCTTGCCCTCACAGCGTATCAGTGCGGCATAACTGTGAGGCGGTAAGCCCATCATTTTACGCTCTTGCAATAGCTCGCGGGCAAACGATAAATAACCATCTTTGACCAGTTTTAACAGTAACTCATTGTCAGGCTGTAGGGTCTGGATCAACACGCGACCCGCTTTGTCACCTCGACCCGCACGGCCAGCTACTTGTATCATGAGCTGCGCTGTATGCTCAGGTGAGCGAAAGTCTGCTGATAAAAATCCGCGATCGGCATTGGGTAAGCAGACCAGCGTGACATTAGGGAAATGATGACCTTTAGCCACCATTTGTGTACCAACTAATATCGCAGGATCGCCTTGATTGATTTGCTGATAAATGTTCTCCCAGCTGTCTTTGCGCCTGGTGGTATCACGGTCAATTTGAATAATCGGATAAATCACTTTGCTGGTTTGGGGATTGGCAAAGATTGCATGCAGGTTTTCGCTGAGCCTTGTCGTACCCATGCCTTTGGCATCTAGGTTTTGACTGCCACAATCAGGGCATACTGTAGGAATGTATGCCTGCCAATCGCAATGGTGGCATTTTAAATAAGAGCTACCTGAATAGCCGCTGCGCTGCGCCAGACTGTTATAGTGAACGGTCAAATGAGCATCACAGCGGGGACAATCTGCCTGCCAACCGCAAGCCTCACACAATAAAACAGGCGCATAGCCACGACGATTCAAAAATACCAGGACTTGATCACCGGCATCTAACGTTTGCTTAATTGCCCCAATCATTGAGTCTGTCAGCCCCGTGTCATAGCGATCGCCATTATCTTGTGTTTGTTGGTGAGTGCTTTGCAGGCGCGCATCAATCAGTTGCATGGTTGCAGGCTTGGCATTGCCGGGACGAGTCAGTAGTTGATACTCTATCAGCTTGCCGTCTTCGACCAGTTTCAGATGCTCAAGAGAAGGCGTTGCCGTACCTAATATGACTGGTATGTTGTGCTGTAGGCCGCGATAGAGTGCGACATCAGCCGCATGATAACGCAGTGTGTCTTGCTGTTTGTACGAGCCATCATGCGCCTCATCAACGACTATCAATCCCAATGCTGCAAATGGATAGAGCACTGCTGAGCGCGTACCGATGATAATTTGTGCATGACCGGTGCGGCAGTCTTGCCAGCCTTGCAAACGATGGGTATCAGTCAAGCCGGAATGCAGCAAAACAATATGAGCGGCAAATCGACTAGCAAAGCGTGCACGTGTCTGCGGTGTGAGACCAATTTCTGGCACCAAGATCAGCACTTGCTTGCCTGCTTCTAGTACCGCCTGCATCGCTTGTAAGTAGACTTCAGTTTTGCCGCTACCAGTAATACCATTTAATAAAAAGCCAGTATAGATTTCAGATTTATGCGCAGCAACGATGGCATCAACGGCAAATTTCTGCTCATCATTGAGATCAAGCGGCATTTTTGCCAATTTCACGGGAGAAGGGGATTGCTTGGTTTGGATATAGCGCTCGATTAGACCTTTGTCTTCGAGCGTTTTTAAAAATGCTCGCTGCATCCCTTCTAATAGCAAAACATCTTCACTAGCACCGCGCTCACCATGTAGCTTTAGCATGTCAAACTGCTGCTTTTGCTTTTTTGCATTGGCACGAAAATCATCATCAGTGATATGCGGCAATATTCGCCAATGAGTAATTAGCAGATCTAGTGGCTTACCTTGGCGGACAAGGCTTGGCAGGATGACGGCTAAGACATCACCGAGTGGATAATGATAATAGCGAGCGAGCCAATAAGCCAGCTTGAGCATGCTGGGATCCAAAATAGGGTCAGCGTCCAAACATTTATTAATCGGTTTGATTTTATTGACGGGTACACTGCTTTCATCTTCAGAAACATGAGCAATCACGATACCAATTAAGGTTTGGCGACCAAATGAAACCTCAACGCGACTTCCAATTGACGGCATCAGACGCTCTGGCGAAGCAAGCATATCCGCCGGTAAGCTATAGTCAAACACCCGATAAAGGGGTACGGGCAGCGCAACTTGTACCAACATAAACGGCTTCGCAGTCTTATCAGATTAATATTGATGTGAAATGAAGAAAAAGAGGCAGAGACCAATAAGCTTAGCATGATGCTAAGCTTATGATAGATTGACTGTTATAGGAGTATCTAAAAAAATTACTATCAGTTTAGTCAATATATAAGATAGATTCGATTTCGACCACGCCACCTTTAGGTAGGGCTGCGACTTGTACGGCAGCACGAGCAGGATATGGCTCGCTTAGGTTCGCCACAAATACTTCGTTTAAAACCGCAAAGTCACTTAAGTCAGTCAAAGATACATTAAATTTAACCACGTCGTTGATGCTACCACCAGCCGCTTCACAGATCGCTTTAATGTTTTCGAACACTTGCTCAGCCTGTGCTTTAAAACCTTCTCTTAATTCCATGGTTTCAGGGTCAAAACCAAGCTGACCTGAAATATAAACGGTGTTGCCAACTTTTACGGCTTGTGAGTAAGTGCCTACAGCTGCGGGAGCTTTATCTGTTTGGATTGTTTGACGAGCCATATTGTGTCCTTTTCGTATTTTATTGGTTGGTCTGCTGCTCACTGACAAGCAACAGTGCCTATTATTGTTTTAGAGGTTGTCAAAACCTCAGCGCGATGCGTTCAAATCTGACTAGACAAAGAGTTTGCTAGACAGGCAGGGTTATTATAATTGATATAGCCGTATGATGTTAGGGAAGCCGAGTAATGAACGCAGCTCACGAATGCCTTGAGCTAAGTGATTGCGACTGCGTACGATGATATGGATGATAGTATCACTATTACGCACGTCAACGGTCTCAACCCCCATATGCAGCTGGCGCAGATGATAAATCACTTTACTGATTTGCTCATCGCTAAGCGCAATAGACAGCTTTAAGTAAGCAGGAAAACGTATTTTGCCGCTATTTTTTATATCATGCTCGTCTGTTTCACCTTGTTTTACAGCGTTATCACTACGCCAACGCAGTTGAATCACCTGATAGGGATTGTCTTTACGAATGTCGTCAAGCGAAAAGCATTTGTGTCGATGAACGACCAAGCCGTGCCGAGATAAGTGCCCAACGATAGGGTCACCATAGATTGGATGACAGCAGTTAGCAAAATCGAGCTCAACCCCAGAGGCATTGGCGATCAGCTGCTGTGGCTGCGTCATGTCTTCGTTGTGCGCTTTGGCTTGTACGTCACTGACTTCATCGTTAAACAAACGAGTGACTACAAGCTGTGGCAGTAGTGTACCGGAGCTTATTTGTTCGAATAGGGCGTTTTTTTCAGTCACACCGCGCCATTCAGTCAGATCTTTCCAATCATCCTCTGTTAGGTCATCGAGCGTTTTTTGATAGGTTTTAAGGGCACGATCTAACGCTTGACGACCATGATGCTGCTTGTCAGCGGTAGATAAGTCTTTGAACCAACGTAATATCTCTTCACGCGCTTTGTTGGTCACCACAAATCCTAACCATTCTGCTTTTGGTTCTGAGTGACTGTTTATCTCAATTTCAACGGACTGTCCGTTTTTTACCACGGTACCGAGTTTTGCTGCTTTATTATCGATATTGGCACCGACAGCGACGTTACCAACCATAGGCCCGACTGCGTAAGCAAAGTCTAATGCCGTTGCCCCTTGTGGTAGCTCATAGGCACGACCTTGCGGGCTATAACAAATAATCTTACTCGAATGCAAATAATCCATCAGCTCATTAATAGTCGAGACCGCTGCCGAAAAGTTAGGACTATTCTCATTTAAGTTGTCTTCATCGACCAAGTCTTTCATGTTACGCAGTGACGCTTGGATAACTGATTGACTGACTTCAGAGGCGTGCTCTGCACCGATAACGCCGAGCCTTGCAGCACTTTGCATTTGCTTGGTCAAAATAGTCACTTTTACGACATCGTTGTCGCGCTCATAAATGAGCGTGAGTGATTGATTGCCACCTGGTAACGGCCTGCGAATATTATCAGCAATGTGCGTATCATCAATTTGATACTTTTTAATAAGATAATACGCCAACTTGTCACAAGCTTCGATATTATCGAGGACAATCTCAAATGCATAGTGACGTAGCAGCGTGTTAATTTCTCCGCGATTGCGGAAAAACTGACGGTAAATGACCACGCGGTTGTCTAATACTTTGACCAGTCCGTTGAGCCCCAAATTATTAAGCACGATACTCAGATAACGATGAATGGCTTCTCTTTGGAAATTACGCCCAAGTCCATGTTGTAGCAGCTTGTCAGATATCTTGTTGTACATATCAGAATCAAGGTTACGATAACACAGCACCTCAATATAGTCGGCGATATCATTAAGACCCATCAAGCGTGCAAATGGCACATAAAAATCTAACGTTTCTTGTGCTGTCGTACGTTGTTTTTCAGGGCGCACGGCATCAAGCGTGGACATATTATGCAGGCGGTCCGCAAGCTTAATAATGAGTACCCGTGGATCTGCGAGTGTGGCTGTTAAAATTTTGTGAAAGGTCGCGGCTTTGTTTTGCTGCTTATTGTGAGAGGAGGATTTTAGTTTCGTCACACCATCGACCAGCCTAGCCACTATCTTGCCGTAACGCTGCTCGAGCTGCTCGTCACTCACGTCGGTGTCTTCGACCGTATCATGCAAAATCGCTGCAATAATGGTATCTCGATCTAAGCGAAAGCCCGCCAGTATCTCAGCCACTGCGATAGGGTGAGTGATATAAGGTTCCCCTGATTTACGCTTGTCTTTAATGTGCGCAATATCACCGAACTCACAGGCATCAACAATGTCACGGCGCTCAGCAGCAGTGAGATAACCGACTGAACGCAGCAAGTTATATTGAGCGTCATCGACGAGATGATGACTGAGTTTGGGTAGGGTTTGACTCATAAATGACGATCCTATTTTCCATGACTGACTTGATTATGGATTGAAGTAAGCAGTAAATGGTGACTGAATATTGACCAACCATACGAAACTTAAGTAGGGATAGGCCATTCTCTAATTAATCGCAAATCGCATTCAATGTCAACTGATAAGCGAGTAGGCGATGAAAAAATTTGACTCAGTGGGCTATCTTGATAGATAAATGGCTATCAAAACAGCAAATACAATACAGTTACAACCAAAAAACCACAGCCTATGCTGTGGTTTTTGTTATCAATAAAGTTATGTTTATCTTATAAAGCCATTATCAGCTTCAAAGACTTGGCAAAACAAACCTTATCAAAAATAGCTTTTTAAAAGCTATGATCGCCTGACAATGCTAAATCTAATGAGCTCGTTGCAAAGTTATGCTCTGGTTGATTTAGAATGTCGCGGGTGATTTTTCCAGCGGCAATTTCACGTAACGCCAATACTGTAGGCTTGTCATTATCGACATCAACCAACGGCTCGGCAATACCTTTGGCCAATTGACGGGCGCGTTTGCTTGCGGCCAAAATTAGCTCAAAGCGATTATCAACATTATCCAAACAATCTTCAATCGTTACTCGTGCCATAAATAGCTACCTCGGTTGTTTTTATTAGCCACGGACCTTGCCCGCCACTCAATAAAAATAATATCAAATACATAAAAGGGGATAGCTAAATATTATAGCATTTTTTGCCAAGTCGCGTAGTTGCTTTTTATATCTACTTGTTAGATAAGCACCTGACGAGCATTGTAGCCTAGTTTACTCTTCTACTTGCTTATTTAGCAAGTTGCTAATCGTGCGATGATAACGCTGCTGCTGACGGCTAAGGGTTTGTCTATCCGCCACGATAATCGCTTTTAGCTCAGCTAAGGCTACATCAAAATTATCATTGATCACGACATAGTCAGCATTTACGTATTGTGCCATTTCGGTGACCGCGCCAGCTAGACGGCGCTCTATCACTTCTACAGAATCCTGCGCACGGGTTGAGAGACGTTGGCGCAATGTAGCAATGCTGGGTGGTAGAATAAAAATCATAATGGCATCGGCAAAGATTTCTCTGATTTGCGTCGCCCCTTGCCAGTCAATCTCCAAGATAACGTCAATCCCCGCTGCTAGTTGGGTGCGTACGCTTTTCTCTGACGTGCCATAATAGTTACCAAATACTTCTGCATGCTCTAAAAATAGACCCGCATTGATACCATTGGTAAAACTATCAGTATCTGTGAAATGATAGTGCTGACCATCAATCTCGCCTGGGCGCGGGGTGCGAGTCGTATGTGAGATACTGACCGTTAAGTCGTTGGTCGTAGCAAGTAATTGCTTAACCAGTGAGGTCTTGCCCGTACCTGAGGCGGCAGTAACAATAAATAATGAACCTGTCATACAATTTATCCTAATGGAATATGTGCTAGTAAAATGCGTCTTAGTAACAGACTAAAAGACGATTCAGTCAGTGGTAGAGACTGGAAAAAAGAAAAAACGCCATCATGTATGGCGATAGAAATCATCGTAGTTGCGTCATTATAAACTGCTTTTATATGAGATAAAGTGGGTTTTGCAATATGTAGCTAGCATGTTGATGTTTGCACCTGACATATTGCAATGAGTGCGCTGCTATTTTTGAGGGCAATAAAATCAAATTATGCTAAAGTAGAGCATTGATTTTGCCCCAACTTTTGAATCAAAGCTTTTATACATAAGCTTTAGATATAAATTATCCGACGATAGGCCTTTTTATGCAAATTTATCTTGCCAATCCCCGTGGGTTTTGTGCTGGTGTGGACCGTGCGATTGCGATTGTTAATGAAGCACTAATACGTTTTGAGCCACCCATCTATGTCCGTCATGAAGTTGTACATAATAAATTTGTGGTGTCGGATTTGGCCAATCGGGGCGCGGTATTCGTCGAAGAGCTTCACGAAGTACCGGATGGGTCTGTGGTGATTTTCTCTGCTCACGGCGTCTCTAAAGCAGTCGAAGATGAAGCTGGTCGCCGTGATATTACCGTATTTGATGCCACTTGCCCTTTGGTCACTAAAGTACACATTGAAGTGGCAAAATTTGCACAAGACGGTATGGATGCCGTGTTGATAGGACATGCCGGACATCCAGAAGTAGAAGGCACGATGGGTCGATTCAATGCAAAAAACGGTGGGCAAATCCATTTAGTGGAAGACGAAGCTGATGTTGCTGCTCTCACTGTGGAAAATGCCGAACGCTTGGCTTTTGTGACTCAAACAACCCTGTCGATGGATGATACGGCTCGTGTTATCGATGCACTGCGTGAAAAGTTCCCTAGTATTCAAGGTCCCCGTAAAGACGACATCTGTTATGCCACCCAAAACCGCCAAGATGCGGTAAAAGATTTGGCCAGTCGCTGCGAAGTCGTTTTAGTCGTCGGCTCGCCAAACTCTTCAAACTCTAATCGTCTGCGCGAGCTTGCTGAGCGTATGAATTGCCGTGCATATTTAATTGATAACGCTAGTGAGATGGATAAGCGTTGGTTGGATGGTGTGCAGAGTATCGGCGTGACCGCTGGCGCATCCGCGCCTGAAGTGCTGATCCAAGAAGTGTTACAACAGTTGCAGGACTGGGGGGGCGATCTGCCTAGTGAGCTATCTGGTATTGAAGAAAACGTAACGTTTAGTCTGCCGAAAGCCTTGCGGATTCCTGTCACCCAAGTTGGTAAGTAATTAGGACACGCCCTCGTATTTGTATGAATCATCATTTATATGGATAAGCTCGCATGAAAGAACCAAAAGCCAGATTTGTATTGGCAGAAGCCACGCTCGCTGAAGTGAATAAGCAACTGAGACTCAATATGCTTGTCATGGTGGCAGTGGTCTTTGTACTGTTTATGAATATCATGAAGTTTATGGCAGAAAAAAGCGTTCTTTACGCTGTACTCGCAGTCATAATGATTTGCTTACTGTTCTTCATACAAAAAGCTCGCGGTATTCTCATACTAAGAAAACAAGAGCTTACCCATAAATAGAAAATACAAGCATAAATAAAAAATACAGGTGAAAATGCCAAATATAGGAAATAGAGAATAGTTATGACTGCTTATTACAAATTTATTAAACGCGAACAGCCAGAAGACGGAGTTAGTCTGGCGCATTACCAGCCAACCAAGCATGCACAAGGCGCTTGGAATGAGCACGAACAGCATATGGCCCCAGCGACAGGACTGCTTATGGCTGAATTAAACAATTATGCGCCGCAAGCCAATATGCGTATCGCTCGTATCAGCCTTGACATTTTAGGATTGATACCGCTGGACAATTTTACCGTCACCACTCGCTGTATTCGACCGGGCAAGACCATTGAATTGATTGAAGCGGTTATGAGGAGCAGTGGCCGTGATGCCATCATTGCTCGAGCGTGGCGTCTGATGACGCAAGATACCAGTGAGATTGCCGGACTTGAAGATCAACCAGCAAAATACAAACCTGAAGAGTTGCCCGTTTGGGAAGACATGAAAGGCTGGCCGGGCGGGTTTATTGAAAGTGTGCGTTTGGTGGCCGCTCCAGATCGCCGAGAAGGTCGCGGCATGGTTTGGATAACCAACGATGTCGAGATGGTAGAGGGCGTACCCACTGATGATATGGTGCATCTGCTGGGCATGGTCGATACGGCCAATGGCGTGGTACCAAGATTGGGTCTTGGGTTGTCTAAGTTAGAGTGGATGTTCCCTAATACAGACCTGCAAATCCATATGCACCGTGTCCCTAAAGGTCGTTGGTTGGGTATTGAAGCCGTACAACAATATGGCGATGATGGTATTGGGTTGACCAGTGCAGTATTGCACGATATATACGGGCCGTTCGGTCGTAGCGAACAGATTCTCACCATTCGCCCGATGCCACGTTAAAAGAGAAAGAATCAACTATCTAGTAATTTTGGAAAACGAAACGATATGTTGTAATCAATTAATTATACAAATATTGGAGAAATGGTTTTAATAGTAGCTAATAAGACGATATTACCAACCAGATGATATCAATCGACATAGAGGTTACTATGAAAGCATATACTCAATTTTCTAAAAAACTGACGACTATTTGGGAGTTATTAATAGAGGTTTATTCAGAATAGTGGTTAGCTTTTGTTCTTGCGCTAAAAAATGACTGATACCAGAACGCCGCCTTGATAAACAAGCGCGGTGTTTTTTATTGAATAGGGCTTTTTTTGAGCTTGAATTTTTTCTCAATGACCCTATTAGTATAGACAGTTTAACGGTATCACATACGGCAGGGTCTCTAACATTATGAGAGCGGTCTTAGTGAGTATATCGTTATCTGATAATAGGTCTTTCATAGAATTTAAAGGAGTTTTTATGAGTGAAGCAACTCAAGCTGAAGGTCTGAATCCAGAATTAAAAAAACATACGTTTGAAGCAGAAGTCGCCCAGCTACTGCACTTGGTGACCCATTCACTATATTCTAACGCTGATATTTTTGTCCGTGAGCTCGTCTCTAACGCGTCGGATGCTTGCGATAAGCTGCGCTTTGAAGCCACCAATGATGATAGCCTTTATGAAGACGATGGCGAATTAAAAATCCGTATCGCCGTCGATGAAGACGCCAAAACTATTACCTTTACTGATAACGGTATTGGGATGAATGAAACCGATGCCATCGAAAACTTAGGTACCATCGCCAAATCAGGCACCAAAGCGTTTTTAGACAAATTGTCTGAATCACAAAAACAAGACGGACAATTAATTGGTCAATTCGGTGTTGGTTTTTACTCAGGTTTTATCGTGGCTGACACCATCAGTGTTGAATCACGTAAAGCGGGTGAGCCTGCTGATAAAGGCGTGCGCTGGGTATCAGATGGCACTGGTAGCTTTACCATTGAGCCTATTACCAAAGACACGCGCGGTACCGCGATCACTTTGCACCTAAAAGAAGAATATAGCGAGGGCGAAGATAACTACCTAGACCGCAGCAAGATCAAGCGCTTGGTCAATAAATACTCTGACCATATCAGTCTGCCGATTCAAATGCGTAAAGAGATCTGGCAAGAAGATGTCGTCGATGACGAAAATGATGACACGCCTACTGGTGGCGAAATGGTGCTCACTGATGAGTGGGAAACCATCAATAAAGCCAGTGCGCTATGGACACGCTCAAGCTCTGAAATCGACGATGATGAGTATGTTGATTTTTACAAAAACATCACTTATGACATGGACGCGCCGCTTACGTGGACGCACAACCGTGTCGAGGGCCGCGTACAGTACACGCAGCTTTTATATATCCCTAAAAAAGCCCCGATGGATCTATACACTCGCGAGCAGCAGCACGGTCTGAAGCTTTATGTGAAGCGCGTCTTTATCATGGATGATGCTGAGCAGCTATTACCGATGTACTTACGCTTTGTGAAAGGGGTGATCGATTCTGCCGACTTACCACTGAACGTGAGCCGTGAGCTATTACAAGAGTCGCGCGATGTAAAATCTATCCGTGATGGTAATGCCCGCCGTATCTTGACTTTGCTGGCAAGCCTTGCCAATAGCGAAGACAGTGACAAGCAAGAAAAATTTGCCCAGTTCTATGCAGAGTTCGGCGATGTCATCAAAGAGGGCTTGGGTGAAGACGCCGGTAATAAAGAACGTATTGCTAAGCTATTGCGTTATGCCACCAGCACCCAAGATGGCCTTGAGACCAGCTTTGAAGACTATAAAGGCCGTATGAAAGATGGGCAAAAAGCCATCTATTATCTAACGGCTGATAATCTAGCTGCAGCAAAAAACAGCCCGCAGCTCGAGCTGTTTAAGAAAAAAGGCATCGAGGTTATTTTGATGACCAGCCGTGTTGACGAATGGGCAATGAACTTCTTAACCTCATTCGATGACACACCGCTACAAAACATTGCCAAAGGCGCCGTAGATCTAGGCGATTTGCAAGATGAAGCAGAAAAAGCCGAAGCAGAGAAAGCCGTAGAAACCCTAAAGCCTGTCGTTGATAAGCTCAAAACTGCATTGGGCGAACGTGCTAAAGATGTCAAAGTCTCAACGCGTTTGGTTGATAGCCCTGCTTGCTTAGTCGTTGGTGAAGGTGAGCTATCACCGCAAATGATTCAGATGCTACAGCAAATGGGTCAAGATGTGCCAGCAAGTAAGCCAACGCTAGAGGTCAATCCTGATCATCCACTCATTAAGAAGCTTGAGAGCAGCGAGCAGTTTGATGATTTGGCGCAAGTC
This sequence comes from Psychrobacter pacificensis, assembly GCF_900101915.1. Lineage (GTDB taxonomy): Bacteria > Pseudomonadota > Gammaproteobacteria > Pseudomonadales > Moraxellaceae > Psychrobacter > Psychrobacter pacificensis. Next base: position 15,114 of record NZ_FNAL01000023.1, on the reverse strand, counting down.
ATTTTTGATCAAGCGTTGTTAGCAGATGGCGGGCAGTTAGAGGATCCAGCCGCTTATCTAAAGCGCGTTAATGAGCTATTGATGAGATAATGTCTGGTAATTGATGTAAAAGGAGGTCTTGTCTGCAAGGCCTCCTTTTTTATTGAGGTTTATGGTCATATTTGGATGAATTTTACAAATCATCCTTATCCTCTTGACCGACAATCCGTTACAATCGCGATAGATTAGCGAGCTAAACTATTGGTTAATGCTAGTCATCTTCGATAAACATTCCATCGTGAATTCAATATAAATAGATGTCTACAGCCGTGAAAAAATCGTAAGTCGATTACATCAAGCGGCGACGACATCATGATAGTTATCATTGGGTCATTTTATTTTTCTCGACTGGCTAGAGGTCTAAGTCTTTGTCACTTACGTCGTTAAAAACCGTATCGCTCCAGCGTTTTTCGCTTAATTTCGCTGCCAATATTATCGCAACTTTGTGGATGTTGGTGGGTTCAACTCGGGCGTTTTCTTGGGTAAAGCCCACCTTTATACAGTTTGCTGTATTTGCCTTATTGGCACTTGGTAGTAACGTCCTATTTTCGTGGTTGGCGGCTGAAAGTGGTAGTATATTCAATGAGCAGGGGCTGGTCAGTTATTTGATCTGGCCGATGATTATTTTATTAAGTGGTATTATTTTGGCACGGCGAGCCAGCAATCAGACATTGGTTTTTGTGCCCGTCGTTCTTTGGTTGGTTGCTGATACCTTATCTGCATTATTGCAGAGCTTGGTACAGTTTTTTGGTAGCTATGGCTGGTTACCTGAGTGGAGTTACTCGTTTTTACCCATACTATTTTTGGTATTGTTTTTATGGCAGACGCTTGCTTTGCTATGGATTTTTTCTCGTCGCCTGCGTATACCATGGTGGGAGCGAATTATTATCCTAGTTGGTGCTGTGGCATTGTTGACGATCTGGCAGCGCAATGTCGCTGATCAGCCTATCTTTAAGCAAATTCCAGTAGAGCCTGTGTTGGAAGAGGCGGCACTATATGAGCAGCCCCGTTTATTACAGCAAGCATTAAATAGTATAGACCCAAGTATCGATGGCAAAACCGACTGGTACTTTATGGGTGTGGCAGGGTTCTCTGGTCAAAACGTCTTTCGTTCTGAGATCAATAAAGTACGTGAGCTGTTTGATGTGCGTTTTGGGACCAGCGGGCACTCGTTGTCTTTGATTAACAATACGTATAGTTGGATGGACGAGCCAATTGCGACCAAAACCAGCATCCTACGCGGCTTAAAGAAGATCGGTCAGCAGATGAATGCTGATGAAGATGTGTTGTTTTTGACGCTATCTTCACATGGTAACGAGGATATCGTCCAGTTAGCGAATCCGCCAATCGCGATGGACAATCTAGATGCTGCATGGCTTCGTGAAGCGCTGGACGCCTCGGGTATTCGCTGGCGTGTGATTGTGGTATCTTCTTGTTATTCGGGATCATTCATCGATGAACTAGCGTCTCCGACCACAGTGGTAATAACGGCATCAGCTGCTGACAAAGCATCTTTTGGTTGTACCAATACGGCTGAGATGACGTATTTTGGTCAAGCATTTTTTGCTGAAAGCTTGAGAGGAAATACCAGTTTTGAGTCGGCTTTTAAGGATGCTCGTATACGTGTCAATGAGCGTGAGAGCGCAATGGGGTTTGAGCCATCAGAGCCGCAGATGGTAATCGGCAGTTTGATGGAAACCGCCTTACCTGCATTTGAGCAAGTGCTGTTTGATAAAGCGCGACCTTCAGTTGCAAGTCTTACGAATAATACTGCTTCTACGACCGTCAATGCTTTACCTGAAACTACTGCTAATCTATCGGTAGGCGAAGTAGATGCAGCTGCCGAATAAATATGAGAAATGATCTAGTAACTGGCAAATGCTAGTATCAAATAACGAGCACTTATTAAACGCCATCGTTGGTTTTTTGAATAAAAAGGATATCACTCATGCAGAATTCTTATAGTCATAGTTTGTCTAACCATAAACAGCTTACCCAAAAAAGTGTAAATCGCTGTTTTAATGGTGAGCAGCATTATTATAGTCACGAATCGACGTCTACCAAAACCTCTATGACGTTTAGTATTTATCTACCTGATGAGGCCTTGGCTGGACGACGTTGTCCTGCGATATTATATCTATCGGGTCTGACGTGTAACGCGGACAATGTGACGCATAAAGGTCATTTTCAACAAAAATGTAGCGAGCTTGGTATGATACTTATCGCACCTGATACTTCGCCTAGAAGTAGTGAAGACAGCGATGTACCAAATGATGAGCGCTATTTTGTTGGTCAAGGTGCAAGCTATTATGTTGATGCCACTCAAGCACCGTGGTCAGACAACTTCAATATGCAAAGTTACATCGTTGATGAGCTATATGACTTATTACGCTCAGAGTTTCCTATCGATAGCATCGGTATTACAGGGCACTCGATGGGTGGGCACGGCGCGTTATTGCTAGGATTTAAGTTCCCAAGTAAGTTTGTCAGCGTATCGGCGTTATCGCCAGTGTGTGCCGCCAGTGAGTCTGCTTGGGGACAAGCTGCCTATACAGAGTACTTCGGTGATGATAAGTCTCTATGGGTACAAGCCGATGCGGCGCAGATGATCGAAAAAGTGGGTCAGCAGTATGCGAGCATTTTGGTTGATCAAGGCGCGGCTGATAATTTCTTAGCAGAAGGTCAGCTACAGACTTCTAAACTACAAGACGCTTGTGCAAAAGCCGAACAGCCCTTAACATTACGCTATCAAGCGGGGCATGACCACAGCTATTATTTTATCCAAACGGTGATTAATGATCATATCGAGCATCATTGGCATATGGCTCAGATGAGCTAAGAGGTCATTCAGATGACCGTAATACATTTTTTGCTATTGCATTCATGTTTAAAAGGTAGTTTTTATGGCAGGTTATCAAGACTTGACAGCTTCTAATTCGAAGAATAAGTCAGCAGATACAAGCGCTACAAAAACGACTATGCAAGCGGATATGGATGCTGCTTTGGCAAAAAAGCAACATGATGTCGATAGTGACCACGTATCCGAAGCGAAAGCAAAAGAGTATATCGCAAAAACCGTCAACGATGCAGGTGAGAGAGTACTTGATGAGACGCAAATATCTCGCGTGATAGAGATGGCATGGGAAGACAGAACGCCATTCGGTGCGATAGAGCATAGCTATGGTCTCGATGAGACTGCGGTTATCAAATTTATGCGCCAAACGTTAAAGCCATCATCTTTTCGTTTATAGCGCAAGCGCGTGAGTAATCGTGCTACCAAGCATGAGGCAAAGCGCTCTTTTGAGGTTGGCCGTGCTTATTGCAAAACTCAATACAAGCAGCGCTAAACAACTAAATATTTAGTATCAATATGTCAAAGGCTTGCAGCATATGTGAGCCGATTAGAATTTACTTTTAATCTATCCATATCTTATATAAACATGAATTAGGTAGCCCAATTATGAACAGTCCTGCTAGACCTTATCTTATTGCCCCATCGATACTCTCAGCTGACTTTGCGCGGTTGGGCGAAGAAGTTGAGAAGGTAATAGAGTCGGGTGCTGATGTGATTCATTTTGATGTAATGGACAACCATTACGTACCCAATTTGACGTTTGGTAGCATGATTTGTAAGGCATTGCGTGACTATGGTGTGGAAGCGCCAATTGATGTCCATTTGATGGTATCACCTGTCGATAGTATGATTGAGCAGTTTTTGGAAGCGGGGGCAAGTATCATCACCTTTCATCCAGAAGCCAGTCATCACGTTGATCGCTCTCTTCAGCTTATCAAAGATGGTGGGGCAGAGTGCGGTTTGGTACTCAATCCTGCCACATCATTACACCATCTAGATTGTGTGATGGATAAAGTGGATCAAATTTTATTGATGAGTGTTAACCCTGGTTTTGGTGGTCAGTCGTTTATCGATAACACATTAGACAAAATACGTCAGGTACGTCAGCGTATCATCACCAGTGGTCGAGATATCAGATTAGAAGTAGATGGCGGTGTCAAAGCCAGCAACATTCGTGCGATTGCTGAAGCAGGGGCTGACATGTTTGTCGCTGGGTCTGCGATATTCAACCAAAAAGACTATAAAGCGGCCATTGATGAGATGCGCGCAGAGTTGGCTTTAGCCAATAATAGCTAATCTACATATTGTGACATGATCGATAAACGGTGTTGGCGACCAAAAAACAGTATTGAAGTAGGCCATATCATTTGCAATTGTGAGCAGTGGCCAGTCATGTAAAGGTGAATCATGGACAACAAACATTCTACCAACTCATTGGAACCTTCTGAGACGATGAAACATACTGATCAGACACCGAAAAGTGAGACACAACGTAGTTTGGTGCCAAAAGGCATTACCATTGGCATGGCTATATTTGCGCTAGTACTGAGCTTGGCAGGTTATGGCTTTCGTTTGATGGTGGGTGATGATGTCGGAACAGTGTTGCGCCATGCTGCGGTCATTGTACCTACCTTTATGTTAGGTATTCCGCTGTTTTTTTGGGTAGGTTCTCGTATACTCAACAAGGTTAAAGGACTGCATATCGAGAGTTGGAATGCCATTAGCTTGGGCTATTTGACTTCTTGTGTATCGATGTTATGGCTGATGGGCACTTATAGTTAAATGCTTTAGCAAAAAGATAGTATCTATTCATAAATATAGCGTTGTAATATTCTCATAAGCTATTTTCTATACTTTTTCAATCGTTAAGCCTTGCTTTGTAAGCATGGCTGGAATTTTATATGCGAATTGTACCGGCCAGTATTGCCAAAATTATCTATCCAAAAGATTTACCAGATGGCTTATTTACCAGCTTAATCATAGCTTGTCTTTTGATGGGGCTCGCTTCACTGCGTAACGGGACGGATTTACAGGGTTGGCTCAATGTGATTGAGAACTGGCTGCTGATGTTATTGATACTTCCGACTGCAACGGCGACTGTTGCTCTGCCTTTTAAATACCGCGATCCCACCCTTGAGCTAAAGCTGGTCTATTACCTTGGGATGTTCGTTGCTTTCTTATTTACGTTAGCGAAACTGCGCTATTGGCGCTAATGTGTCCTTATTGCAAGGCATCCAAGTTTTTTATAGTGAAGACTTATGAGATAGCCCTTGAATTCTAGTGTTAAAGCGTCCATTGTATGAGTAAGACAGATTTACCCGCGTTACTGTAAGATGATAGATTTGCCGAATGCGTTTGTTTTCAATAAATAACGGCTTTGCAATTACTAGTTTCTCTACCAGTACTAAACGGGATAATAAGGAACATATTAATGCCATATGATATCGATAATGATATAGAAGTAGACAACGAAAGTAGCGATCAGTTTGCAGGGTTTGCCAAAGAAACCACCTTAGAGTTAGTGGAAGCAGATGATGGTAGATTGTTGTTGCGTGATGCCGAGCAAGATGAAGCGCCGCTGATGACTATCGACTTTTCTGACAAGCTAAAAGAGCTACTTGGTAGTGACACTCAAGTGATTGGTCAACACATGATTCATGCTGCGATTCAGGTCATTATGCAAAAGCAAATGAGTAAGTGGCATGCGCATGTATATGATAAAGAACCAACGCACTACAGTTGATCTAGTTATTAGTGAGCTGAAGATAGCTAAATATACAAGCATAAAAAAAGGGTTTATCAATGGATAAACCCTTTTTTTGTTCAAATAATACCATTGATAAAATGAAGATTATTTGATTTTAGCTTCTTTAAAGATCACGTGCTGGCGTACTTTTGGATCAAACTTTTTGATTTCCATTTTGCCAGGCATAGTGCGCTTGTTTTTAGTAGTGGTGTAGTAATACCCAGTACCAGCTGTTGATACTAATTTAATTTTATCTCTCATGATAGCTTTCCTGTAAATGAGGGGTCTTCAAACGATAGGTACGTGTCTCAAAGAGCAAGTTGCCACAGCTAATGTAGCAAAACGGCAGCTAAATAATGAGAGTCATCACTCAGCTGCTATTTTTAACTTAAACTTTTTGACCTTGTGCGCGTAGATCCGCTAACACTTTATCGATACCAAGTTTGTCAATGATGCGCATACCTTTGGTAGACACACGTAGACGTACAAAGCGGTTTTCAGACTCTACCCAAAAACGATGGTTGTGAAGGTTTGGTAGAAAGCGACGACGGGTTTTGTTGTTTGCATGCGAAACATTATTACCCACCATAGGGCGCTTTCCAGTCACTTGGCAAACTCGAGACATGGCGAACTCCTAATCTATGAGGTATGAGTTTTTCTCATACCAGTCTGGGCAAGTTGCACGTTTATGCGGCATGGACACAGCAAGCGGCAGCTTTGCACCAAACAAAACTATATGAAGGTTGAGCTGGTTTTGCTGTTATCTAAAGGCAAATAACAGGCTGACCAATTCAGAAAATTTTAAAGCCGACATTTATACCATAAAACAGACGAATACTCAAATATTTTTATGATAGTTGTTGGTTTAAAGGAGAGATATTATACCCTGAAATGAGCGTGCTATGTTGTTGATTGTTTAATAGTAAAGATTAATTTCTAGTTGTAAGTTATAACAAAAATCAGTAAAGTTGCTGTTATATATTTAATACAAACTATTAATACATCGGTATCACTGTAAATCTAAGTATCATTACCAATCTTATTTAATTCTGTGTAATGGTTTTCTGCCTATTTGCTTCATAAATCACTGCTCATGCGGAGTCAAAAACATGTCATATCATTTGCTACCTACTTCTAAATTGTTTCAACTGACAGCGCTAACCTTATCATTGGCCTTGGCGGGTTGTGGTGGTGGGGGCACGGATACGGTTGCGCCAGAGCCTGATTTGGGCCCTGAGCAGCCTGACGAAAATAATGGTAGTGATAGTGGCGGTGAGCAGACACCAGAAGTTGAACCTGATTTCTTTTTACAGAAGCTTAGCACATCGCCTACTATCATCGAGCTATCTGATGAGCAGGCTATTTTTAATGTAACAGTAAAAGCTGCTGAGGTGGGCTCAGGTGGTGCAATGATCGGCAAAGCAGTTACATTGAAAGTAGTGAATTCTGAAACTAATGGTATCACTATTGAAGGTCAAAGTACTCAAGTGACTGATAGCAATGGTAATGCTGTATATACACTAAAGCTGAATCCGCAGGCAGTCTTAGATAAAGAGATGTTAATTGCAAACGGCTTTACATTAATAGCTACTGCTAATAAAGCCGATGGCACAGCTGTTGCACCGCAGGAGTTAAAAGTTTCTGTTAGTAGAGAGGGAAGTGGAGATGGTACTCAGGTCACTGAAAGTAAACTGAGTGTTACTCAAAGTCTTGATACCAGCTCTGTCTCTAATAATAAGCTGAACCCTTATGGCGACACAGCAGTAATCAGTGTGCAGCTGAAAAATGAAAAAGGAGCGCTGGCTCCTGATGTTGAGGTTGGTCTCGGACTCGCTCAGATAGAGGGTGTCTCTGTCGATACTGCTAGCCAAATGACTGATGCCAAAGGTGTTGCTACTTTTAATCTTAAGATCGATAGCAATTTGCCTGCAGCGACTCGTAATAAACTGCTTCAAGGTATCGTATATGCTATCAATATCAAAGAAAATAGTGGGGCCACTAAGCTCATATCTGGCAAGCTCCCTGTTGCATTACCTGTTTCAGACTATGATTTAAAAGTTTCAGGAAATTCAACGCAGCTTAGCGCTTATGGTGATACACAGCAGCTTACTATCACTGCCTCACCTAAAAATACAAATGTGTCGACTCAAATTAATGGTGCAAAGGCAACAATCAAGCTAAATGATGCCTTTGAAGGTGTCAGCCTAGCAAATGAACAGTTAGTATTAGATGCCAATGGTCAAGCGACAGTAGCATTAACCATATCATCGGCGTTGAGTGCCGATGAACGTCAAGAGCTTGCAGAAAAGGGTATTAGCTACACTGTCGTGCTCACAGAACCAAACCGTTCGACAGCAACAGTAAGCTCTTCTAGCGTAGTTATTGTTCCAACTGCGAAATACAAAATTAACTTTAACGAAAGCAGCAAAAAAGAGCTATCGAGTTCAGGTGGCAGTGCAGTGATCAGCTTCCGTGTTAATGATAGCCGCGGTGGTGTAGTTGAAGGGCAAAAAGTAATAGCAAGTTTACCAAAAATCCTAGCTGATGCAGGTCTACTAACTCTAGAGAACAACTCAGAACAGACAACCAATGCTAAAGGTGAAGTTAGCTATACGGTACGGGTGCCTAATAACTTGACTGTGTCACAAAAAGCCCAGCTTGAAAAGGCAGGTAGTTTTGTATTGTCTGCAAATATAACAGAAGCGTCGGGAGTACCAAGTACTGCCAGCAGTGAAAGTATCCGTATAGGGGCAGATATCGGACAAAGCGATATTACATTGACTGCGCAAAGCGTACCTGCAATTGCGAATATACTAGATGAGCAGTTTAAGTTGCAAATTCTAGGTAAGCGTAAAGATGGCAGCGCTGCTGTAGGACGCACAGTCAAGCTTGTTATTAACGAAGGCTTTACGACAGGTATTACCATTCAAGGTAACGAACAAACCACAAATAGCAATGGCGTGGCAGAGTTTACCGTTCGTATTAGTCAAAACCTAACCCAAGCACAGCGTGATCAATTAATTAAAACAGGTATTGCCTACACTGCAGTACTGACTGATGAAGATGGTACTCAGTCCAAAATTATTCAGAAAGTAAACGTTGAGCAGCCAGCAACCAGTATACAGTTCGCTTCTATCACAACGCCAGAAATTAGTGAGTTGGGCGGTAGCGGTAATATTGGTGTGAGATTGACCTCTAAAGAGAATACTGCTCAGCCAGTCAAAGACAAAGTGGTTACTGTACAGCTAGGTGCAAAAGCACTAGAGTACGGTGTTACAGTCACTCAAACTACAGCGACTACAGATTTTAATGGTGAGGCGATTTTTGCTGTTAACGTACCTAAAGGTTTAACAGCTGTACAGCGAGCGGATTTAAAGAACACTGGTATCAACTATCAGCTAACGTATGCTGAAAACAACGTTTCTTATAATTCAGAAATACAGAAAGTAAAAATCACTACGCCTAGCGTTAGTTTAAATATCTTGAACGCCACCAATAATATTGATAATCAAGCAGGATATATCCTAAACAATGTGGGTAGTACTGCCACTATCCAAGCACAGCTAAATAATCAGTCATCTGGCGAGCAAGTCGCTAATCAGACAGTGAAGTTGGTATTTGATAATCCACAATTAGCAAGCCTGCTCACAGTAAATGGTCAGCTTGGGTCATCAAATATCACTGCTAGTACAAATGCTAATGGTTTGGTTAGCTTCAATGTTGTAGTTCCAAATAACTTGAATGATGAGCAAAAAGAGGCGCTTAGCAAGCAAGTATTGACCGCCACTTTGACAGAGACATTGACTGGCAAGCAACAACAAGTCAATGTCAAAGTTCAGTCTATGACAGCAGCCATCTCTTTACTGGGTAATTCAGTAAGTGCTTTAAACCTAAATGGTGGTGAAACACAGGTTGAAGTGATAGCAAAAGATAACAAAGGCAATGTGATTAGCGGACAAAAAGTATTCCTCGCACTGCCAGCCTCTATTGCAAGTAAGGGCGTTACACTGGCTACAGGTGGCAGTCAGACTACTGATGATTCAGGTAAGGCTGTATTTACTCTAGCAGTACCAAACAACTTAACCGAAGACCAAAAGACTGCATTAGGTACAAGTTTTATTGTGGCATTATCTGCAGCTGATAGTAGTGGGAATATTGTGACGCAGACGAGTACTGTCCGTACCAATATACCAACAGGTACAACTGAAAGTCTCACTGTTGGCGCAAATAAAGTTGTTGACACCAAAGGGGATACCTTCAAAGTATTCGTACGCGTTGCTAAAGACGACAAGAGTATTGCAGGTCGTTCCGTCACTCTAAATGTCAACGACCCTATTGGTACAGGCGTGACAGTCAGCCAAGGCACAGCCGTCACTAACAGCGATGGTGTAGCGACTTTTGATTTGACTCTTGAAAATGGTGCCAATGTTAACCAAGCGACGCTAGAGTCAGGTATTCGATTAACTGCGACTACTACTACAGCTGAAAATGTTAAATTGGAGCAAAACTACATTGTAGCAGTGGATACGTCTACAATTGAGAGCTACCAGCTAATCGCGTCATCTGATAAGCCAACATTGACTACAGGTGGCGACCAGACCCAAGCTTCATTCATCGTAACAGATAATAACGGTGGGATTCTCACAGGTGTGCCAGTACAGTTAAGCATCGAAAACCTAGAGTCAAGCGGAGCAGCATTGACCACATCGAGCACAGTTGTAAGCGATAATAGTGGTCGGGTTGATGTGGGTGTATTGTTAGCAGCTAATAGTATCAATGCTCGCCTTAATCATAGTGTCGTGATTAATGCCAAAATCGTCACGCCGCAATATGATATAGATGGTACTGTTAATATGCAGGTGCGTGAACAAAAGTCTCTGAGCTTATCTGCAATTGGCACAACACTCACCCTTACAGCGTCTGAAAAAAATCTCAAAGATAATAGTACAACCACCCTGTCTTCTACTTTAACTGATGGGACGGGACTTGCGATTGCAAATGCTAAAGTAGAGCTTATTGATACTGACGGCAACCTTATCGCTAGCGATGCAACCGCGACCACTGATTCAGAGGGTAAAGCTAGCTTTACAGTTAACGAAAGTGATTTGAGCTTTGATAGCAATGGTAACTTACGTGTTTTTGTGAGAGCAGTGGGTGAGCGAGAGCTGACCACGCAGCGTAGTACCAGTAGCATTGATTTGGTTAAGGTGTCGCAAGCGGGTATTAGCTTCATCGATATTGAAGATGTTTACGATGTTAATATGGCTCAGAATATTAATATACAGATTCGCACTAACTCTGTAGCTGAGGCGAATGCACTTATTGGTAAGCTCTTAGAAGTACAAACAACGATTGGAACGTTTGCGAACAATGATGTCATCTCGACCCAAGCGATAACGGCTGCCAATATTCAAGGTAATATTATTACAGTCCCAGTCGTACTGAACTCTGCACTTGCTGGCACAGCAGTATTGCAGGCGACGGTACTTGGTGAGATGAATAACGGTCAGCTCAAGTATCAAACAACCGTAGACACGCGTTTTAGAGCCACTACACCAGCTAAGATACTGTTCCAAGCGGTAAGATCAGTGATTACGCCAGGTAGCAGTACCGAGCTTGTAGCAACTGTCAAAGATAAAAATGATGTACCAGTCGAAGGCCAGACAGTCGTCTTTAGCCGTGCTTCTGATTCTTCAGCAGGACGATTGTCTGCTGCAACTGCTATCACTGATAGTAAAGGTCAAGCACGTGTAGTGTATTTGGCAAATGCTAGCTCACCGATCAATGGTGTGACTCTCAACGCTCGACTATTGAATGACCCTAACAATATTGGTAGCAAGTCCACTACTATTACCGTGTCAAAAGATGCTGTTTATACGACATTGACGTTTGCTAATAAAATATCTTCTGACGACATCTACTACACAGTTCGTGGCTCGATATCGGTTATGGATGGCTCAGGACAGGCCGTTGCTAACAAAGAGGTATCCATCAAGTCTTATGCAGTGGAGTACGCACAAGGTCGCGTGTGTCTGCTAGATAGTAGCACTTCGTATCAAGGGGCTAATACAGTAGATGGAGAAGGTAACATCAGTACGCCAGAACCTAAAACATTCTCTGAAAAATCTGCCATTTTGTTACGGTCTAACTGGATTACGAGTGAAGACAGTCCAGAGTATAATTACATCTTGGATAACGACGATGATGTAAATAACAATGGTGTACTGGATACCATTAACCCAGTTGCTATTATTGGTGGAACATTTGCTGATGACGGCTATTCTTTTATCACTGACGCAGAAGGACGTGCTGATTTCCAAGTTCGCTATCCTATCCGCTATTCAAACTGGGTAAAAGTCAGATTCGATGCATCAACCTTCTTAAATGGTAGTGAAAATACCCAAAGCCTGAACTATTCGCTACCATACTTGGATGGTGACTTGGATATCGTTGGTGATACCTTATTCAGCCCTTGGATCGCAGATGCTAGCCCGTTTGGTCCAGGTAATGCAACCTGTGTGAATAGCTTGAGCGTGAATATCGATGCTGAAAAAGATACTACGAAAGTGATACTTTCACCATATCAGCCAAGCTATGCAGTATCGATTAATGGTGTCGGACCAAATACACAATCGCAAGGTTATAACAGTTATATTGTAGACTTCAATCAAGCCTTTGAATTAGGGGCCACGTTAGGAATCGTTAGCAACGGAGCAGGTTTTACTAGAACTATAAAGGTTGAATAATATTGGTAAACATTGAAAGTTGATATTTCAAGACCCTTGACCACATGTCAGGGGTTTTTGCATTGCATCTTCAAATAGCTAAATAACCAAAAACAACCAACTCGCTCAGCAAAGCATCGCAAAAAAGATTAAAATAACCGGTTTACTCCGCTGCCAGCAATTTTTCAGCGATAAGTCATCATTTTTTATATTGGGCGAATTATGTCAGACAACACCAAAACGACTTCATCATCAAACACAGCCTCACAAAGCAAACAGATTCCTAGCTTTACTGATACAGCGACATTGCTCATCAAATGCAAAGATCAGGCTGGCATTGTCCAAGCAGTCTCTGAATTTATTCATCGCTATGGCGCGAATATCATCACCTTGGATCAGTACTCCACCGCGCATGAGGGCGGGCAGTACTTCATGCGTTTGGAATTTGCGTTGGCAGGCTTGAGCGATATCATTGAGAACTTTGAAGCCAGCTTTGCACATACTGTGGCTAAACGCCATAACATGGACTGGCGTCTGCATAACAATGCCACGAAGACCAAAGTGGGTATTCTGGTCTCAAAGTTTGATCATGCATTATTGGACTTATTATGGCGTCACCAGCGTGGCTTGCTGGATTGCGAGATTACTTGCGTGGTTAGTAACCATCCTGACCTGCGCCAAGCGGTCGAAAACTTCGGCATTACCTTTCACCATGTGCCCGTGACCAAAGAGAATAAGGTAGAAGCGGAGGAGCAAATCCATAAGCTGATGGCAGGTAATGACTTACTAGTGTTGGCGCGTTATATGCAGATATTGTCAGCTGATTTCGTGAAGCGTTGGCCGATGCAAGTGATTAATATCCATCATTCGTTCTTGCCTGCGTTTGTGGGTGCAGATCCTTATCGTCAGGCTTATGATAAAGGCGTCAAGCTGATTGGCGCAACAGCGCACTATGTGACTGCTGAGCTGGATCAAGGGCCTATTATTGAGCAAGACGTGCACCGTGTGACCCATCGCCAAGGGGTAACAGAGTTGCGGGCGATTGGGCGCGATATCGAGCGTAATGTATTGGCACGTGCTGTCAATTGGCATGTGCAAAACCGTGTGATTGTGGCAGGCAACAAGACCGTAGTTTTTAACTAAAAAATCAGCAGAAAATTGAGTAAGAAAGGCGGTCAGTAGCAACAGTTACTGATCGCCTTTTTTATAATGTGATATTTTATATCAGCATTTCCAAAACAAACTTACTACCCACAAAGCCAATCGCTAACAGAATAAAGGCATAAATAGTGATATTCGCCGCACGTTTGCCTCGCCATCCTGCGCGCCAATTGCCAAGCAGCAACGTACCAAATAATAACCACGAGAGCAGACTAAATACTGTTTTGTGCACGATATGCTGTGCCATCAAATCTTCGACATAGATAAACCCGATGCCCAGTGCGATACTAAGCAGCACAAAGCCTACTAAGAGCATATCGAATAATAGACTCTCCATACTTTGTAATGAGGGTAATTTATTGACCCAAAATCGGTGAATGGTATGATGCTTGAGCTCGCGAATTTGTAGACGCAAAAATAGCGCTTGTACTGCCGCCATTAACAGCACACAATAGGCCGCTAACGATAATAGGATATGAGCTTCAAGACCGACACTGACGTCAGTAAGCGGTTGATAGGGTGCGCGCCCAATATAGCCGACGGTCATACCTATTAGTGCAGTAGGCGCAGCCAAAATACCAAGGCTCAGAATAGGGCGGTACAGACAAAACAGCAGGTAAAAGAATAAGAAGAATAAACTGGTCAGGCTAATGATATTGAACAAATTGAAATTCAGACCATAAAGCGTCACTACATATGGATAAAGTAAGGTCGCATGTGCGGCCATCCCTACCAATAAAAGCCCCAAACTGACGCCTTTATGAATAGGTTTGTCCTGAATCAGCGCCCAACCAATATGGAGGCTGACTAAGACATAAGCCATGCTAGCAAGTAAGAATGCAAGGTGCACAGATAAAAAGCCTCATCTTATACTGAGCATAAACTGCCGCTCAATGTATCACCAAAGTGGTATTATCGGAATGATTAGAATAATCGTCCAATTTATCATAAAATGGGTGCCAGTTGAGCATCATCTTACTTATTGCTTATAAATATGATTGACAAAGCAGCAATCCGCAAAATATATCGTAAGTCACTTATAAATATCAGAGCCAAGTTTTGCAAAACCACTATAAGTTTTGAGCCGTGTTGATGCTATAGTATTGATAATATGATTTTTTATAAGAGAATGTCCCAGTATTTGATAGTCCATCCTAATAGTATTGATGAACCATTTGAATCGTTTGATTCGCCACCATTTTATTGAAAGTTATTTTAATTGCGTATTATTTAATTCTTAGATTAACACATGAAGTGCAATACCAAATGCAAGGTGAAAAAAAGACCTAGATGCGCTAGCATCAAAGTTTTTATCCACCGACCAAAGTGAGATTGCAACCATGAGCTATACACATCTAAGCCTAGGTGAACGATACCAGATTTATGCCCTTAAAGGGGCAAAACATAGTATTAATTTTATAGCGAGGGTGTTAAACAGAAGTCCCAGTACCATATCAAGAGAGCTTAGGCGTAATAAAAGCCTACGAGGTTACCGAGCAAAGCATGCTAATAACAAGGCTTGTGACAGACGGGCTAACAACGCCACAACTATTGTGACTGACCTCTGGGCATGGGTGACAGACAAGCTT
>NZ_FNAL01000037.1 GCF_900101915.1 Psychrobacter pacificensis | reverse complement strand
TTAGCATCTGACCAAAATTGTGTCCTGCAATACGTGCGGCATCAGCAGCATCGGCAGTACCGACTAGCTCACCAGCCGCATCTGACAATACAGGAATAAAACCAGCAACGAACTGTGTTTTAGCGCCGTCTACAGAAAGCTCTAATAGATCAACTGTTGCTTGTAATTCTTTAGTGGCCCTTATAGTTTCTGCATCCATAACAGCACCGGCGTTTGCAGCAGCATCTGCCCAAACGTCAAATCCTGCACCGCCATCGGCTAGTAGTGGTATTAAGGTTGTTGCGTCACTAGCCATCGCTTCCATATAAAAAGTCATCTCATTTTGACTGAGATTGACGCGTTCTAGGTTGTCATAATATAGTTGTAGTGCTTGTGGTCCTGATAGTTCTCTGAACTGCTCAGCAGTGACACCGATTTGTGGTGCGATATTTTCAAAAAAGTCGGCCATACCGCCGCCGCCACTTGATAAAAAGTCACCTATCTTGTCTGACGTGTCTTGAAATATTGCGCCTAGTGCATCTTGTTCGATACCCATTTTTTTAGCGCCGACAGTATAGCGCTGGATTTCTTTGATAGACGAGTTGGCAACATTGGCAGTATGTTGTAGTTCATTTGCCAGTGTGACTTGCTCTACGACAAGGGCAGTGGTCGCTGCGGCTGCGGCACCAATAGATGCACTAACAGCAGGGCCCATTTTATTCGCGGATTCGCGCATATCACTGAATGCGATTTTTGTCTGTGAACGGGCATCAGCAATAGATTGATTAAAACTGGCAGAGTTGGCAGCCAAAATGATTTCAAGACGGGATAAGACTGCCATTTTGTATCTCCATTAAAAAAGCCCCATCATTTCTGATAGGGCAATTATTCAGCAATATCAAACATTGCTGCCATTTGAGCAGTTTGTCGCTCTAATTTGGCGATTTGTGCCGCCCGTTCTCGACGTTCTATTTCATCCGGTGGCAGGGGGTCAGGATTGAAAGCAAGTATCTCAGACAGACTACCTTTATAACCGGCAGCGACTGCTTCGAGCCTTGCTGTCTGTACGTCACTACGATAGCCACCCCACGGGTCAAAGCTATAATAAGCCATCCATTCAACCAGCTCATCGTTTGATAGCTTGGCTGATAGTTCAGCTACTGTCATGCCAAGCTGCAAAGCAAGTTTAAATAAGAAGCGCCGATTGGGACGGCTTAAGAGTTTTTTGTAGCGGCCTCAATTTTTTCGGGACCAACATTGTTGAGTTCATTGTATTTCAAATGCACTGGTACCGTAATATAAGCTGGCCATTTGCTAATTTCTGGAATCTGTTCGTCAGTAAATAAGCGCTCACCTTTATCATCTACGACAGCATAAGCAAACGTAACGGCGCGCTGTGGGTATTGCTTAAGTTCGCTGTCAGAGTAGTATGCTTTCTTTTCAAACTCTTCACGTTCAGCGACAGTATGGATTTTGACATTGATATCACCATCCAAATGAGGATGGGGCATAGTAATATAGCCAGATGGTAGTTCAGCGACGCTAGCAGTGATAAGGGCAGCAGTTAGTTTTTTTGACATTTTATTATCCTAAGTTTTCAATAGTTTATGAGAGTGAAGCCAACAATGCTGTCAGCTTCATTTAGTGATGTTTATACGGTAGTGGTGTTGATACCTGAGACTTTCAGGGTGCCTTGCATACGCAGTTTTTTCTCTTTATCAGTCACCTCTTTCCACTGCATAAGCTGTGCAGTAAAGCTCTTTTTGCGCATAAGTTTGACAAACTCGTACTCAAAATCTGCATAACTGTTGTCGACCCACATCTCATCAAGCTTTTGGTGAGTGGGGTCTGTAGGGTCATAGACGATTTCAAAATCAATCTGTGAGTTTTTCTTAAAATCTACAACGACCTCGACCTCTTCCTGGTCGTCAGTTGCAGTGATCGTGTCGCTGGTTTTCTCAGAGGTTGGCGGCGCACAGTCTTGCAAGAGTGAAATCTTAGTAAATGTAGCGCCAGTACCATCTAAGTCGATATTCAGTCGATAGAAGCTATCAACGATGTCTTCTTTGGCCATAACGGTATTCCTTTTGTTTGATTAAAAAATAGTGCCCCAGATGCGGATATCTGCGGTCTGTCGATAGAGATCAGGATCAGGGAATGGACCTCGACCATTAAACGCGGTGCCTTCGATGTTTTCACTGATTTGTTTTAGTGCCAGTTTCATTGTGTCATTGGCTTCGCCATAAGTAGCGGCGTACACGTCGATTTGGATAGGCACACGCTCGTGTCCAGTGTGCCCCTCGTTGGTGGTAACGTCGATAGAAGTTATTGGTGTGTAGATAATGTATGGCTTGCCTTTGACGGTAGCGGCTGCGGTCTCTGGTACCTTTAATGGATACACACGGTTTTCTACCAAAGGGTCTAGCACTGATTTGATGAGTTTGGATGCGTCCATGTTTATCGCTCATATCATTAGTCTTGAGTCAGTTTATCGATGCGTTTGGCTAGCTCTTCGCTAAATAGCTGTATAGCGAGCTCAACATTCTGTTCAAATGCTGGTCGTAAGTAAGGAGTTGCTACCATTTTGCTAGTTCCGTGCTCTTTGAAGTGCCAATAGAATGGGTAAGGGTTTTTACGGCTCTTTTTGACGAGCACAGCAACCGATGGCATATCGGCTTTTTTAATACGTTGCCGTCCAATCGCTTTTTCAAGATCACCTTCATCTTTGGGTGCGCGTTTTTTTGCGTCCTTCATGATGGGTAGCGCGGCTTTCATCAAAGCGCCTTCGAGCGTTTTTTTTTGCGTTGATAGGGTTAATTCTGCCAAAGCATCGTCTAACTCGTTAAGCCCAAGTACTTCAAACTCAACGTTCATTAAATCGTTAGACATTAGATACCTTACATATAATGATTTTCTTGTTGTCAGTAGGGACGGGCATTACCGTAATTAGCTCGTAAATCTGGCCATCATTAAGATTTTTTATTTGGTCTGTCTGGTTAATATCTGTCTGCAAATCCACATGTAATTTGGCAGTGATCGTCATACCCTCTGTGTGTGCCTGAATAACAGCATTGGCAGATAATGGTAGCCATTCGCAAAATGTTTGAGAAACTTGAGTGAAGGTGGATATTACAGCGCCATAGTCATCTTGAGTCGTAGTCGCTCTTAATATGCCGATGGGTGTATCAAGCTTACCTCGACTGATCTTTGCCATGTCATACTCCCATCTTGCGATATTTATTCAGCAGTCTGTCGAGCGCGTGGTTCATGTGTAGCTGCTCAGTTTGCTGAGCTTCACGGTTTTGGTACAAATCACCAATGACCAGCAACGCGGCGTGTCTTAACGATTCTGACAATTGACCAGATGGTGTTAAGCAGATGTCGTCTGTTAGCTCGCGATCAAGCTCATCAGCGATTAATTGAAATGACGTGGGGATAAGCCCCGCAATATACGTATCATCCATCTCGTGCGTCACGCGCAAATGTGATTTAGCTTGCTCAAGCGTAATAGATGCAGTAATCATGGATGATGCCTATATTGAGTTAGGATAAAAAAAGGCCGCTGGCAGACGTGCTACCAGCAGCTAGGAGAAGCGTTTCAAATAATTATCTATTCTGAAGGTCCGACGTTGACCAGGTCACCCGTCACAGCAGCATCAGGCATGACAACACCAAAGGCAGCACGCATTTCAGCACGTATTGTTACCAAGTTTTTGCGGAAGTTGTCAGCATCTTCAGTAGATAGCTCAACAGTTGCATCTTGACGAAGATAACCTTCAGTCGCCATTGAGATGTTGCCGGTCCAATGTTTGCCGATAGGCATTGCGGGAGACTGCATAACTTTCAGACCCCAAATAACGGGCTGTACCGCAGAGCCTGGCGAACCAAACAAGTAATGCCCGTCCGTGCCTTTAGTCTGTTCCATTTCTGCCCAATCTTGCGGGTTCAGAATGACGGTCTCAGGCGGCAAAAAGTTCGCATAACCTTTTGCTTTAGCAGTGCTGATCGTATCGATTGCATTATCAGCGGCAACTACAGTCAAGCTGTTACCGGCTTTCATCAAGCCTTTAAAGCTTTTGGTATCGCCGTTGATGACCAAGTATTCAAGTTTCAAGCGCAAGCCATATGACATACGACCTTCGATATACGCAGCCAGTGCTGGGGCGTCGTCAAGCACCTGCTTACTGACACGTACCCAGTGCGCGATCACGTCGACTTCTAGCGAATCAATACCAAACTCAAGCGTGGATTCAGGTTTAAGTTCGCCTTCTGGCACAATATCTGCCATAAACGAGACAGCAGACTCACGCATATAAGGGATTAAGTCGGCGCTCGTTGGTATCCAGTTGATCATATTAACGATGGTCAAAGGACTTTCAGTCGTTGGCACCATCTTAGCGTTATTGATATTGACTGCATTATCGATACCGCTAATCATGATCGTATTGCGTGCTGATACACCGTCGATTTGTACTGTGCCGCGCGCGTTCTTGATCGCTTTGATTTCGTTCGATAAGCCTTCATTGCGAGAGAGTAGGCCACCGATGCTATTTGGGTCAAGTTCACCGTCTTGAACGCCTTTGACCATGCGCTGCTCAAGCTCTTCAAAGCGCGCTGATAAGTCGCTGACTTCGCCAATACCATCTTGTAATTCTTTGATAGCGGCGTTACGGGTTTCAGCATCGGCTTTATCATCAGTAAGTTGCTTTTGCTTATCTTCGATGAGTTTGTCGATTGTGGTCAGTCGAGACTTCAATTGACCAGCTAACTTTTCATACTCATCCTTAGATGAGCTGCCACCGGCATCACGGGTGCTAACACCTGCTAGACCAGCCATTGCGCCAGCTAAGGCTGCTTGTTTAATATCACGCATAGGAATATCCTTTTGGGTAAAAAAATAGCTACCGATAGGCAGCTTTATTTTAGGTTTGGGTTGAGTTGGCTAAATCTATGAATCTAAAAAGGCAAACGGGTCATCATCAGGCTCAGGAGCAGTGTGGCCACCACTCCCAATAATACTGTCGAGCTTAGTTATAAAGTGTCTAGCATCGGCTTGATCAAGGCCCAGCTTAGTTAGCATATCCGCTGCGTCGCGCTCATCAGCTAAGTTATTAATAGTCTCAGCTTGTCGGTTGAGCCTTGCACTTCGGTCTGACGGCTCATCGACAGGACTAATCTCGTAAAGGTCCGCACGATTAATGACGATATGGTCGCCCATATCTTCAACATCGATATCATTGATGGGGTAAAACGCGATAGATAAACCGTCTACCGTTTCGTGTTTGACCATAGCGCTAACATCATTAGCCAAAGACAATCCTGGAGTAAACTCACCTTTAACACGTAGGCCGATATCATCTTCAACAATTTCGATGTATTTACCTATTCGCATGGCGGCGCGGGCATCAAACATATTTTTCCAACCGTGGTTGTAGTACATATGGATGATTTTTTCACCGCTATCAAAGCGAGCAATCATATCGGTAAAGGCACCGCGCGCGAACTTCTCTCCGTAGGTGTTAATGCTATCCCAGCGCACCGCGTAGCCCTCAAATATATGAGTAGCGGTGCTACCGTCTTTGGGCTCGACAAAGCGTATCTGAGCGTCATTAATTGCCATACGTCGGGTGCTAACTGAATCCAGCAGCTCACTGCGGCTATCGCGACAGTGCAGCGTTTGCAGTGAGTGTTTATTCATCTCTAGTTACCTTTTGTTGATTTGGTTGTTGCTTAGCTATGGCTTTCATTGGAGCAAAGCCTAGTTGCATGTAAAGCTCATCACCGCCGTCTTTTTCTTTCCAGCCTTCAGCGCGGCGTATCTCGTTCGGTGTACGCTGACCGGTTGAGATTTCAGTGTTATACATCTCAACGCGCTCTTTGCGGCTTGAGCGTAAGATAGCATCAGCATCAATCTCAAACTGATATTTATCCCAGTCTTTACGTGGTACCAGCGATGTCAGCATCGATAATTCAAGCCGCTCAAGATAGGGTCTCAGATTGAATTTGTGAAAAGCTTCGATAATAGAAGCAATACCGCTGCCCCAGTTGGTTGACTGAGTACTATCATTAATCAAAATACTTGGTACTCCAAACATTCGCGCAATCTCTTCGAGACTAAATCGCCGCGTGGCTAGTAGTTCGATATCACTAGGAGTTAAACTTATCGCTTGAAACTTCATGTCAAGTGGCAGCACTGGCATAAAAGTTTCATCGCCACTCGTTAAATCGCCCATTTCTTTACGCAATGCATCGCGCTGGTCAGCGTTGGGGCTGCCTTTTGTCATTAATGCGCCAGTGGGCTTTGCACCGTTTTTCATAAGTGATGTTATTTTGTCGTCTGATGCGTCTGCTACGCCAACCGCTTTGGCGGCATGTTGCAAAGGAGAAAGTCCTTTGATGCCGTTGCCAAACAGCTTGACATGCCAAATATCTTCTTCTTTAAAATCACGAGTGACAGCAGACGTGATTTGTTGCCGGTAGATGACATCGTCATTTTTTAAGATGACAGTCATGTTTGATGAGTTGATAATATCCAAGCTAATAATACGAGAGTTTTTATCGCCTACACGGGTGATTCGAGTATAAGCATTACCGTCGCTGACCAAGTTAAGCATCAGCTGCTCCATAAACTCAATGCGATTTTGACGCTTATTGGGTTTATATCTGAGCAGCTTAATAATGTCGTGGTTTGCTTTGCTATCTAGTAGGCCGTTCTTATCTTTAACGTACATCTCGATAGGCATACTAGCGATAGTTTCAGCGAGTAGTCTTATCGATGCAAAGACAGCAGTCACCGTCATTGCACTATCAAAGGTGACTGGCTTAGCTGTTTTAGTGACAGTGCGAGTAGCGTTTTGATTGCCGTCCACGGGGTCACGCGGCGCGTAACCAAACCATGCGGCCACGGTTTGCATAATTGCCATGTTATCCCCTGAAGCTTACAAAGTCGTTTAAGTAGTCGCCAAGCTGTGTCTCAAAATCTTGACTAGGTAGGTCGCCAGTTTCGTCGTAGTATTGCGCGCGGTTGGTAGCAATGATTGCAGCGACCGCGCCGTCGATTTTACTGGCGTCTGATTCCTTACGAGGGAATATGTTATCGTTTGCATCTTTTTTGACAGTGACGTTGCCCATACACCAGCGCAAGATTGGATTGCCGTCGTGATGCACACGCTTTGAAGTCAAGAGAGCTTGTAAATGTTTCATTGGCTCGCTTAGATAAGCAACGCGCTGCGGCACTTCGACCATATTGAGACCTTGCTCATTTAGACGCATTGCCAAATATGTTGCGTTAAAAGGATCGTAACCCGTTTCTTGCATATCATAATTTGCTGCATCATCAACAATGTCGCGCTCAATGCGCTCAAAGTCAGTGATATTGCCGTCGGTAACAGTTAGCCAGCCTTGGCGTTCCCATTCGATAAAACGTTTTTGATTTGGATTGTTGGCGTTGTCTAGTTGGGCACGGTTGATATAAAAATTTGCAAACAAGTAATAATATGATTCGCCATCTATCTTTTTGACAAATAATTTAACGCGTGATGCCAAATCGACTTTGGACGCTAAATCAAGACCACCAAAGCATGGGTAGTTTTTAAAATGTTCGGGTTTCAATGTTTTGTCGGTAGCATCATCCCAATCTTGCATGTTGAGCCAACCGCTACGAGCGGCTACCCAGACGCATAAATGCTTGGTTAAAAAGTCAGCTTGAGCATCAGGGCTAACAGCGGCGCGTTGGTACTCCGCTTCGAGCGCGGCTTTATAAACTGAGACACCGTAGTTGGGGTTTGCTTTGCGCCAACTCTTAGGGTCACGCCAATCATCAGCATCGTCTATCGTATAGATAATGCCAAAGTAACGGTCATGTGATTCAAGCCCAGATAAAACCTTGGCGACCAAAGTGCGTTGCTCGTAGCAAACACCGTCTAAAATAAAACCGGCTGTGGTGATAGCGAATAGAAGCGGCTGCTCACGCGCACCCATGCCTGTAGCCATGACTTCATAAGTATCGTTTGATTTATGAGCATGTAGCTCATCGATGATAGCGCCTTGAACGTTTAGACCGTCCAAGTTGCCCCCGTAATCACGACTGACGGCCTTAAATGTTGATGCGGTGCCGATTGAGCTAACCGCATGGGCCGTGACTTCAATACCCATCGCTTTTTGCATATCTGGGCGTTTTCGCACCATACTTTGCGCTGTTTCAAACACAATGCGTGCCTGGTCACGAGTGGTTGCGGCCGAATAAACTTCCGCGCCCATCTCCCCATCGGCAAAACATAGGTATAAGCCGATGCCAGCAGCCAATGTTGACTTAGCATTTTTGCGTGGTACTTCAACATAGGCATAGCGATAGCGGCGTTTACCATCAAAATCTACCCAACCAAATAAGTTGGCGGCGATGAATATTTGCCAAGGTTCAAGCAATATCAATTCGCGCTTGTTAGCCAGTTCGCCTTTGACGTGTGGCAGCAGCTCTATAAATCTGCAAGCCTTTGCAGCAAGCTGACTGTTAAACTCAAATTCAAAACCTGATTCGTTGTCAGCTCGTTTGAGATCGCTCAAGTGGCGTTGGCACGCTTGACGCACATAGATGCACGCATCAATAGTGCGATCGACTACATCTGTTGCGTATTGCATCGCGATATTAGCGTAGGCAATAGCATCTGACATAGTTTTTTAACCTTGTTTATTGAACTCTCCAAAATCATCGTCGCCAAACAAATTGCCTTGAGCGACATCGACTTTGATACTGGAGCGGGCAGCAGGAGATAGACCAAACTCGCGGCCTAAGGATATAAGCTGTTTTTGTAATGTGTTGCGGATACTGACCAGTGCGGTCTGGACCATAAAACCGTTTGGTGTTGTACCAATCCAAGTATCGATATTTTCAAGCTTGGTACAGACGTCACCGTAACGCGCTGACGTCTCGGCATACGCGCCAAACAAATCGCCGTCGATAACTGATAGCAATCCGAGTGCGACCAATTGTGGTGCTATCTTGTCCCACTGCTTGCGTGATTTGACGTCGAGCCAGTCAGGGCAGGGTGGTATAGCTAGTGTTGGTTGAGCAGCGTTGCTGGCAGCTTCACGGTCGCTACGGACACGGCTACCTTGCAACACTTTGAGCTGCGTCGGTTTACGTGGACGAGACATAGTGTCACCTGAGAATAATTATTGTTTGAAGGGGTATACCCCCTACAGAGTTTTGACCATGCGAAAAAAAGCTTGGGGGCGGTGGTCTCTGGGGGCAATCGGGTTTACTTTTTACCCCACCCTGCCTTGAGCTGGGCGACATCATAATCAGATAATTTATTATCGATGGTCGTTGTTTTGATTGAGTGACATGAGTAGCAGAGAGGCTGCCAGTTTGTCTGATCCCAAAACAGTTCGTGGTCGCCGCGGTGGGGTATGATGTGATCAACTACATCAGCGCCAGTAATGATATTTTGCAACATGCAATTTCTGCATAATGGCTCGTCAGCTAAATATAATTCACGAGCTGAGCGCCACCTGGCATCGTATCCACGCTGAGCAGATGATGGTCTGTTATCTATGCGTTTAAGCTTGGCTGGTTCTGCTTGCTTGATTTGCTTTGCTTTTTGATGCTTAGGTTTAGGCTTATGTATCCTGCAAACGCCATTGGCACCAGCACTGGCGTTGCAACCTGCATGGCTGCAAAGCTTGGTAGGCATCATTGGCATAAGGATTGCCCATAAAGAAAGCCCGCTGCGGGGGCAACGGGCTTAACTGGTGATGTTTGGTTGATGCTGCCGTGTGCTTTACGATTAGGCAGGAACTTCGAATATGAGAAATCTTAGGTGAAACTGTTCCATTAATCAAGTAACCTCTGAATAGCCAACTACTTGTAATTGTATCTTAGCCCTTGCTGCTACTGCGTTCCGGCTCATATCATTTAGTATAAATTCGATGTGATCAGACATCTGATTGCGTGACCAAGTTGCTTTTGATATAGATGCAAACGCGGCACGCTCGTTACCACTCCAAGCATAGCCAATCGTTTCGTTGATTGGGTACTGGCATTCAGCCAAAGCAGTACAAACAATCTTATTGATATATTTTTGCGGTACCGCTTTATTTAATAATTTGGTTGAGTAGGTATCTGTCAGTCTTGCTTGGATGGTCGAATCAAAGCCGTGGTTTAAATAATGATAGCAGTCAGACTCTATATCGCTTAGGTTTGCATAAGCTTCTGCCGCTGCTCGTAAGTACTCTTGACGCATGATAAATATCCCCCGGTATTTATAGCCAATATAGAAGCGTGTGCATAGTTACGTCAAGATGTGCAGGGTTGGGTTTTAAACTATGCACATCTACAGCCCTTGTCATTACTGGTTTATAAGACTGATGTTCATAGTGTGCATAGTGTGCATAGTTATTTTTACGCACGAGAATAAAAAAAATATTTGTCATTGATTGTCTTATGATAGTAATAAAATAAATATTTCCCGCGCGCGCATACGAAAAAACCCTGCACACTATGCACAGGGTTGCTATAAGCTATATGGGGTAAGGTCTGTAGACGTGCATAGTTTGTTTTTATACTATGCACATGGGGTGCACACTATGCACATGGTTGGCTATTTGGGGTCAAGTTTATGACCGATAGCGTTCTTCATAAGCTGAATTTGCTTACCAAGCCATATTTGTTGGTTGGCTGCTTCAGCTGTAGGGAACACAGATGGCATCTTGACGGCAATAACCGTCGCTTGAATCACTCGATTAACAGTAGGCAGTTGGTATCTTAGCCGCTCTTTGTGCTCACGTCTACCAATATATGTCATTAATTTGGTTTTAGTAGTGCCACGTTCACCGCCTTTACGGCACCAGTGCTGGTAGTAGT
>NZ_FNAL01000008.1 GCF_900101915.1 Psychrobacter pacificensis | reverse complement strand
GGCGTTGTTAGCCCGTCTGTCACAAGCCTTGTTATTAGCATGCTTTGCTCGGTAACCTCGTAGGCTTTTATTACGCCTAAGCTCTCTTGATATGGTACTGGGACTTCTGTTTAACACCCTCGCTATAAAATTAATACTATGTTTTGCCCCTTTAAGGGCATAAATCTGGTATCGTTCACCTAGGCTTAGATGTGTATAGCTCATGGTTGCAATCTCACTTTGGTCGGTGGATAAAAACTTTGATGCTAGCGCATCTAGGTCTTTTTTTCACCTTGCATTTGGTATTGCACTTCATGTGTTAATCTAAGAGGTCTTTTAAATACATGACACCAAAAGCTAATTGGGTATAAGGCGACAAATGCATGATTTCATCAGGTTTAGCTTTGGCCAATCTACAAATTTCATTAAATACCATCAAACGTCTGATTTGTACTGGAACTCTTACCTCTTTATATATTGAACGCATACGATATTGTCCTTTTAAACATTTCTATTGAAAAAGGATCATTGATCGATTTGCTTGATGGCACAAGTCTGAGTAACAAAAGACGATCACTTCTTTTGATGGCTTTTGCTAATCTAATTGGTATAAATGACTGAAGTGATATATGAGAGACTTTAATTATTGAGGATATTTATGATAAAGACAGGCGGTTCAAATACTTATCAAATAGAAGTAATCGAAACGATGAGTGCACTTATAGAAGTGGTTGCAGAAGATGGTGAAACTGCTCTACTAAAAGCGCGAGAAATGTATAGAAGCGAGGATATTATTTTAGAACCTGATGATATGCTTGATACTGAATTTATTATCTTTGGCGTAGAAGAGAATGAGTAGCTAGCTCAAACCAAAAGTAGCTCTCAGTACTTGTGAACATTAATGAATAAGCGTATAGATAATAGTAGAGCGCTGTCTCTTGACCAGTACATTCAATGATGGTTTAACTGTCAAAAATGGCAAAATACAGTCAGTCAATAAAGGTCAGTGGGACAAGCTTGTCAGTGACAATGATGCTTATGTATTTACCTACGAGTGGCTTTTTGCTGTACGAGAGAAAATGGCAGATAATGCGACATTATGGGTTAGTGGTACACATCATAATATTTTTACTCTGGGTCGTATTTTGCCGCAGCTTGGTTTTAAAATACTCAATGTTATAACTTGGGAGAAAACCAATCCACCGCCTAATTTTTCTTGTCGGTTTTTTACTCATTCTACAGAGTTTATTATCTGGACGAGAAAACATCCTAAAGTGCCGCACTACTTCGATTATGATTTGATGAAGCGACTTAATAACGATAAGCAAATGAAAGATGTGTGGCGCTTGCCAGCAATTGCTAAGTGGGAAAAATCTTGTGGTAAGCACCCTACGCAAAAACCTTTGGCATTATTGGCACAGATGATTTTAGCCTCTACTAAAAAAAATGCTTTGATACTTGACCCTTTCGCTGGATCTTCAACAACAGGTATCGCAGGTAATGTCTTAGAAAGACGTTTTATTGGTATTGAGCAGGAAACTGAATATCTACAGCTCAGCCAAGCGCGCTATGAAGACCTACAACATAAAGGGAAAAAAGAGTTTTTTAAACAACATTTCTATCGTTTATTAAATAAAGGAAATAACAGCTAAACAGATTTAAAATCTACAACATCACCTGACAATAGCGTCAAATTACTCATAGGCATGATACCGCGCAGTGCATTACAAAAGAATAACCGCGTCAACCTAGGCAAATCCTCATCTGATAACGACCGTATCACCACTGGATATTCTGTCGCGGACAAAGCATCAATAATCACTTGCCGCATCACACCAGCAACGCCCGATTGTGTCATAGAAGGCGTATACCATTGACCTGTTGTTAGATAGCTCTCATGATTGTTATCAACACCTTCGTGGCCACTAGAGTGCGTTTCAGATTCGCATAAAGGCTCATCTGCTAACTGATAGAACACATTGCTCATCGTACCTTCAACCCAGTGACCACTCATATCACGTAGCAGCCCTTCACTGAGGCTCTTTGTAACGTTAGCCGCTAATGGTTCAGCTTTTATACGCTGTAGCTCGCCACTGGCAAGGACATTATCTAGGCGGCTCAGGCTTTTGAGTCCTGCCAGCGATGGCGGCAGGCAGGCAATCTGTGAAGATAAACATATCGCTGAGGCATTCGGCTGCATGGGTACTAGATTGCCGTCAGGTAATGACAGTTGCACAGCCGTAGAGACTCTCATAACAGACGGTTTTAGCCATATCTCACAAGCGCTTCCTGATTCACTTGGTACATAGCCATAACCGCGAATGTCTTGTGCGGCGCGAGTCACCACGAGCTTGAGCATACCCTGCTCTAGCTGCTGGGCATACATTTTTAATACTGCCAGTAGTTCCTCGCAGTCGATATCTAAATGCAAGGCGTCGGCATGGGAGATGAGCCGCTGATGATGGTAGTCTGCCCATAGGATGAGTCCGTCCATCACACCCATGGTCGTAAAAAACCCATCCGCATATGCTAGGCCGCGGTTGTCTGGCGACAGTGTCACCGCTTTGCTGGTTGCCGTATCGTCTTGTGGATATAGACATACCCAGCTGTTGGGCAGTGACCTCATGTCTATCATCGCTTAGCTCTTGTCTGTTTGGGCAGCGGATTTATTGATGACTAGCATACAGCTATAAAACTCACATTTTGCCAGTTCCACTTTCTGTCCGCCAATGACTCTGTTTTTGATGATTTGGTTACTGAGCATCTCAGCGACCATTTTGCCACCCTCGTCACCCATCAGTCGGCGCGATAGTTGGTAGGCTTTTTTGGCATGGTCTTGGCTCAACTCTTTTTCTTTATCAGAATCGGTCGGATTGGCATAATACCAGCCAAGCTCAAGATATTTTTCGGAGTCGATAATATCTAGATAAGGCGCGTCCGTCTTCATAAAGCGATATTTGGTGGCAGGATTACTGGCATAGTCTAGGCTATTTTCATCCGTACTTATTACTTTACCAAATTCTGACTTGATACTATCTAACTCATCGGTGCCAAGGGTCTCGCCCTTGTCAGCGTTCCATGCCGAGACATCGTATTTTACTGGTGTACCTTGTTGGGCGGTCGCGCCATCTAGGTCAGGATTATCTACCGCGCTGTTCTCTACAGGAGCCTCGGCCACAGCCTGCTCGCTGCTCTCAGCGTTTGTCTCTGGATTTTGAGCATCCTCTTTGGTGCTATCACAGCCGCCAAGCGTCACACTAACTGCCATTATCGTACCGACTAGAAGAGTCTGAAGGTTATGATTCCACATAGATAATTTACTCACACTTTTAGATTGATCTTAAAAGAATATTAACGAGCTGGCCCACAAGCCACCGATAACAAAGGATTTTTTAATAAAGAATGTATGTAATAAAAGTTATAACCTAACAGTCATTAGAGCATATTATACTAATTAACATATAATCGATAGTTTACCCAACTGCTCAGCGCTTGACTACCTTTTAGGTTACACATAACGTTCCCAGAGGGTACATATTTGTTAAATATATCACTCATCAAACTCTGCCCGATATAAGGCTTATGAAGTGAGCCATTGGTTTGTCAATCATCATTTTATCGCTTATGATAAATGGCCGTAAGCGATGCATTTTTAATGATGTCTTGCCTCTTTTAGCCAATGGACCCTTTATGACCCAACACTTCATCGTTATTGGCAATCCGATTGCCCACAGCAAATCCCCTGAAATTCATGCGCAGTTTGCCTTACAGGCAGGTATTGATATTCGCTATCAGCGCCAGTATTGCCCTGACGATGCTGCCAGTTTTACAGCGGTCATTGAGGCGTTTTTTCATGGTGGCGGTATGGGTGCTAATGTGACCGTACCCTTTAAGCAAGTCGCTTATGACTGCTGTGCGGCACGCGGCGGCTTGTCAGAGCATGCCAAAACAGCAGGCGCGGTCAATACCCTCATGATAAATGAGGCGCTACTACAACAAGGCGCGTCGATAAAAGAGGCCATATACGGCGATAATACGGACGGACAAGGGCTCGTCAATCACATAACACGCTTAGGTTGGCCACTGGACGGTGCTCGCGTTGCCCTGATTGGCGCAGGCGGCGCGGCACGCGGTGTCATACTACCGCTGATTCAAGCAGGTATTGGCTCACTGACTATTGCCAATCGCACCGTGAGTAAAGCAGTAGATTTGGTGAATGAGCTGAGCGCAGCAAGTTCGGTGATTGCAGCGCAGCAGATTCAGACCTGTGCCACCAAGGATTTGAGCGGCACGTTTGATATGATTATCAATGCCACATCTATTGGCTTATCAGGCGATAAACTGCCGCTGGATGATGCTCTACACTGTCAATACGCTTATGACATGATGTATGGGCGCGACCTACCCTTTTTGCAGCATTTCGAGGCGCGTGATGCCCAAACGTCTGAAGGTTACGGCATGCTCATCGGACAAGCAGCCTTGAGTTTTGAGCGCTGGACTGGTCATACAATTGATGTCTCAAAAGCAACAGAAGCACTGAGTCAAAATACTTAATGGAACTCTTAATCAGCAGCATCAAACTGCTGCTTTTTATTCACTAAAGCGCAGCAGCAGCCAATCCTCCAAACGCCGCAGTGGCTCACGCAATTGTGTAGAGTGGATGGCCAAACCACCGCTCAGACCAATCACACAGCCAAGTGCCGTATCAATCATGCGCGTATGAATGACATCTCCTGCCACTGGCGGCACCGCCATCGTGCTGCCGTACTCTGCGATAAATATCGTCAAGGGTGTAATAAAAATCACCGCCAGCCCATAATGCCGGTCGACAAACGACTCAATCAATAGCATCATACATAATATAGCCACGGCGACACCCCATGTCGACAGCCCCCAAGACAGCATCCAACTGGCAACCACCATACCAACCAACGTACCCAATATACGATGCAACTGCTTGATCCACATGGTTCGCAGCTGGATGCCTTGAATAATAATAAAGCAGCTCATTGCCACCCAATATGGATAAGGCATGTCTAATAAAACTGCTATTACCAACGCCAGACTGATGAAACTTACGACAATGAGGCTATCACTGATCATATCTGGCTCATAATGATAACTAGGCGCAGGGGCAATAGGACGTGTGGCTAGCAAAAACAGTGTATACAGTAGCGCGAGCAACATCGAAGATCCGCTACCCAATAACACAAGCCCTATCGCTGAGAGCACTCGATCTAACGGGACAGGAATAAACAGCGCGATTGCCCCAGCCATCAATGTAAATAGCCCTGCTGGTGGTGGCTGCTTATAATAACGACCCAACATCACCACGCTAAGCGCAACAAGCATAAAGACAGGCAGCCTGAGTACAGGTAATTGCTGCGCCATCAAACCCAGCGCAAAGCTGAGTATCATGGCAAACCCCCAAGCCATCACTGTTACCAATCGATAAGGTAACCCGCCCACCAATGGCAGGTTTAAAATAATCATTGACCCTAGCGACGCTTTGATTCCAGCAGATAAGTCACCAAAGTAAGCGCCCACAAATACTGGAAAACTGATCGCAATCGCTGCAATAATAGGCATATGCCATGGCCTTCGGCTACGATTGACGGTTAGTAAATGCCCAAGTTCACCATCAATGAGCCCCTTAATACGCGTGAATAGCGCGGTCAACCAAGAGGTTTGTTTGTGTGATTTTGACTCGCTCATAGAGGGTCTGCCTTATTTATAGTCAATCAATATTAAAAGTGGTACAAGGCAGACGAGTGCAAGTACTACAGTAGTAGGCTAAACGAGTCTAACGCTGTAACACTTTAATAGTGGTTCGACTATATTATGTCTATTACTCTTCGGTCTTCTGCTTATCATCAATCATCTATAACAGATGCTCTTTGAGCACATCCAGCACATATATCAGCCATTTCATAAAACTAAAATTGATTAATTAAAATAAAAGTCATGAATAATAGTTATGAATTGTATATTTATTGGTCTATAAGATTTATAATCATATCAACGCAATAATAGCTGACACTCAACAAGGACGTCCTAAAGCCCTTCACAATGGACTCGCTGTTTATTACTAGCACTCATAACAACAGATATAGTATCTATCTCGATTAAAATAATGACACATCGCTGACATGACTTTTGACTCAAATACTGCGTCGTAAGTCCATGATAGCGAACCAACCAAAGAGAGCGATTATGTTAACTTACAAAGCACCTTTACGTGACATCAAATTTTTGATTAATGATGTATTTGATTACCAAACGCATTATAAAAGCCTAGACAATGGCGAAAACGCGGATCCTGAAACCATAGATATGATCCTACAGGGTATGGCAGATTTTGCTGAAAACGTCCTTGCTCCTATCTATCAATCAGGCGATGAAGAAGGCTGTCATTTTGAAAATGGCGAAGTCACCACACCAAAGGGCTTTAAAGAAGCTTATGACCAATTTGTAGAAGGCGGCTGGCAAGGTATCTCTTATCCTGAA
Organism: Psychrobacter pacificensis; assembly: GCF_900101915.1. Lineage (GTDB taxonomy): Bacteria > Pseudomonadota > Gammaproteobacteria > Pseudomonadales > Moraxellaceae > Psychrobacter > Psychrobacter pacificensis. The sequence continues at coordinate 129,743 of NZ_FNAL01000008.1, read as the reverse complement.
CAGTACGGCGGAATGAACCTACCCACATCAATCAACTTAATCAAAGCTGAAATGATCGGTACTGCCAACTGGCCGTGGGCGATGTACTCTGGCCTCTCAACTGGTTGTATCAACACGCTGCTTCAGTATGGTACAGATGAGCAAAAAGACCTTTATCTACCAAAGCTGGTCGAAGGCTCATGGTCAGGTACGATGTGTTTGACCGAGCCTCAATGTGGTACCGACTTGGGTCAGGTAAAGTCAAAAGCCACCCCGCAGGATGACGGTACCTACAAAATCAGTGGCACCAAAATCTTCATCTCAAGTGGTGAGCATGATCTAACGGACAATATCATTCATATTGTCCTAGCACGCCTACCAAATGCGCCAGAGGGTACACGCGGTATCTCGCTATTTATCGTACCAAAATTCACGCCGAATGCTGAAGGCGAATCTGGCGAGCGCAATGCTGTTGTTTGCGGTTCAATCGAGCACAAAATGGGTATCAACTCGTCTTCTACCTGTGTGTTGAACTTCGATGGTGCTACTGGCTACCTAATTGGCGAACCGCACAAAGGCCTAAAAGCGATGTTTACCTTTATGAATACTGCTCGTATCGGTACAGGTATCCAAGGTTTGGCACACACTGAGCTATCTTTCCAAAATGCATTGCCCTATGCCAAAGAACGCCGCTCTATGCGCACCCTTTCTGGTACCAAAGATCCTGAAAAAGTAGCTGATGCGATCATCCACCACGCTGACGTACGCCGTATGCTATTGACGCAAAAAGCCTTTGCTGAAGGCGGTCGCTCAATGCTTTATCATTCAGCACGCTATGCGGACAAAATGTCACAAGGCATCGCCAATGGCGATGAAGAAGAGTTTGAAAAATGGGATGACAAGCTAGGTTTTTATACCCCCATCCTAAAAGGGTTCTTGACTGAGCTTGGTATCGAAGCGGCCAAACACGGTCAGCAAGTCTATGGCGGCCACGGCTATATCAAAGAATGGGGTATGGAGCTGATTGCTCGTGATGCTCGTATCGCGACCATGTACGAAGGTACGACTGGCGTACAGGCATTGGATCTATTAGGCCGTAAGGTTATCTTGCAATCTAAAGGTAAAATCATCCGTGACTATACCTCAAGCATCATGAAATGGTGCGGCGAGTATGCCCTTGATAAAGACATGCGTAAATTTGTTTGGGCACTTACCAAGCTGTGCGCTGAGTGGAACACCTTGACAGTACGCTTGATGCTAATGGCTCGTAAAGACCGTGAAATCATCTCAGCCGCATCAGATGACTTCTTGATGTACTCAGGTTACGTCATGATGGGCTACCACTGGGCACGTATGGCAGCGGTCGCTTATGACAAGCTTGAAAATGGTGGCACAGAAGCACCAGAATTCTATAAAGCGAAAATTCAAACAGCCGAATTCTATTTTGACAAGCTGCTACCACGTACCTCTGGACATGCTGAATCCATGGTCGCACCAAGCAATAGCATGACAGAGATGGACAGCGAAAACTTTGCTTTTCTAGACTAACACTGTATTCATAATCCACAAAAAAGCGCCTATCATTTAGGCGCTTTTTTGTGTTTAACTGACCGTATTATGATTAAAGACTATCAAAAGCAACCTGTAATTTAGGAGCAAATAATGGTTTTACCTAACGATAAAAACACGGCTTTAGCTGCTCGATATATACGAGCATTGGTCATTAGCACCACGCTCGTCAGTATTGGCATCAGCAGTGCAGCGGCCAAAAGTAGCGATAGTACTCTACATTTTGCAAAAGGCGCTGTTACTAGCGTCGTCACTGATAAACTCGCTCCTCATACCGATGAACAGTGGTATCGTTTCGATGCTGCCAGTCAGCAATATGCCGTTATTAACATTGCACCACTTGCAGGTACGCCCGAGACTGCTAACGTCGGTGTATTGCATATGCCGGATGGTACCCAAGATGGCACCAAAGGCGGTATCATTTATCAAGGCTGTCTGCCACAAACGGGAAAATACCGACTCCGTATCGCACGTAATCTTATGGCCACTCATGGCAAAACAGCAGGCTATAAAGTTGAGGTCATGATACTACCAAAGGTTGCTAGTCAGTCTTTGTGCAAGCCCGCTTAACTATAGATCTTTAACACCTCCAAACTATAACATTCAAAATAGAATAAGTCGCTTTGGAAAAGGTTAGAGCGTTCAACATTAACTACCTAGCATCTTCTTATGATATACCGCACTAATCTCTTCGACTTCTACGCATATTTGCAGTGCCGCACGACCTGACTGCTCGTCTCCGATCTTTTCTTCGATGGTAGCGACCAAGAGCTCAGCCAGCTGATTACGAGTCTCTATATCGCGGCCGCTCATCAGTTTTAGATTGGCATAGATAAACCCATTCGCTTGCTCATCATCTTCCACACCCACCAAAAACGTCTCAATAGGTAAGATACGTGTTTTGATATCTGTCGGCTTATCAAAATATCCACTGTCCCATAATGCTTTATTAAGGGATTTTAGCAATGATTCTTCGTGAGGGATACTGACATTGGGCGTGGCTTGAATGGTTAAATGCGGCATGAGGACATCCTTAAATAGAGAAAGTAATAGATCAGTTGGCTTATCAGTTTACGCGCTCCGCCTCATCGCCGTAAAAGGTTTATTTGTATTATTCATCAGTAATCGCACTAAAATGCGCATCAAGTGTGTTGGCTAATTGCGCTGGTGGTAACTCAATCTCCAAACCGCGACGACCGCCACTGACATAGACCGTTGTCTGGTCTTGTGCGCTGCTATCTATGACTGTTTTTAGGCGCTTTTTTTGCCCGAGTGGACTGACGCCGCCCAACACATAGCCGGTACTACGTTCTACTTGCTTGGGATCTGCCATTTGTACTTTTTTGCAGGACAACAATTTATTCGCGGATAAGGCTTTGGCCATTTTTTTAAAATTGAGGGTTTTATCTACTGGCAATATCGCAACCGCAAGGTCGCCAGTATCGGTCGATACCACCAAAGTTTTGAACACTTGCACTGCCGCCACGCCAAGCTTTTCTGCGGCTTCTAAACCAAAAGAGGCCGCATGACTGTCATGCGTGTATTCGTGTATGCGGTAATCAAGACCGCGTTTTTTGGCAAGATCGATAGCTGGCGTCATAATATTTCGGCTTAATAAAATAGAACTAAAGAATAGGCGTCATACGGATTAAATAGACATGGCATCAATATATTATTACGCCAAATATCGTAACTTTCAAATATTTGACCGTTTTATATCACTGCTCGCTTACTAGTGAGTAACCCAATAGTATTAATATTAGCAGTATATACAGACACTATATATCGCTTTAGTGGCTTTTATGGCATCATAAGCGCAACATATTTGACTATTTTTGATACTGATTATGATACCGAAGTTCCTAAAAAAACGGATTTTTAAAGCGCCAGTCAGCACTGACCGCACTTCTGAAACTGACGCGAGTCCAATCGTCACCAAGCCTTACGCTAATGCTCCGATCAATCAGCTGTATCGTAAACTATCGGGACAGCTACTCGATGTTGCTGTCAAACCGAAATTATTGGGTGAATTGCCTGATTTTGATAGCGACGAGCAGGTACTTAGATTTTATGTGCTACAGGATTATTCTCGCTCCAACAGTATTTTGATCGATTTGCAGACGCAAGAGCATAACTTGCCGCCTGCATTGGTTGGGGTCAATGACGCGGCTCACAATATCAAAGAAAATGCAGCCATCATATTTTTGAATCACCCAAGTGCCAAAGACAATCAGTTGTCTCCGCGCCTTTCTCGCTTAGTCTCTGCGGTATTGCAATATCCAGAGCTAAAGGTGCGCCTAGTACCCGTATCTATCCTGTGGGGACGCGCCCCTGAAAAAGAAGACTCGCTATTTAAACTATTAACCGCTGACAATTGGCAAGACCCGAGTATCAGCAAGCAGTTATTTAATATCGGCGTGATGGGCCGTGATACCTTTGTACAATTCCACCCACCCCAAGATTTGCGTACTATCATCAATGATAGCCTCAAAGGTGAAAGCGCGGGCCCTAACGTTTTTGACTTAGCTTCTAAAGATTTGGTTTCTGAGGATTCAAGTGCTAAAAGCTCACCTGCTACAGACTCACAAGATACTGAATCAGCAACGACGGATAATGATGTCAAAACTGATGCTGAAAAATCACCCAGCTATACGCTCGTGGCGGCTGCTGATGGCAATCGTGAACTCGTGCGGATGCTACAGCAGCAATTGACGATTTATTTAGACAAGCAGCGCGCCAGTATGCTGGGCCCTGATTTGTCAGATAGACGTAATTTGGTCGATAAACTGGTCTACTCGCCAGCGATTAAGCACGCAATAGAGCTGGAAGCTGCCGAAAAAGGCACCAGCGTACGCGACGCTCGTAGTCAAGCGCGAGGATACGCCAATGAGATGGTGAATGACTATTCTCATTCCATTATTCGTGGGTTTTATAAATTTTTAACGTGGTTATGGACACAGTTATATGACGGCGTGGAAGTCCATCATTTTGAGCGTGTTCGCGATCTAGCAACCGATTACGAATTGATTTATGTGCCGTGCCATCGCAGTCATGTTGACTATCTATTGCTGTCCTATGTCATCTACAAACGCGGTTTGAGTATCCCTTATGTCGCAGCAGGTGATAACTTAGATGTGCCAGTATTGGGACCGTTATTGCGCGGCGCTGTCGCTTTTTATATTCGTCGTAGCTTCCGTGGCAATGCCCTTTATACCGCCGTATTGCGTGAATATATGCATACCCTTATCACGCGTAATACGCCGATCGAGTACTTCATTGAAGGTGGTCGCTCACGTTCAGGTCGCCTACTACCGCCCAAAATGGGTATGCTGGCGATGACGGTACATAGCCAGTTACGTCAAACCAATAAGCCTGTGGTGTTCATCCCAACTTATATTGGTTATGAGCGTATTATGGAAGGCGGCACTTATATCGGTGAGTTAAAGGGCAAACCAAAAGAATCAGAATCGTTGATTGGGCTACTCAAAGTGGGTCGTAAAATTGAGCGTATTTTTGGTAATGTACATCTAAGTTTTGGTACACCGCTGCATCTTAGCGATTTTATGACAAAGTTCGATGTTCCAGCCAACAGCTTACCGTCCGATCGCACCGACTCCCCACTCGATGAAAAAGCCAGTGCCATGGTCGATAATATCGGTGTAAAAGTCATGCAGCACATCAATAAAGCTGCCGTGATAACGCCTGTGTCGCTGCTATCATTGGTACTACTATCCGCACCGAAAGCGGCACTGGATGAAAACAGTTGCCGTGAGCAAATCGCTTTGTACCAAGGCCTTGCGCAACAGCTTCCTTATGCAGATGACACTGTCATCACAGATATGAGCCCGCAAGAAATCATTGATTATGGCATCAAGCTAAAACTCATAGAGCGTACGCCGCACATCTTGGGCGATATCATTCAGGTCGCTGGCAAGCAAGCGGCATTGCTCAGCTATTTCCGCAATAACATTCTACACGTCTTTATCTTGCTGTCTTTCTTATCAGCGCTAGTGGCACGTAACGGCCGTATCAAACGCAGTCGTTTAGATAGTATCGCTGAGCAGTTATACCCATTCTTGCAAGGTGAGCTGTTCTTATACTACCCAGCGCATGGTTTGGCGGAGACGCTCAACAAAAAAGTCGATAGTTTACTCTCTCATGGGTTGATTGTTGAGTTGGGTGATGACACGCTTAGTGTTCCTGAGTCTAATAGCAAGCGCTATCAACAGCTACAAGTACTGGCGACACCCGTTGGGCAAAGTCTTGAGCGTTATTTTATGACGCTTGCCCTACTCGCTCAGCAGGGCTCTGGTAATCTGACCGAAAGCGAAGTCGTTGACCTGTGCCATTTGCTTGGACAACGCTTGTCTGTACTGTATGCCGATGATATTCCTGACTTCTTTGATCGCGCATTATTTACTAGCTTTATCAGCGCTTTGACTCGTCTTGATTATCTACAAAAAGATGATGAAACGGGCATATTGACCTTTGACCATCGTATCAATGACATCGCCAGTCATGCCAAATATGTGCTGACGCCTGATATGATGCAAATCTTGCAGCAAGTCGCAAGTTTAAACGAAGAAGAAATCACTCGTGCTATTACTGAGATTAGTAATAAAAAGCAGCGTAAATTTGGGCGTAAGCGTTAATCGTTAGTCATGACTTTTAAACAATTAAGCTAAACAAAAAAGACCGCTATTGATTAGCGGTCTTTTTTTATGCAGTTCCAATATACCAAACAATGGTATTAGTTGGTGATTTTCTTATACTTAGCACGCTTAGGCGTGGCGTCATCACCCATTGTCTTTTTACGATAGGCTTCAAACTCACTGTAGTTGCCATCGAACCACACTGGGCCTTCTTCTTCAAACGCCAAGATGTGGGTGGCGATACGGTCAAGGAACCAGCGATCATGCGAGACGACCATGACCGTACCTGGGAATACTTGAATCGCATCCTCTAGCGCACGTAAGGTTTCAACGTCCAAGTCGTTCGAGGGTTCATCGAGTAGCAGTACGTTTGCGCCCTGCTTTAGGGTTTTTGCCAATTGCAAGCGGTTACGCTCACCACCTGATAATTGACCGACATGTTTCTGCTGGTCTGAGCCTTTAAAATTAAAGCGGCCGATGTACGCACGGCTTGGCGTGGTGTAGTCACCGACAGTAATCATGTCAAGACCGTCTGATACTTCTTCCCAGACGGTCTTTTTGTCGTCTAGGTTGTCACGCACCTGACCGACATAGGCAACCTTGACACTTTCGCCCAAATCAACCGAACCAGTATCTGGGGTATCACGCTCAGTAATCATGTTAAATAGCGTGGTTTTACCCGCACCATTTGGACCGATGATACCAACGATAGCACCCGCTGGGACATTGAAGCTTAGGTTTTCATACAATAAACGATCGCCAAACGACTTGGAGATGTTATTGACCTCGATAACTTTATTACCTAGACGCGGACCGGGCGGAATATAAATCTCTGAGGTCTCATTTCGCTGCTGGAATTCTTTTGAGTTCAGCTCTTCAAAACGCTGTACGCGCGACTTAGACTTCGCTTGCTGACCCTTTTGATTTTTACGAATCCACTCAAGCTCTTTTTTCAGCGCTTTGGCAAACGACTCTTCTTGCTTCTGTTGTTCCTCTAAGCGCTTGTTTTTTTGCTCTAACCATTCAGTATAGTTACCTTCATACGGGTAGCCATAGCCTCGGTCAAGCTCCAAAATCCACTGCGCCACATTATCCAAGAAATAACGATCATGGGTAATGGCAACGATAGTGCCGCTATAGTTTTGCAAGAATTGCTCAAGCCAAGCGACTGATTCGGCGTCCAGATGGTTAGTAGGCTCATCGAGTAGCAGCATATCGGGACGTGATAGTAGCAGGCGACATAAAGCAACACGGCGTTTTTCACCACCTGACAGTTTACTCACGTCCGCGTCCCATGGTGGCAGACGTAGCGCATCGGCGGCTTTCTCTAACTGGTTATTTAGATTGTGTGCATCCCATGACTGGATAATGTCTTCCATTTTGCCCTGCTCTTCAGCAAGTTTGTCAAAATCAGCATCCGGTTCGGCATACTCAGCATAGATTTGGTCTAAGCGCGCTAACGCATCTAACGCCTCACGCATGCCGTCCTCGACGTTGCCGCGCACATCTTTGCTGTCATCGAGTTGTGGCTCCTGCGGCAAGTAACCAACTTTGGTTCCTGTTTGCGCACGTGCTTCACCGCTGAACTCAGTATCCACACCCGCCATAATACGTAGCAAGGTCGACTTACCTGCCCCATTGATGCCTAAGACACCAATTTTGGCACCCGGGAAAAAGGACAGATTGATATTTTTTAAGATTTCACGCTTAGGGGGAACAAGTTTTGACACGTTGTTCATCGTGTAAATATATTGAGCCATTAACACTCCGATAGACTGCATAGAAGAGAACAGCAAATACCACTCAGCGCTGCTGCCAAGCGTGCCGTAACTCAAAATCAGGGTTACAAATTATCGTTCATTATCGCATTGTGGCGCATACCCTGCAAGCTAACAGGTTGTTTTACCCCTTGTTTTGCAGCTTTTGTCATAGAGTATCGCTGTTTCTGGATAAAAGCGGGCAAAAATATTTTTCTGAGGTTACGAGCTTAACATTCTGATTCATTGCTGTTTGATAAAAACCACAAAAAATAGCATCAAAACTTTCGCAAAGTTAATCAATAGCCGTTAACATATTAGAGTGGCTTAACAGCGCAAAAAATAATGGTTTAGTATGCCATTAATGAAACTGGCTATAAGCTGAGTCATTATTTCTCATATATTTTTAATAATATTTATACAGGTACTGATTAATGGCCAACGGCTATCGCCCTGAAATAGTTCAACGTGCGTTTGTCGATTTTATCGGGTCGCGCTTACATCCGTTTTGGTCATTGACGACACCCAAGCTACGCCTTATTGCTCGATACGAGATGAGTGATGATTTAATTGCACTGCAATTTGAGACCAATCGAGCGTTTAGGCAGCAGATATCCAAAGGGGCAGATGATTGGCAAGGCGGTCAGTATCTTGATTTACGTGTTTTTATCGATGGGGTTTATCATCAGCGCAGCTATTCACTCGTAGGATTGGCGAATCAGCCATTGTGGTGGCAAGATGATGCCGTCATTACTAAGTCAGCAAAAAGCCAACGCCATACGGTTACTATTGCTGTTAAACCGCAAGGGTTAGTATCTGACTATTTGACCAAGCAACTGTCGCTATCTAGCATCGTTGATACCAGTATGCCACTGGGTCATTTTACTTTGGCACAGGCAAAGACAAGTTTAGATAATAGAGAACCAGATAACCAAAAACTACACCCTTTATTATTTGTCGCTGGCGGTAGCGGTATCACGCCTATGCTAGGACTTATTGCGCAAGCACTAGCAGACGGACATCAGGTAGCGTTGCTACATTATAATCGAACGAAACTTGCCCAGTTTCAACATCAGTGGCAACAGCTGAGCGATATCTATCCAGCCTTCAGCTATCATTTTATCCATACTGATAACCCTGCGACTTATTTGGCTGGCGAACGATACTTAAGTGCAGAGGGTCTGTTATCACTTAATCTACCATTGGTAGATACTCAGATATTTGCCTGCGGTTCACAAGCGTTATTAGCTGGCTTATATAAAGCAGTGTCAGAAATCATTTTACCGCAAGGCAATCAGCTACGTGACAATATTATTATAGAGAATTTCGGTAGCGCACTGCCTGATTTTGATAGCGGTGGTAATCAAGTACTAGATAATGCACTACAGACAGAGTCGCATACGGTGTATTTGCGATCACGGCAACGGCAGTTCGATAGCGACACTACATTATTGGTCGCTGCCGAAAACGCAGGTATACGACTGGCGCATGGTTGTAGGCAAGGAATTTGCCAGTTGTGCCGCTGCAATAAAGTGAGCGGCGTGGTCAAAAACATCCAAACTTACAAGATAAGTAGTGATGGTTACGAGTCTATCCAAACCTGCATCAATATCGCCATGACAGACGTGGTGTTAGACATTTAGCCCTGCTGAAATTAAAAATACGACCACCAACCCCTGACTATCGCCCTCTTAAAACCAAAAAATAGACTGATGTTAATTCATATTGTATGCTAAAACTTAGATGACTCATAAAATCGAATCCAGTGCTGCTTATTCGTGCCATTTCGGTTAAGGATTATATATGCGCTTATTACCACCTATTGATACAGCACATTCTGCCGTACCCATGTTGACGCCTTTGTCCGATGCACAGTTGGCAAGAGATAGTAGCGAGCAGCCAACTCTATCATCACAGCAAACGCCTTATCCCACTGTGACGCAGGCGCCTTTACCCAAAGCACAAAGTGATGCCTTGACAGTAGAATTAAATGCGCTATATGAAGGTGTGATGGACTCATTAGGTAGCGATGACGCCAAATACATTCAGCGGATTTATGCGACTGTGGTCTATAGTGAGCTTGTCGCCCGTGGTTTACTGGCTGTCGCAGGACGCATGTCATCACGCCGCTCGCAGATAGGGGCTTGGCTGTTGGGTACGTCAATACTTAGTTTTAGCAAAATACTCAACAATATGGAGCTTGGGCATAATGTCATGCATGGTCAATACGACTGGATGCAGCATCCGCATCTGAACAGTCAGAAGTTTGATTGGGACATTGTCTGCCCTGTCCCATTATGGCAACACTCGCACAACTATCTACACCATACGTTTACCAATATTGTTGGGCGCGACCATGACGTTGGCTATCACTTGATTCGGGTGACAGATGAGCAGCCTTGGACGCCAGAAGATCGCTACAATATGTTTAGTACTGCCGTATTGGCCTTTGGCTTTGAGTGGGCGGTTGCCTTTCATGATATTCAGATCAGTGTCGATGAATACGCCGACTCCCCTAACTTGCATAAAATCATGCAGCAAAAATCTCGTGCACTATTTGCCAAAATTGCCCGCCAAGTTGGTAAAGATTATGTGGCTTTGCCAGCCGTAGCCGCCTTGACCTTAGGTCGTCGTAGCGCTATGAGCACACTGAGTGGCAACATAGCAGCCAATACGGTTCGTAACCTGTGGACGTGGGCGGTGATTTTCTGTGGCCATTTTACAGAGCAGGCTCACATCTATACCCATCTCGATGCGGATGAGAGCGAAGGCGACTGGTACGTGCGTCAGATTCTTGGCTCTAGTAATATCAAAGGGAATAAATGGTTTCACATTTTGACTGGCAATTTGTCTCATCAGATTGAGCATCATATCTTTCCTGATATGCCAGCTAGCCACTATGCCAGTATTGCCCCGCAAGTAAAAGCCATCTGTCATAAATATGATTTGCCTTACAACACTGGGCGTTTTAGCACACAGCTACGACAAGTAATAGGACGTATTCATCACTTTAGTAAGCCCAGCGAGCAAAAGTGGCAAGCCTACCAGTCGGTATCGGCTGCGGATACCACCACTCACTCACATAAGTCGACACCAGAGAGCGAGACAGCAAAGGGTCTTAGTCGATTCTTACCACCCGTCGTTCGTAAAGCGATAGCTTATATATGGTGATATATTCACATTTTTAACGCAGATTAAAAGACATTAATACTATTAACAATCGTCATAACGACTATTACGGTAAGCGACTAGATTGTTTGATATCAATCATACATACTCAACCAAGCACAAAATATTTACTGATGACGTAGTATTTAATAAATCTGCCTTCTTCATTCATCCTTAGAAAATATGGCAGTTATTAAAAATTCGATAATAATAAATGGAGTTGTATCATGAGTAACCAAACCACTAAATCAGCACTAGATATCGCACATAATCAAGCAGCGAATCGTTTTGAGACTACCGTCGATGGTCAGACGGGCTATATCAGCTATCAAGACCGTGATGACACCCTCGTCTATGACCACACGATCGTTCCGCGACAGTTAGGCGGTCAAGGTGTCGGTTCAGCACTAGTCAAACATGCGCTAGATTACGCCCGTGAACATGATAAAAAGGTTGTGCCGCAATGCTCGTTTGTGGCCTCATATATCAGCAAGCACCCTGAGTACCAAGATTTGGTATAGCTTACCGCCCTTTATCCCAAACAACTAGTATGCAGCAATTTTAGATTAGGAGATCCATCCCAATATAACTTTTAATAAACCAATCCGTATAACAATAAAGGTTATTAATATGAGTAGTTTATCTGACAAGCAAATTGATCTACAGTTAGAAGAGCTTGCTGGTTGGCAGCGTGATGGCAATAGTATCGTCAAGACCTATCACTTCAGCGATTTTATTGAGGCGATGAGTTTTATGAACCAAGCGGCATTTTATGCTGAAGCACTCGAACATCATCCGGAATGGCGTAATATATACAATATAGTCGAGGTACGCCTAACCAATCAGGACACCGGCGGCGTTTCTAGTTTGGACATTCGCCTTGCAAAACGCATGGAGCATATCGTGCAACCCAAACGTCTATAGCCTTATATTTCTGTTAAATGAGTAACTGAAGTGCTTTAGTTGAACATAAGAAAAGACCCTCAATTGAGGGTCTTTTTTTATACTGGATTTTTTATAGTAATAAGCTGTGTTTACATTTTGCGACTAACAAACGCCACAATAAATAAAATCACAGCGACTGCTAAGAAGATGTATGCCAGATTAGCAGACAGTCCTGCAACGCCGCCAAATCCTAATAAACTTGCTAGCAGTGCGATTACTGCAAAGATAATAGCCCAACGAAACATAATATTCTCCTCAAATAATTGTTAAAAATCAGATAGTAAACTTTATATAGTATTGATTTAACTTTTTTTTCTAATACCAGTCATATCTGCTTACAAACATAGACTAGCAATATTTCTCTTTAAACAACGTGCATTTTAGTAATGATGTCAGTAGATTATGTAAAGTTTGTAGCAAGTGTTAACACCTTTTATTTTTTCTTGTGTCTATAAACATATTATTTAGGATGATGAGCACCTTATTTGCTAAATTATTGATTGTCTTATGGTTGCATATAAATAACATCAAAAATTTCTGAAAAATAGATGTGGCAATGAAAACTGTCGCGACCCCATAAACTTCTAACTTATTCAGACCACTTGGTTTATAGTTTAAAGTCACATTATCATCCAATATATTAAGGACAATACTTATGAGTACCGAGACGGATACCGCAAAAACCGCACAACAAGATACTAGCGACAACCGCCCTTATGCCGTCATCTTATATGGCGCAACAAGCTTTGTCGGACAAATCACCGCTCACTATTTAACCAATTTTTTATCCAATGCTAAAAATAAAGATGGCTCTAACGTCACTTGGGCAATTGCAGGACGTGATGAAGAAAAACTCAATGAGCTACAGTCGAAACTTGAGAGCAAAGTAGATATTATCATTGCTAATAGTAAAGACTCTGCCAGCCTTGATGAGATGACCAAACAGACAAAAGTCATCATCTCAACCGTCGGCCCTTACCTCAAATATGGCGAACCTTTGATAAAATCTTGTGCCGAAAATGGTACCGATTACGTCGATCTTACTGGTGAAGCGATCTTTATCAAAGACATGATGGACAAATATCAAGATACTGCCAAACAAAGCGGCGCACGGATTGTCAACTCTTGCGGCTTTGATTCTATCCCATCAGATTTGGGTGTTTACTTTACGCAAACCAAAGCAGAAGAGAAGTTCGGAGAAGCTTGTAACGTGATTCACATGCGCGTAAAAGCGGCAAAAGGCGGCATCTCTGGTGGTACGATTGCCTCGATGGCGACGATATTCGAAGAAGTTGGTGAAGATAAATCACGCCGTAAGCAAGTAGCCAACCCTTATCTACTAAACGATGACACAGATGTGCCCAATGTACGTCAAGACAATGTCAGCAAACCAGAATACGACAGCGCCCATAAACGTTGGTTGGCGCCCTTTGTGATGGCGAGTATCAACACACGTATTGTCCATCGCAGTAACCAGCTACTCGGTTACGAATACGGTCGCGATTTTAAATATGACGAAGCCATGTGGATGAAAGATGGTGTCAAAGGTAAGTTATCAAGCTACGCGATGAGCGCGGGTCTACTAGGATTTGCCACTGCCATGATGATTAAACCAAGCCGTGAGTTATTGTCCAAGCATGTTCTGCCCAAAGCAGGCACAGGCCCTTCTAAGGATGAGCAGGAAAATGGCTACTTTGATATTCGCCATTTCGGTCAAACAGCTAAAAACGACACCATCACGGTCAAAGTTACCGGCGATAAAGATCCTGGTTACGGTAGCACTTCTCGTATGCTCGCGCAGGCAGCATTATGTCTGGCACAAGATATCAGTAAAGAAGACGTTGGCGGCGGATTCTGGACGCCTGCCTCTGCGATGGGTGATAAGCTCATAGCCCGTTTAGAAGAACATTCAGGTCTAAGCTTTGAAGTTATCGATGGTTAACCGAATGTAAAACATTTAAATAATGATTTATTAATGCTGATGATTTTCATGACCGTATCTTGATAACAAGGTGCGGTTTTTTAATACGCAAATTTTATAGCGCTCATCTATCATATTAGCGAATGCTAATAGCGTATTTTTTGGTAATCAATGTTGCGGTTTTTCGATTTTTTAGTACATTATGCTACAGATTTTTAGTCTAATGGCACAGCCATATTCTCCTCAATACGCTAGGACAAAATACATTACGGTTTGATTGTTATAGAGAATATTCATTTAAAAATTTTAATCAAAGTTCACTTCAAAAAACATCATCTAGTAAAAATATTTCTCTAAAATAATGTTATTGATCGAATTGATATTAGTCAAAATTTTCCAGTAGTTCGTGTGCCAGATAAAGGTTTTTAGCAGCCTGTTATCGATACAAATACTGGTAAATCTATCATTGTTGAATAAAATAGATCCAAATGCTTACTTCATTTCTTAAATGAGATGTGGGCTTAATAGTTTCATAACGTCACAACAATACACCAAGCTGTTAGAACCTTAATGAGTTTACTACTGAAATGTCAGCTATATAACTGGTACTTTGTTTTTACAAATTATAGTAAGGTCTAACCAAAATCTGGCTGTCCTCAATTATCTGCATTTTAGACATAATTATATATAGATATGGCAGCTGCTTTTAATCATTGTTCATTTATCGAATTCGGAGTTTTATAATGAAAAAGAATATTTTATCGTTAGTCTTAGGAGCGACACTTGTTTTGCCAGCGGCAGCAATAGCTGCACCTGTCGATACCAGTGACATTATGCCAGCAGATATGCGTACCACTCCTGTCGATAATACTTTGCAAGCCGAAATAGAAGGCCCTGATGGCGAGCTTGTCGCTACTCAACCGGGTGCTGTTGATAACAACAACATGGACGCGATAAATGAAGATATGGAATCTAAAGAAGGTGGCATGGACGAAGATATGACCGTTACAGCGGACGAAGAAATGTCTGAAGATCAAGTTAAAGCTGAATTGGCTCAGGCCCGTGCTACCGCTGAACGCCCTACTCAGATGACAAATGATGTTCAAAGCAGCCAAATAACCCCAGCTGACATGCGCGAAAAGCCAGTCGAGATTACCTTACAAGAAAAGAAAAAAGACCGTCGTGGTGAGCTTTTAGCGACTCAGCCTGGTCAAGTGCAATTTAACGAAAACCGTCGTTTCACCATTCGTTAATAATGACAGTGCTTGATTGAATAGTATGACTAATAGTTTACTACTATCAATAAGTGACATATAAAAAGGCAGCCAATTGGCTGCCTTTTTTGTTGCACACGGCTATAAATTTTGGCTATTTCTTAGTTTTAGTCACGCCAGCTTCTTGTAACAAGGCGCCAAGTGTACCCATTTTACTAGGTGCTTGCGCTTTATCGTTTTTGATCGGTTTGCTACGGTTACTATTCGTATTGTCCTGACGTTTACCACGTGGCTTAGACGAACGCTTATCAGCAGCAGAACGACTATTATTTGGACGGTCACTATTCGCCTGATTACTGCGTGGACGGCTCACTTTTTCACCATCTGTACTGGTTGCAGTAGACTTAGCAGCCGTACGGACAGGTTTTTCAGACTCAGGCTTCATACTAAATCCGATACGACCACGTTTTTCATCGATAGAAATAACACGAACCGATACGATATCACCAGGTTTGACGCGGTTCATGGGATCTGCGACAAAGTCATTGGCCATCTGAGAGATATGGACCAAACCATCCTGATGTACACCGACATCAACGAAACAGCCAAAGGCCGTTACGTTAGTGACCACACCTTCAAGCTGCATACCTTCGCTCAAATCTTTGATACTATTGACATCATCACGGAAGTTAGCCGTTTTAAACTCAGGACGTGGATCGCGTGCAGGTTTAGCAAGCTCTTCGATAATCGCTTTTACGCTGACATTATCATCGTTAGCAGCCAGCGCAGTCGTATCGATAGCATTCAGTACACCATCGTTACCGATGACTTCTGATAAAGGCTTGCCGGCTTGTGCGAGTAAGCTATCAACCAAGGCATAGCTCTCTGGATGCACGCCTGTCGCATCTAGTGGATTGCTGCCATTATGGATGCGTAAGAAACCTGCTGCTTGCTCAAAGGTCTTAGCGCCTAGACGTGGAACATTTTTGAGTGCTTCACGGCTATCAAATGCCCCGTGCTCGCGGCGATAAGTCACGATTTGCTGCGCCACATTACGGTTCAGACCCGCGATATGTGCCAAAATAGCAGGACTCGCTGTATTCACATCAACACCAACCGCATTCACGCTATCTTGAGTCACTTTATCAAGACTATCTGCGAGCTGGTTTTGGTTCACATCGTGCTGATACTGACCTACACCGATGGCTTTTGGATCGACTTTGACAAGCTCTGATAACGGATCTTGCAAGCGACGTGCGATAGACACAGCACCGCGCACCGACACGTCTAAATTGGCAAGCTCATCACTAGCAAGCTCGCTCGCCGAATAGACGGAAGCGCCTGATTCATTGACGATGACAGCTTTGGCTTTAAGTGCAGCGTTCGCGGCCAAAATCTCTTTAATCATCGCATCGGTTTCGCGACTTGCCGTACCATTACCGATCGCGACCAAATCAACATCATAAGTACTTAATAGCTCATCAATGACTTTTTTGGCTTCATCCATTTTGTTGTCAGGGGCAAACGGATAAACCGTCGCGATGACAGGTTTTTCTTCGCTATCTGACATGACATGACCTTGCGCATCCACAATAGCCATTTTTACGCCATGACGGATACCAGGATCGACACCTAAGATCACTTTAGGGCCTGCTGGTGCAGCCATCAATAAATGCTGTAAGTTACTAGCGAACACATCAATCGCATCTGCTTCTGCAGCTAGGCGCTTTTCGGTCAGTAAGCGGTGCTCGATATGTGGACGCCATTTGTCTTTCCACAAACTACTGGCCGCCTCTGTCAAAAACTCACGGCGTGCTGCTGGCGCTTTGGCATCGACATCGAAATGATTGATAATTTTTTCGATAAATGGTGCGTCTTCGCCTTCGATTTTTAGACCCAAGACGTTTTCTTGACGACCACGTAACATCGCTAATAGGCGATGGTTTGGCAGTCGAGCCAGGCTTTCGCTATGCTCAAAGTAGTCTTTGAACTTTTCGCCAACTTCACGCTTTTCTTCGCTCGCAACGCTCGATACGATACTGGCAGTTTTGGCAAAACCATTGCGTAAGTTGTCCAACAACCCCAATGCTTGCGTCCACTCATCAACGATAATGGCTTGCACACCAGCAAGCTGCTTGTCGATATCGCTAAAGTCAACGTCGATCTCATTACCACTATCATCAGTGATACTTGACTGAACTTGATAATCAGCCAGCGCCTCTGTCGGGGTGATTTCTTGCGTCAAGACAGCTTGCGCAGCAGCATCGAGTCCAGCGGCACGTGCTTTGGCAGCCGGTGAACGACGACGCGGACGATATGGCAGATAGATGTCTTCAAGCTCAAGCTTTGACGTCGCATTATCGATACGCGTCTGCAGCTCATCGGTCAAATTGCCTTGCGTGCTCAGTAGCTCAGTGATTTTGAGGCGTCGGGTGGCCATGTCACGCTCATAATTCAGAGACTTCTCGAGAGCACGCAGCTGCGCGTCATCAAGGTTTTGCGTTTTTTCTTTGCGGTAACGCGCAATGAAAGGAACCGTTGCGCCTTCATCATAAAGCTTCACAAACGCATTGACTTGAGCAGTCTTAATGCCAAGCGCGCGAGCAAGCTTGTCGTGAATATTCGCGTGTGTGGTTGCATCCAAAACCTGTGCATTTGTCGAGGTTTGAGATGACGTTAAGGTATCAGTGCTACTCATATACGTATCAATCGTTGAGAAATGTAGTTTTGCATTATAGCAAAAGCTGCATGAATAAAAATCCTTTTTATCTTTTCGTTAATTATCGCCTGTTTTGCGGCATAAAACGTTTTATATCAAACGTTCTGTAGCCTTGTTAAACAAACGCATACAGCATTTATTCTTATGAGTGATGCAATTCGCAGTGCAATCTTATACACTAAAGTATCCATAGCACAAATATTGAGATGTGCTGATATATTGAACAATAGTTTTTGGTTTTATGACGTGCTTGTTTTGACCCATCATTAAATAACGATAATTAATGGCAGTGCTTTATTCATCGCTTTTTACTCGTCATTTCTGCTAACAATAATTTTTATAAGAGGATGCCTGTATGACTGATAACAACAGCCCCGATACTTTGACTCAGCGTATTTTAGTTGTCGATGATGACGCTCGCCTGCGCTCTTTGCTACAGCGCTTCTTAGAAGACGATGGTTTCGTCGTTCGTACTGCCCATGATGGTAGTCAGATGGACAAACTCATGCAACGTGAGCTCTTCTCTTTGGTGGTGTTAGATTTGATGCTACCGGGCGAAGACGGTATTAGCATCTGTAAGCGCCTACGTGCAGACAATGCGGATATTCCAATCATTATGCTGACCGCCAAAGGTGGCGATGCTGACCGTATCGCAGGTTTGGAAGCGGGTGCAGATGATTACCTGCCTAAGCCGTTTAACCCAAAAGAGCTATTGGCGCGTATCAAAGCCGTGTTGCGTCGTCAGAATCGTGAGCTTCCAGGGGCACCAAGTCACCAATTAGAAGTGGTTGAATTTGGTCCATGGACATTAGATCTATCGACTCGCACGCTCAAACGTGATGGGAATGTCGTCACTTTGACGACAGGTGAGTTTTCGGTGTTAAAGGCTTTAGTTCAGCATCCACGTGAGCCGTTGACCCGTGACAAGTTGATGAACCTTGCTCGTGGTCGTGAGTGGGGTGCGATGGAGCGCTCTATCGATGTGCAAGTATCACGCTTGCGTCGCTTGATTGAAGACAACCCTTCACAAGCCCGTTACATTCAAACGGTTTGGGGTGTGGGCTATGTATTCGTTCCTGATGAAGCTGAGGTAGAAACCGTCAAGAGTGAATAACCTTTGACTGATGACATTTCTTTTAATATAGGCCGTGTTTGGTTATTCACAAACACGTGCCGATATGATGAGCATATCTGTGAAAAACCCTATTATTTTTCAAAACATACCCTGCACGTTAGTGACAGGGTTTTTAGGTGCTGGCAAAACCACCGTCATCAATCAGCTACTTGCCACAAAGCCAAATGACGAGCGCTGGGCGCTATTAATCAATGAGTTTGGCCGTATCGGTATTGATGGTGCACTATTGGCAAGCTCTCAAGATAACGATCTTGAGCAACAGAATATCGCCATGCGTGAAGTCAGTGGCGGCTGTATTTGCTGTACCAGTCAACTGCCCTTACAAATTGCGATCAGTCGTCTGCTTAATGACCATCACCCGCGAAGACTGCTTATTGAACCCACAGGATTGGCACATCCACGCGAGCTGATATTACAGCTCAGTGCGCCGCATTGGCAAACCGCACTACAGATGAATGCGGTGATAACTGTACTGAGTGGCGAGCAGTGGCAACAGATTAAGTATCGTGACCATGAGGGTTTTCAAGCGCCTGTGCGTGATGCCGATGTACTAGTAATTAATCGCTACGCCCAACTAAATACTAGCGAAGAACAAGCCTTGGTAGAATGGATAGCCAAGCTAAATTCACAAGTGAAAATCATTTGGGCAGTATCTGAACTAACGGTAGCTGAGACAATAGATTCATCAGACGTTCATTTAATAGATAATCTTGTAGCAGATGCGTATTCGACAACGCTGAACGACCAACTGAATAAGCCCAGCTCTATCATTTCGAATCAACGAAAAGTCAATATCGCTCATCCTCAAAAATCGCTGATTGGTTTACAGTCTCAAGCCAACTCTTTAGCAACTGTACCATCATCGAGTTCATCTACCGATGAGACAGAAGCTCAGGCTAGTGCTAATAGTGATCTGCCCTATCGCTATCATGAAGAGCAGCAGGATTTTCAGTTGGCTGGATGGCGATTACCTGCACACTACATACTAAACGCTGACGATTTACAGAATTGGTTATTGAATTTGCCAAACTGGCAACGTATCAAAGGCGTGGTTCATACTTCTGATGGCTGGCTGCAGATCAATTTTAACCCTGGTAGTCTAACCACCAAAACAATCGATCCACAGACTGATAGTCGGCTAGAAATCATTTTGCAACTAGGCAATGCTGTAGATACAAATGCTGTCGATACAGCTACAGAAAAAACAGAAACTGAACATGATGCCAAAGCGTCAGCAGCTTCTATAAATTGGGAGGATTGCGATCGCGAACTGATGGCAATGGTTATATAGCAACAGACAGAAAAAGGGCGGGCATTGCTATGTTATCTAGCAATGCCCGCTCTTTTGCTTTCTTCTTCCTTTTAGCGCAATTGGCTGTCTTTACTGCCGCGACGATTAAATAGCTCCACCGCCTTTGCCTCTTGCTCAAGCGCTGTCTGACAACTGACGCAATGCTGGATACCAGGCAACGCTAGTCGCCGCGCCTCCGGAATAGAATTAGCGCATTCGTCACAAAACTCTGCACTCACACCTGTTGGCAATGAGCGTCTTGCGCGCTCTAACGCATCATTGACCGTTGCATCCATTTGCTCATGCTCAGCACCATCTCTTGACCAGCCACCTGCCATAATCCCATCCTATTTATTTTTTAATGATCATTGCTTTATAGATAAATTCTTTAATAACAAATAGATGGGGTGGTTATTGCTAATTACAATATGCAAATAACAAATGTGTTTGAACGATTAGTGAGAATTATATTTAGGGTATTTACTTTTTAAGAGTGTATGCCTAAAACCTTCTACTCAGCGTTGCCACCCTTCTGTTTTCATGATTTTTTGTCCTTTTTTAGTGATTAAAAAGTTAAGAAAATCTTTTGTTTGAGGATCAGCTTTTGGTGATACAACGATGTTTAAATCACGCCAGATAGCTCGATCCTTATCTATACTAACCATGTCCATATCTTTGGAATTATTAAGCGGCCAATTCGGCCAAGTTATCCAAGCATCTGCTTTTTCATCTTTAAATGCTTTAAAACTGGCTCCAGATCCTAAAGAATACGCTACTATATTATCTCGAAAACGAGCAATATCGTTTAAGCTTCCTTTGCGTCCTGCGAGATCCTCCCAAACTCCAGTACCCGAAGTGTTATATGTTCCTTTACCTTCGGTCACAACTATTTTAATCCCCTTAGCTAATAAATCATCAAAGCTACGTATATTTTTAGGATTTCCTTTTTGTACAGCTATGATTGCTGGTCGGATATAAATGGGTTCAACTTTTTCATGATCAAAAGTTTCGTATGTCTCAAGAAATGCAGTCATTGATTGCTCAGAAGTTCCCCACAGAGCATCGGCATCAGCTTGAGCGTCAGCCGACCATTTGTCTTCAGGTCCTGCTATTAATTCTACCTTGGTACCACCTTGCTTTTCCCAGACATCTGCCACTTTTCTTAAAGCGGTATGTGGGCCACCTGCTCCATACAGCTTTATGACACCATCCTGAGGATTGTGCTCGATGGAAGGATCAAAAAGCGTGGTTTGCGCAAAAGCTGAAGTACAACTTAGCAGCACACATGCAGCAGCAATGGACTTATTCATAAGTATTATCCTAAGTAAAAATCATTGGTAGTTTTGACAAAAAACAGAGTCGTATTTACTATAAAACAGATATCTTGCTGTTGGTATATATTTTTTGTAGCTTCTATTAGCACATCAAGCAACTAAAGAAAATTTATACCAGTTTCGCATCCTAGTACGACGCATCTATTTCATTTAGTATCAACTATAGCTACCCAAATTACTTTTACGCTTTGTATTCATGCAAGTTTAAGTAACACCTCTTAATCTTTTGGCTGCAACTCAACAACTTGCCCGCGCACCCCAATACTGGCATCACTCATCAAACAGACGTAGCCTGCCATAATATCTTCAGGTGTTTTTAAGCTCATAGGGTTCTCCCCTGGATAAGCATGAGCGCGCATATTGGTGCGAGTAGCACCCGGATTGACACAGTTAAAGCGCAGGTTGGTGGTGTTTTGAGTTTCTTGAGTAAAGATATCACTCATACCTTCAATCGCTTGTTTTGATAGCGCATAAGCGCCCCAAAACGCACGAGGGTGCGTACCTACAGTGCTAGACGTAAAGACGATAGAGCCATGATCGGCATCTTTTAGCAGTGGTAGCAATGCTTGGGTGAGCATAAAGGTCGCTGTAAAGTTGACCTTCATGACTTGAGCGAATGTATCAACGTCATACATCTCAAGTGGCGTCAATTGCCCAAGCACACCCGCATTATGCAAAATACCATCCAGCTGACCAACTTCTTTATCAATCAATCCTTCTAGCTGCTGCATTTCAGCATAGGTTGCCCCTTCTAGATTCATCGGCAACATAGCAGGCTGTTTACCGCCAAGGCTCTCAATCTCGTCATAGACATACTCGAGCTTGCTGCTGGTACGACCTAGTAGTAATACTGTAGCGCCATAGCGAGCATAGGTTAATGCTGCAACACGGCCAATGCCATCCCCTGCACCTGTCACTAAGATAGTTTTTCCATCTAGACAATGAGTAGGTGGCACAAAATTGCGAATATCGTCATGAGTCAAAGGTTGAGTAAGACTTTGAACGTTTTTTTGGTTGTTTGTCTGATTAGCTGGCTGATTGATATTGTCACTCATGGTATTACTCACTACTTATCGTTGAATCATTAAAATATATGCTTATCAGTATGAACTCAAGATGACTCATACTGACCATTTACTACCCAAAAACCAGTCTATAAATACTCAAATTTGCCAGAAGAAAGCAGCAATTTTTTCAACTGCTCAGGGGTCTCAACAATATAGTCAGCTCCCCACTTTTTGAGCGTTTTTTGATCTTCAGGCGGAATATAACCATAAGCGGCCAAAATGGTTGGCATGCCAGCGGCGTTGCCCGCTTCAATATCACGGATATGATCGCCCACATACAGCACAGAGCCAGCGGCACCGCGAGGGATGCCCAGTTTCTCTAGGGCCATATACATCGGCTCAGGATCCGGTTTTGAGCGTGATACATCGTCTGGACAGACCAAAGCGGCACAGCGCTCATCAAGTTGCATTTTATTGAGCAGTTTTTCTGCCAGATAGCGGGGCTTGTTGGTGACAATACCCCACGGTACGCCTTTGCTCTCTAGATCTGCCAGCACCGCGTCAAGGCTATCAAACAAGCAGCTATCGACACAAATATCTGCCTCATAGTTATCTAGGAACTGTTGACGAAAATTAAGTAACTCGTCCTCGCCAACCTCTAGCTGATCGTTATGTCTGAGCATTAATTGCACCATAGCGGATGCACCCGCAGAAACTTGCTCACGAATATCTGTCTCAGGCGGCGCTTGCCAATTATTTTCAAGGCTCATTTTACCAATGATACGCACAAAATCTGCAGCAGTATCGATTAACGTGCCATCAAGGTCAAATAAAACAGCTTTTACAAATTGGCTCATAGTGAATGCTCTTGAGATTGATAACGTGTTTAATAAAAATACAATGGATATCGCTGGTCACTGACAATGTTAACCCATTGGCTTTTGAACGGCGATCATATAATTGACATCGACATTTTGAGCAAGCCAATAACGCTTGGTCAAGGGATTGTAATGCAAACCGATGATATCTTGGCGTGCAAATCCTATATTGATGGCCATTTTGTCTAGCTCAGCTGGCGTGATAAATTTGGCATAATCATGCGTACCGCGATCAAGCAATCGCAGCACATACTCTGCCCCAACGATGGCAAACAAATACGATTTTGGGTTGCGATTGATGGTTGAGAGCACGCAGACGCCGCCAGGGGCTAGTAGCTCATAACACGCCTGTACAATTGAGCTAGGATCAGGCACGTGCTCAAGCATCTCCATACAGGTCACCACATCGAACTGACCTGCATGCGTTCTTGCTAGCTCTTCAACTGGAATATGCTGATAGCGCAATGTGTTCTCTAACCCGCCCTGTGAGGCATGTACGGTTGCGGCCTTGAGGTTTTCAGTGCCCAAATCAATCCCTGTCACATCCGCACCGCGACGCGCCATAGATTCCGACAATATGCCACCGCCGCAGCCGACATCCAGTACCTTTTTACCAGAGAGCCCTTGCTCTGCTGTTTTGATCGCGCCAGTGTTGTTGCCATTGTTAGTGTCGTTTTGATAGCCCCGTTTGACGTTTTCTTCTATCCAATTTAAGCGTAATGGATTGATTTCATGTAAGGTTGCAAATGCACCTGTATTGCTCCACCATTCACTCGCCAAGTTGTTAAATTTTTCGACTTCGCTGGGATCGACGTTGATCGTATTCGTTACTGTATCATCGAAGCGGTTTTTGGTTGTATCGCTCGATGATGGCGAAGAAGCTAAGGCTGAGCTCATAGTATTTCCTTTGTTGTCGTTATCGTTATTATCGTAGAAGGTGCACGATTATGTGTTCAATATTATCATGAGCGCAGCTTCTTTGTCGTAAGTACATCGTCACTGATTGTGAATAGACTGGGCAAGCACCTAAGTTTGTGTGCCAGCTGCTTTGTAATAGCACCCTTACACGGCCTATTATAAAAATATTCATTCATATTATCGACAATTACTCCTAGTATAGAGAGATCTGATCTAAAAATATAAATGAGCGGATAATATTGATAAAAATACAAAGCAGCGTAAGTAAGATACCTTAAATAATAGCTAACAGCTTTACAACTGTCGGTTAAGAATCCGATTCACAAGCGCCCACGTTTTACGTTATCATAGTCGATACCTCAATATTATGTCACTTAAGTATATTGAAATTCTTCTCGCTCAGATATCATGTATTATAAGCGCCATAGATACACAAACCCTTTAACAAACTCTAAATCCCTACATCTTAAGGATAAAGTATGAAACGTGTCATTACATTGACTGGTCTGGCAATGGCCATTGGACTTGCTTCTATGGGCGCACAAGCTGCAGACTATGTCGCTGGAAAAGATTATCGTGTGCTAGACAATCCAGAGACCATCAGCGGTGATGCTATTATTGTTCGTGAGTTTTTCTGGTATGGCTGCCCGCACTGTAATGTGCTTGATCCACATATGGAGAAATGGGCAAAGACTAAAGACAAAGATGTCGTATTCTTTAAAACACCAGCAGCACTTAACCCTGTTTGGGAAGCCAATGCTCGTGGTTTTTATGCGGCTCAGCTTTTAGGGTTCGAAGACAAAACCCATTCTGCCTTGTTTGACGCGATCCACAAAGATGGCAAAAAACTGTTTGATCAATCATCATTGAGTAAATGGTACGCATCAAAAGGCGTGAATGAGAAGAAATTCAACAGTCTTTACAACTCATTTGCTGTCGGTACCAAAATCGGGCGCTCACAAGAAGGCGCTAAGCGCTATCAGCTTACTGGCGTACCTGCTGTAGTCGTACAAGGCAAATATGTGGTCACAGGTGAAGATGCTAAGGTGCCTAAAGTGGTTGAATATCTAGTCGATAAAGCTCGCGCTGAGAAAAAATAGCCTCTATATACAAGCTTATACAGCGCATACAAAAAAGCCAATCATTGATTGGCTTTTTTGCGTTCTAAAATCTAGTCGATATTACTATCGTATATCTATTTTTTCAATTGCGACAAGATCGCCACTTCGCGAATATAGCTTGCCAAGTCTGCTTTGGATTCTGCCATTAGCTCATCATCTTGCATATGCTTGGCGTATTCAATCCACAATAGTAACTGATACATACTATTATGTTCAGAGGCTTTGTATTGTTTGACAAATTGCTTGAGCGTGCCCTCATCATTGATATTTAGACGATCGTACCAACTTTCAATTTTAGACACCTGCTCTTTAGGGAAAAACGCATCAAACAATGCCTTGACCAGCTCATGGCGATTTTCTTCGCTGATGAGCTTACCGACGCGTTTGGTCTGACGGTTACGAGCATTGGCGCTAGTAATGTCAGCTAATGCCATGAGCTCCGCCATAAAATAATCACTGGCTGGCAACGTTTTTAACTGCTTTTTTGAGAGGCTAGCGAGTGGTATGGATAACTGCTGTAAGCGCTCGTGGGCTTTTTTGAGCTCTGTGCGCGAGACACGCATATCTTGTTCTGACCAGTCAATCATAAAAGCTTTCCAAAATAATAAGTAATAAATTAATAGTGCTGAATATAACTACCAACGACTTTTTTCACGGTGCTTTGCCAGTACCTTTACACCTTCTGGCATCGTATCAGCGAGGCGACGCTGTAGATGATCGGTGATAAATACTGAACGATGCTTACCGCCGGTACAACCGATCGCAACCGTCACTGTATGACGATTATTGTGCAAAAACTCTGGTAGCCAACGTGTCAAAAACTTATCGATATCATCTAGCATTTCAGCCACTTCAGGATACTCTGCAAAAAACGTGCTGACTTCAGCATCGAGCCCTGTCGAGGCACGCAGCTCAGGATTCCAATGTGGATTAGGCAAAATCCTGACATCGAACACAAAATCAGCATCAATAGGACTACCGTGCTTAAAACCAAATGACAGCAGGTTAATGACAATTTGATTGTCCATGCCAATATGTTCGCGTAACCTGTCTTTTAACTGATGAATATTTAAAGTCGTTGTATCGATCTTGATATCTGCTTGACTGGAGATGGGCTTTAACAGCTCAACTTCTTTTTTGATCGCGGCAGGTAGATTGAATACGACATGGTTTGCATTGTCACTATCGACATCCTGAGACATGAGTGGATGTACACGGCGCGTCGCATTGAAACGCGCTATCAGGGTACTCTCCTGCGCGGTCACATACAACACTTGAACAGCTTGACTGCCGTAAGTGTCTTTTAATGCTGCATAGGTTGCTGCAAAATTGGACAGATCCGCGCGCGGCGTTCGAATATCAACGCCAAGGGCAATGCGATTGATACCGCTCTCTTTTACCAGTTTGTGCGCGGCGCTCGGCAATAAAGACAACGGTAGATTATCAATAGAGTAGTAACCTAAATCCTCTAAGATATTCAGTACTGAGGTTTTTCCTGAGCCTGAACGGCCTGATACCACTAGAATGCTGAGTTTATCCGTTGATATTTTTGGCGCTGATATTTTTGGCGTTGTCGATGCGGCTTGATTCTCGCTTTGATCCTGATTTATATCCATGATCTACCCATTCTAGTTCATTGCATCCGATACAATATGTACCGAAGGGTTTACCCCACCACTACTAACTGATTATCCAATAAACGTGCGCGTCCCAGCCATGCTGCAACCAAAATAACAATGTTTTTATTTTCTATATTGAAAGTTGTAGAGTCACTTACGACAGAACCCAGCGCTTCAGTTTTTACTTCTAGATAATCGATCGTGAAACCTGCATCACTAATGCGTGTACGCTTGTCTTTTAGTAATGATTCAAACGCTTGCTGACTAATACCACCACCTTTCAACTGCTCTGCCAAATCTTGTAGCTCTCGATGCAGTATAGGCGCAACTTGTCGCTCAGATTCGGTTAAGTATTGATTACGTGAGGAGAGTGCTAGCCCATCATCAGCACGAATAATAGGTGCACCAACAATCTCAATTGGGTAGCTCAAATCACGCACCAACTGCTTAATAATAGCCAGCTGCTGATAGTCTTTTTGGCCAAATATCGCCACATCTGGTTGCACAATGTTGAAAAGCTTAGAGACAACGATACCAACGCCATCAAAATGACCAGGACGTGACTGACCACATAGTTGGCTACTAATAGCGCCAGCTAATACAGTAGTCGGTGGTGGTAATACTGGGTACATCGCATCAACGCTTGGCGCAAACACATAATCTGCACCAACAGTGGCAAGCTTAGCCACATCGTCGTCTAGTGTACGTGGATAACTATCAAAATCCTCGCCCACACCGAACTGAGTAGGATTGACAAAAATACTAACGACGACGATATCCGCATGCTGTTTAGCAATTTTTACCAGCTCTAGATGACCCTGATGCAGATTACCCATTGTTGGTACTAACGCAATACGCTGCTGACGGTCTTGTTTGTCAATTTCGTGACCACGATAAGGCTGAAGCGCTGCACGTAGTGATGGGATATCATGATAAATAATTGGAGACATGGTAGTTTTTCTTATATTTCAACATTCTGATATTTGAAAGCTCAAATAGATTAGCTAAATTGATGCTGTTCAGTTGGAAAACTGCGGTCACGTACTGATTGCTGATATAACGCAAAAGCCCCTTCAATACTGCGTGCATGATTGCGCTCATCGGTCAAAAAGTCATGTACAAAACGTGGCACACGACCGTGTACCATGCCCAACATGTCATGCATCACCAGTACCTGACCATCAGTATCTGCGCCTGCACCGATGCCAATGACTGGTACAGCAACAGCATCTGTCACTGTTTTGGCAAGTGCTGCCGGCACACACTCTAGCACCAACAGCGCTGCACCAGCATCAACCACTGCCTTAGCATCAGCGAGCAATTTGTCAGCCGCTTCGTCACCGCGGCCTTGAATCTTATAGCCGCCAAAGACATTGACCGATTGCGGAGTCAAACCAAGATGTACACAAGTAGGCGTTCCTGCTTGCGCTAAAGTCGTCACCAATTCACAGAGCTCACTACCGCCTTCGACCTTAATCACATGCGCCCCTGCTTGCATCAATTGGCGGCTATTGGCAATGGCTTCTGGCAACGTCACATAACTCATGAACGGCAGGTCAGCCAATATCAAAGCGTGTTTATTACTACGAGCGATATTGGCTGTGTGATATGCCATATCATTGACGGTTACAGGTAGTGTTGAGTCATGACCTTGCACGACCATACCTAGACTATCACCAATCAAAATCGTATCGATCTGTGCCTTATCCATCATCCGTGCAAACATTGAGTCATAGCACGTCAAGCAAGTAAACTTAGTACCCTCTTTTTTAAATTTATTCAACGTAGATAATGTTGTCATATGACCCTCAATTAACTTGCAATGCCTTTAATTATCAATGTCTATCATTTTAGCTAGCGTTAGTGAGCTATCATAAAAAGTATCTAATACTTAATCAGTTATGATAAGCTACTGCAGATCAGTCGTTTGATAATAATTTTAAGCCTGTCCAATCATGACTTTGTGGGTAATCAGCTATTGGTGTTTCTACGATAGTCAAATGTGGCGCTAACTCTCGCAGTGGTATTAATACAAAATTACGCTCGCATAGTCCAACGTGCGGAACCGTTAGCTGTGGTTCGGCAATCTGCATATCACCATATAGTAAAATATCGACATCTAGACTACGCTCACCCCAGCGGCGCAAACGTGCCCGCTTGGCCATGCTCTCTAACTGCTGACAAAAACTAAGCAGCTCAAAAGGCGTCATTACCGTTTCAAACCCAGCAACCGCATTGATAAAGTCTGGCTGGTCTTGTGGACCCATTGGCGCTGACGCATAAAAAGAAGACACGCTAATTTCGCGTATTTTCTCACTCTTTTTCATGCTTTCAAGCGCTTGCTGCAAATGGTCTATAGGCGAGCCCAACTCATTAGATAGATTGCTACCTAGGCCCACATAACAGGTAACCCAGTGACTATCATTCATACTGTTATTCATATCAGGCACTTTCAGTACTAGGCTGACGGCGACGGCGTTTTGATGGCACAGGGCCTTTATCGTCGGTCACTTTAACAGCAGGCGCTTGATTACTATCAACTTGCTCAGTCTTTGCTTTGACTGGTTTCTTGGCCTTTGTTGGTGTAGCCGCTTTCTTTGTCCCTTCACGCGCTACAGTTTTTGCTTCTGTAGTATCAGCTGGACTAGCTGATGTCGCTACTGACTTAGGTGCTTTTCTCGCATACTTCGCTGTTGATTGTTCTTTATCATTCTTACTTTGCAACTCGACACTATTTGTACTATCAACAGTAGGCTGACGACGGCGACGCTTGTGCGGAATCGGCTCGTTATTCATACTGACAAGCGCAGGCGATCTGGCGATTGTGCGAGTTGGTTTTACCTGATCAGATGATGCCTTAACCTCTGACGAATTAGCTTTAGACAACTGAGTACTATCTGAACGATCAGCTTTATCCGTTTGCACAGGTGTATTCTTGCGCTTCGGCTGCGATGCACTCTCTGCTGGCAGCTGCTTTTGTAGCGGTGGCACAACTTTTTCGTGTTCTATCACAAACAGTGGGGCAGGTTTAGAGTGATGGCGTTTGTTTGTCGCCTGGTTATTACTGGCAAGCGATAGCTGCTGTAGCTGCGCAAGCTCATTACTGTCTTGCTTTACCTGCTGCGTGTTGTATGCTGTGTTGTTACTGCTGTCATTTTTAGACTGACTGACAGCGCGACGACGGCGTGCTGGGATATTTGATGGGTCATTTACCATTGTCTGATCATTCCTACCTTTATCAGTACTAGTATTGGCTTTACTTTGTTTTGCACTGTTCTGATTAGATGGTGAGTGATCAGTGATATTTGCTTCTGGTTTTTGACGATTGCGCCCGCGACTACGTTGCCCTTTTTTATAGGCACCGCGGCGAATATTTTCGTCGAACGCTTCAATCGCTTGCTGCTGCTCTCGCTCAGACAATGTCTGATACGTCTGCCACCACTCGCCCATGCCATTCGTCGACTCTGACAATGGATGCTCAGCATCACCGCATTGCTCACGCAATAATAAAAAGTCAAAACCCGCACGAAAGCGCGGATGCTCAGAGAGCTGAACGATTTGCTTGCTACGCGGAGCCGCAAGTTTTGGCTGCAATATCCAAATATCACGGATAAACTGCTCAGCAAATTTTGGAATAGCGGTTTTGATGCGTTGACGGTCAATGACTTTACCAGCGGCATGCATTTGTGCTTCAGCAAACGGCATATTGCGCTTTTTAGCTTTTGCCAATTGATGCAAATAGTTTTCCCACAATAGCGCCGCATAAAAGAACGCTGGATTGATGCTTTTGCCTGCCGCAATACGCTTGTCGGTATTGATGGCCACTTGATTGACTAAGGCGCTTGGCTCGGCTGGTGGATAAATGATGAGGCTATCGATCGCGCCAGACTCAAACAATAGTGGCAACAGTGGCACTAGATAGCCACCGGTAAACATCTTCTGTGTTTCATCGTAGAGACGATGTGGCGATATCTGCTCAAGCAGCGCCCAATTACCATCATGAAACTGATCGGATAACGCATCATCAAACTCAAAGCCCAATTTGGCTTTAAATCGCAGCGCACGTAATAGTCTTACTGGATCTTCTTCGATACGCACTGGCGCATGACCCAATAGACGAATGATTCTATTATCAATATCATCAAGCGCACCGCAGAAATCATGAACCACGCCTTTGAGCGGCTGATAATAAAGCGCGTTGATAGAAAAGTCACGACGGGCAAAGTCTTGCTTGATATCGCCCCACACATTGTCGCGCAGGATCATACCGTCCTGATTGGTATTGGCATTGCTCGTTGGTGGACCACGAAACGTCGCCACTTCGATTAACTCGCGACCTGAATATACATGTGCCAATTGGAAGCGGCGACCGATGATACGGCAACGCTTGCCAAAGACGTCTTTAATCTCGTGCGGCTTGGCATCAGTCACGGCGTCAAAGTCTTTTGGGCGCAGACCCAATAAGGTATCGCGCACACCGCCACCAACAATATACGCATCAAACCCAGCTCGGGTCAATGTGGCAATCACTTCAGTAATGGAATTGGGTAATTCAGATTTGTTCAGTTCTAACTGCTTGGCGGCACGCTCGGCCATGCATCTACTCCTCGCCGGTATTCTTTAACCACCCCTGAATAACACAGCGTTTATCAGGCGGATGTACCCGCTAGTTTAACAAATTTTGCACGTGCTGGGTGTGTTATGACATTTACTTACATGCTATTTTGTCAATATTGGGATTGATTAATGCAAAATACCGCTATTAATCTTGCACACTTAAGCGTCTTCGATTTTTCTCAAGCGTTTTTGCACCAATACCTTTCACCTTTGCCAACTCATCTACTGTTTTGAATTCACCAAACATTTCACGATATAAAATAATCGCCTGGGCTTTACTGCTGCCAATACCATTCAGCGATACCAGCTCGCCTTCACTGGCACGATTGATATTTACGGTGGCTTCATCTCGTGCCTGTATTTTGGCATTTTCTTGTGCCAACAGATAATTGTAAGCGCGCTGAGGGTTCTCAAAACAGGGAGCAGCGTGGGCATTATTAAGCATCAGCAGAGCGCATAAAAGACTAACAATAGACATTGCTGTGTAGCTGCTGGGCGAAATATAACTGTGAGACGAAATTTTATGATGAGCGTTCATGTTGTTTCGCCGCTTCCCACAATGCATCCATTTCGGTTATATCGCTGTCCTCCAAACGCTTACCACTTAATGCTAATTGCTCCTCAATATAACCAAAACGTGATTTAAATTTATGTACGCAGGTTAAGGTAGCGGCTTCTGCATCAAGGTTTAGTTTACGTGCGACATTGACGAGCGCAAACATGCAATCGCCTAATTCCTTTTCTACCTCTCTGATATTGGCTTTGATCTCGACTATAGATTTATCTGTTAGCTCATGCTTTAGCTCGGCAATCTCTTCGTCTAGCTTTTCGACGGCACCAGTAACACCGTCCCAATCAAAACCCAGCGTTGACGCTTGTTTTTGTACATTTTGTGCCTGCATGAGAGCACTACCGGCTTTTACGTTATCTAAGCGACGTTTTGACTTACCTCGTGCTTCGCGTGCCTGTTGCTCTTCCGCTTTAATTTCATCCCAGCGTATTTTTACTGCGGCATCGTCCTTGAGCGTTTCGGCTTCAAATACATGAGGGTGACGGCGAACCAGCTTTTCTTGTAAAGTCGTAATGACATCACTCATATCAAAACGCCCTTGTTCAGCGTACATCTGACAATGAAAGATGACTTGTAATAGGACATCACCCAGCTCACCTTTGATATCTTCATCATCATCGCTTTGCACTGCTTCGCCCAGCTCATAGGCTTCTTCAATGGCATACGGAATAAGGCTATGGTTGGTCTGTTTCCTATCCCACGGACAATCTGCTCGTAGACGAGCCATCAAAGCCAGCAGATCATCAAGCTTTCCAGTAGCGTCTGGCGTTCCTTGCACGGGCTTAGGTACGGTAATTTTATTGTCTAAAATACTCATAGGAAATACTCTTATATCTTATTTATCATGCCATTTTTTGGTTTGGTATAGCGTATAGTTTATCATTCTCGTATGTCAGTGTAGTACGAGGCTTAGTGATCGATCAGCATAAATCTGCGTCATACATATCGACATGTGTCTAACTCATTGAGTAGTTAATGTATCATTGAACCCTGATTGGCTTATAATTATGCTATCTACTTTCTTATTTTATCATTGCTCACGCGCAAGGAATTTTATCATTATGTCGACTTCTGCGACCACCAGCTATCAGCCAGCCATGGAATTCAATGCTATCACCATCAACTCGTTTAAAGCCTATGATATACGCGGTGAGCTTGGCGTCAATCTCGATGAAGACATCGCCTACCGTATTGGTCGGGCTTTTGCTCAGATTTTGTATCAGCGCTATCAGGCAGCCATTGAAAATAAAACCAATGATATGGCAGATCTAAAACCAGCTATTGTCATTGGTAGTGATATTCGCCACTCTAGTGAGCAATTAAAACAAGCGGCTATCAAAGGTATCATGGATGCAGGGATTGATGTGATTGACCTAGGTATGACAGGGACAGAAGAGGTGTATTTTGCCACCAGTTATTATCAGGCGCTAGGCGGTATTGAGGTGACTGCCAGTCACAACCCTATCAACTATAATGGCCTCAAACTGGTCAAAGAACATTCAAAACCTATCAGTGCGGATGACGGTTTGGCAGAGATTCAGGCATTGGCAGAATCAGGACAATTTACCACTGACAATCAATCAGGACAGTTGCAATTATTGACTGATAAAAGTGCTTATATCGATCATGTCATGACTTTTATCGATATTGATAAATTAAAGCCCCTTAAACTGATTATTAACTCCGGCAATGGCAGTGCAGGTCCAGTCGTTGACTTGTTAATCAATAGACTGACGCAAGCTGGTGCACCCATTGAAATTATCACGTTGCATCATACGCCTGATGGTAGCTTCCCTAACGGTATTCCCAATCCAATGATTGAAGCCAATAGACTGGCGACTCAGCAAGCCGTACTAGAAAACAAAGCGGATCTTGGTATTGCTTTTGACGGTGACTTTGATCGCTGCTTTTTGTTTGACGAAAATGGCGTGTTCATTGATGGTAGCTACATCGTCGGTATGCTCGCTCAAGCATTTTTGAACAAATACCCGAGTGAGTCAATCGTCTATGATCCACGAGTGATATATAATACTGAAGCGGTTATCGAAGCGCATAATGGCAATGCTGTAATCAGTAAATCTGGACATTCTTTTATCAAGCAAATCATGCGCGAGTCAGGTGCGGTCTATGGTGGCGAGATGTCGGCCCATCATTACTTCCGTGATTTTTTCTATTGCGACAGCGGTATGATTCCTTGGTTACTCACCATTGAGCTGCTGTCTATCACAGGTAAGACCTTATCAGAATTGGTCACAGGTTATATTCAATCTTATCCCAGCTCAGGCGAACTAAACTTCCGCCTCACGACTCATGATGCCCCAACCATCATCAGTGCCATTGAAGAAAAATTTAGTATCGACAATCCAACTAAATCTCTGCTTGATGGCTTAAGCCTAAATTTTGGCGAATGGCGCTTCAATTTGCGTGCTTCAAATACTGAACCACTGATTAGATTGAATATCGAAAGTCGCGGCGATCACTCGTTATTGGCTAGTAAAACGCAAGAAATTCAGCAATGGCTAGCGGTACAAGGAGCAGTACCAGCATAAAATCATAAAAAAGCTCGCTAATCATGGTTAGCGAGCTTTTTTGATAATGAATAGGGCGTGTTGAACATTCGCAAATAGGCACTGCTGATCGCTAAAATTGTTCCAGACAAGGCACAAAGCGATGATAATGCAGATGCCTTAGCGAGATTTGTAACGCAGTATGGGGCAATTTTAGCATCAGCCCCAACGATAAAAGCAGGGGACAGGACTCTTTTTTGCCGCTTCATCGTTAAAAATAAGCGCTTAGAGTGACTAAACTTATTATTTTTAACATCGAATCGCCTAAAAAATAGTCGCTGTCAGTGCCATGGTCGAATGTTCAACACGCCCTAATGTTAAATAAAACTATTTAGCTCGACCAATGCCCACATAGTCGCCTACTAAGCGATCAATTTGCGATCGAGTAAATGTATTTTGCGCATCAAATACTGGCATGGCTTGCTGATTGATTTTATCAATATCCAATCGCTCTCGTGGCGACCAGCTGATCAAAAAAACGGCCTGAGCATCATTGATTCTCTGATAAGGACTACTAATCAATTCAAGCAATGGTTGTTGTTCGTACAGTGCAGCAAGCTCACCCTGTGCTTTATCACTATAAACCAGTGTACGGATACCATAAGACCACAGTAATGCTAACAATGGATGAATGGCTGAGCCTGCGGTACGGCCTGAGCCTGCTTTATAACTGCCACCCCAGATCATGACGGTTTTATTGTCAATGAAACCATCAAAATACTGCCAAAACTTGCGAAATATCAGCTCTTTTTGGTCCTCATTAATATGCACGACAGACTGTAAAAGAGGCATGTCTAAACTATGCATTTTGCTCGACTGCTGTAACTTAGCCAGCTCGGTAGGTAGTGTATTACCGCCAAACCCCCATCCTGCCTGTAGATAGCTACTGCCTACGCGCTCATCCAACCCCATAATACGACTCACCTGACTGATATCCACCTGCTGGCTATCCGCCAAGCGTGACATCTCATTCATAAAGCTCACCCGGGTCGCGAGCATCGCCATGATACTACTACGCGCAAACTCTATCGTTGCGATATCGGCATGATGAGCGGCGCGAGCATGCTGCATTAACGGCTGTAACATCTCTAAATGTTGGTTGCTGTCTGCTGTTTTTTCACCCAGCAACCATAATGCAGGGTTCAACATGGAGTTATAAGCATCACCATCTTGCAAAAAAACAAACGGTATATAATAGACCCACGCTCGCTGTAGACGCTCAGATAGTGCTGATACAGCGCCTAATTCCTTAATTCCGCTCATTATTACAGGTAATGCCTGCTGATGGCTTTGATTAAAAGCCCGAATCCAACCATCTTCTGTCCACGCAGACTTAATACTGTCTAAAAACAACCAGTAAAGCGCCACTTTATTTTGATCATCACTATGAATGCTCTGACTGACGACGTGGCTGTCACCATGATTTGCCGTTTCATAATATTGTATTAACGTCTCTGCACTATCTGGCAATGCTTGACTTGTAATAACTCGCTGCTGTACATACATTTGCCATAGCGCTTGCAGATGATGCTCAAAGCTATATTGCTGTATCTGCTGAGCCAATAGATCTATATCTGCATACAGATGAACGCGTTGACCTAAACTTGCCAGCACCACGGCACTGGTAATCGCTTCGATACTATGGCCAACCAGCACACACACATTGGAACTGGTCAATGGGTTTGATGCAAATCCATTATAAGGCATACATTGATCGTTTGTAGCAGTCCCCATGAGTGTACCTTTTTACATTATTGATTGATCAGTATTACTAAGACAGTTTTTTGATATGCTGTAATAACTGGTCGGTAGAAGTGTCAAATTGGCTGTGAGCCTCTTGCTGCATAGCGTCATGCACAGACTCTGCCATTTGCTTGCCCATCTCAACCCCCCATTGATCAAACGGATTGATATCCCAAATACTGGCCATCACGTAGACTTTGTGCTCGTAGAGCGCAACCAGCGCACCCAAACTATGAGGCGTAAGCTCATCGATAAGCAAGGTAGTCGATGGTTGATTACCACGGTAATATTTGTATTTATCTGCACTGGATACCGTTTTTGCATCACTATTCGATGCCTCTGTGACAGCAGCATTGCCAAATGCCAAGACTCGACTTTGCGCTAAGCAGTTTGCTAAAGATAGCTCATGCTGTTGTTGCAACGAGGCGTTTTGCACCTCGCCACTATAACGGCGTACACAAGCGATAAAATCACAGGAGACTTGCTGCGTGCCTTGATGCAGTAGCTGATAAAAGGCATGCTGAGCGTTTGAACCAATCTCGCCCCACAGAATTGGGCAAGTATCATAATCAATATGGTCGCCGTGCTGAGTGACCGACTTGCCATTACTTTCCATTTCAAGCTGGGTCAAGTAGCTAGGCAGATAGCCCAACCGTCCATCATAAGGCAATACGGTATGGGCATTCACCCTCAAAAACGTACTGTTCCATACAGCTAGCAGCCCTAGCAATACTGGTAAGTTATCTGTAAAATGCGCCTGTGCAAAATGCTCATCCATACTGTGAGCACCACTTAGTAGCTCCCTAAACCTATTCATACCAACACGAATAGCAATGGCTAGCCCAATCGCTGACCACAAAGAAAACCGGCCTCCAACCCACTCCCAAAGCTCTAATTGATGCTCAAGATGTATCCCCCAAGCCCTCATCTTTTCACTATTGGCTGATATTCCAATAAAGTGCCGACGCAACACACTGTCTTCAGTACCAGCGCGCAGCGTCGCCGTCGCAAGTAACCAAGACAGTGCGGTTTTGGCATTAGATAAAGTATCAACTGTGCCAAAGGATTTAGAGGATATAATAAACAAAGTGGTTTCAGGGTTTAAATGTTTGAGCAAATTATCAAGCTGAGTGCCGTCCATATTAGAGACGAAATGTACACCGATTTCCGTATCTGCCCATTCATCAAGCGCAGCGGTCGCCATAAGAGGCCCAAGATCAGAGCCGCCAACGCCAATATTAACCACATCAGTGATGGCCTTACCTGAGAACCCTCGCCATGTGCCACTACGGACACGTTCGGATAATCTCGCTACCTGCGCCAAACTATGATGTACATCGGCAACCACATCTTGCTTACCAACTTGTAGCTCTGCATTCTCAGGCAGACGTAGTGCTGTATGTAGGGCCGCACGTTCTTCACTATTGTTGACCATCGCCCCTTGCATCAACGCATCAATTCGAGCGGACAACTCACAGCTATCTGCTAGCCGCAATAAAGCATCCATAACTCGCTCATCGATACACTGCTTGCTATAGTCCATGTACAGCGCGCCAGCTTGCGCACTAAAGCGTGTCGCACGACTGTCATCTTGCGCAAATAAACTTGCCAGCGACCATGGCTGCGCCGCAAGCGTTTGCAACTGCTCCCAGTATTTGGAACGGCGAGCGCTATGATACTTCTTATCGTCCTTTATCTTATCCATCGCTATTTTTCATCTGCTAATTGCTGCTCGGCAAAATAGATAAACGCTTGCATATACGAGCGCATGTCACCGGCATCATAACTGGCACCGCGCATCGTTGTCACATTCACACCATATTCGTTAATAAGCGCATCGATAGCATCAGTCAGTTGAATCTCACCACCGACTGAAGCTTTAGTGTTTGCGAGGTAATCAAAAATATGATTGCTAAAAACATAACGCCCTACGACAGCTAGGTTTGATGGTGCTTCTGCTAAGCTTGGCTTTTCTACAAAACCTGCCACGCCAAAGCTGGCATTAACGCCGCCAGATATCTCATCTATATGACTGGTATCGATAAGTTTGGCGATACCGTATTTGTGCACATCTTCGTCAGCAACTTCATTTACCAATATTTGCGAATGGCCATCATGACTAAAAGCATCAATCATAAAGGCCAAATTATCAGCAGCCATATCAGTAGTAAACGGATCGAGAACGACATCAGGGAGCAATACAGCAAAATCATGTTCGCCAATGATAGGACGCGCAGCTAGTACTGCATGACCCAAACCTAAGGCCTTACCTTGACGTATTATTGATACCGTTACATCCTCTGGTAGCCAATTTAAACTATCAGCCACCTCATCTTTACCTTTATGACGTAATTGATTATCTAGCTCAGCATTGATATCGAAGTAGTTTTCAATCGCGCTTTTTTGTGCATGACCGACCAAGACCATATGCTTGATACCCGCAGCGATAGCCTCTTCGACCACATAATGAATGGCAGGGCGATTGCCAAGCGGTAACAATTCTTTTGGCACAGATTTAGACAATGGCAGCATACGCGTACCAAAGCCTGCGACAGGGATAACAGCATGAGTAATTTTTTTCATAATAAGAGGACTGTTTTAAGAAAGTAGGTTAGGTAAAATAATGCTAACTTAGCAAATACTTAGTAGATATTATAGCGATTTGGATTTGTACCTTGCTAATATCAAACGTCTCAGCAGATATACAGAAATTATCAGTTCAAGAACCCTGAATCAAAAATTACGAGCTATATCATTCAAAATAACATGTTTATGAGAACTGATACAATCTTTATAAGTAATGGCCAATATCTCGCTTTTCATAGGATTTTCAGATATAAAAAAACACCCCATTGTAGGGGTGTCTTCTTAACATTTCAATATAGTTTTAGTAGTTTCACTATAGACTAATGTCTATCTTACCAGCCAGTAACTTCTTTTAGCTTGTCGCCAAGTTTAGATGGGTCACGTGTGTACGCGATGCCAGCATCTTCAAACGCTTTGAATTTCTCTTCAGCAGTACCTTGACCACCAGAGATAATAGCACCAGCATGGCCCATACGCTTACCTGCAGGTGCAGTGACACCAGCGATGTAGCCAACAACAGGCTTGGTTACGTTTTCTTTGATGTAAGCGGCGGCTTCTTCTTCAGCGGTACCACCGATTTCACCGATTAGGATGATCGCTTCGGTTTGTGGGTCTTCTTGGAACAGTTTTAGTGCATCGATTTGGTTCATGCCTGGGATTGGGTCACCACCGATACCGATACAAGTTGACTGACCAAAGCCTAGCTTGGTGGTCTGCGCAACTGCTTCGTACGTTAGTGTACCAGAGCGAGAGATAACGCCCACTTTACCTGGCAAGTGGATGTGACCTGGCATGATGCCGATTTTGCACTGACCTGGAGTGATAACGCCTGGGCAGTTTGGACCGACCATACGCACGTCGCCCGCTTCTTCGATGTAGCGTTTGGCTTTTAGCATATCGATGGTTGGTACACCTTCGGTGATAACCACGATCAGCTTCACGCCCGCGTCAACCGCTTCGATGATTGAGTCAAGAACGAAAGGTGCTGGTACGTAGATCACAGAAGCGTCTGCTTGGGTCGCTTCCATCGCTTCGCTCATGGTGTTAAATACTGGCAAACCTAGGTGCGTTTGACCGCCTTTACCTGGCGTAACACCGCCAACCACTTTGGTGCCGTATTCGATGGCTTGTTCAGAATGGAACGTACCGTTTTTACCAGTAAAACCTTGTACCAATACTTTGGTATCTTTATCAATTAATACACTCATTATGTTTTCCTTGTATTCGGTTGTCTTATGACGGCAGTGCCAATAACGGGCAAGCTGCCATCACATCGGGACTATTACGCTTTTACAGCGTCGACAATTTTTTGTGCAGCGTCAGACAGACCTTGCGCTGAAATCAGTTTTAGACCTGATTCGTTCAGGATTTG
This sequence comes from Psychrobacter pacificensis, assembly GCF_900101915.1. Taxonomy (GTDB): domain Bacteria; phylum Pseudomonadota; class Gammaproteobacteria; order Pseudomonadales; family Moraxellaceae; genus Psychrobacter; species Psychrobacter pacificensis. The sequence continues at coordinate 89,060 of NZ_FNAL01000008.1, read as the reverse complement.
TGCGCCTTTCTCAGCGTTGTTACCTTCTAGGCGAACAACAACTGGTACTTGTACGTCAACTTCTTTAACTGCTGCGATAATCGCTTCAGCAATCATGTCACAGCGTACGATACCGCCGAAGATGTTGATAAGAACGCCTTCAACACTGCTGTCTTCTAGGATGATTTTGAATGCTTCAACCACGCGCTCTTTGGTCGCGCCGCCGCCTACATCTAGGAAGTTAGCTGGCTTGCCGCCGTACAGTTTGATGATGTCCATGGTCGCCATAGCAAGACCAGCACCATTAACCATACAGCCGATGTTACCTTCTAGGGCAACATAGTTTAGGTCAAATTCAGACGCTTTTAGCTCACGCTCGTTTTCTTGTGACTTGTCACGTAGCGCCGCTACTTTTGGCAAGCGATATAGTGCATTTGAGTCGATGCCGATTTTGCCGTCAACACAAACGATTTCGCCGTTTTCACGTACCGCTAGTGGGTTGATTTCAAATAGGGCAAAGTCGTTGTCGATGAATGCTTGATAAGCGCCAGTCATGATTTTTACGAACTGGTTCACTTGCTTGCCTTCAAGACCCAATTTGAACGCTACTTCGCGCGCTTGGTATGGCTGCAAGCCAACCAATGGATCAACGATAACTTTGAAGATTTTTTCTGGGGTTTCTTCAGCAACTTTTTCAATCTCAACGCCGCCTTCAGTTGACGCCATGAACGTTACACGACGTGAAGAGCGGTCAACAACAGCGCCAAGGTACAATTCAGTTTGTACTGGATACATATCTTCTGCAACCAATACGAAGTTTACAGGCTGACCTTCTGCATCAGTTTGATACGTAACAAGGTTCGTGCCGATAAGCTCTTCAGCCACTTGCTTGGCTTCTTCACGAGTTTTAACCAGCTTTACGCCACCCGCTTTACCACGACCGCCAGCATGCACCTGTGCTTTGATAACAGCGATGTCGGTTGGGGTTTTGTCAAATGCTTCTGCAGCTTCTTCGCCGTTGCTGGCAATGATGCCTTCTTGAATTGGCAGACCATAGCTTTTTAGTAGCTCTTTGGCTTGATACTCATGTAAATTCATTGATTGTATCCTTTGTTATTTACCATTAAGAAAAGTGAAACGATGCGCCCAACACAACGGGCGCGCATAACATGGCGATGATGTCAGTGCTCATGATACAAGCCTAACCTCATCGCCCGTTATGGATAATACCTTATTTGCGTTTTTTGCGCTGAATCGCGTGAATCGCACGACCATCTGCTGACAATGCTGCTTCGTGTACCGCTTCAGATACGGTTGGATGCGCGAAAGTCATCAGCTGTAAGTCTTCGATGCTTGATACAAACTCCATCGCGATCATGCCTTGATGGACGATGTCGCCGGCGCCAGCAAAGATAGCATGCATACCGAGTAAACGATCGGTCTTAGCATCGGCAACGACTTTGATTGAGCCTTGCGCTTCACTTTGCGCCAGCGCGCGACCGTTAGCAGCTAGATTGAATGAGCCTGTTTTGACCTCATAGCCTGCATCCGCAGCTTCTTTTTCAGTCAGACCAACCCAAGCGATTTCTGGATGGGTATAGATAATGTTGATAATAGTGTCATAGTTGACTTGTGCTTTTTCGCCATGAATGCGCTCAACCGCCATCATGCCCTCTTCCATCGCTTTATGCGCGAGCATCGGGCCACGTACTAAATCGCCAATAGCATAGACGCCATCTAGATTGGTTTTGCACTGATCATCGACATCGATAAGGCCGCGTTCGGTTAGCGTCACACCGCTGTCCTCGCCAAGTAGCTTCTCAGAGTAAGCACGGCGACCGACACAAACGATCAATTTATCAAAGCTCTCATCTGAGGCTTCGCCTTTGTTTTCGCTAGTGACGACGACTTGACCGTCTTTGACTTCTGCATTAGTCACTTTGGTATCGACGCGGATATCTAAGCCTTGTTTTTTGAACATCTTACGAGCTTCTTTGGCGATATCTTTATCCGCAGCGGCTAAAAATTCAGGCAGCGCTTCATAAACCACGACTTCCGCGCCCAAGCGACGCCATACTGAACCAAGCTCAAGACCGATAACGCCTGCACCAATCACGCCCAAGCGCTTTGGCGTCTCAGTGAAATCAAGCGCGCCAGTCGAGTCGACGATATGCTCGTGATCGACTTTGGCAACTGGAATATCGATAGGCACAGAACCTGAGGCTAAGATAACGTTCTTGGCAGTAATGGTGCTTTCTGCATCATCCTCTAGCGCAACAAATTTAACTTTTTTGTCATCGCCTTTACCGTCGACTAACGTGCCCCAACCTTGTAGCCAGTCAACACCATTGCCCTTGAGTAGTGCCGCAACACCGCCGGTTAATTGCTTGACGATACCTTCTTTACGCTCAATCATCTTCTCGACGTTGATGCCGACATCACCGGTGCTGATGCCATGCTCGTCGAGCTCGTCTTTTGTCGCCTCATAGCGATGTGAGGTATCAAGTAAAGCTTTTGATGGAATACAACCAACGTTTAAGCAAGTGCCGCCAAGTGCTGGCTCGCCTTTGTAAACACGTTTTTCGATACAAGCGACGCTCATACCCAACTGACCGGCACGAATAGCCGCTTCGTAACCACCAGGTCCGCCGCCGATAACGACTAGATCATAATTATCTTTCATAGTACGTTCCTATTTTTAATTTTATGTGTTATTTAAACTGGTTTATTTACCAAACGCTCAGCATTGTCTACACTTGATAGCTAATACGCTATGTCCGTGAGAAAGACTCACTTATCGATCACTGAGCGTCAGTCACCATTATTAAATTCTTTGAATATATTTAGTAGCAAATCAGTTGCTGCTTATCAGGTAGAGCTATTATCTGCACCAAAGCTAAAAAGCTTGTATCAGCGGTTGCCAATACAAGCTTAGAAGCTTACAAGTCTAGTAGCAACATAGCTGGGTCTTCGACCAACTCTTTGATAGTTACTAGGAACTGTACCGCTTCTTTACCATCGATCATACGGTGGTCATAAGATAACGCCAAATACATCATTGGCAAGATTTCAACTTTACCGTCGACCGCCATTGGGCGCTCGTTGATCGCATGCATACCTAGGATGGCAGTTTGCGGTGGGTTCAAGATAGGGGTTGACATCAATGACCCAAATACACCGCCGTTTGAGATAGTGAATGTACCACCCGTCATCTCGTCTAGACCAAGCTTGCCTTCTTGCGCCTTGCTACCGTATTCACGGATTTTGGCTTCGATGTCCGCCATACCCATACGGTCAGTATCACGCAGTACAGGAACGACCAGACCACGATCTGATGATACGGCTACACCGATATCATAAAAACCATGATAAACAATGTCATCACCATCTAGTGAAGCATTGACTGCTGGGAAGCGTTTTAGCGCTTCAGTTGCCGCTTTTACAAACAACGACATAAAGCCTAAACGTACGCCATGACGTTTTTCGAACTTCTCTTTGTACTTAGCGCGCATGTCCATCAATGGCTTCATGTTCACTTCATTAAACGTCGTCAACATCGCGGTATCTTGTGATGCTGATAATAGACGCTCAGCAACACGTTTACGCAAGCGCGTCATTGGAACGCGTTTTTCAGTACGCTCGCCCGTTGATTCGGCAACTGGACGACCGCTGTCAGACTTGATGCTGCTGTCTGATTTCAGTGTTGGGTTAGCCATATCAGTTTTAGTGACACGACCGCCCCGGCCGCTACCTTCCACATCTTTAGGATCAACGCCTGACTCTTTTGCCGCTTTACGGACGGCTGGGCTTTGATCTTTGTGCTCTGCTTCATCTTTTTTGTCAGTGACTTGTACTGGCTCGCCACCATCTGCAGCTTGCTTTTCTTGTACTGGCGCAGCAGGTTGATCTGTCTCTACCGCTGGTGCTTCACCAGCACTTGCGCCTGCTTCAAATTGTGCGATTAGCTCATCAGACAGAACAGTATCGTCAACATCTTTGACGATCTTGGTCACAACACCATCATCAGGTGCCACAACTTCTAGTACCACCTTATCAGTTTCGATTTCAGCTAATAGGTCGTCACGGCTAACTTGTTGACCTTCAGTGACATGCCATTCAACGATTGTGCCATCGGCAACCGATTCTGGAAAAACGGGGGCTTTGATGTCAGCCATCGATATACTCCTTAGATTTGGATATTCATACTTATTATTAAGTCGTGATAGGCAATCAGTATCGTTTTAATAATGCTATTTGGCAGAATATTAAAACATACTGACTGTCATCGCCTGATTCATTTATCTTCTATAGTCTTTCAATTAGACAATCTATTATTGAGCTAATTCATCAACACTTACACCAAGGCCACCAGCAATCAGTGCTTGTTGTTGCTGTGCATGCAGTTTTGGAGATCCTGTTGCAGGTGCTGCACTAGCAGGACGTGCCACGGGCTCCATAACTTTTGCTTTGGTTGGATGTGGTACAACAATACGGAACATATGCGGTGCTAAGTAGTACCAAGCGCCCTGATTCAATGGCTCTTCTTGCGTCCATACAATCTCGGTCAAGTTGCTGTATTTTTCAATCTCAGCGACCAAACGTTGCTCTGGTAGCGGATATAGCTGCTCGATACGGACGATAGCAACATGATCGAGACCTAATGCACGACGCTGTTCTAGTAGATCATAATAAACCTTACCACCACATAGCACCATACGAGTCACTTTATCTGCGTTGTGATCGTCCATCTCTGGCAATACCGTTTCGAACTTACCGTTAGCAAGCTCTTCTAAATGAGAAGTTGCTAGCTTATGACGCAATAAGCTCTTTGGTGACATAACGATCAAAGGCTTACGGATCGGACGTACCGCTTGACGACGTAAGGCATGATAAATCTGTGCAGGAGTCGTTGGCGTGATGACTTGCATATTGTCTTCAGCACATAGCTGTAAGAAGCGCTCAAGGCGAGCAGATGAATGCTCAGGGCCTTGACCTTCAAAACCATGCGGTAACAACATCGTCAAACCACAGACACGTTGCCACTTGGTCTCACCACTTGAGATGAACTGGTCAATGACGACTTGAGCACCGTTCACAAAGTCACCAAACTGAGCTTCCCAAACAATCAAGGCGTTCGGTACTGTCGTAGCATAGCCATATTCAAAGGCCAATACAGCTTCTTCTGACAATAACGAGTTATAAGTAGCAAAACGTGCTTGTTTCTCGCTCAAATGAGCAAGTGGTACATACATGCTGCCATCATTAACATTGTAGATTTCAGTATGACGATGTGAGAATGTACCACGGCCGACATCTTCACCAGTAATACGTACCAAGACATCATCGTTATCAACTAATGATGCATAGGCTAATGTCTCAGCGGCACCCCAGTTCAGAGGCTCTTCGCCTGTTTGCATGGCTAGACGCTGCTCAACAACCTTTTGAACCTGACGCTGTAGCTTGTAGCCTTCTGGCATCTCAGCCATACGGCGTCCATACCCTTTGAGCTTTTCGATATCAACACTGGTATCCCAATCGTCAACCAAGTCATGACCTAGATAAGGCTTCCAGTCTACAAATAGCTGCTCGTTAGGCTCTTGAACCAGTGAGCTGACAACGTAATCGCCACGGTCTAAAGATTCACGATAATTATCTTCATACTGTTTTTCTTCTTCAGTATTTAAGATACCTTCTGCGATGAGCTTTTGTGCATAAAGGGTACGTGTCGTTGGCAGCTTCTTAATAACTGCATACATCAATGGCTGAGTGGCTGAAGGCTCATCTGCCTCGTTGTGACCGTTGCGACGGTAGCAGAACAAGTCAATAATGATGTCTTTATCAAACTGATGACGATAGTCTAAGGCTAATTGAGCCGCGAAAACGACTGATTCAGGATCATCACCATTCACGTGTAGGATTGGTGCATGTACCATTTTTGCGACATCAGTACAATATTCGGTTGAACGAACATCTTCTTGACGGCTAGTGGTAAAGCCAACTTGGTTATTGATAACGATATGTACAGTACCGCCAGTGGTATAAGCACGGGTCTGTGACATTTGGAAGGTTTCTTGAACCACACCCTGTCCAGCAAAAGCCGCATCACCATGGATAACGATAGGTAACACTGAGTTGCCACCAGTATTATCTAATGACGGCTGATCATTACGGCGCACTTGACGTGCACGTACTGAGCCTTGTAATACTGGTGCAACGATTTCAAGATGCGATGGGTTAAATGCTAAGGCTAAATGCGCTTCACCACCTGGGGTCATCACGTTAGATGAAAAACCATTGTGATACTTAACGTCGCCTGAGCCTTTCTCTGGCTGCACTTTACCGTCAAACTCATCAAATAAGTCTGCAGGGTTTTTGCCCAAAATATTGACCAACACGTTTAGACGTCCGCGGTGAGCCATACCAATGACCATCTCTTTTGTACCATAGCCACCAGCACGTTGGATGATTTCATTGACTGCAGGTATGAAACTCTCACCACCTTCTAGACCAAAACGCTTAACGCCTGTATATTTACGCGCCAAATATTTTTCTAGACCTTCGGCCGCTGTTAGACGCTCAAGAATAGACAAACGCTTTTCTTTGTCAAACTTGATATAGCCTAGATTGCTTTCTACATACTCTTCCATCCAGCGTTTTTCTGTACTGGTGGTCACATGCATATACTCAATACCGATATGGCGGCAGTAAACACGCTCCATGATCTCGATAATTTCACGTAATGGTGCTTCGTCTTTACCGATCACTAAATCATTGGTTGGGAATACAGTATCAAGGTCGGCTTCTGATAGGTTGTGATAAGCTAGGGTTAGATCTTCCACTTCTGCACGTGGATGTAAGTTCAATGGATCTAGCTTGGCGCGGCGGTGACCACGGCGGCGGTATGCTGAAATGAGTTGCTGTACACCCATTTGCTTAGGATCAGTACAGTTGTCTGAATTACTACTACTTGTACCGGTACTTTCGTTACTCGATTTGTTCGCCGTTTGATTGCGGGCAAGTAACAAAAATTGGTCTTTAATAGCATTATGCTGAGCATCATTTGACGATTTGTACTGTTCGAAGTACGCTTGCCAATCTGTGTCAACACTATCAGGGTCCGTTAGGTATTGCTCATAAAGAGCTTCTATATAGCTGGCATTATCGGCGGCCAGTTCAGTATGTCCTTGGTCCGCTTTTTCTTTGGTTATACTATTCATAATAATCGTCTATTTGATAGATAAATGAATGGAATCGTGCTTATTATGGTGTCAGTCGTTGTATGCTAGGCGTTCAGACAATTCGTCATACCCCATTGAATACGGTTCGATAAAACACTTTTATCCCTAAGTATTGCCGTCACTATAGAATATTGCTGTCATTGTCTAAAAGAGCAAGTAATGCTAAATAGTGATAACAAGTCTTATTGCAACACCTATGTTAAAAATAAATTTATTTGTGAATACTCAGTTTTCTGATCTAGCTCGTTTCACAACATTAATTTATATATACTTCTTTTAGCCATAACCAATTCATCAATGATAAATTATTAATAAATGGTCAATCTTTCAGCTAGCCTATAAAATGGCTATTATCGCTGAAATATCCGCTATTTGCTAACAAATCTTATCGTTTCAGATAAACATGCATTGCTGTATAGAATATCATGAGCGTTTTTTGCGATATAGTTTGTTTGTTCAATACTAAGTATTTACGTAATGAATATCTATTATCAATTATAGAAGCCTCGTTATTGTATACATAACGTTTTATTGTATTAATGCAATAGCCCGTACAGATGCTACTTTTAATGCATTGGAAACAAACTTCGCAATGTTTAATCAAGTTCAAGATGCAATTATACCAAACTTTACGTGTATCCGATTATATAGATTACCCCACTCTCAACTTATTTTTCTAAGGTATTGGTTTACTTAGTTTTTAAAATTTCAGTTAAAACAATTAGAATTTTAAATTCTATAAAAATCAAAGGCCTACGATAAGTTGAGATTGGCGTATAGATTGGCTGTTTATATAATATGTCTTCTTACATATGGTCAACGTATCGCCCATACAGATTTACGGATAGACTAACGTCCTATTGTTCACCAGTGTACTAGGCTTATTATTCTACCTATCCGGCACAATTGCTCATCGCTACCAATAGAAGCCCACTTCAAACAATAGTGATCAGAAAATTAACACTACTATAATCAGTGATTTTAACTAACAAAAACACCACCTAACGAATAGGTGGTGTTTTTTTGTGCTATCAACAATAATCAAAACAATTAACCAGCTTGATCAATCAACATATTACGTAAATGACCGATTGCTTTGGTTGGGTTCAAGCCTTTTGGACAAACTGACACACAGTTCATAATACCACGGCAACGGAATAGACTAAACGGATCGTCTAAACGCGCCAAACGTGCTTGCGTGTCACCATCACGGCTGTCAGCAACAAAGCGATACGCATGTAGCAATGCTGATGGACCTAAGAACTTATCAGGGTTCCACCAAAAAGATGGGCAGCTCGTTGAGCAGCATGCACACAGAATACACTCATACAGACCATTTAACTTTTCACGCTCAGCAGGAGACTGCAAACGCTCAGTTGGTGGTGCTGGCTGATCGTTGATTAAGTACGGATGTACTTTTTCGTACTGCTCGTAGAATTGGTTCATATCAACAACCAAGTCACGAACCACTGGCAAACCAGGTAACGGACGAACGGTTACTTTTTCTGGTAGCGTGTTCATGTTAATTAGACATGCTAGACCATTTTTACCATTGATGTTCATGCCATCAGAACCACAAATACCTTCACGGCAAGAGCGGCGGAAAGTGATTGTTTCATCTTCTTTCTTTAGGCGTAATAACACGTCAAGCAACATACGATCTGAATCAAGTAATTCAATCGTATAAGTTTGCATGCGTGGGGCTGCGTCCACATCAGGATCGTAGCGATAGATTTCGATGGTGCGAGTACCTCGGCTCATAATGCTAAACTCCACACGTAGGTGATGGCGGGCATACAAAGATTGCAACATATGAGTGCTGGCTATTAATCACTACTGATAATCGAATATCAATTAGTAGCCTAGCAGCACTCCTCTGAGCATGTAGCTGGCGGTCACCTTTTTAATAAATGAATAAGGGATAAAACGTTTAAGCTTTCTGTTTATATCGAGCGCATAGTCTAGGATTAATAGACGCGAACTTTTGGTTCGATATAGTCAACAGTCAGTGGCACTTTGCGAACTGGTTTGTAAATGATACGGTTGCCTTCAGAATACCATAAAGTATGCTTCATCCAATCGTGGTCATTACGGCCGTTTGGTGCATAGTCATCATCTTCTGGACGATCATAATCAGAGACACTATGCGCGCCGCGGCTTTCGTGGCGACTCGCGGCTGATACCATCGTCGCTTTTGCTACTTCGTATAGGTTTGCCACTTCAAACGCTTCGATACGAGCAGTGTTGAAGACTTGTGATTTATCACCCAAATGGATTTGTTCGACTTTCTCACCCAGCGCTAAAATTTTCTCAACGCCTTCATCCATCATGGCTTGCGTACGGAATACACTGGCGTGTTTCTGCATGGTGGCGCGAATCTCATCAGCCACGTCTTGTGCATTGTAGCCTGATGTTGATTGCTGCAATTTGTTTAAACGACCAACCGTGATATCAAGTACATGCGGATCAAGTGGTTTGTAGTTATGATCGTTTTGATGGAACTCATCAACAATGTGCTTACCAGCAGCACGACCAAACACAACCAAATCAAGTAGTGAGTTGGTACCTAAACGGTTGGCACCGTGTACACTCACACAAGCGCACTCACCAATAGCGTATAGTCCTTTAACGACGTTACCATTAGCATATAAACCGTCTTCATCTGTACCTGCCTCTAGATCCGGCACGATTACCTGACCATGGATAGTGGTTGGAATACCACCCATCATGTAGTGAATGGTTGGGATAACTGGAATAGGTTCTTTAGTAATGTCAACGTTGGCGAAGTTTTTACCGATCTCAAATACTGACGGTAGACGCTTCATGATAGTGTCGACACCCAAATGGGTCATGTCCATGACGATATGGTCAGCATTAGGGCCACAACCACGACCTTCTTTAATTTCTTGGTCCATAGAGCGCGATACGAGATCACGTGGTGCCAAATCTTTAACGGTTGGGGCATAACGCTCCATGAAAGCTTCGCCATCCTTGTTACGCAAGATAGCACCTTCGCCGCGGCACCCTTCGGTCAATAGTACACCTGCACCATGAACGCCCGTTGGATGGAACTGCCAGAACTCCATATCCTGTAGTGGGATACCAGCGCGAACTGCCATACCAATACCATCACCAGTGTTGATATAAGCGTTGGTAGAAGCGGCAAAGATACGACCTGCACCACCTGTTGCTAGAACAGTAACTGGTGCTTGGAATACCGCAACAGTACCTGTCTCTTGCTCAAGAGCGATAACACCGTTGATGTTACCCGCTTCGTCTTTGATCAAATCAAGCGCAATCCACTCGATAAAGAACTCAGTGCCTTGCTGTAAGTTTTTCTGATACAGCGTGTGTAGCAATGCGTGACCTGTACGGTCAGCAGCAGCGCACGCACGTTGTACCGCTTTTTCGCCATAGTTTGACGTATGACCGCCGAATGGACGCTGATAAATCGTACCATCTTCGTTACGGTCAAACGGCATGCCCATGTGCTCAAGCTCATAGACTACCTTTGGTGCTTCACGGCACATATACTCGATAGCGTCTTGGTCACCTAACCAATCTGATCCTTTTACGGTGTCATAAAAATGGAAATGCCAGTTGTCGTTACTCATGTTGCCCAAACTTGCACCGATGCCACCCTGAGCAGCAACCGTGTGCGAACGTGTTGGGAATACTTTGGTCAGGACTGCAACCTTCATACCCGCTTCCGCTAAGTGCAATGAAGCGCGCATACCTGAACCACCACCACCAACGATAACTGCATCGTAGTTTAGGGTCTTAATATTACTAATGGTATTGTCTTGTCTAGTTGCCATTACGGTTTTCCTAATGCCTATTAATGCTTATAAGTAAATGAAAAGCGTGTTTTAAAATCTTCTTATTGCAGGTTTAAGGGCTTTTATCTGGCCATTACATGCACTTATTAAAGAAGAGGATATAACAGTCTTTGACCACTTAATTTGCATATCTATCGTTATACTGAACCAAACCTGCTCAACCTTGTTGCTCATTCAGCGACAATCTAAATAGTGGGCGCTGTTGGTCCAATGCTATGACTATTTTTGGCTATCAACGGATACTTTTAAACTACTTTATCAGCTGACATACCAGCTGCGCGCATCCGTTATATATAGATGCTTATATCAATACTAAAGCTGGTCACTCAATCATTAAACAGCAACGACACCAAAGCCGTTACCCCAAAAAATCATGATTCCCCAAAATAGAAATACTAAAATAGCGATAATCATCAATGACTGTAGCACTAAACGTAAACCTGCTGCGCTTGAGCCCAGTTTGCCTGTCGTAATATAGTCAGTAAATACTGTCCACATTCCCACCCAAGCATGGCCAGCTAATGCAAGTACAGCAACTAAGCTAAATAAACGCATTGGCAGGCTAGTCATGAATGATGACCACTCAAGATACGTGACATCGCCGTGGGTCAAAAAGAAGCCCAGCAACACCACACTATAAACGGCTAAAACAACAGCACTAATACGCTGAATAATCCAATCGCGTGAGCCTGAACCTGTCAGACCAGTAGCACTTTTGATTCCTGAATCATTTTTAATCATTAGAACATCACCCATATAAATGACGCGACAACTAAAATCGCTGCAATTACAAAACTGACCATAGAGGCAGTGCGGCCAGATTTTAGCTCTTCGTTCATGCCCATATCAGCAAATAAATGTTTGATACCCATCACGAAGTGATATGCGATGGCGGCAACAAATATCCATGTCAAAAAGCGCACAAGTACGTTGTCAAATACGGTCTCAAAACTCTCAGGCGACGCCAATGAGTTCTGTAATAGCCACAGCATTACAGGAATTAATAAGAATAAAATAATGCCAGAGATACGATGCAAAATAGAGGCGATTGCGATCGGTGAGCGATTAACGCTAATCACTTGGCTTAAAGGCAGATCAATAGGTCGGTTGCTTTTCACAGCGGGCATCCTTTTTGCGGTTATACTCCTGTATCTGCTATCAACGCTTGACAAAAATAGTGTCAGTTGAGCATCGAGCAACACACGAGACGAATAAAGTAAGGAAGAGCTAGCTGACTTCTTTTAGTTTGTGCTAAATATGAAGAAAGAATCATGTATATAAGGTATTGATAAGCTGTTTAGTGTCGCTTGTCGAGCTGACAGGCCTACAAAACAACCTATCTATTATACAACAAAGAAAATAAACATGAGTAAGATCGACTAACCAGTCTATTTTTATTGGTCGTATGAATAGCCAGACAACGTTAATATGTCTTCTCTATCAAAATAAACCTTGTACTGAGCACTAAATACTGGTGCTGAGCATCTAAAAATAGAGCAGTTAACAAGAACATTTAAACCACAGAATTCGGTTTGGTTTATCAAAATACCAGACAATCGTAAATAAGCATGTATAAAGTAAGCTCTAGGCGACACTATATCATGACCACTTATCAATTCGCACAAAGCTAGTGCCAGTCAATTCCTGCAATTATAAAATGACTGGGCGATAATTACAAATTTATCCCTAAAGTAATAAAGTCACACACTTAATTAACAAACGAATAGATATATGCAATACTGAATGTGGAAAACGCTTACCTCTGACAATTATGCTCGACACTTAACTTGTCTACTGCTCATGCCCTGTCTGTTTTTAGCCTCGTTTTTTGCGAAAATCCTGCTGCGTTTTTGCGACAAACCCCAAAATATAACGTCAATATTGACGTTGTAAATATGTTTAATAAACAGAAAGTTTAGCGCAAAATAACCAATCAGACATATTTTGATACAAAAATTACAGCGAACAACCACCGCTAGGCCGCGCCAATTGGACCCACGGTCAATAAAAGTTTTTTCAAATCACAAGTAATTGCTGCTAATATACCTTGCGTATTAAATGAGTGAAACGGATTTTGCCGTTTGACAGATAACGACGTGAGGTATGCGTCTGTAGTAATTTTATTCTAACGAATCAAAAACAATGGAGAGCAATTTATGGCTGACACTAATGCCAAACTAACCGTGAATGGTGAAGAATACGAACTTCCTATTATTGAAGGTACTTTAGGGCGCCCAGTTATCGATGTTGCTGCTTTGCAAGAATCAGGATTTTGGTCTTATGACCCTGGTTTTAAAGTAACTGCTCCCGTTGAATCAAAAATTACTTATATCGATGGTGGCAAAGGCGAATTATTACACCGCGGCTACCCTATCGACGAGTTAGCAAACCATGCTGAATATCTAGAAGTGGCATATGCGTTGCTAAATGGCGAGCTACCTAACGCTGAGCAAAAGGCAGATTTCTTTGAAAAAATTCGTGAACATACCGCTGTTCATGATCAATTGCGTAAATTCTTTGAAGGTTTCCGCCGTGACGCGCATCCAATGGCCATTATGGTTGGTGTCGTTGGTGCGTTATCAGCGTTCTATCATGACAACCTAGACCTAAGCAACGAAGAGCATCGTGAAATCACAGCTATTCGTTTGATTGCTAAGATGCCTACGCTTGCGGCGATGAGCTATAAATACTCGCAGGGCGAACCGTTCATGTATCCACGTAACGACTTTAGCTACGCTGAGAACTTCTTGTACATGATGTTTGCGACTCCTGCTGATGTGGACTATGAGCCAAACGACGTCGTCACCCGCGCCATGGACAAAATCTTCACCTTGCACGCAGACCACGAGCAAAACGCCTCGACTTCTACTGTGCGCCTAGCCGGCTCAACGGGTGCCAACCCTTATGCCTGTATCGCTGCTGGTATCGCAGCTCTTTGGGGTCCATCGCATGGCGGCGCCAACGAAGCTGTACTAGAAATGCTTGATGAAATCGGTACGGTTGAAAACGTGCCAGCATTTATGGAAAAAGTGAAAAGCCGTGAAGTGAAGCTAATGGGCTTTGGTCACCGTGTCTACAAAAACTTCGATCCACGTGCGAAAGTCATGAAAGAGACTTGTGATGAAGTATTAGAAGCACTTGGTGTCAACGATCCTAAACTTGAATTGGCAATGGCACTCGAAAAAATTGCACTAGAAGACCCGTTCTTCATCGAGCGTAACCTATATCCAAACGTTGATTTTTACTCTGGTATTATCTTAAAAGCCATCGGTATCCCAACATCAATGTTTACGGTAATCTTTGCACTGGCTCGTACTTCAGGTTGGATCAGCCATTTGTTAGAGATGCACAGCGCCCCATACAAGATCGGTCGTCCACGTCAGTTATATACTGGTGAAACGCGCCGTGACTTTGTCAAGGTTGAAGACCGTAAGTAAGCAAAAATAGTATCTTTACAATAAAAAATCCCGCCATCGTGCGGGATTTTTTATTGCTATGATGGGATAGATACTATTGGATATACTTCATCCAATTATTGGCAAACTCGTTACTATGTGTATCATTTAAACCGTTATTGAAACTCTTTTAACGTCTGCTCATATTTAGCAATCTGCTCGTCATATCCTTTAATCGTATCGTTGAATTTGGCCATGAGCGTTTCAAATTCTTGCTGCTGTTGTTGCTTCATTTGCTGCATATCAACCACTTGCTGCGCTTCTATTTGCTCCCATACTTGGTGCTGAATAATCAACCGAGCCAGCGCAGGGCTTTTTGCACTGACCCTTCCTGCAATCTCTGCATGCTCAAATAACTGAGGAACTAAGGTCGCTATGTTGATTAGCGTATCCGCATCTTCTGCACTAAGGGGCGTGGTCACAGGCTGATATAACGCTGCCATCGTTTGCTGATATCGCTCGATGATCTGCTCTTCCGTCAATATAATCGGTTTGCGCGGCTCAAGGCTAATACGTTTTAATACCGTTAAGTCACGCTCTCCAACTTCCGTACTTGTATTCATCTCTGCATCCGAACCTTCCTCACTGGTAGCGTTAGCTTCTACTGGACTATCAGCTGGTAATGGTTCGGAATTGGCGCTATTCGCATTTTCTGTAAGAGTAGCTGAATCGTTAGTCGCTCCATTGAGTAATAGCGACTCTTCGCTATCTGAAGTATCTGCCGCTTCCAGTGACTCATACTCTGCTTGTAGTCGACGCTGTAGCCCTTGCGCTTGCGCAACGTATATAGGCTGAAACTGCTCTATACGCGCCGCAGCAGAATCACTTTGCTGCATAGGTTGACTGTCTTCCTCACTTGTTTTTTCAGTTGTCTGAGCCTCATCTGGTACAGGCGGTGCGTCAGCTTGCTGCTGACAGCCGGTCAGAAATAGCACGCCCGTTAGCGCTACTGCGGCCAGAGCTGAGCTAGCAGAAGTATCAACATTAGGCTTTACTGGCAAAAGTCGAAACATAAGCGTAAATATCCTTTAATAAGGCTAAAATATAAAAAGCTAAAATGGTGATGCACGTAGGCTTTTCGCTTACTATGAGGCAGTTTAAATAGTAAAATTGCTGTTGGCGCGTTTTTTGTCAGTCATGGCGTTTACTGTCAAAAATGGTATACAGGCTTCTAAATCCTGACAATCCTGTCCTTTTTGACGGCGCACAAAATAATCTTGAACCATTCGCGCCTGCTGCTCGATACCGTATTTAAAAAAGGACTTACCCGTCTCTAGCACATAATCATATCGCCGATCGATAAGGGCACCGCGTACCACTTTCAAGCCTTGCTGTAACTGCCACACATGGGTGAGCTCATGGATGAGCCAGCTTTGCTTGCCCAACGAGGCCACACTAAAATCTGTGATCCAATCGGCTGGATTAAAGTAAATATGACCATTCGGACTCACCGCATAACTTTTGAGAACCCACCAAGTGGTTTTTAGTCGCACTTCATCTAATCTGATACTGTCACCGAACACTGAGCGTGCCAGTGCTATCTCGCCAATTGTCAGACAACGCGACTGCTGCTTTTTTACGCTGCTGCGTGAATATCGATTCAACAAACGCTTGAGAGGTTGTCCAGACATCGTCAATGTAATACCTTATATTTGTTAGGGCAGTGATAATAAATGGTGTTTGGTCAACCATTCTGATCGTTACCATTGAACCGTTAGTAAGGATGAATGATTAAAAATAAAGTGCTGGGGACATAAGCTATACGCTTCGTTAGCTTTCATTAACATGTTTTTGCGTTAGCCTAGCGTGTATTGTTTATAGCAAGTACCCTACTTATAAATTAGCCTACTTTGACTGCTGATGTCTAATACTCATTTACTCATTGTCATAGTAAAGTTGCTGCGAGAATCATGCCAAGCAAACAAACGCTTTTCACTTCAATAGAAATGATAACTATAGACGAGTATGTCGTTATTTAGATTTTACTATAAAATCTCTCAATGGCCACCACTTTAGCCAATAGACCGTTTTTTAATTTTTCAATAGAGAACCTTATGCCGCCTAACTTTCATGCCGACACCCCTCTTGCTCAGCGTATGCGCCCTGCTTCTCTCGCGGCTATTATTGGTCAAGAGCATCTTTTGGCCACTGGCGCACCTTTACGGCGTTTGGTCGAACAAGGGCATCTGCCCTCTATTATTTTGCACGGCGAAGCAGGTATCGGTAAGACGACCATCGCAATGCTATTGGCGGATGCGGTCAATCGACCTTTCCATGCGCTTTCTGCATTGAATACTGGGGTTAAGCAGTTACGCGAGGTATTGGATAGTAAAGACTCACTGGCATTTGAGTCACCAGTGGTCTTTATCGATGAGATTCATCGGTTTAATAAGGCGCAGCAAGATGCATTATTGGGCGCGGTAGAGTCTGGTGATATCACCCTAATCGGCGCCACGACAGAGAATCCGTCGTTTAGTGTGAATAACGCGCTCTTATCACGTTGCCAAGTGTATCGTTTAGAGCCATTAACGCCTGAGCAAATCAGTGCGGTATTACAGCGGGCACTCTTGGAGGACCATGTACTCAAAAAGCTCACCATCGACTTGCAGGCACAAGACACCATTAGCAAACTGGCGCATGGCGATGCCAGAAAGGCGCTTAATCTACTAGAGCTGGCTATACAAACGGCGGATACCAGACAATCGCCGCTTATCATCGATGATGCGCTGGTCGCTCGCGTCGCACAAACGGCGCTGGTACGTTATGACAAAGACGGTGAGCAGCATTACGATATTATCTCAGCCATGATTAAATCAGTACGTGGCTCCGACCCTGATGCGGCGCTGTACTGGATGGCGCGGATGCTCGTTGGCGGTGAGCCTGCCGATTTTATCGCGCGCAGATTGGTAATCTTAGCCAGTGAAGATATCGGCAATGCCAATCCAAACGCCCTACTCCTCGCTGATGCAGCCCTGCGCAGTGTGCAATCCATCGGTATGCCAGAAGCGCGTATTATCCTAGGGCAAGTGGTGGTCTATTTAGCCACCAGTGCAAAGAGTAACAGCACGTATAAAGCGATCAATGCAGCGATGGCGTTGGCAGAAAAAGACGCCTCGCCAGTACCACTACATCTGCGCAATGGCGTGACCAAATTGATGCGCAATCAAGGCTATGGTCAAGGGTATGCTTACCCGCATGATTATCCCAATCACTACTACCCTCAAAGCTATTTGCCAGAAAACTTAGCAGGCACGAGCTTTTATGAGTTTGCCGATAACCAGCGAGAACAGCATAGCAAGCAGTTTATGGCGTGGCTAAAAAGCCAAGCGGCCAGTAACGACTGATCTATTGACCCACTGGATCAAAAGGTTTGAAAGTTAGTTGCATATACTATTGGCAAAACTGAACCCTGTTTTTAAAAGACTAAGCGTTATAGTTCAGCTTTGGGTCAGCACGCTGAGGCAAAAACCGTTAAAATACCTATCGTCATGATGAATAAGAATCATGAAACATTTTCATATTTGGTTGCTACGATGATCAAACGATTTGCTCAACGGCAACAGCACGTGTTACCAACTACTGCTACAATGAGCCGACAACCCTTTATATTACAAACCACACATATTTATTAATAATAAAATATTGAGATTTACTATGAGTTTAAATACGATTCCTGAGATTATCGAAGACATTCGTGCTGGAAAAATGGTCATCTTGATGGATGATGAAGACCGCGAAAACGAAGGCGATATCATCATGGCGGCGACCCATGTTCGTCCTGAAGACATTAACTTTATGATTACCCACGCGCGCGGCTTGGTATGCTTAACGCTATCACAAGTGCGTTGCCAGCAATTGGCATTGCCGCTGATGTCAGATCGTAACGAGGCAAAATTTAGCACCAACTTTACAGTATCGATTGAGGCGGCTGAAGGCGTGACCACAGGTATCTCAGCGGCTGACCGCGCGCGCACCATTCAAGCCGCTGTATCTTCGGCAGCCAAACCAGAAGACATCGTGCAGCCTGGACATATTTTCCCTATCATGGCACAAAACGGCGGCGTTCTACACCGTGCAGGCCACACAGAAGCAGGGTGCGACTTGGCTCGCCTAGCGGGACTGGAGCCTGCTGCGGTGATTGTAGAAATCATCAACGCTGATGGCACCATGGCACGTCGCGATGATCTTGAGATATTTGCCAAAGAGCATAACATCAAGATAGGCACCATTGCTGATCTCATCAACTACCGCATCGCCAATGAGCAAACGGTAGAGGAAATCGAAACTCGTCCTTTTGAAACAGAACATGGCACTTTTACCTTGCACCGTTTCCGCGAGTTCGGCGCTGAAGAAACTCATATCGCCTTGGTAAAAGGAGATGTGAGCGAAGGTGTGAGTACCGTACGTGTCCACGGTTTCCACCCACTGCGTGATTTATTTGCCGCCAAAAATGATATGACTGGTCGTAGTGGCTGGAGCGTCCAATCAGCGCTAGAAGAGATTAGCGCCTCAGAGCGCGGTGTGTTGGTTTGGGTCGGCAATCATCAACCGGTCGATCTAGGGGATGCATTAGATAAAGCCTTGGACAATGAGTCACAATCGACCATCACCCAGCAGCCTTATCGCAGTATCGGCGTTGGTGCACAGATATTACGTCATTTAGGCGTCCGTGATATGCGTCTACTGTCATCGCCCATGAAGTTTTATGCGTTATCAGGTTTTGATCTCAATGTGGTGGATTTTGTGCACGCACCGCAAGAGAGCTAAAATCTACTTGGAAAATGGCCTGAGAAAATTCATGAAAAAAGGCACGCTACGATAATGTTAGCGTGCCTTTTTTATTTTTGATGGTTATATAACACTATCCGAGATAGGTCATCAACGCAGCTAAAGCCTATTCTAATATTCAGGGGTATGACCAAATTTCGCCTCTAATGCCAGTAAGCGCGCACGTTCTTCTGCTGTCCACGGTAACTTACCTTTCCCATCACTATCGAGACGCACTACGACGGCATCAGCGGTGGCAACGATTTTGTTTTGTGCTGTACTATAGTAGCTATATTCCATCGCAATACTGGTATTGCCCAGACGCTGACAGCGAACGCCCAATAACAAAGTATCAGGATAGGTCACTGGGTGCAAATACTGGCAGCTCGACTGTGCCAAGACGGTGACCATACTGCCATCGAACATATCTAACGCATGTAAATAACCAATGCGCGCTGACTCAGAATAACGATAATACACCACGTTATTTAAATGATTAAAGGCATCCATCTCACCCCAATGAATCGGCTGATAATGAATCACTGGGTAATGCGCCAGTACTTCAGGTCGATCAATTGCTACCTCAGACATAAAATCTGGCTTTTCACTCATATTGGTCATAACTTACCTTGTGTCTCATGTTGTCTATATATAGCTGTTTCGAACCGTATCGATTAAGGTTGTGGCTTATCCAAAATCTGTGTGGTTAACAAGGGTGTTGGCTTAGGAGCATTGACAATCAGTTGGTCAAACCAGGCAATGACCTCTGGTATATCATTTGGCGACTGCATGGTCTCTAGGTTGTTGTCCGTACCCTTTGGCTTTTTGTCGGATGGAGCAATGCCAATGGCGCCAACTTGCGCGGAGTTTTTGCCATTGCTAACCGATGATTTAGGTAGTAAGGTTTTTAGCTGTTTGCGCGCTTGGGTCAAATAATTGATCAGTTGATCCTGCTCGCGCATATTGCTCGCTTGGCTCGCCAGATTCAACGTCATGATGACTTCATGAATCGTCAGTTGTCTACGCGTCAATGTCACCTCGTTACGAGATGACTTATCAGCAGACCCAGTCGTTGCTGATTGCGATGACGCATCTTTGGTTGCTGCATCGACAAGCTCTCGGCGCTGGATATCAGTACCCTCGTAACTCCCAAGGCGCTCATGACTGTGCAAAAACTCTTGGATGTTTTGAATCGCAAGATTTTGTATTTGCCAGGGGCTAGGTTGTGAGCTTTGCGCTTGTAATCGCTCGATGTCTTTAAGCAAACTTTGCTTGATTACGACGGTCAATGCAGGTGCAATCTCGTTGCTACTTTGTGCCAATTGCCAATGCAAACCTCGCAACAACTCGATCGCGGCACTATCATTGTTGTCTGCTAGCAATCTGTCAGCGGCTTTTATTTGAATACGTAGTAAATCCAGCTGGTTTTGCGCTTGGCTACTGGCTTTGATTCTAGGCTCTGGCAATGTCTGCTGACTCATGGCAAATAAACGATCGTCCATCTCATTTAGACGACTGACAACCTGCTCATTGCTCTGCAACCGCTCATTGACACTGTGCTGAAAACGCTGCTGACTAATATAGAGCCAGAGTAATGCCGCGATAAGCAGCAAAATGACCAACCACTGCATCCGCAGCAGCAAGATATTTGCTTGCCGACGCTGCTGTATAGCAGAAGGATCCTTAGATAAAGACTCAGAATTCATTGGCATAAGACAGTACCGTGATGGGTAGGTATAAACATATTTAAATCAAATAGAAATTATAAAATTAGGGCATGTCCCCAATTCAAACGTTTGTCACTAAATGGACTAAAAATGGCTAAATCTTTGACGCTGTTTGCCTGTGATTTATCTCATTTTTATCACCATTTTTAAAATAGGGACACGCCCTAAGTCTAAGTATTGGTAGTGATGGCTGAAAGAATGGTGTCTGGCGCCAAATCCTCTACGCGCCAATAGCTCAAGCGCTGCGCTGCAACCATATTTGCTAAGCGCTCACCCAATACGACATAAGAAAAGTCTGCTAGCGTGAGTGGCAAATTATCTCTTGCATCAGTCATTATGTCATTACTACGTTTTGGTTCTGACATTTTTTCTCTTGCACCTTGGACGATGCTCGTCCAATGCTCAAAAGCAACGCCACTACTCACGACGACGATAGGTTTTGCTTGCTTTGGTGTTGTATTTGTCGTTTGATTACATACAAAAAAATCTTTTTGCCACTGCTGATACTGAGTCATTGCCTCGGTAGGCATTGTACGCTTATACCACGCAATACTATCGATATGTACACCGCGTGCTTGTAAAGTATCGACCAATAATCGTCGCCCGCCCAGTCCGCGCCATATCAAAAGCTTATCACCCGCCTGTAAACGCTCTATCTCAGGCATTGCTAGCATACCTTCATTATTGGCAACTTCAGGCTGTCGTACTTGGTAGTTTGCCGAGTCTATATTGGATTGGGTCAATGCCGTAGCGGTTGCTTGACCCACTGCAATGATTTGACTTGGGGCTACCAAAGCTTCAGAAGCTATGTTGGCTGCTTTATTGTCCGGTTGCGCATAACTACTATCGTCATGCTCACTGTACACAAGCGACTGCCAAACATTCAACCCAGAAGTGGCCGCCGTTGGACTTATGACGACCAGAGCCTTATATTCACCTGCTAGCCACGCACGCATCAATGCTAGGTCATCGCCAGTCGTTGGGCGCGGCTGCAACGTCAACATCGGTATCTCAGCCACCGTGAACCCTGCTGCTCGCAAATGATTCGTCAATGGCGCAGCGCGTGCTATCGGCCGTGTATTGATGACAATTTTTGGCACCGACCCATCAGTGGATTGATTTTTATGAGTAGACCTAGCTTTAGTTGACGTTGATGACATAGATGTACCACGACAAAAGGCTTGTAGAATGGACTGAATCATCGACCAAACAGTGGATATGTGGATCAATGACTCAGTATGACAAAGTGAATACGTTACTCAGCGTGATAAATCGCTGACAAGATAGCCCCTGCACCATCAGCAAGTAGTATATTGGCAACATCAATACCGAGCTGATTTGCCTGCGACTCTTGCTCGTCTTGTGTACCAACCAATGTCACTCGCTTTTCTGCTTTTAACAGCTTACTACCATCCGCTTGACCCACTCGACCACGTAACCACAACACATTACCGTTATCGTTGTTGCCGTTGTTGCCGTTTTCACCATTGTCATCGTTATTCGCACTGGTTTCATCAGCCCTCTGCAACACTGCGTAGGCTGCAATCGGGACTTGGCAGCCACCCTGCAAGTGACGGTTAAGCGCACGCTCAGCGATAAGGCGAATACGCGCTTTATCATCGTTCAGTGGCGCTAGTAATTTCAACACCTCGTCATCACCTTCACGGCATTCAATGGCTAACGCACCTTGACCAACGGCAGGCAAACAGGCATCAATATCTAGCTGTCCGCGAATGCGCTCATCTAATTCGATACGCTGCAAGCCACTGGTCGCCAAGATAATGGCATCGTACTCACCAGCATCTAGCTTGCCTAAACGCGTACCGACATTGCCGCGCAAGGTTTTGATCTGTAGATCTGGGCGGTAGGCTTTGATCTGACACTGACGGCGCAAACTTGAAGTCCCAACAACTGCACCTTGCGGCAATTCATCAATACTATTATAAGTATTTGAGACAAAAGCATCAGTTGGTGAAGCACGCTTGCAATAGACACCCAGCGTCAAGCCTTCAGGCAGCTGCATCGGTACGTCCTTTAGCGAATGTACCGCAATATCTGCTTGCTTGTTATACAATGCTTGCTCGAGCTCTTTGACAAATAAACCCTTACCGCCAATTTTGGCCAAAGGTGTGTCCAAAATCTTGTCACCCTTAGTGACAATTTTTAGTAACTCAATTGTCAACTCAGGATAGAGCGCCAGTAAGCGATCACGAATATGCTCCGCTTGCCATAGAGCCAAAGGACTCTGTCGCGTGGCGATGGTTAAGGTAGTCAAAGCAGGTTGCTGCAGATTGCTCATAAAGGGCCTCAATAAATTCGGTACTATAATCTAAATGCTACAATGTCAGTGCTAAGTTGGTGCTAAGCGATTAGGAAAACTTGCCACAAAAAATGGTCGACTCACATCAGAGATAGTAAATGCTGGCGCAAAAAAATACCCCTATTTAAGCATAAATAAGGGTTTGATGATATGGGATGATTATGTCGCTCTGAAAACATCCTATTACATGCTTTGGATTTTGTCACGTAAGGCTGGCAGATGACGACGACTCACGGCTAACGTCTCATCGATTTCTTTAAAACGTATCTGATATTGTCCAGCGTCTAGGGTTTCTAAAAAGTCTAAAAAATTCAGATTGATAATAGCGTTGCGATGCACACGGAACAAACGATCATCAAACTCTCGCTCTAGCTCTTTTAGGGTCTCATCAATCAATACCATACCATCTTTGTGACGTACTTTGACGTATTTTTGATCTGCCGCAAAATAATAGATATCTTTGAGCTTAATCAATTCGACCCCGCGATGGGTACGAGCAGCAATATGCTCGCGTATCGGACGCGCCGCTGGATTTGCAAGCTTGCGAATTTCGTTCAATTGCGCCGCGTTTAGGTTTTTTGCTTTGTTCAGTGCTTCTAATAGCTCGTCTTTGTTTGCCGGTTTCAACAGATAACCAATTGCATTGGCTTTTAGTGCCGCTATCGCATAATGATCGTAAGCGGTGACAAATATAATGGCTGGTGGATGATCAAGTTTGTCCAGCTCTTGGGCACAGCGCACCCCATCCATCTCAGGCATGCGAATGTCTAATAATATAATGTCAGGCTGCTGAGTTTTTACAGCGACAATCGCTTCTGCCCCTGTGGTAGCTTGAGCAACCACCTCATGACCTGATTCCTGTACGATTCTGACCAAACGCTCACGCGCTAAAGGCTCATCATCACAAACTACGATACGCATATAAACTCCCACCCCAAACTCTACTGAATATGTTTCGATGGTATGACGAATGTACTGGTCAGTTCAATATGGTAAAATTTTCTGCATCATATTTTTGATAGTAACCACTCATTGTCAATAATTGCCAGATAAAAATCGCAATAACCATATAGATATAAAAGACATAGATATAAAAGACGATGCAATAAATATGCCACAACATCTTATAATAAAAATATAGTGTCTGAGAACATCATAAAAAACGGTAAAAGAGGAAAGATTATAAACTGACGTCTTGTAAGGGATAGTCAATAATGGTAGTGATGTGGTTACCAGTCACTGTGCTTTGGATATCAGCACTTTGACCAAAGTACGCACGTAATCGATCCGCTTGAATATAAAAATCCATATGCTGACGCAAATCATGGTTAATGATTAAGGTCTTTGTAGGAAGTTCCACGTCGATCTGAATAGCTACTCTGTGCTGCTCCCAAGTGACTTTAATATTAAAATGGATGGTTTCAGTGGTCATCTCAACCACGTTGAGTAGCATTTTCTCCAGTACGCTTTGTAAGGTTAACGCCGTAATCACCATATCATACATAATATCTTCATCAGGCAAATCCCAATGGACCTCGAGTTTGTCTGCCAAACGGCTAGACTCGATCGCTAGATAATGCTCACACAGCGCAACTTCTTCTTCAAAGCTAATCTCACGTTCGCCGCTAAAACTGGCACGATATAAGACCGAAACGTTTTGTAATAAAGCAGAGGCTTTTGACGGATTGGACTCAATGAGTGAGACCAGTGTGTTGATGGTATTAAAGAAAAAGTGCGGGGCGGTGCGAGTTTTTATTAAGTCATTCTGTGCGGTCAATTTGTATTCAAACGATAGCTTGAGCGCATTAAGCTCACGGTAGCTACGCAAAAAGTATAATAAAAATACAATGGTAAAACCGCCCGTCAGTACGGTATTGAAAAACAGATTGGTCATAAAAGCTTGACGATCATATTCCATCAAACCCATATTAATCAAAACCAAAACGACTAAAGCCATAGAAACCGTCGCGGCAAACATCATCAGCATGACGATACGCACACTCACACTCGGAATGCTGGCATTTTTGAAGACAGGGCGCAGATAATCTACCAAATATAATACAGGTATAACGGTCAAACCGTTTTGTATGGTTCGCGCAACAAGATTGATGATAAAGTCCGACCAACTGGACAGACCATGCCGCTCAATCACTGTGAGAAACAGTGACCAAAGAGCAATATATGTCAGCCACTGCAAAGGCCTCATGATCTCCATGAGTTTTGGAATAAAAAACTCTAAGCGCGTAGCTAGTAAGGCAACCTCATCATTTGCTATACTTGAGTTCTTACTCTCTTGACTTGTCTTGTACCAATATGAACGCCAATTCTTCAAACCTTAGTAATCCTGAATCAAGTAAAAATTCATCTGCTTCTGATTCTAGCACGAATGTCTCAGTAACAAACAAAGATGCACAAAACAGCCCTACCAGCACTCAGGGCCAGCAGATGTGGGGTGGACGCTTCAGTGAAGCGACGGACAGCTTCGTGGCTGCCTTTACCGCCTCTGTCGGCTTCGACCAACGCTTTGCTCGTCACGATATTCAAGGATCGATTGCCCATGCAACGATGCTCAAAGAATGCGATATCTTGACTGCTGATGAAGTGGCCACCATTATCGACGGTCTTCATCAAGTATTACGCGAGATCGAAGCAGGTGAGTTTAGCTGGTCAATCGCCCTCGAAGACGTGCACATGAATGTCGAATCACGCCTCACTGATATTATAGGCGCTGTTGGCAAAAAACTACACACGGGTCGTAGCCGTAACGATCAGGTCGCGACCGACATTCGTTTGTGGTTACGTGAAGAGATCGATAATATTATCGAGCTGCTCATACGCTTACAAAGTGGCTTGCTTGACCTGGCTGACCAACATACCGATACTATTATGCCTGGTTTTACGCATTTACAAACCGCCCAGCCTGTCAGCTTTGGTCACCATGTAATGGCGTGGTTTGAGATGTTGTATCGCGATACCGAACGTTTGATTGACGCCCGCCGCCGTATCAATCAGATGCCCCTTGGTAGTGCCGCACTCGCTGGCACGACGTTCCCGATTGATCGTACTATCACCGCTGAGCTATTGGGTTTTGAAGGTATTTGTCAAAACTCGCTCGATGCCGTCTCAGATCGTGATTTTGCGATTGAGTTCACCTCCGCCGCTTCTATTTTGATGATGCACATGTCACGTATGAGTGAAGAGATTATTCTGTGGATGTCAGCGCAGTTCAACTTTGTGCAGATACCGGATCGTTTCTGTACTGGCTCATCGATCATGCCGCAGAAGAAAAACCCTGACGTGCCAGAATTGGTACGCGGTAAAGCGGCACGTGTCTTTGGTCAGCTAATGACATTACTCAGCCTGATGAAAAGCCAGCCACTCGCCTACAACAAAGACAACCAAGAAGACAAAGAGCCTTTGTTTGACTGTGTCGACACGCTAACAGGCTCTCTACTTGCCTTTGCTGATATGCTGCCCAACATTGTCCCAAACAAAGAAAGTATGCGCGCTGCGACAATGAAAGGCTATGCTACTGCTACCGACTTAGCCGATTATCTGGTACGTCAAGGCGTTGCATTCCGTGATGCGCATGAAGTGGTGGGTAATGCGGTTGCACTAGGCATTAAAGAAGGCGTTGATCTCAGTGACTTATCCTTGGCACAACTACAGCAATTCAGCGATGCCATCGGTGAGGATGTCTTTGACTATCTCACGCTAGAGGGCTCACTAGCAGCTCGTGACCACCTGGGCGGTACTGCGCCAAACCAAGTCAAGCAAGCCGTAATCAATGGCCGCGCTCGTTTAAAAGCCTTTGCTTGATCATATCGTTTTAAGCATAAGTGAACTGACCGCGCTACATCTGACACCCGCTATTGATGCGGGTGTTTTTTATTTATAGTCAATCCCCTATAAAAGAGCTATAGCGTTAACCTCACTTGCAGTATCACAGTTACATCTGCGCTCGGTTGTCTTATATCTCTTTTAAACTGAATTAACTATAACTTACTATCAGCTACCCGCCCTTTTTTCGCGCTTTCTTTGTCTATCTGATATGAAACGATAAATCAGAATAAAGGCAAGACGTGCTGATAACACCTTATAGATTTGTGTCTGTTTAATAACAGACACGAGATACCCTTTGCTAAATTGACCAAGAGCGTTATCATAGGCTCATATGATTATTTAATTTGCCTGCTAGGGCATATCATCATTTAGATAGCGAGGCTTAAAATAAGATAAATGGTAGTCAAACAAGGAAAAAACTGCAGAGAATATCGGTATATTCACAAAGTTTTTGACGATGTTTGACAAGATGTAGCCATTTTAAGACCGCTAAATGATTTAATGGGCTAATTGATGGCATGGCCTAATATGATAAATAAGGAACACCTGATGACTGAGACTTTTAATCCCCAAGACAATACCGTGTTTTGCCGCAAATACAAGCAAGAACTACCAAAAATGCCGCATCCGCCCTTCCCTAACAAAAAAGGCCAAGAGCTACAAGACACAGTCTCTGACAAGGCATGGAAAGAGTGGCTAGAACATCAAACCATGCTTATCAATGAGAATCATTTGAGCATGATGGATCCTGAAGCTAAAAAATTCTTGACCGAGCAACGTGATAAGTTCTTGGATAATGAAGACTATGAGCGCGCTCAAGGCTGGACGCCAGAAAGCTAGGCTGAGACCACTGCATTACGCCCATAAAAAACGCGCTATAGTAAGCGCGTTTTTTACGTAAGAAGACTATTTTGCCTGCGTTATTAGTCGTCATTACTTTCTAAAGCTTCGTAGTCGTCGACTGACATCGTGCTCACTTGACGAGCAGCCAGACGATCATTGGCTTCTTGCACTGCTTTTTCGACCATGGCATAGTCTGAATGGCGTACATCTTGACCACTGATATAGTTGATGACCAGCTCCGCCACGTTTTGCGCATGATCGCCGATACGTTCAAGCGAGCGCAAAATCCACATGATATTGATAACCTTTGAGACTTGTCTTGAGTCTTCCATGATATAGGTCATCAACGCGCGAATGGCAGATTGATATTCGTTATTGACCACACTGTCATTGCGCATGACCTCAAACGCCTGCTCAGCATTTGATTGACTAAAGGCTTCTAGTGCGTTGTTAAGCATCAGTCTTACCTGATTGCTCAAATGCTGTACCTCAGCATAACCGTAAGACGATTTGCCTTGTGCCGCGATTCTGTTTGCCATTTTCGCGATTTTTACCGCCTCATCACCAATACGCTCCAAATCTACCACGCCTTTACTGATCGACATGACTAAACGCAAATCTCCTGCGGCAGGTTGACGCTTAGCAACCAACAATAAAATATGTTCATCGAGCTCAACCTCCATGCGGTTGATATCAAAATCCATCTCGATGACCTCTTGAGCCAGTGTCTCGTCTTTATCGATAAGTGCATGAATGGCTTTGGCTACTTGGTTGGCAGCACTATCACCCATGTACAAAAACAGACGGATGGCTTCATCAAGATCTTGGTCAAAACTTTTGGAGATATGCTTATCACTTTGCATGAGAGGTATTCCCTGAAATCTATATTTTAGTAGCGCGATATGCTGGTTGAGTGAAACGACCCAACTTCAGTATTAGCTCTTCAGTACTAATTAATCGGCCCTAACCATAGCGACCAGTAATATAATCTTCTGTTGCAGTTTGGGTAGGTTTGGTAAAGATCTGATCAGTCTCACCCATCTCGATCATATCGCCTAGATACATATAGACGGTATAGTCTGATACCCGCGCCGCTTGCAGCATGTTGTGGGTAACAATGGCGATGGTATAGTCATTTTTGAGATCTTCTATCAGATCTTCGATAGCGCTCGTCGAGATAGGGTCAAGCGCAGACGTTGGCTCATCGAGCAGCAATACTTCAGGCTTGGTTGCGACACTACGGGCGATACACAGACGCTGCTGCTGACCACCTGATAGCGACAGGCCGGATGCTTTTAGTTTGTCTTTCACTTCTGGCCATAGCGCCGATTTTTTTAGTGCCCACTCCACGCGATGATCTAGCTCGTCTTTGCTGAGCTTCTCATAGAGTTTGACACCAAAGGCAACATTGTCATAGATCGACATGGGAAACGGGGTTGGCTTTTGAAATACCATACCGACCTGCGCGCGTAGCAAGTTGACATCGATGTCTTTGCCCAAAATATTGCGCCCATCAAGGTTGATAGCGCCCTCTGCACGCATTCCTGGATACAGATCATACATGCGGTTAAAGGTACGTAGCAGCGTCGATTTGCCGCAACCTGATGGACCAATGAACGCCGTTACTTTCTTTTCTGCGATATCGATATTGATGTTTTTTAATGCCTGAAAATCATCGTAGTAGAAGTTAAGATCGCGGACTTCCATTTTTGCTTTGGGCATGTTTTTGGGCATATCATGAATACTTTGCTTGGTGAAGTCAGCAGTATTGGGTTGCTGCGATTGCGCACTATGAGACGTGGTCCTATTTAACAAGCTGTCTGTTGTACTGTTAAAGCGATCAGCCGTTGTTTCTGTGCGGGCTTTGCTTACGACATCATTCATAATATTATCCAACCTAGCTTAGTGTATTTCGTATAAATATAAGTAAATACTTGGTATTTTTGCAGCGATATCTGTCTTTATTTGACCTGACCGCGATTGCCAATAAATCTTGCCAAAATATTCAATACCAAGACCGACGCTGTGATCAGTAGCGCGGCTGCCCATGCCAGTGTGTGCCAGTTATCATAAGGACTCATCGCAAACTGATAGATGGTATTGGGTAAGTTGGCAATTGGCTGACCCATATCGGTACTGAAATACTGATTATTGAGGGCGGTAAATAGCAATGGCGCCGTCTCACCAGTGATACGAGCAAAAGCCAAAAGTACCCCTGTCGTCAGTCCCGCTTTGGCAGCTTTGATAGTCACTTGCGTCACCATTTTCCACTTGGGCGTGCCAAGTGCATAAGCCGCTTCGCGCAAGCTATTGGGCACCAGATTCAGCATATTCTCTGTGGTACGTACGACGACTGGAATGACAATCAATGCCAATGCTAATGCGCCTGCCCAACCAGAGAAATTTTGACCCTTGACCATTAAAGCATATATAAACAGACCAATGACAATGGATGGTGCCGATAATAAAATATCGTTCAAGAAACGCGTCACTTGGCCAAGCATACTGCCTCTAGAAAACTCAGACAAATAAATGCCAGTCATAAGCCCGATGGGTGCACCGATGAACAATCCTGAAAACGCCAGCATGGCAGAACCCACGATCGCATTGCGCAAACCACCTGGGCTCATCGGCGGCGGCGTGTCAGCGGTAAAAATTGGCAGCTGCACCATACCTTGGAAGCCTTCAATAAACAGCGTCACCAAGATCCATGATAACCAAAATAAGCCAAACACCATGGCTGTCATGGCAAACCCCAAACCCAGCTTATTCATCCAGCGACGTTTGTTGTACAGACTTTTGTTGTAACGCCCCACGCTGCTTGGTTTGGTGGTCATGGGCGCATTCATCGCATTGTTAGCAGCCATACTATTTATTTCCCATATCTTTTATCAATATCAATCGAGATCCAATAACCATGCTTAGGCTTATCGGTTACCTGCTTTGTGATCCATGCGCATGAGCATCAGTTTGGCCAGCGACAGCACGATGAAGGTGATGATAAACAAGATTAAGCCCAGATGCAGTAAAGACGCTAGATGCAGCTCACTTGACGCTTCGGCAAACTCATTGGCCAATGCTGAGGTGATGGTCACACCAGAAGTAAATAGACTTGGGCTGATATTGAACGCATTACCGATCAAGAAAGTCACTGCCATGGTCTCACCGAGCGCACGACCCAGTCCCAAAATCACGCCGCCAACGACACCCGCTTTGGTATAAGGCAAGATAATCTTGAACATCACTTCCCACGTCGTCGCACCCATACCGTAGGCCGACTCTTTGAGTAGATCTGGCACCACAGAGAAAACATCACGCATGGTGGCGGCGATAAAAGGGATAATCATGATGGCAAGTACCAAGGACGCGGTAAACATCCCTAGTCCCATGGGTGCGCCTGTAAATAGCTTGCCGATGATAGGTAGCGGGCCCACATGCTCAATAAACCATGGCTGAATGTGCTCACCAAAGAAAGGCGCAAAGACAAACAAGCCCCACATCCCATAAATGATAGAAGGAATACCTGCCAACAGCTCAATGGCAATACCAAGCGGTTTTTTGAGGAACTTTGGACACATTTCGGTCAAAAATATCGCAATACCAAAACTGACTGGTACAGCGATAACAATCGCGATAAATGACGTCACCAAGGTGCCATAAATAGGCGCGAGTGCCCCGTACTCATTGGCAACCGTATCCCAATTATTACTGCTATAAAACCCCAGACCAAACTCTTGGATACTCGGCCACGCCCCAACAATAAGAGACACCAAAATGCCTCCTAACGATAGGAGGACGAGTATGGCAAACGCTTTGGTAGAGTTGACAAATAAAGCGTCGTAACGTTTTTGTTTAGCCAGTTGGGACCTTAAGTCTGTCATAAGTGTCTCAGCATTGAATGGGTGAATTCAAAAAACCAGGGTGTTCATTTCGTTTTATGACAGCAAACGCAACTTGTATCCGTACTAATGGTTATCGTGAAATATAGCGATTAGTGTTTTGGTCAAATTTGCTGTGATAAAACCTCTCAAACCACTACCGGAGAATAGTGGCTTAAGAGGAAATCAAAAAGTCATTAAGCAGCAGCTTGTACAGATCGTTTATTGCGCTGGCTTATAAACAGGCTGTCCATCGCTACCTTTGACCTCATTCCATTTCTCTTTGAATAGAGCCACTGCTGTATCAGAGAATGGGACATAGTCTAGCGCCATGGCATCATCATCACCTTGGGTATACGCCCAGTCAAAGAAGTTCAACACGCCAGCGACTTGCTGAGGGTTCTCTGGTTGCTTGTGTACTAAGATGAAAGTAGCAGCAGCGATTGGCCATGCTTGATCCGTCTCAGAGTTGGTGATGACTTTATAAAAGCCTTCTTGTTGTGACCAATCGATGTCACCAGCGGCGGCAAAGGTTTCAGCAGATGGCTGCACGATATTGCCCGCGGCATTTTTAAGCGCGGCATGTGACATGTTGTTTTGCTTGGCGTAGGCATACTCCACATAGCCGATAGAGTTTTTCATGCGGTTGACGTAGCTTGAGACGCCCTCATTACCTTTACCACCTGCACCAGTCGCAGAGGTTGGCCACTTGACCGTTTTATCAACCCCAACGCTGTCTTTCCAATCTGGTGATACCTTGGCGAGATAATCGGTAAAGTTAAACGTCGTACCTGAACCGTCTGAGCGGAATACTGTGGTGATGGCGGAATCTGGCAAAGTCAAATCTGGGTTCATGGCTTTGATCGCAGGATCATTCCAGTTATTGATTTTACCCAGATAGATATTGGCTAAGGTTTCACCATCTAGCTTCAACTGACCTGGCTCAACGCCATCGATGTTAACGATTGGCACAACGCCACCAATCACGGTTGGGAACTGGATAAGACCAGACTCTTCAAGCTCTTCAGGTGTCAATGGCGCATCAGAAGCACCAAAATCGACGGTTTTTGATTGGATTTGTTTGATACCACCAGATGAACCAATAGATTGATAGTTGACTTGGCCACCTGTGGCAGCGTTATAGTCAGAAGACCATTTGGCATAGATCGGCTGCGGGAATGATGCGCCTGCACCTGTGATATTCATGGCGATGTTTTCAGCAGATTTGAAACCCGTGTCAGCAGAAGGCGTTGCCTGAGTCTGAGTGGTGGTTTCAGCCGTGGTAGCGGCGCTACTGGTCGTATCAGCAGCTGGTTCTGCCGTTTCTGTTGACTTATTACACGCCGTAAGCATTAATGTACAACTAACGGCCACTGCTAATAACGAATAACGCATGTAGGACTCCTGAAGTTTAACAACGATATAAAAAAGCATTGTTTGTGATATGAGCGTTATCTTGCCAAATCTTTATGACAGTTTAATGACAACCTCTCAAATCCTGCATTCGCTTTACACAATATTTGGCCATCGCCTCTAAGTATCAGTAATATCAAGGAATTTTAATTACTATCAATAACTCCTGTTCTTTGTATCCATGCTAAATAGCAAAATAAGCGCCTGATATTTTCATCCAAATTCCATTAGCCGTTAACGCAGAATTTTGTTAGTATGAAGAAGATTTACAACACTGACAGACTCGGGGTGCGGTGTAGCATTGGCCTACTTTATTAAACGTTTATAGTTGAACATTGATAAAAGTAGCCACCTATCTACATTCGCTGAGAGATCACCCGCCGAACCTGATGCGGTTAGTACCGACGCAGGGAAGTCTTAAGCACGTTGTTATTGATGACAACGGACGCGTAGAAATACTTTTTTATCATCGCTATTGTCTAACGATGCACGTCGCATACGTAGATAATGAGAGAAGATAGAAAGCGGCGTCCACTATTTGATGACCATTAACCGCGACAATTTCTTTGCTCGCTGTTAGGTGTTGATAATATAAATTTGTCTGAATGACGAGTGTTTGCCCCGCAGCTACTGGCGGTGTTGCTTTTATTCAAAAACCAACACGCTAGGACAGCATATGACTATTTCAAACAGCAGCTCTTTTGACAGTGCCTCTTTAGACAGTGCCTCAGCGGCATCACAAGTCCAAACGCACAACCCAGCCAATAACATACCTCTCGTATCAGACACCAAAGCCGATAAAAAAGCCGACGCACTAAAAACGCCTGCCCACCGCGCCGCCAGTGATGCACGCTTTGAAGAAGACGCGCGCGACTTACACCGTATCCTACCCGCCTCGCGCAAAGTCTATATCGAAGGCTCACGGCCTGATATTCAAGTACCGATGCGTGAAATCAGCTTAACGGATACGCCAGTTGGCGGCACGGGTGATAAGGATGGCGAGCACAATCCGCCTTTTTATGTGTACGATACCTCAGGTGTGTACACTGACCCCAATGTCGAGATTGATCTGACCCGCGGTCTACCCAAACTGCGTGAAAACTGGATCGCTGAGCGCGGTGATACCGAGCAACTAAGCGGTCTGTCTAGCTCGTACGGGCAAGCGCGTGCTCGTGACATCAGTACTGCCAACCTCAGGTTTGCCCATATTGACAAACCGCGCCGTGCCAAAGCAGGGAAAAACGTCACGCAGATGTACTACGCGCGTCGCGGCATC
The DNA here is from genome assembly GCF_900101915.1 of Psychrobacter pacificensis. GTDB lineage: Bacteria > Pseudomonadota > Gammaproteobacteria > Pseudomonadales > Moraxellaceae > Psychrobacter > Psychrobacter pacificensis. The sequence continues at coordinate 54,482 of NZ_FNAL01000008.1, read as the reverse complement.
ATTACCCCTGAGATGGAATATATCGCGATACGTGAGACGCAAAAGCAGCACGAGCTGACCGACATGCGCCAACATGATGGCGAGAGCTTTGGTGCCAACACGCCCAAAATTATCACCCCTGAGTTTGTCCGTGATGAAGTAGCCGCTGGACGCGCAATTATCCCCAACAACATCAACCACCCTGAATCTGAGCCAATGATCATCGGGCGCAACTTTTTGGTAAAAATCAATGCCAATATCGGCAACTCAGCGCTCGGCTCATCGATTGATGAAGAAGTCTCCAAAATGACATGGGCCACGCGTTGGGGCGCGGATACCATCATGGATTTATCGACGGGCAATCACATTCATGAAACTCGTGAATGGCTAATCCGTAACTCTCCTGTGCCGATTGGTACCGTACCGATTTATCAAGCCTTAGAAAAAGTCGATGGCGTCGCTGAAGATCTGACGTGGGAAATATTTCGTGATACCCTGATCGAGCAAGCCGAACAAGGTGTGGATTACTTTACCATTCACGCAGGCGTCCTGCTCCGCTATGTACCGCTCACCGCAAAGCGTTTGACAGGTATCGTCTCACGCGGTGGCTCTATCATGGCGCAGTGGTGTCTGGCACATCATAAAGAGAGCTTTTTATACACGCATTTTGAAGATATCTGCGAGATTATGAAGCAATACGATGTGGCGTTCAGTCTAGGTGACGGTCTACGTCCTGGCTGCTTGCAAGATGCCAATGATGAAGCGCAGTTCGGCGAGCTACGCACCCTTGGAGAATTGACCAAAGTGGCATGGGAGCACGACGTACAGGTGATGATTGAAGGCCCTGGACACGTGGCGATGAACCGTATCAAAGAAAACATGGATTTGCAGCTTGATCTGTGTGCGGACGCGCCTTTCTATACCTTGGGCCCATTAACGACTGACATCGCCCCGGGTTATGACCATATCACCAGTGCGATTGGTGCGGCGATGATTGGCTGGTTTGGTACCGCGATGCTGTGCTATGTCACACCAAAAGAGCACTTAGGGCTACCAAACAAAAAAGACGTCAAAGACGGCATTATTACCTATAAAATCGCTGCACACGCCGCCGACCTTGCCAAAGGTCACCCCGGTGCGCAGGCGCGTGATAATGCGCTATCCAAAGCGCGCTTTGAATTCCGCTGGGATGATCAGTTCAATCTGGCGCTCGACCCTGATACCGCGCGCGAATATCACGATGAGACCTTGCCAAAAGATGCGCATAAATCGGCACACTTTTGCTCTATGTGTGGTCCGAAGTTTTGCTCCATGAAAATCACGCAAAACGTGCGTGAGTATGCAGCAGGACTGGGCAAAGATGCCACCAACCAAAAAGTGACGCCGCAATCAGGCGACTTGAGCGATGATGATCATTTGATCAAAAAAGTCGATACAGAACTGGTCGGACAAGTAGGCGAAGCCAGTGCTGAAGAAGTCCGTCAAGGCATGGCTGAGATGATGGAAAAATACAACAAGGAAGGACGCCAGTTATACAAAGAGGTATAAGCTTTTTACTATAATAAAAAAGCCCAAACCTGACTATCAGGTTTGGGCTTTTTTAGTTTATGTATTTAGTAATATCAAACCTTCGACGCCTGATAAATCTCCTCAATCGACGTATTAATGGTATCGGCAAACTCTTCATCGCTTTGCTGCTTACTCAACCCTTCGGTAAAGGCGCGCGAGAAGCTGGCAATCATACCGGGGTTTTGTTTGAGCTTCGCGCACGCATCAGTGCGACTATAACCACCAGATAGCGCCACGACTTTGAGCACTTTTGGATGGTCAACCAGTTCCTGATAAAATCCTGCTTCTTCAGGCAATGTCAGCTTGAGCATCACTTGCTGTTCGTCATTTAGGCGTTCCAGATTACGCAAAATATTGGTTTTTAATAGCACTTCGCAATCATGTTTTTGGGCACTATCAATATTGACCTCTGGCTCAACGATTGGCATCAAGCCTTTTGAGATGATTTGCTTGGCCACATCAAACTGCTGCTGTACAACGAGCTCAATACCATCGACATTTGGCTCATAAATGACTGAGCGCATCTTGGTACCAAATATTGGATAGTTCTTGGCTTTATCTAGCAACAGGTCTAGATTAGGCATCGGCTTCATGACTTGGACGCCGCTCATCTGCTCCGCCAAACCTTTATCTACCTTCAAGAATGGAACGATTTGCTTGTCTTCCCACAAATAGTTGGCGGTCGACTTACCATTGACGTCACGCTCCATGGTATCTTCAAATAAGATCGCACCAAGCACACGCTCATTGTCAAAACAGTCGCACGTCATGATACGGGCACGCATCTCATGCACCAAATCAAACATGGCCTCATCATTCTCATACTCATCGCCGCTGATGCCGTAATTCTCTAAAGCCTTTGGTGTGCTGCCACCACTTTGGTCGAGCGCAGCGATAAACCCTGAACCGTTTTTTATGCGCTGCAACTGATTGTCGTATTCCATTGAAAGTACATCCTATTTTTATTGAGTGAAATTAAACATTATAAATCAAGCTTTCTATCACCTATATAAGGTCTGCTATTTGTAGATGACCTTATCATAGGATGATAAGTATGCCTATATAGAAAACGTGACAACTTTGCTAAAAATTCTACTTTATCCTTCCTTGGACAACATATCTCACGCCAAAAATAAGACGCCCACACAGCATACTGCGAGTAGCAGCCCCACCAAATTGATGCGATTGAGTCGTTCTTTAAACGCGCCCACTCCGATCAATGTGGCGACTGCGATGACACCCACGTTCATCCCCGTAAACACAATACTGGGTGAATCGGAGAGCATTTGATGGGCTCTGATATAAGCATAAATATTACCCATGTTGAGCGCGCCAAGTAGCAATCCAGCGACAAGGGCGTCTGCCTGCCAGCGCACCCGAGTGACGAGCAGATAGACGAGTAATAATAAACCTGCGACGCCAAAGCTCACAAACAGTGTCAACGGAAAAGCAGTACCCTGCTTGGCAACCTGCTTAAACAAGATATCGATGATGCCGTAACCCGTCCATACACCGAATAACCACAGCGGTGTGTATTTTTTTTGCTTAGGGGTATCTGTCTGCTGTGGTCGATAAACCAGTGCTCCTAGTGCCAAAAAGCCAAGTACCAACCCCAGCACACGCGTACCTGTCAGCACCTCACCAAATAGCAAAAAAGCGGCAATGATCGGAATAATAAGTGATAAGCGCTGGGAGGCATCCGTTGCCACCATTCCCACCGCCTCAATAGCACGTCCAAGAATAATAAATACTGATGGGAGTAAAATGCCAAGTGCAATGATAATACCCCAAGCACTATCTAGCGCATGTATGGCGCCGACATCAGGCTTCAATAAAAGCCAAGTCAGTAAAAAAGCGACGGGATAACCTGCGACAATGGTCTGACGAATATCCATTTTCTTTTGGCGTAGTATTTTTAAAAGCACTGAAACAGCGACGCTACACAGCACCGCAATGGTTAGATACATCATTAAGGCCTACCTTTTGAACCCTAGTACTGGGTATTTATTATCCATACACTGGTGGCGCAGCATCAAGTAAGCCGCTTTGTATTCCACTGATTTCATTAAAAAATATGATGACAACGCTCATCATTCGATCAACTAAGCCAGTTGCGGTCTAGAAGGTAGCAAAATATATTTTTGACAGCAATCTATTTATCCGTATTTCCACGCGCGTTATTGGCAATAACGTATCAACCAAAAGCACGATGCATGGATCAATTACAATTTACTGCACGCCTGATTGCCAAGTTTTGATAAAATACCCTGCTATTTTATTAACATAAGTAACGACTCAAAACCGCTCTGTTTTGACGTATTATTGCCGCCTATGAACGCTCTCTTTCGTTTTTTTGAATCCCGTCTTCCTGCCTTCCCAGAAACGCCCATGCCATTGCCTCGTAAGGGGTTGTTGAAGTTTTTGTGGGCCTGTACTCATGGTTTACGTGGCTGGCTGTTCTTATTTATGATCCTCTCCGCAGGTGTTGGGGTCTATGAGGCCATGTTGTTTGCATGGATTGGTAACTTGGTGGATTGGCTGGGTGCTTATACCCCGCAGACACTGTGGGCAGAAAAAAGCGACATGCTACTGCTGATGTTTGCTGTGTTAATCCTTAGCCCATTTTGGATTGCCTTATCGTCATTGGTACATTTTCAAGTGATCCAAGGCGTGTTTCCGATGCAGATGCGCTGGCGTTTTCACCGCCGAATGCTTGGGCAGTCGATGCAGTTTTATCAAGATGAGTTTTCAGGACGTGTCTCAGCAAAGGTGATGCAAACGGCATTGGCCGTGCGTGATACAGTGATGACCATCACCGATATGATGATGTATGTGGTGGTGTATTTTGTCACTACTGGGGTGATTTTGTTTAATCTAGACAGCTTGCTGCTCATTCCATTTGCGGTTTGGTTTGTACTGTTTGGGCTTTCCATGTGGTACTTTATTCCGCGCCTCAAACGTACGGCCATTGTCCAAGCGGATGCCCGTGCGTTGATGACAGGACGCATCACCGATGCTTATGCCAATATCATGACCGTCAAGCTGTTTAGCCACTCGCAGCGCGAATTGGGTTATGCCAAATACGCGATGAATCAGTTTTTGGGTACGGTACACGCACAGATGCGCTGGGTCAGCTATCTTGAGGTCGTCAACCATGCCATCAGTGTGACTTTGATTGGCTCGACTGCAGCTATCGGTGTATATTTGTGGCAACAAGGTGATGTTGGTGTTGGTGCGATTGCCGCAGCGACTGCTATGGCACTGCGCTTAAACGGTTTGACCCACTGGATTATGTGGCAGACCACCAGTTTGTTTGAGAGTATTGGTACGGTACAAGATGGTATGCGTACTCTATCAGCCCCGCAAAAAATCGTCGATAAACCTAATGCGCAAACACTAACGGTCACTGATGGTCGTATTGTCTTTGATCATATTGATTTTGGTTACGAAGAGGATATGATCGCTGCCGATGATGAAGGCGCGCGCGTCGATGAGGCGCACAATGCAGGTACCGCACTGGCGAGCAACCGTGTGAAGCTGCTAGATGACTTTTATTTGGACATCAAACCAGGTGAAAAAATCGGTCTGGTCGGACGCTCTGGGGCAGGCAAATCAACCTTGGTGAATTTACTACTACGCTTCTTTGATGTCGATAGTGGCAAAATCTTTATTGATGGACAGGCAATTGATGAGGTCACTCAAGAGTCACTGCGCCAGCAAATTGGTATGGTGACCCAAGATACCTCATTATTGCATCGTACCATCCGTGAAAACATTGCTTATGGTCGTCCAGATGCCACCGATGCTGAAATTATTGAAGCCACTAAGCAAGCCCAAGCATGGGACTTTATCAAAGACTTAAGCGATGACAAAGGCAACACCGCCCTTGATACCCAGGTCGGTGAGCGCGGCGTCAAACTCTCAGGTGGTCAGCGCCAGCGTATCGCCATCTCCCGCGTAATGCTGAAAAACGCACCAATTTTGCTGCTTGATGAAGCCACGAGTGCCCTTGACTCTGAAATCGAATTTGCTATTACTGAAAGCTTAAACGACATGATGACTGGCAAAACCGTGATTGCCATTGCCCACCGTTTATCAACCGTTGCGGCACTGGATCGACTAGTAGTGATGGACAAAGGGCGTATTATTGAACAAGGCAGTCACGAGGCGCTGCTCGCACGCGATGGCGTCTATGCTAAATTATGGCAACGTCAAAGCGGTGGTTTCTTAGGTGAAGACAACTAAGACCCATCAAAATAAATCACAAGGAAGTGTTTATTTTATGGAAGCATTTACAAACAGCATCAATCTTGATGGTAAAAAAGCACGTTACTATCATCTTAGCCAGCTCAATCAGTCAGTTCAAACAGATAACCATCGCCGCACACCCGCGCATTTTTATGGTGGTAATAGTTTCACCGTTGGTACCTATACGCCATTGCTAAATGAGCTGGCAACTGAGTTTGATATCAGCTCACTTGCCCTGCGTGGCTATTGGTATGACAAACCGCACAGCCGTCGTCTAACGCGTGAGCAAGATGCTGACCTGCTTATTGAGTTTTTAGAAAAAACACAAGATAAGCCTGTCGTCGGTATCGGACATTCACAAGGCGCAACCGCCACAGCCATGGCAGCAGCCAAACGTCCAGAGCTGTTTTCGCAGCTATATCTGATAGAGCCTGTCACATTCACCAAAAACCAAGCTATTTTGTATAATCTGTTACCGCGCTCTATCCTGCTGAGTCGTGAGCCTTTCAAAAGCACAGTAAATCGGCAATCTACGTGGCCAAGTGTCGATGCTCATTATGACAACTTGCGTGCGCAGCGTGCTTATAGACGAATCAGTGATGAACACTTGCAGATATTTGCCGAACAGAGCTTGAGCAAAAATCCAAATGGAAGTTACAGCTTGATGTTTGCTCCAGAGCAAGAGCTGGCCAACTATTTTAGCGCCCCTCATATCGATGCCGCGCTCAAAAAACTACGCTGCCCTTATACGCTGATTACCGGTAAGCCTACCTTATTCATCAATGATAAGGTACGACAACAATGGCAAAAATTTGTGCCTGATAGCAGCATCATCTCATTGCTAGACTATGGTCACCTGCTGCCAATGGAAGCGCCCAAACTGTGTGCTCAGATCATTCAAGAGCACTATCAACGCAGCAAATAATGAGAGATAACTATTGATCTATGACTGACCTTTTTGCGCCCGCACCCACAGATAATATATTGCCCTATGATGGTAATGTAAACGATCTAGGCATAGTCATAAACGATGCCAATACCCTATACGATACATTGTTAAATGAGTTGCCTTGGCAATCGGATATAGTGACGTTATTTGGTAAAACTCATGTGACGACTCGCCAAATTGTCTGGATGGGAGACGCGGATGCAGACTATCAGTATTCAGGGCATACGCGGCAAACAGTACCATGGTCAGATATAGTGTTCCACGTGAAACAATATGTAGAAAAAGCGTTGGCAGACATCGGTATTGCAGCACATTTCAACACCTGCTTGCTCAACTATTATCCAACTGGCACTGATGGCATGGGCTATCATGCCGATGATGAAAAAGAGCTCGGTCATCAACCAATCATTGCATCTCTCTCCCTTGGTGCCACCCGCAAATTTGTCTTTAAGCACAAAAAAACTCAAGAAAAAGTCGCGCTTTATCTTGAGTCTGGACAATTAATTGTCATGCATGGAGACACACAGCGCTTTTGGAAGCATACAATCACGAAAACAAAAACAGTCGATACTGGACGGATTAGCCTGACATTTCGTCAAATGCTTGCAAACTAAAATTGCCATGGTCAGGTTGAGTAAACGATTACCTATGCAATGCGATCTAAAAAACGTTCACGGTAGCATTGATACGCCGCTTCACAGACATTGGCCGTATATAGTCAATCCTAAATAAAACAGATACATTATATATCAAGGTGGAACTGGTCTAAATTTTCCTTGCGTGCTGTGCCTACGCAGACAGAGGCTGCGAAAAAATTATCCCAGTCCCACTGTATCGTTTTTATACTGAATTCACTATAGTTGGCATTAACACCGCCTGCCACTACTGCACCCACCGCAGGAATGATTTGCGCGGCTTTCGTTTTGACCATATTGGTGGCCACTTTGGTTGCTGTCTGACGCAGTACCCGCGACATGACCTCTTCATTAATCTGATTAAATGTCTGCGTTTCTGGATCTTTAATCATCGCACGGGTATCATCCAGTGCTGCTTTGCGCGCTTCAGCAGAGGCAGAAGTAGCCACCGCCAACAAAGACATGGCAAACAACTGCTCGCCTTTATCATTCATGTCTAGGCCACATGATCCGTTACTTTTTCGTCTGTTTTTTATTCTCTGTATCTTTATTTTCAATGTCTTTATTCATAATCATAGAACATCCTTTGTTATTACTTCATTTATCAGCGTGTCTCTCACTATCCTACAGCAGACAACATTAGAGAGTAGGCCTGTTGTGTTGTCAGAGACACCATTCTTGTAGAGCTTTATGAAGTACGTAAAGGATCCTATGATTTTTAAAAAACTGGTTAGCGCCCCTTATTCAGAAGCAGCAAGGACAATTTTTCCGAATGCATCGCCCTTTTGTAGCTCATGGTGCGCGGCTACCACTTCTGATAAAGGATAGATTTTTTGGATTTTTAAGGTTAATTGACCATCAGCGACTTGCTGTAAAACACGCGCCATATCATCACCACTACGCTGCGCTTTATACCCTGATACTTCTAAGCTTTTTTGCTCGCCTGCTTCTTTGAGTTTATCGACCCAAATGGTTGGCAACACATTCACGCGCGCGCCCGATTTGAGCACACTCAGGGCGCGCACGCCAGCATCATCGCCAACTAAGTCAAGTAGTACGTCGGCTTGCAAGTCAGGGAACGCTTCGTCTTTGGTATAATCAATCCAGCCTGCCAGCTTGTCAGTATCGATAAGCTCACCGAGCTTGGCATATTTTTCTGGTGAGCAAATAACTGTGACCTTAATATCATCACGGCTTACTTTGTCCATTAATAGCTGTATTAATAAGTGACCGACGCCGCCTGCTGGTGCATTGATTACGACATGCTCACCCTCTTTGATATCTGCAAATTCCACAAACTGTAGCGCTGTTTGCCCAATGCACGGCAATGCCCCTGCCTGCTCTAATGTCACATTCTCTGGCACTTTGGCAAGCATTTTGGTGTCTACCGCCACGTACTGCGCATAGCAACCACCAGTAAAGGTCAAGGCGGCAACGCGATCTCCAATAGCGAACTCATCGCTGCTGCTATCAACCACTGTACCTGATACGTCAAACCCTAAAATAGCAGGCTGGTTATTGTCGAATTTTTGTTTTTGTATATTTTCTGCGCCCCACCCTTTGCCTTGGCGGGTTTTATAATCGACAGGGTTGATACCGGCATAGGCGACTTTGACCAATACCTGATCGTCCTGTAATTCAGGGATGTCGACACCATCCTGATATATCATTACTTCTGGTTCACCGAATTCACGTATCAGGGCAGCGTGCTGGGTATTGGGGAGTTGAGGTTGTTGGTTATTGTCGTTAGTAGATGGCGTTGCCATAGTGATATATCCTTATATTTTGTTTATTAGTTAGTGCTTACTATTTATTTCAAGTTAGATGACTATTTCATAAGGGGGGATTTTAGTCGATAGTATTTTTGCTAAAAAGATGTTTTAGTCTCGATAGATTATCAAGGCAGTGCATCCGAGCACATCACCACCAAGTATTAAGAAAGTATTAAGGCAGCATCAGCTTTGCACTAATCGGCAAATGATCCGACAATGATGACCACGGCTTTCCACCATGTACCCATGCGTCTTTGACAACCAAATTACGCAGATAGATACGATCTAAACTGAGCACTGGCAGTTTTGCGGGGAATGTCGGTAGCAATTTGCCATGACAATGTCTAAATGCTTCTATCATACCAAGCTCAGTTGCCAGTTTGTCGCAAGACATCTTTTTCCAATCGTTAAAATCGCCTGCCAAGATGAGCGGTTGATCAGGTGCAATCTCATTTCTTACATAATCGCTGATAGCCTGATACTGCTTAATACGGTCACGCTCAAACAGATTTAGATGCGCGCACAGTACAACAACTGGTCTGTCCCAACCGATAGGCTGCACTTCACAATGCAGGACGCCGCGCTGCTCTAGCCGATTGACCGTAATATTGACATTGTGCTTTGGGTCTAATGGGAACCGGCTTAATACGGCATTGCCGTGATGACCATTCTCGTATTCTGAGTTTTTGCCATAGCTATTTTCTAAATCCAAAAATTCGCCAAACCATTCATGCTGAGATTGATTGGGGTACTCATTATATTGCATGTTACGTTTGAGGTTTTGTCCCTGCACTTCTTGTAGACACAATATATCAGCACCCACAGTTTCTAGCGCTTGAGCAATACCTTGCATTTTCACCTGACGGTTTAGTGGTGACATGCCTTTGTGAATGTTGTAGCTAGTTAAAACAAAAGAGGTGGTAGTCATAATTTGGTTAATTGTACGCTCAATATTTATGGAGTAAAAATCAATAGCTCAGCTACGATAACACTCAGAGTGATAGTAATGAAAGAAATAAAAAGAGCACTGGCTCATATCAAACCAATGCTCTCATATTACACCTATGCATTATTAATGGCTAATTCATAAATGAATATCGCACGTAGGTGTTATTGTTAGATCATCGTTAAATTAGTAACGAGTAACCAACGCGATTGGTTGATCTTCACCCATGATATCTTGTGGCATAAATACAGCTTTACCACCATTATGGATGACATGCTCGATGATTTCACCGATCGCATCATCAGTCACGCCTTCTGCGCTAGCGTCGCTTACAAGGCTTAGAGTTTGCGCTTTTTCATCAATTTTGGCAGATTGGATATAGCCACGACGTACATAAAGGGTCTCGCCAGCGCCTTGGAATGCACTACGGTATACTTCCTGCAGATCAGTCTGCAGCATATTCGCACCGCGGGCTTTATCGATTTCGCCCAAAGCAGCATGATGTAATGATGTACGGTATTCTTCTACCGCTTCTTGTACACTATCAACGATATGCTGAGCGCTGCCATCTTCTAAATTAGTAACATTTGACACGGTAGCAATGATGTTGTCTGGACGGTCGCAGACTTCTTTATAGTAACCGATGTTTTTGGCGTCACCAACGATCACGAGTGGCATTTTGTGCTCACCCCATAGCTCTTGTACGCTTTTATCGACTTGATTAAAGTATTCTTTTAAGTGGCTGCTTTCATTATTTGATGAACGATCTGACCCACCGTCACCTGTGTTATACAGCCCGTTATTTTCAACAGGAAACTGGATATTTTCCATGTTGTTTTGTATGTCGTCATCTTTATCAAACTCTCTAATGACGCGATCATTTGATGCTTCAATCAGACGAGAATTATCGCGGGTTAGGACAACCGTGTAGTAATGTACCGCACTGGCCATATCACGCACCAAATCACGAGTGGCAAAGCTGTCTGATATGACAACGCGCTCGGTCGTATCGATTGGCATACGGACGATTTGCACATCATCTGTACTAGCAAATATCGCTAAAGTATCAAGATTATAGTTATGATTTAATTCTTTGGTCTTTGCATGAATATTATCTAAAATAGTCGTCGCTGTGCTCTTATCATATTCTTTATTTAGGCGGTCTTCGACAACTTTCAACTGATTTTTTAGAGCGATAGGATCTTGCTCGTTAGCTGGATGCGCGCGGTGAGTCTTAACAAAGATACTTACCGCTGGATTGGCTTTGGTTTCACGTAAGCTTTTAAGAGTCGCTTTCATATATTGCTCCTTGTTTTATTATCATTTACTTTCGATTTTATACATTCTTTTATGTGTACAATGTCAGGGCATCTTGCCTTATTTATTATTAATAGCAGCTCTAATCATTGTCGATAAACAACGAATTATGCTGTCAATTCATCAATATTTTTTGTCCATTGTCTATCTGTACGCCTGATCGGCGTACAATTTTTAAATTCCTTTATCTTGATGCTAACAGCTACCCTAAGCTCGCTATAGGGTTAATTTGCAAGCAAATGATAGCACTTTGTAAGTAGAGCAATCTGTATTGTTAAAGATTTCTAACATCTCAGCTTACTATATTATTTGTCGTTTCCTTTGAGCATTCACTTTTAGTTTAAGCATTCACTTTTAGTTTATAAGTACTCAGGTTGTATTTTGACTAAATGAACCCATCTTTTATATAACTAAATATAAATTTTAAATGGCGCGAATCGTAGTACATCGCAAAGTTAGCTCGTATCAAGCGCGATTTAAAAGCTACGTTTGCCCAATGTTTCTTTCATAATAATCATTAATATCGGATACCTTTATGTCTCTTCCTTCTTCAGATTTGCGCCTTGTTGATTTTACCAATGCTGCGCCAAGTACATTACAAACCCAAGTCATCAATGCTATCGACGATGCCAATAGTTTCTTAGATAACTTGACGGCGGGGGCTGACAATAGTACTGGCATTGCAAAATTAAGCGCTGAGCAAGCGCTGGCAGATGTGATGCAGTTTGATCATATCAATCTAGCGCTAGATCGTAGCTGGGGAATCTTGTCTCATCTCAATGGCGTGATGAGTAACGATGAGATTCGTCATGTCCACCACGAGCTACTGCCCAAGTTATCGGCTTACGGGACGCGGGTTGGTCAACATCAGCCACTTTTTACCCGCTATCAAACGATCGCCGATGATACCGAGTTTTTTGCGGCACTTGAGCCGGCACGTGCGCGGGCGATCGAGCTGGCACTACGTAGCTTTGAGTTATCAGGGGTCGCCTTGCCTCAAGCTGAGCAAGATAAATTTGCTGCTATTCAAAGTGAGCTATCTACCTTATCTGCGACATTCTCAGATCATATCTTGGATGCAACCCAAGCCTTTGCATTGCCTCTACAACCAAATCAGCTAAAAGGCTTAACAGAGAGCGGTTTGGCGCTATTGGCAGATGCAGGTGCACAGTACAAAACGCGTGAGCTTGCTAATGGCACCCTGAGTCAAACAGATATAGACGCGCTTCCGACGCCTTATTATGTCGCAAGCTTGAACATTCCTATATATCTAGCGGTTATGACCCACGCTGATGACCGCAGCTTACGGGAAACGCTGTATCGCGCTTATGTCACGCGCGCCTCTGAATTTGATACGCATACCAATGCTAAAGGTGAGTCATTAAACAATGCTGACATCATGAGCCAAATTCTCACCTTACGTGAACAAAAGGCCAAGTTATTAGGATTTGCTAACTATGCTGAAGTCTCTCTATCGACTAAGATGGCAGACAGTGTCTCAGAGGTAGAAACGTTCCTGCGTGACTTGGCCACTCAAGCGACCCCGGCCGCGCAGAAAGATTTAGCACAGTTACAGAGGTGTGCGCAGGATTATGGCATTGATGAATTGCAACCTTGGGATAGCGCCTACATCGCTGAGAAAGTAAAACAAAGTGAATTTAGCTTGTCACAAGAAGAGATTCGTCCTTATTTCCCACTGCCAAAAGTGACGAGCGGTTTGTTTGCCATTGTCGAACGTCTATATGGTATTACAGTACAAGAGCAAAGCTATGAGGGTGCAGATGATCATTCTGTATCACGCTGGCACGATGACGTACGTTTTTACCAACTGTTTGATGCTGATGATCAATTGATTGGCGGATTTTATTTTGATTTGTTTGCTCGTAGCGGCAAGCGCGGCGGTGCTTGGATGAGTGGTTTTCAATCTCGTTACAGTTACGAGGAACAAAACCATCAGCAGCTACCTGTTTGCTTCATGGTTGGCAATTTTACGCCCGCACTTGATGGCAAGCCAAGCTTATTGACCCATGAAGAGGTGCTGACCTTATTCCACGAATTTGGTCACGGCTTACATCATTTGTTAACTCAAGTGACGGTCGGTGATGTCGCGGGTGTCAATGGCGTCGAATGGGATGCCGTCGAGCTTCCTAGTCAGTTTATGGAAAACTGGGCTTGGGATGCTGAAGGCATTGCCCTTATTAGCAGTCATGTCGACACTGGCGAGCCATTGCCTAAAGACAAACTTGATGCACTATTGGCTGTCAAAAACTTCCAAAGCGGCCTACAAACGCTGCGCCAGATTGAGTTTGCGCTGTTTGATTTGCTGATTCATGCCCATACACCAGCACTTAATTATGAGGGTATCTTAGCGACTTTAAATGCCGTGCGTAGCGATATCGCTATCATGCAAACACCTGACTATAACCGCTTTGCCAATGGCTTCAGCCATATATTCGCAGGTGGCTATGCTGCAGGTTATTACTCGTATAAATGGGCTGAGCTGCTATCAGCTGACGCGTTTAGTAAGTTTGAAGAAGACGGTATTTTTAACCCAGCAACGGGTAAAGCTTTTCGTGAGTCGATCCTGTCTGTTGGAGGCAGTTTTCCAGCCAAAACCAATTTCGAAAACTTCCGTGGCCGTAGTGCGAACATAGATGCCTTGCTACGCCATAACGGTTTCACTGATGCAAAAAACACTGATGCTGCAAATGCTCAAACAACACGCGAGGCTATCTAAATGCGCTATCAGTCATCAAGCCCTAAACGTCGATTTTTAGCAGGAGTGCGCTGTCCAAAATGCCAGGAGATGGACGCTGTGGTACAGATAAATATTGTTACGCCAGCGCCAGATGAATACATCGAATGCACAAAATGCGGACATTCGGAACATCGCCCTGACCCTGATGCCATCAGCGCCAAAAACCATCTTGAGGATCAGCTTGCTCGCGATGCCATGACAACAGGCACCAGTGGTACAGTCAAGTTCAAACCCTAGTTATCCAGTGTTGTTTCTAGACTACCACCTAAGCAACTCACTATTTCATACTGACTTAAGCCTATCTATCAATAGATAGGCTTTTTATTTTGAGTTTGCTATAGTAGGTCTACTTATATTCTTGACACAAATCGATCATAATATGAACCGTAAAAAAATGCGCCCTTTATCGACCAAGCCTTCTAGGGCAACATCTGCGACAGCTGGCCGACGAGTTTGGATTATCCTTATTTTTGCGGTGATACTCATTGCTGTTGGTTACTTACTTTGGGTAAAACCCGAGCCAGAAGTGGTTTCACCTATCATTCAATCAACTACGATGAATAAGCAAACCGAGGCTGCTCAAGCGGCTTCAACTCCACACGTCATAACTGATGAGCCTGACACTGTACTCACTGACAGCAGTTTCACTGATGAAAGCGCCAGTGCAGACGACAATAAGGGTGTTGAAACGCGAAACCCTAAAGCTATCTTAAATGCACCGCTGCCAAAGACGGACAGCTTAGCCAAAGAAGAAATTGATCGTTTAGAAGATGAACGTAAACGCTTAGCTGAACAAGAAAAGTTGGCTGCTGAGCAATTGGCAATGAATAAACAGCTAACCGATATGAAAGCAGAACAAATCGCTCTACTTGAACAGCAAATAGCACAATTAGAAGCGGATAGCTCTACTAGTACAGAGACACAATAAACGCAGGATTTTCACAAAGAGGTCTATAATGGCGATTCTACAACTTACGCATGCCTCTATTTTAAATAGCAATGCACAGCTGCTTGTTTTACCTGTCAATAACGCTGGTGTCATTCTAGACCCTGTGCTCACGCGAGCCAAAACATTGTTTCCTGATAACTATCATCATTATCATAGCGTGTGCCGTGATGGCAGTCTGAGTGTCGGCAGCTGCTTACTGTATAAGCGCACACGTGAGCAATCTGGTCTTGGCATCAGTAGTAACGGCAATCAACCAAGTTATATCGCCAACCTTGCTGTATCAAACCACCCATACCATCCTGCGCGGTCGCGTTGGCTCATCGCGGCTTTGATTGACCTACAGCAGAAATTAATTCCGCTCATACGCTATCAGGGTATCCGTAGGGTTGCGCTACTCGCTCGTCCGCTTATCTCCGATAATCCTCGCGATCCTATATCTAATAAAAATGGGAGTATAAATTCGCTACCTCTAGATTGGCAGACTGATACGTTGCCATTATTGACCACGTATTTACAAGACCTACCAAAACTGCGTATCGATATACATATGCCCAAAAGCATTGATTTATAAATGGCTCTCTAGCCAGTCATCATTTTTTTGCGCCTATAAAAAAACCGCCTTGGGCACTCATAAGAGCATCCCAAGGCGGTTTTTATGAATCAAACTACATCAAATACTGAGCCTTAGTTCTGCTCAACACCTTTCATCGTCAGTTTGATACGGCCGCGGTTATCAACGTCTTGCACAAGCACTTTAACGACCTGACCTTCTTTCAGATAATCAGATACATTTTCTACGCGCTCTTCTGCGATTTGTGAGATGTGCACTAGGCCATCAGTGTTTGGTAATAGGTTAACAAACGCACCAAAGTCGACGATACGAGCAACCGTACCTTCATAAGTTTTGCCAACTTCAACTTCAGCAGTTATTGCTTCGATTTTACCGATAGCGGCTTTAGTCGCTGCTTTGTTTTCACCAAAGATACGAATCGTACCAGCGTCATCGATATCGATAACCGCACCAGTCTCTTCGGTTAGCTGACGGATAGTTGCACCGCCTTTACCGATAACGTCACGAATTTTGTCTGGGTTGATTTCGATAACGGCATAGTTTGGTGCATGAGCGTTGATTTCAGTACGGCTCTCAGGCAATACTTGGTTCATTGCGTCCAAGATATGGATACGACCAGCGTGGGCTTGCTTAAGCGCTTGCTCCATGATGTCAGGGGTAATACCTTCAATCTTGATATCCATCTGTAGTGCAGTGATACCGTTTTTAGAACCAGCTACTTTAAAGTCCATATCGCCTAGATGATCTTCGTCACCTAAGATATCTGACAAGACAGCAAAACGCTCGCCTTCTTTAACCAGACCCATCGCGATACCAGCAACTGGTGCTTTTAATGGTACGCCTGCATCCATCAACGCCAAGCTTGCACCGCAAACAGACGCCATAGAAGATGAACCGTTTGATTCAGTGATTTCTGATACCACACGGATGACGTATGGGAAGCGCTCGCTGTCTGGTAGCATCGCTTGTACACCGCGGCGTGCTAGGCGACCATGACCGATTTCACGACGCTTTGGCGCGCCTTCACGACCTGTCTCACCTACTGAAAAGTGTGGGAAGTTATAATGCAGCATGAAATGGTCGCGAATCGTGCCACCTAGTGAGTCAATCATATTGACATCACGGGTGTTGCCTAGCGTGGTGGTAACCAATGCCTGCGTCTCGCCGCGCGTGAATAGCGCAGAGCCATGCGTGTATGGCAATACGCCAACCTGTACGTCAAGTGCACGAACCGTCTCAAGATCACGACCATCAATACGTGGCTTACCTGATAGGATATTGTCACGCACGGTGCGGTATTTTTGTTCTTCATAGATGTCTTTGAGCTCAGACACTTTGTCACTGTAGTCGTCCGCTTCAGCATCACCTGCTAGGCTCTCAATGATGGCTTGCTTAATCTCATCAAGGGCCGCGTAACGCTCTTGCTTTTCAGTGATGGTGTAGGCTTCAGCGATTTTGTCGCCGAACTGCGCTTTTACCGCAGACTCTAGCTCAGCATTGGCAGCAGGCGCGGTGAATTCTTGCTTTTGTGTGCCCACTTCTTCAGCAAGGGCAACGATGTTGTCGATGACGATTTGTTGCTGCTCGTGACCGTACAAGACTGCGCCTAACATTTGGTCTTCTGACAGCTCTGCTGCTTCTGATTCAACCATCAATACTGCTGATTTGGTGCCCGCAACCACAAGGTCAAGGTCACTGGTTTCTAGCTGCTCAAGCGTTGGGTTTAGCACGTATTCGCCATCGATAAAGCCAACGCGTGCGCCAGCGATAGGACCGTTAAACGGCGCATCTGAGATTGCCAATGCCGCTGATGCACCAATCATCGCGGCGATGTCTGCGTGCTGCGTCTTGTCTGATGACACGACGGTGGCAGTAATTTGAATCTCGTTTACATAACCTTCAGGAAATAACGGACGAATCGGACGGTCGATTAAGCGAGAGGTCAGCGTTTCAAACTCGCTCGCACGGCCTTCACGTTTGCCGTAAGCACCTGGGATTTTACCCACAGCGTACATTTTTTCTTGATAGTTTACGGTCAATGGAAAGAAGTTTTGACCTTCTTTGGCTTCTGATTTTACGACTGCTGCGACAAGTACGGTCACGCCACCCATATGTACTAATACAGAGTTTGCTTGACGGGCAATTCGGCCTGTCTCGATAACGACCTGCTGATCGCCGTACTGAAATTCACGCTTAATGGTATTAAACATTGTCATATAATCTTCCTAATGTTGACTGACAAAAGTGATATCAGCTTTGAAAAACCTGATATCTGTCATTAAAATTCTGTGTATATGGTCATTAACTGACAATCTCTCTATTAGAAATCATCTCAATCAATGCCAATAACTTTACCTAATTATTTCATATATCTTTTCGTGCTAGACATCGTACTATTATGTATATTTGGTCGTTCAATTTTGGCTTTACTATAAATACTATCAAACAGACATTAAGTCAAAAGACTTCGGCGCTAAAGACCGTCCAGGCTATGTCTACGCTCTCAAGAATCAGCTATTTACGCAGTAAGCTAAGAGACAAGTACTTTATCAGTAGTCGCTATATATTCAGTAGATATACTATCGAACTCACAAGGCATTATTTTACAGTGATTTATAGCCATTGACCAATTAATTGCAGAACAGAGCCGTTATCGATAGGAAATACTGATTTTAACGCCCAATCAGCATCATTATCATTATTTTTGGTAGCTGATGTTTGTCGACATTGATGTGTTTTAGACAAATGGTGCTATCTAAACATAGCTTTCAAAATGAATAAGCATAAAAAAACGGCGTGAAACTATTCCACACCGTTTTTAGAAAAATCTATTTTATCGATAACAACAAACAAGTTCCAAGCGGTTAGCAAAAATTTTAAGATTCTGCCATATAATGGCGTCCTTTGTTTTACCACCCACTCGTATTATTGTCGTTAGATTAGCGACGTAGACCTAACTGACTGATAAGAGTGGTGTAGCGACCAAGATCTTTACCTTTTAGGTAATCAAGCAATTTGCGACGCGTGTTAACCATACGGATAAGACCGCGACGGCTATGATGGTCAGCTTTATGTTCTTTGAAATGATTCTGCAAATCGTTGATACGAGCGCTCAACAAAGCTACTTGAACTTCTGGGGAGCCAGTGTCGTTTTCGCCACGTTGGTATTGAGCGATGATTTGTTCACGATCGGTATTAGTTAGCATAAATATCTCCGGCAATGCTAAAAACTTTAAAAACGGACTACAATTTGAGTCAGATTAAAAGCAGTAGAATAGTAAATAAAATAACTTGCGCGCCATTCAGGACAACCCTGCATTACTAGAGTTGACCTAGTGTACGACAAATTCAGTTAAAGATAACGACCATTTAACACGTTTGAACGTATGCATTATATTTATCAACGTCAACACCTAGTTAAGGTGTGGATCTAACTAACATACATTATTCAAAACCTGATTTAAATGTGAGGGCAATTATAACAAAAAACTGCTGAACTATCAGCAGTTTTTCATAAAACTTGTAAATTTAGATCTGGCCTTAATGGGAGGACAGTTTATCAACAGATGACAATGTTTGCTTATTTGTTAATATCATCTTGTGTTGCATTGCCACCTAGCTCGTCATCGTCAAGTGGTGACGCTGTGGTGGCTTCTGCCAAACTATCAGGAGTAGCATCCTCACCAGGATCAATGTCTTCTGATAATTGCTGAATTTTTTTTTCTTGCGCATCCATATTATCTGTTGAGTTACTCATGTTAGCTCCTACATTATTATTTTTCAAAATATCTATTTTACAGTTACCAATACTAAAATAATTATTGCTACTAAGCTAAAGCCAAATGCAGCTGTACCATTCTAGGCTGAATGACACACAAAGATACTATTTGTCTTCTTTAGCATCTTTTACATTACTAGCAATGCGGTCTGCTGCTGCTTCGCTGTTTTCAGTATGGTTGTCTTCAGTTTGACTCTTAAGAGCGGCCGTTGCCGATTCAGCACGTTGTTGCTCAAGTTCAGTATCATTTGGGTTAGAGTTAGACATAATATTTTCCTTAATTGTAATTATATCTTTAATTGTAATTATAAATAGTTGAGAATTTTTAATTTTTCATCTTTCAATAAATAAAGCAAAATTTAAGACAATGCTTTGTCGATAGCATCGACAAAATTACTGATATCATCTGGATTACGTGAAGTAATTAAACTGCCATCGACTTGTACAGTCTTATCGACGTACGTCGCACCAGCATTTTCTAGATCGGTTTGCAGCGTATGATAGGCGGTTAGTGTTTTGCCTTTAGCAATGCCCGTGTTGATAAGTGCCCAAGGTGCATGACAAATCACAGCTAATGGTTTACCTGCGTCGTTAATGGCATTGATAACCTTATGAGCGTCTTTGTTACCACGAATAGTATCAGCGTTCACTGTACCACCTGGCAATACCAATGCATCATAATCGGAAACATTTGCATCTTTTACGAAGATATCAGCAGTAAAGGTATCACCTTTATTTACATCCTGCTGCATGGCTTGGACTTCTTTAGCATCGTTCGTAGTGATCAGTAGCGTCTTATAACCTTTGTTTTTTAGCTGGTTATTCACATCTTCATATTCTGCTTGCTCGAAGTTATTGTGTAGTAAAAAAGCGATCGTTTTCATAATATTTCCTTTTGTATTTAGCATTGAGTTTGTATTAATTCATTTGTTTTAATATTTTTATCATTCATTAATGTTATACATCGTTAATAGTCTTCCCTTGACTGGTTTTATACTTATTAGAAAATGTCCTTGGTTATAATTCTATTTTTTGGTTATTATTGTCGTCCATTTTCATTTTATGCAGCTGTCCTTAACTGGTATATACACTGTATAAAAAAAACAGGTTTCACCATAGGCGAAACCTGCAATAAAATGTGACGGTATGTGATTAGTGTAAACCATTAGTAAAGCAGACAAAAACCGTTGCCTACTGATCAGCATTTATTAATACAGCCTCAACGTTGGATAAGCTTTTTGGGCTGTAAGCGTCCATTGAGGCTAATGGCGCCCAATCCAAGAAATGCTCCTTGCTCATTTAGCAAGCGTATATCAACAGCTAACTCGTGCTGTAAAGGCTGCGAGATGTCCATGCTGTCTTCAGTACCGATATCAGAACCAGCAATATTGGTTTCTGCTTCACTGGCATGGGATATTTGATGAGCAGCATTGCTTGCAACATAATCTCTAAGCTTACCTATCAAGCTATCGGATACGTTTAAGCGCTGTCCCATATGTACGCGCGCGCACTGTTCTTCGGTCAGTACCAACTCAGCATCGATATCAATACACGCATCGACAGGCAATAACTGAGAGTGTCGGCTATCTAAGTCTTTGTCTTCTAAAGCCGATAGTGCAATAGAATCATCAATACTAAAATTACCGACTTGCGTGCGACGCAATGCCGTTAAATGTCCAAGCGTTCCTAGCTTTTTTGCAATATCCTCTGCTAATACGCGTACGTAAGTCCCTTTGGTACAAGTGACTGTCAAACAAATCTGTATATCATCAATCGCATGCAGCTCAATCGCCTTAATAATGATATCTCTCGGTGGCCTATCAATTTCAATACCAGCGCGGGCATACTCATACAGTTTTTTGCCATCTTTTTTTAATGCTGAATACATCGGTGGTATCTGCTGCTGAGGGCCCAGAAATTGCTGTGCGATAGTAGCCAATGAAACATCATCAAATGTTGGAATAGATGATTGTGCCACCACTTGACCGTCTGCATCACCCGTATCGGTTTGACTACCAAGCAAAATCGTTGCTTGATAAGACTTGTCAGCATCCAGTTGATAATGACTAAACTTGGTCGCTTCGCCTAGGCAAATCGGCAATAAACCAGTTGCCATCGGATCAAGCGTACCAGTATGACCAGCCTTTTTGCTATCGTGTATCGGTGACTTAAACAAATACTTCACTTTCGACACAACTTGCTGTGAAGTCATACCTTTGGGTTTGTCCACCAAGATAACCCCTGAAACTTTTATTTTTTCAGGTGCTTTGCTGGCTTTTTTATCAGGTTGCTTAGACGTTATAGACATAATAATAACTTACTCGTCATTCTCGTTTTGCTCAGTTTTGTTGACGGCTTTATTAATCAAGTCCATCATGTAGTTACCACGAGCAGTCACTTCATCATAGTGAAAGCGTAGGCGCGGCGTAGTACGTGTTTTTAGGCTATGGCTCAGCTCAGTACGCAAAAACCCTGCTGCTTTATTCAGTACTTTGACGCTTTCTACGTGATTGGTCTTAGTCATGGCATCATTGAGCTCAGGCTCCATGATAGTGACATAGATATCTGCATAGCCTAAATCTGGGCTCACTTTGACACTGGAGATTGTGACAAAACCTGTCAGACGAGGATCATTGACTTCATCACGAATAAGAACAGCAAGCTCACGCTGGATCTGATCGGATAAGCGTTGTAAACGTTGGTTCATGTTGTTACCTTACTTTAATGGGTCTATTGTTATTAATATATAGAACTGTTTGCTAAAAAATGTAGTAATGATATTTGCTAAAAAAGGCCTAGCAGGGTGTACCTGATAGGCCTAAGTACAGCTGAATATCGACAGAGTATCTAGCATGCTCAGCACATTTGGCATATTGCATTGCTACATACTCTGTTATCGAACAGCGGCTTTAGATAGTACGGGCGAACTCTTGAATTTCAAAGACTTCGATCTTATCGCCAGCTTCGACATCATAGCCACGAACGGCCAGACCACATTCCATACCAGTACGTACTTCATTGACGTCTTCTTTATAACGACGTAATGATTGCAATTGACCAGTAAAGATGACTTGGTCATCACGCAATACGCGGATAGGTTTGTTGCGATAGATTGTACCTTCAACCACCATACAACCAGCAGCCGCACCAAACTTACTAGAGCGGAATACTTCACGAACTTCTGCAACACCCAAGATTTTCTCACGATGTTCAGGAGCAAGCATACCACTCATTGCAGATTTCACATCATCAATCAAACCATAGATGACACTATAGTAACGAATATCCATGTTAGCTGTATCTGCTTTACGGCGTGCGGTGGCATCTGCACGGACGTTAAAGCCTAACAATACCGCTTCGCTAGATTCTGCAAGTGTTACGTCAGACTCAGAGATAGGACCAACACCTGAACTGATAACTCTGACTTTTACTTCATCAGTAGACAATTCATTTAGGGCAGCTAGTAGTGCTTCAAGTGAACCACGTACGTCTGTCTTCAATACAATGTTCAAGAATGACACATCGCCTTGACCCATCTGATCGAACATGCTTTCTAAACGCATGGCATTTTGACGCTCAAGTTGGCGCTCACGCTCACGGTTAGTTCTAAAGGCCGCAACTTCGCGCGCTTTTTTCTCGTCCGTTACTACTAAGAATTCACTACCAGCCGCAGGTGTTTCAGGCAGACCTAAAATCTCTACAGGAATAGAAGGGCCAGCTGATTTAACACGTTGACCATTCTCGTCAGTTAGTGCACGTACTTTACCATAGTGCTCACCAGCTAGAACCAAGTCGCCTTGTTTCAACGTGCCTTTCTTAACTAGAACACTAACCACAGGGCCACGACCTTTTTCGAGTCTTGATTCAATAACCACACCTTGTGCAGCACCGTCTAGTGGCGCCTCTAACTCCATTAACTCAGCTTGCAAGCTAATAAACTCTAGTAAGTCGTCGATACCTTCGCCTGTCTTGGCTGAAATACGTGCCATTGGTGTGTCGCCACCCCATTCTTCTGTGACGACTTCTTTGGTAGTCAATTCATTGAGAACACGGTCAGGATCAGCACTTGGCTTATCCATTTTATTAATAGCAACAATGATTGGCGTACCAGCAGCACGTGCATGATCAATCGCTTCTGCCGTTTGTGGCATCATGCCATCATCAGCTGCGACGACAAGTACAACAATATCAGTTGCCTGAGCACCGCGTGAGCGCATTGCGCTAAACGCCGCGTGACCTGGAGTATCAAGGAAAGTGATAACACCACGATCGGTTTCTACGTGATAAGCACCGATATGCTGAGTAATACCACCTGCTTCGCCAGTCGCTACTTTGGTCTCGCGAATCTTATCAAGCAATGAGGTCTTACCATGGTCAACGTGACCCATGATAGTGACGACAGGTGGACGGGTTTGCACGTTACTGCTGCGCTCATCAACGGCATCTTGTAGATCGTCTTCGACCTTGGTATCACTGACAAGGACAGGGTTGTGACCCATCTCTTCAACGATCAGACTTGCTGTCGCTTGATCGATGGTATCTGATTCGCGAGCGATTTCACCCATTTTCATCAATAATTTAATGACTTCACGAGCCTTGACTGCCATACGCTGTGCAAGATCTGCAACAGTGATGTGCTCACTAATCTCAACATCATAGACGATTTTTTCGACAGGTTTTTCAAACTTATGTTGTGATGCTTGTGTTGAACGCAAACCGTTTTTACGGTTTTTGATTTCACGCTCATCTTGATTCTTACGACGACGACCACGAGCACCCGTGCTGTTTGCACCGCGTTTGATTTCGCGACGTTCTTTTTCAAATGACTCTTCTAATGCATCACCGACCAGGCCTTCAGCCAATGGTTCATCTTTACGCACTTCGGCAACAGGCTCACGATCGGTATATTTACCAGCCATTTTACGCATTTGCTCAAGCGTACGCTTTTGCGCTTCTTCTGCTTGAGTACGGCGAGTTTCTAATTCGATTTCACGTAGACGCGCTTCTTCTTTCTCACGAGTTTCGCGAGCTTTACGCTCAGCAGCTGTCTCAACTTTAGGTTTAGTAGCAGTAACCTTTTTCTTCGGCTGCTCTTTAGGCTTGACTTCAACGGTGGCTTTGCTCGCTTTACCGCCTTTTTTAACGACAACTGAGGTGGAAATATCATCGTTTTTGTCGTCTGATTTTTTGCTAGAGCCTAAGCTTGCACGCATTGCAGCTAAAGTTGCTGCTTGGCGCTCTTCTGCTTTTTTCTTGGTCGCAGCACGTTCTTCTGCTTCTTTAGCAGCACGCTCTTGAGATTCAATGAGAGCCTGCTCTCGCGCGGCTAATTCTTCAGCTATTTTCTTTGGATCCGGCTTCTCAAATACTTTCTTTTTGCGTACTTCAACATTAACGCTCTTAGATTTACCCGAAGAGCCAGTCACACGAGCGGTACTCGTTGTCTTAGATTTGAGACTAATACGACGCTTTTCGTTTTGACCATGACTTTGTTTTAAATACGTCACCAACTTCTCTTGCTCAAACTCGGTGACTAGGTCATCCTCTGCGCGAGCAGGCAGGCCAGCATCTACTAATTGCTGCTTTACAGCACTTGTAGTTTTGCCTACCATTTCTGCCAGTTCTTTGACGGTCTTATCTGCCATTTATTATCACCTACTGTCTATTATTTGCTATATGTTCAATTCAGTTGTTGGCTACAAATGATTGGGTTAAGGCCAGTATTTACAGTATGTAGACACCAGCACTTTATTCTCAATAGCATATCACCAAAAGACAGCGATATGCAGTTACCGCTTATTCATCGAACCAAGATTCCCGAGCTTTCATGATGAGTTTTCCTGCAGTTTCGGAGTCTAATCCTTCGATATCTTCTAGATCGAAGACGGCTTGTTCTGCTAAATCATCCACGGTAATAATATCTTTTTGTGCCATTTTATAGGCCCAGCTGACTGTCATACCTTCAAGCTCTTGACTTGGCTCTTTCATGTTCTGTTGTTTGACCAGCTCATCAGCAATGACGACGTCTTTAGCACGTTCTTGAATCATGTCGATTGCTTCATCGTCTAACCCTTCAATGTCATAGAAGGTATCGACTGGCACATAGGCCACTTCTTCGATACTGGTAAAACCAATATCAACCAGCGCCTGCGCTAGATCTTGATCAACTTCTAGGCGATCATAAAATAATTCAATAAATGCTTTTGATTCGTTTTCTTGACGCTGTTTGTACTCTTCTTCGAGCATCATATTCAGCTTATAGCCAGTCAACTCAGAGGCCAAGCGTACGTTTTGGCCTTGTGAGCCAATCGCGCGTGCCAGTTGATCGTTGGTGCTAAAGATAATATCTGCTGTTTGAGTGTCTTCATCTAAGATGATGCTGCTGACATCAGCTGGTTCTAAAGAGCTGATGATGAACTGAGCTGGATCATCTGACCATACTACGACATCGATACGCTCACCATCTAGCTCTTGCTGTACTGCTTGGATACGTGTGCCACGCATACCAATACAAGCCCCAACAGGATCGATACGATGATCGTTGGTCTTCACGGCTATTTTAGCACGAGTACCAGGCAGGCGAGCGACGTTACGGATTTCGATAATTTGTTCTGCAATCTCAGGTACTTCTTTTTGCATCAATGCTGATAGCATTTCAGGATGCGTGCGAGATAACAATAGCTGTGCACCGCGGTTTTCACGGTTTACATGATATAAGATGGCGTTGATACGTGATTTTGGACGTAGCTGCTCACGTGGCAACATTTGATCGCGTGACAAGTAGCCTTCAGCATTGTCGCCTAAGTCGATGATATAGCCATCACGTGTCTGTTTCTTGACTTCGCCATACATCATTTCACCAACACGCGGCTCAAAAGCGTCTGCCACAAGTGCACGCTCAGCTTCACGGATTTTTTGGATGATGACCTGCTTTGCTTGAGTGGCTGCAATACGACCAAATTCAATCGATTCGATTTGCTCTTCTTTGATATCACCAATTGACCATTCTTTTTGATCAAGATCTGTGATAGCAAGCTGACAAGCAGGCATTTCATGGTCTTCATCTGCAACCACGGTCCAATAACGATAAGTGTCATAATCGCCAGTTGCACGGTCAATAGCTACTCGCACAGCCACTTCTGGCTGCTCGGTATATACTTTTTTCTTGGTCGATACCACCAAAGCGTCTTCTATGGCTTCAAAGATGTCTTCAGGATTTAAGCCCTTTTCATTACTGACAGTTTCTACTACCGTTAAGATTTCACGACTCATGCTATACCTGTCCTATCATTTTTTAATTGACTTAAATTTTATAATTTGGGTGTTGCTATTATATAGTTACTATAAGCCACATAAGCTATTTGAAGATGACACTGCTGATCTATGAGCAGCTGCCTAATAATATGTCGTTAGGCATCTTCGTAAACTAAGTTGGCTTTATCAATATTACTTAATGCAATCTCAAACTGCTCACCATCGCTTGACGTCAGTTTTAAAACTTTATCATCGATACTATCTAATGTACCTGTTGCTTTACGACGTTTTTGATCACCTGTGCCGATAGCTTGAATCAAACGTAAGCTTACTGTTTGACCCACATAGGCATGCATTTGCTCATCTGAGAAAAATGCACGGTCAAAACCAGGTGAAGACACTTCTAAAATATATTCACCAGCGATAGGATCATGAACTTCGAGGATACCGCTTACTTGATGGTTCACTGCGGCACAGTCTTCGATAGTAACGTGCTTATCTTGGGCTTGGTCTTCTGGCAATGCCTCAATATAAATACGCAATAAAGAGCGACGGCCTTGTGGCGCAAATTCTATACCCCATAGCGACACATCGCAAGCGGCCACAGCAGGGGCAATAATATTAGTCAGTTCTGCAACTTTAGTCGAAAGCTTCATAATCTCTTTGTATTTTCCTATTCGCTTATCTATCGTACTCAGTAAACCGTATCAAAGCTTTGCTCTTTTCGTACTTATATATAGTAAGAGTTACGGTCATTATATAATGGTAAACCACAAACATATAACAGGTATTGTGCGTTTATATAGGGGCGAGCCTAAAAAACATCAAGCTCAGCCAAACAATGCTTTTATTAGTTATAAAGCACTACTATCGATAAAAGCGTGAGGAATAAAAGATAGTGTTGCTTAAGGAGCATCGTGCCAGTGGCGGCCGATGATGACCAGTGACGAGTAATATCGTACTCTATAGACCTAGAGCTTAACATAAGTAGGATAGATACCGCGATAACACTGACCTTCAGATACAAAAAAACCCACAAACATTATGGTGGGTTAATCGGTACTGACAAATTTAGTGTACAAAACATCAGTATAAAAAGTGGTAGCGGGGGCTGGATTTGAACCAACGACCTTCGGGTTATGAGCCCGACGAGCTACCAGACTGCTCCACCCCGCATCAATCTAGAACGCATATTATAGTGAGATAATGTAGAAGTGTCAACACTTTATTTAAAATAATTATAAATCAAGTGATTACTACTAAAAATCCAACCTGACGCTATGCTACGTCTATAAAACTTGGTGCGATTGGGGGGACTTGAACCCCCACGGCTTGCGCCACCACCCCCTCAAGATGGCGTGTCTACCAATTCCACCACAATCGCATTTTACTACTCTGTTTTCTAACTTCCTATCTACTATATATAATGCGTAAGGTAGGCATTAATAGATAAGGACTTGCGAAAATAGAAAAGCATTGTAAATGTAACCTACCAAAATAGCAAGCACTGACTACTCAAAAGCCACTTATTCAGGATTTTGTGTCAATGGACGCGGCGTTTGCGGTGCTGACACTGGCGCGTCTAGACGAAACTGGTCTTCGGCCTGCTTACGCGCATGCACCGCCAGCGTCATACTGGTAATAAAGAATATGACCGTTAGTACTGCAGTCGCACGCGTCAAAAAGTTGGCAGTTCCCGCTGCACCAAATACAGTACCTGATGAGCCGGCACCAAAAGAAGCCCCAGCATCTGCCCCTTTACCATGCTGTATCAAAATCAAGCCGATCATGGCAATGGCCACGATAATATGCAGGGCTAATATAAACGTAAACATGGTGGCCTCTTTTGCCGCGTAATGACGACTGATAACGGAAAATAAAACGTAAGGTTAATAAAAATAATGACTAGCATCTCATGATACCAAATCGATTATATAAATAAGGCGCATTGTACACGAATGCAAGGGTACTGTTAAACCTACTTTTACCAACTGGTAAAACCATACTGTCTATCAGCTATGATACTGATATCTGAGCGTTATTTATTTGATTAAGCATTCGCTTGACTAAAAGCATCAGCGATCGCTAAGAAGCTATCTGCTTTCAATGAGGCACCGCCAACCAATGCGCCATCAATCATAGAGTTAGAAGCAAAGCTATCAGCATTATCAGCATTAACGCTACCGCCATACAGTACGGTAATCGCACCTGCTATGTCAGCAAAGCCTGCAACGGTTTGCTTGATATGTTGATGAGTCTTACTGACCTCTGTCACAGTCGGTACTTTACCTGTACCAATCGCCCAGACAGGCTCGTACGCAATAATCAATCTCTCGGACAAAGAAGCTGTAATATCTGGCTGCTGCGCCAGTAAATCTTTGATCACTGAGAGTTGTTCATTGATAACGTCAAGTGTTTGACCATTATCATACTGTTCTTGCGTTTCGCCGATACAGAACACCACACCAAGATTTTGAGAAAACGCATGATACATTTTATTTATTAGACAGTCATGAGATTCTTTATGATACTGGCGACGCTCAGAGTGACCAAGTATCGTCCAAGTAGCTCCTGTATCTGCGACTTGCTGTGCTGAGCAGTCTCCGGTGTAAGCGCCTGTGCTTGCACTATGAGCGCTCACGTCTTGAGCGGCGCTGATTATTGGAGTATTTGCTAAGCGTGCACTGACTGCGGCCAAATGAATACTGCTTGGTGCTACCATCAATTTGCATTGACTATTAGAGGTTGGCATTTTAGCTTGATTTTTAGCATCAACCTTAGTCAGCAGGTCACTTAACAGCGCATCAACATCATGGCTAGTTGCCGGATTCTGCTTCCAATTACCGATCACCCAAGCTTGCATACTTATTTACCTTGTCTCATGTATTCGCGCCAATTCGGCTCATATGCGCGCCAGTATAACAAATAATTCGTAAGTGCTATAGTAGTGTGCTGCCAGAAGCAGCGGTGCTTTTCAATACCTATGTTCAAAAATGACAACTAAAAACAGAGATTTTGACGTATTGATTGTTTAATCATTTGTAGAAAGCCTTTAAACTAAAATAAAGTAAAGTCGTATATTGTGTCTAACAGAAATTAAAAATTATTAGGGCGTGTTGAACATTCGCAAATAGGCACTGCTGATCGCTAAAATTGTTCCAGACAAGGCACAAAGCGACGATAATGCAGATGCCTTAGCGAGATTTGTAACGCAGTATGGGGCAATTTTAGCATCAGCCCCAACGATAAAAGCAGGGGACAGGACTCTTTTTTGCCGCTTCATCGTTAAAAATAAGCGCTTAGAATGACTAAACTTATTATTTTTAACATCGAATCGCCTAAAAAATAGTCGCTGTCAGTGCCATGGTCGAATGTTCAACACGCCCTAAATGCTCTCTAAGTTATTACGAAAGAAGTAGAAATAACTTGCTGAATCAAAATACGCATCCATTACCGCAAATATATTAAAGCATATATAGTAGTCTGTATTCTAAAGCGGTGTGCAAACCCTTTATCAAGGAGAGGTCATAATGTCTATTACAACCAGTAAATATGGTGGTCTAGCGCAGCAGCTCATCAGTGATGGTGTCGTTAGCGAAGCAAATATGAAAACGGCACAGATTGAGTCGCAGGAGCAGAAAATCGGATTGGTGCCGTACCTTGTAGACAATAAACTGGCTGATTCTTATCACCTTGCTCAAATGTTATCACAAGCCTTTGGCGATCCCTTGTTCGATCTCGATGCGCTCAGCACTGATGTCATTCCAAAGGACTTAGTCGATGAAAAAATCGTCCGTAAGTTTAATGCATTGCCATTATTCAAGCGCGGCCAACGCTTATTTGTAGCGCTTAGTGATCCAACTCGTGTTGATGCTATTGATGCTATTGCCTTTAATTCTCGCTTGTCTATCGAAACGATTGTTGTTGAAGAAAACAAGCTAAAAAAGCGTATCGAAAGCGTTTACGCTGATACGATGCAGAGCTTTGACAGCTTCTCTGACAGTGACTTAAATGTTGGTTTTGAAGATGGTGATGACGATCAGGACGAAGGGACAACCAAACTTAATGATGGGGTCGATGAAGCACCTGTTGTAAAATTCGTCAATAAAATGTTGGTCGATGCTATTCGCATGGGTGCCTCTGATTTGCACTTTGAGCCTTACGAAAAATCTTTCCGAGTACGTTTTCGTGTTGATGGCGTGATGCAAAAAATAGCCAGTCCGCCAGTCCAGCTCGCTGGTAAAATTGCGGCTCGTCTAAAAGTCATGTCACAGATGGATATCTCAGAGCGCAGAATACCACAAGATGGTCGTATCAAGCTCAAAATCTCTAAGACCAAAGCCATCGATTTCCGGGTAAACTCATTACCAACCTTATTCGGTGAAAAAATCGTTTTGCGTATCCTAGATCCTTCATCAGCCATGCTTGGTATTGATGCGCTAGGGTATGAACCTGATCAGCAGGAGATGTTTTTAGAAGCGCTGCACAAACCACAAGGTATGCTACTGATTACTGGCCCTACTGGTTCTGGTAAGACAGTCTCTCTTTACACAGGTATCAATATCTTAAACACTGGTGCCACCAATATTTCAACCGCCGAAGACCCTGTGGAGATTAACCTTGAAGGTATCAATCAGGTCAATGTCAACGCTAAGGTCGGCCTAACCTTTGCTAATGCGCTCAAGTCTTTTTTGCGTCAAGATCCTGATATTGTCATGGTTGGTGAGATTCGTGACTTGGAAACTGCCGAGATCGCTATTAAAGCGGCACAAACAGGGCATATGGTACTCTCCACCCTACATACCAATTCAGCACCTGAGACATTAACGCGTTTGCGTAATATGGGAGTGGCGTCTTTTAACATTGCAACGTCAGTCAACTTAGTCATTGCGCAACGTTTGGCGCGGCGACTGTGTAAGAACTGTAAAAAACCGATCAATATCCCTCGTCAAAGTTTGCTAGAGATTGGTTTTACTGATGCAGATTTGGATAATCCAGACAACGTGATTTATGAGCCAGTGGGCTGCAATGAGTGCCGTGAAGGTTATAAAGGCCGTGTAGGTATTTATGAGGTGATGAAGGTCAGCCCCGACATCTCACGTATCATTATGGAAGACGGCAATGCCATAGATATCAAAGATGCGGCGCTCAAAAATGGTTTTCGAGATCTACGCCGTTCTGGGGTTTTAAAAGTTCTGCAAGGTGTCACTAGTATTCAAGAAATGATGCGCGTTACTTCTGAATAAGTAGCATAAGCATTAAGTCGTATATGCAACTATTAGGGCGTGTTGAACATTCGCAAATAGGCACTGCTGATCGCTAAAATTGTTCCAGACAAGGCACAAAGCGACGATAATGCAGATGCCTTAGCGAGATTTGTAACGCAGTATGGGGCAATTTTAGCATCAGCCCCAACGATAAAAGCAGGGGATAGGACTCTTTTTTGCCGCTTCATCGTTAAAAATAAGCGCTTAGAGTGACTAAACTTATTATTTTTAACATCGAATCGCCTAAAAAATTGTCGCTGTCAGTGCCATGGTCGAATGTTCAAAACGCCTTAATCTTCTAGTATTTTTCTTTCTAAAGGCTCCTAACGTAGAAATACTATCTAATAGATATACTTAAAAATAAAACAGATAGGCACTGGTTTTTTGCGCTAAAATAAAGTATACCAGCCAACAATTTTGTCTGGTATTCTGCTTTATGTTTGCAATATCTATATTAGACAATCTCGAGGGTAGTAATATGGCAAAAGCTAAGACTGACATGCTGTTGGACTTTGTCTATGATGGCGTAAACCGGCGCGGGCAAAAGGTGAAAGGCGAAACCACTAGTCGTAGCTTAGAGTTAGCCAAAGCTACTTTACGCAAGCAAGGGATCACGGTTAAAGGTATCAAGAAGAAACCAAAACCGCTCTACACCTTCAAAAAACCAATTAAAGCCATTGATATTGCGATTTTTGCGCGACAATTGGCAACGATGATGAAAGCAGGTGTCCCGCTGACTCAATCTTTTGAAATTGTAGCAGATTCGCTTGATAATCCGAGTATGAAAGACTTGGTGCTACAAATCAAAGCTGATATCGAAGCAGGTGGCACCTTTGCTTCCGCCCTACGTAAACACCCTCGTTACTTTGATGATCTATTCTGCTCACTCGTCGAATCTGGTGAACAATCGGGTGCGCTAGAGACCATGCTTGAGCGTGTAGCGACTTACAAAGAAAAAAGCGAATTACTAAAAGCAAAGATTAAGAAAGCAATAAAATATCCGATTGCTGTCATCGTAGTTGCCATTATCGTTACTATGATTCTATTAATAAAAGTCGTGCCTGTATTTTCAGACCTATTTGAGTCATTTGGCGCAGAGCTACCTGCTTTTACTCAAATGGTAGTGGGTATGTCTGAGTGGATGAAAGCATGGTGGTTTATTTTAATTATTTTTATCGGTGGGGCTATTATCGGATTTTCAGAAGCAAAAAAACGCTCTAAAAAATTCCGTGACTTTTTAGACCGTGCGGTATTAAAAGCACCAATTTTTGGCAATATTGCTTATCAAGCAATTATTGCGCGCTTTGCTCGTACCCTATCTACCACTTTTGCCGCTGGTGTACCTCTCATTGATGCGCTAGATTCTACTGCTGGTGCGACCAACAATGTCGTGTTTTATAATGCCACTCAACAGGTCAAAAATGACGTTTCTACTGGTCAGCAACTACAGTTCTCCATACGTTCAACCAATTTATTCCCAAGTCTCGTTATTCAAATGGTGGGTATCGGCGAAGAGTCTGGTAGCTTGGAAGAAATGCTCGATAAAGTCGCTGTCTACTACGAAAACGAAGTCGACAATGCCGTTGATGGTTTGACCAGCTTAATGGAACCTATGATCATGGCTGTACTGGGTGTATTAGTTGGTGGTCTGGTCATTGCGATGTACTTACCAATCTTCCAAATGGGCTCAGTCGTAGGATAATGGTTTAATGCAATTCATACAGTTACTACAAGAAAATATAGCTCTAGCCTTGGTCGTATTTGGTTTGTTAGGTCTTTGTGTTGGTAGTTTTTTAAATGTTGTGATTCATCGTATCCCACTTATGATGATTTACGGTTGGCGACAAGAATGTAGCCAATTTATGATCGAACAGGCAGATATGCCACGCGAGCATACGTTACCTATAGCGAATGTCGTGGCTACTGACCAACCCATTACTTTGAGTCGACCTGCCTCACGCTGCCCCCATTGCGCTCATAAGATCAGATGGTATGAAAACATACCCTTAATCAGCTGGCTGGCACTAAAAGGGCGCTGCTCAAACTGCAAAGCTGCGATTGGTTTGCGGTATCCTGTAGTTGAGTTAGTAACCGCTTTACTATCGGTGCTCGTGATCTACAAATTCGGTGTCAATGCAACTGGATTGTCAGCGCTCGTTTTAGTGTGGACACTAGTGGCTCTAACCGGTATTGATTTTGATACGCAGCTACTACCCGATCGCCTGACTTTTCCACTAGCAGGTCTAGGATTGGCCGTCAACTCACAAGGCTGGTTTGTCTCACCAACGCAGTCGATATGGGGTTTACTCTTCGGATTTTTATCACTCTGGATCGTCGTTAAAGTATTCTACTTAATCACTAAGAAACATGGGATGGGACAAGGTGATTTTAAATTACTAGCAGTATTAGGTGCTTGGCTCGGGCCCATGATGTTGCCATTAATTATTTTATTATCATCCTTGCTTGGGTCGATCGTCGGAATAATCTTGATGAAAAAACAAGGTGAGAGCAGGCCTTTTGCCTTTGGTCCTTACATTGCTGTCGCAGGCATTGTTGCTTTATTATACGGCTCAGATATCGTCAGCTGGTATCTTGGTATGTATACTTACTGAGTCTTGATAGTAAAATTTTCCCCTAATCTACAGTCACGATTATTGATAAGCAATTTCTTCATTAGTCACTGCTTTTACTACCTCTGTCAAATAAGCCATCATTATGTCAAATAAAGCCGCACAATCTTATTCGCGTCAACCACAGAATCTACAGACAAAAAACAAGACGCTCGTCGTTGGTTTAACAGGCGGGATCGGTAGTGGCAAATCCGCTGCTAGTGCTTGGTTTTCTGAGCAAGGGATCGATATTATCGATGCCGATGTGATCGCTCATGAGATCGTTACTAAAGGCAGCGATACTCTGCGCAAAATCCAAAAAAGATTCGGTGATTGGGTATTAAATGATGACGGATCAATGAATAGAGCGGCCGTACGCACGCACGTATTTGCAAACCCTGAAGCGCTTATTGAGCTTGAGGCGATCACGCATCCAGCGATACGTGAGACAGCCAAAGCACAGTTAGAGTCTAGTACCTCAGCTTATGTGGTATTGTCCGCACCCCTACTCATTGAGGGAGCAGAAGCAGGTCTTGCCAATTTATGCCAACGTATCCTTGTAATGGATGCCACCGAAGACACGCAGCTTGCGCGTGCCAGTCAGCGTGATGATCAAAGTATTCAAAAAATCAAAGCCATTATGACCAACCAGCTCAGTCGTGAAGAGCGCAATCGTCATGCAGACGATATCATACTTAACGAGAGCGACCTTGCCTCTCTATACTTACAGCTAGAACCCCTACACCAAGAGTACCTTACGCTTGCCCAGCAGCTAAAGTTCGCTGGCGATTAACCTCATACAGTGCCATACCAGTAGCGACGCTTACGTTTAAGCTTTGTAGGTTGCCATGCTCGTTTCCTGACATCGGAATATAAACCAGCTCATCGCAGCTCTCCATTGTCAGGCGGCGCATCCCCTCTCCTTCTGACCCCATAATGATGGCTGTTTTGCCAGTCAGATCAGCGGCATGGATAGGCTTCGCATCGGCATTGAGCGCCGTACCAAACACAAATACTCCTGCGTTTTTGATGTGCGAAAGTGTACGTGCCAAATTGGTGACACTAATAATCGGCATCATCTCTGCGGCCCCAACAGATACTTTAGCGACTGTGGGCGTCAGGCTTGCTGCATGGTGCTTCGGACAAACCACGGCGTCCACACCCATTGCTACGGCTGTGCGCAAGCAAGCGCCAAAGTTATGTGCGTCTGTGATTTGATCTAGCACTAACAATAAGCACTGTTCGCGACCAATAATGGTATCAAGCAGACCTTCATCAGCAAAACCTAGCGGACGAGCATTGAGTACCACGCCTTGATGCTGCGGGCTACCACATAGCTGTGTCAGCTTATCTTTTTGGGTCGGCTGGATACTGATACCATTAGCTTCCGCCTCAGCCATAATGGCTTGTACATGGCTGTCACTCTCGCGTCCCTGTTGCACAAACAAGCTAAGACCATCCAAAGGGCGGTGTTTAAGTAACGCATCAATGGCATGAATGCCGTAAAAGTAAATGGGTTTTGCCATAACAGGCCTATTAAGTATTAGGTGGATATCGCGCTAAGCGATGGAATAAGAAGAATGTCATTGGCATTGAGCACTGCAACTCGTTGGCAATGAGGGAGCGATTAAGTCAGCACTAAAAACAGAAATAAACAATACCAATCTGATATTGTTTATTGTTTGGTCATTAATATTTGATGGCGTTAGCTGTTCACTGATGATACTAGCTTAATTGCAGCCAATATTAACTTAATCGCATTGTTGATAATATCAACCTTCTAAATGGCAGACATACTGGACGATTTCTTCGGTACGTAGATTGAAACCGCTATTGCCTTCGACAACAAACGATTGACCAGCACGGTAGTAGCTAAACTCGTCATCACCATTAATTTTCACTTCACACTCGCCGCCGGTGATTTCGATACGCTCGGATGTATTGGTGCTAAAGTGATAATGCTCAACCAAGTTATCACAAGGTAAGATCACACCCAAGGTTTTGTGACGACCGTCTTCAAACATAATGGTATGGCTGGAACAGCGACCATCATAAGATACTGTCGCTTGGGCATTAACTGTTACGTTAGTAAATTGCGCCGCTGTCATAGTGGCTTCCTTATCAAATAATTATGGTAAAACTAAAAAATAAGTAACTGGTTACCGCTAGAGCCGCGTCATCAACACACCTCTCTGCACTGAGTGCGGTATCCTTCTCTACTAGATATCTGCGTGCTAAGAGTAGCCACAGGTTCTATGAAAACGCTTTGGAATAATGACTGATTGGCATACTCTTCTCACTATACGCCTGTAATTTTACAAAATCATGACTCGTTATCATGCACCGTATGTCATCAATATAACAAGAAGAGTTTATCATTATGTGAGATTATGCTACCACATTATCTCTATAAAGTTTGTTAAAGCGACTAGGAAAATACTATTTGATGCTGGGCTCAAATGGGCTTATTTATCTGCTTTTATGCCATTAACACATCATTATACTGAGTCTATTTTTATGAATTTTGTCCGAAATCGCGCTTAGTATATAGACATAATTTTGCTATAATCAACCCTCTTAATGATTGATATTACAGCGATTACTCATTGCCAGTTTTTGATAATTTTGTGGTAATCTTCCAATCACAAATTCGATTATACACTCCCTTAATGTTTGTATTTGAGCACATTTAGCACCATACTGTTTGCCTACAATATTTATCTATTTAGTGTCGTTAAATAGATAAATTCATTGCTTTATTTATCTTATTTTATAGATGGCTTCTTAAGATTTATATGAAGTTCATTGTCTGTCATGAGAGGCGTTGATGCTAGTATCATTAACTTTACATCAGTTTGCGTTGATCGCTCAGCATGAGCTGAGTGTCGCTGAAGGCTTCAATGTCATCACTGGTGAAACAGGGGCTGGCAAGTCGTTATTGCTGGATGCACTATCCTTGTGTGTAGGTGCACGCGCAGACATCGCGATGGTCAGACATGGCGCAGACAACGCAGACATTTATGCTCAGTTTGATGTACACAACAACAGCGTCATTGCCGAATGGTTTGCCAAGAATGATCGGGCGCTAGACGAGCCTGAAGTACTTATTCGGCGGCAGCTGAGCAATACTGGTCGCTCAAAAGCATGGTTGAATGGTTCGCCTGCCAGTTTGGCTGAGCTAAAAAGCTTGGGCGCATTACTGGTCAATATTCATAGCCAACATGCTCAGCAAGCCTTACTCAAGCCGCAGTTTGTGGTGAATTGGCTCGATGAGATGGCACAAATAACGCCACTCACGCGTCAGACAGCCAGTAGCTATCAGCAGTATCAGCAGCTAAAGCGTCGCGCTGATGATATTGCAAGTCGCGAGGCTCAGCGTCAAGACCGTATTCAACTTTTACAAAGCCAACTGGCAGACATCACCCCTCTATTGGCTGTGGACTATGCAGAAGTTGAATCTGAGCACGAGGAGCTCTCTAATATTGAGGCCTTAATGCAAGAGGCCAGCCATGGCTTGCATCTGCTCGACAACGATACCGATGAGCCAGATGTAATGACCTTGCTCGGGCAAGTAATCAAACTTTGCGATCATCAAGTTGGTGTCAGCCAAACCTTTGAGCAAGCCTCTGAGCAGCTGCATTTGGCGCAGCAACAAATCACCGAGGTGACGGCGCTACTGTCAGATTATGCCGAGCAGCAACTACCTGACCCTGAACGCTTACAAGCATTAGACAATCTCATCAGTTTAAGTCATCGCTTATCACGTAAGTACAACTTGCCAGCGAGCGATTTGATTGATGAAGCAAAAGCTTGGCAAAAGCAATTAGAGCAGTTAGAAAACGAGCCGAGCAGTGATGCGATGGCCGCGCAAATTGAGCAAGCTTGGCAGGATTATCTAGCACTGGCCACACAGCTAAATCAAGAGCGTACAAAAGCGGCACCAACCATTAGTAAACAGCTTATAGAACAACTACAACCGCTTGCCTTACCCAATGCGCGCTGCGAGTTCGTTTTTACCAAAAAGACAGAGCCTAGCCAGTACAATGCACATGGCTGCTACGATATTGATTTATTGTTCAGTGCCAATGTCGGTATGCCCATGCAGCCACTGCATAAAATCGCCTCAGGTGGTGAGCTGTCACGAATGGCGCTGGTCATGCAAGTCTTGCAAGCAACCAACGCTGATAACAAAGCTGCCAAACCCATGCTCGTATTCGATGAAGTCGATGTCGGTATCAGCGGCGGTACGGCGCAGGTGGTCGGCGAGCTACTACGCGCGCTTGGGCAAACGCAGCAATTGCTCGCGATCACTCACCAAGCACAAGTCGCGGCGCAAGCGCACCAACATATCTTGGTACAAAAGCACCATCAAGAACAGACCGAAAGTGAGCTGATAATACTGACAGACAGCGCGCAGGTAGATGAGCTGGCGCGTATGTCTGGTGGCGTTACGATCACCGATGTGACTCGTGATCATGCTCGTAGCTTGCTGTCTGATGTCAAATGACACATTAATTGTCGTTAAATCATCCAGCACGATTCATCAAAAAAGTACTTGTTAAATCTTTGTGGCTATCAATAGCAATTGGCGCGAATCTTGCTTTTCTATTGGTTATCACCATATAGTGGTCTTTCACCCTTATTATTCGGTTGCGTTTGTTTCTATGTCTAAAACCAATTTGACTCACCACTTCTTAATTGCGGCGCCAGAGCTGTCAGACCCAAGGTTTGAGCAGGCGCTCATCTATATCTGCCGCCATGATAAGCATGGTGCGCTAGGTCTGATGGTCAATCGCCCATTAGAGCAAGCACGAGTGGGCAAGCTTCTAGAAGATTTAGATATTGAAGTGACCAATCCGCAAGTGATGGAAGATGTGGCTTTAGAAGGTGGCCCTATGTATCCTGAGGTCGGCTTTGTGCTGCATACAGGTCAGCCTGAATGGGCGTCCTCTTTTGCGATTTCAGAGAATGTCTGCATCACCACCAGCCAAGATATTCTAAAGCGTATCGCGGCAGGTCAAGGCGTCGGTCACTATCAACTGTGCTTGGGTCATGCCAGCTGGGGCAAAAAACAGTTAGACCAAGAACTGGGTAATGGTGATTGGCTCGTCTGCCCTGCCGATCTGACTTTATTGTTTGATACGCCGTTCGAAGAGCGCTGGCAAATCGCCGCTGACAAAATCGGCGTCAACTTTGACTATCTTAGCAGTGACATCGGACATGCTTAATAGCACATGCTCTATGAATACAGATAAAAAAGGATAGCCTTTAATATGGTAGATAGCCCTTTTATAGCAAATGATGAAGATACCATTGATGATGACATTGACACTAATGGCAAGGTTAGTGGCAATATGAGTGACATTGAGATTGATGCCATTGAACCAAAGATCAAACCGCATCTTATTTTGGCGCTAGATTATGGTGTCAAGAAAATGGGCATGGCACTCGGTAATAGCTTGACCCAAACCGCACGCGCTTTTGACATCTTGGCGATGAATAATGGTCAGCCCGACTGGGACAACCTCATCGGTATTATCAAAGTCTGGGGCGTGGCACAGGTGGTGGTCGGCCTGCCACTTAATATGGATGGTAGCAGCTCCATGCTCTCAAAACGCGCACATAAATTTGCGCGGCGTCTGGCTCATAGAATTATGGAGCAGCATCTGCCAGTGACCGTATCATTATGTGATGAGCGTTTAACCTCTATCGAAGCAAGAGAAATCGCATGGGACAACGGCTGGATCCAAAACGAGCGCGACCCGATTGATGATATCTCTGCGTGTATTTTGATGTCGACGTATTTTGCCGATCCAAATAGCAGCTTGGCTATCGACGCGGTCAAAGCAGACTAATTAGGCAAGATAGGTAGAAGACACTGTTATTTCTGTCGCACCATTTTGCTACATCGTACCTATTCACAGATAAATGACTGATTACTATGACCACTGCCCTAGACCAAGACTTGCATACTAAGTCGCAACATGGTTTTGCCCCGCTTGCTATCGCTCGTATCAAGGGCGCACAGCGAGCCAACCAGCTGGCGATTTATCTGATTTATGCGGCCATTTTTGCTTTTGTGGTCTTTGGTACCATCGCTAGTATCAAGGCCTTTCATGACAGTCAGCTGCTTTATCAACTGTTTTACAATCTGCCCTACGCATTGGTTGCGTTGACCATCCCCATTACGCTTTATGATGCTTTTGTGGTTTATCGTTATCGCTTAAACCAACCCTCGATGATTGCCATGAGTATTGGCGTATCGTCCATCATTTTGCTTGGCGGCTTATTATTTGCTGATACAGCATGGCTGGGATTATCCTGCTGGGTGGGTGTGGCATTTTTATTCAAAGTCAGTTTTAAGCGCTTTTTTAACTTCTTAGACGTGGCAAACACTGACAAAGAGGCAGCAGCCGTAGACGATCTAGACAGTACACCTCAGTAAGCGATTAAACAAACGATCCATTCTTTAACCTACCTACTTAGTTTTACGATAATGACTATGACTACTTCTATACCAGATACGACCATCGACCATCACCTAGACACGCAGGGGCTGATCTGTCCTGAGCCTGTGATGATGCTGCACCGAGTCATCCGAAAAGCAGATAGCGGTGAGGTGATTGAGATACTGGCCACTGACCCTGCTACCACCCGCGACATTCCAAATTTCTGTCGTCATCTGGGTCATGAGCTGATGACTCAAGAAACATTGGCAGAAAATATCAGCCTAGATACTGACCCTGATGAAATCACTGTTGATGGCGATGACACCACGCCAGCAAGCGCCACGCTCTATCGCTATGTGGTGAAGAAAAAAAGTGGTTAACTTATATCT
Organism: Psychrobacter pacificensis; assembly: GCF_900101915.1. Lineage (GTDB taxonomy): Bacteria > Pseudomonadota > Gammaproteobacteria > Pseudomonadales > Moraxellaceae > Psychrobacter > Psychrobacter pacificensis. The sequence goes on along the minus strand of NZ_FNAL01000008.1, from coordinate 13,043 downwards.
GACCTATATCCGAGCATCCTATGAGTCGTGACCGCGCCGTACAGCAAAGGCAACCCAAAGCGCTGGCAGTCGATGATGAGCCGTCTTATATGACGGAGTTTCGTCAAGCCATGCTAGCACGTGGTTTGGCGACGCGTACCCGTAATGCTTATGTGCGCGACTTGCGTTCTTGTGAGTTGACCAACCCACTCGCCCTGACCCGCTGGCAGCCTGATGATGTGCTGCACTGCCTTTCACTGCTTGCCCAAGATGGTAAAACCCCACGCACCCAAGCGCGTATGCTCTCAAGTCTGCGTCAGTTCTATTTATGGATGATAGCGAGCAATCTGCGCGAAGACAATCCCTGCGAGCGTATCAAAAGCCCAAAGCTTGGACGTCCGTTGCCAAAGGATTTGGCCGAGGCTGATGTCGATAATCTCCTTGCCGCACCTGATACCAGTACGGCGCTTGGACTGCGTGACAAAGCGATGCTAGAAGTGCTCTATGCCTGCGGTTTGCGCGTCAGTGAGCTGATTAATCTGTCACTTGAGCAAGTGAACCTAAACGCAGGCTGGCTACAAATCACAGGTAAAGGCAATAAAACCCGACTGGTGCCACTCGGTGAATACGCAGCGGACGCACTGGAAGATTATCTGTCTCATGGGCGCAGCGATCTGATTGCCCATCTAAAATCTGGTAACTGCCAAGCGGTATTTCTGACCGCGCAAGGCGGCTATATGACGCGGCAAAACTTTTGGTATCTTATCAAGCGTTACGCCAAAGTAGCCAGTATCGACAAAGAACTCTCACCGCATACGCTGCGCCATGCCTTTGCCACTCATTTGCTCAATCATGGCGCCGACTTGCGCAGCGTACAGCTATTGCTTGGACACAGTGACTTGTCCACGACGCAAATCTATACCCATGTGGCGACAGCAAGATTGCAGCAGCTACATACCGCGCACCATCCACGTGGTTAGCGCGAGCGCTTAATTTATATATTGACTCATCAGCAAAGGACCATACTGTGCCGCAAGCTCAGCCATCATCCAAGCCCACTCTCACCAAAGCGCAAGCATTTGCGTTAAAAAAATTGACCATTATGGGTTATTTGGAAGGCACGTCTTTTTTGCTGCTGCTAGGTATCGCCATGCCACTCAAATATATGCTGAATATGCCTGAAATGGTGGGCTACGTCGGGCCTGTGCATGGAGTGTTGTTCATCGCCTATATTGTGGTGCTCTTTATCACGGCACATAAAATCAAAATGCCGCTGTGGGCGCTCCCTGCTGGTGTGCTTGGTTCATTTTTGCCCTTTGGTCCATTTGTGTTTGATCATGTGTTAAAGAAACGGTTGAGTAAGTAGTCTAGAAATTATATTTTTTCTCTATCACTATTTTGGGATTACGTGCTTGTATCTCTTGATAAAAGCGCGGCTTGTCTTTTGGCGATATCAATATTTCTTTGTTTCGATATTCTATTTTAAGTCTATCCAATGATAGTGCTGGTGCAGACGTCATGCTTCGAGTTGGCGTAATATATGTGATATCTGCCAGTTCAATGGTTTGAGTAGACAGACCACTATCCACATATAGCTGGCTATCGGTTAGGGTGTATTTAGTACCAAAAAAAGGCATAAGCATCAGTGCTGCAAAAGGCAGTAGGATAATCATTAGCAGTATGTTTCGCATACGTGAATTACTTTTGCCCCAGCGCCATTCCCATAATGGAATGAGGATAAGTGATAAACTACCGACCCATAAAATCAACGCGATCCAGAAGTCGACTTTAGATACAAATATAATGTCTGCCATACATACTACTTCAGAGCTATCAGGTTAAAGTTGAGTGTAAGCCTCTCACCTAATCTTGCCAATATCTTTTTTTCTATGTATTTTCTACATGCTAAATTTGGCAACCATAATGATTCCCGTAATACGATGCTGCAAACCTGCCCTTTTCTCGCTACAATACTCGTCATACGATGCGCACTGTCTAATTAGACAACGCACCCCCTTTTACCTATCTATTATCCGAGAATCCTATGAGCCACCCACTAAATCATAAGCCACCTGCTGACCTGCTAAAAAATGCCCAACATTGGCGCGAAGACATTAACTTTCGCCAAGACGTGCTGGGTAAGCCGTTTGATTTTGCAACCACGTGGGGTATTTTTTCACCGCAAAAGCTCGATGACGGTAGCCTGATGCTGCTTGATTATGTGGATTTCCAAAACGATGATGATTCAATCGATTTGGGCTGTGGCTATGGCGTACTTGGTATGACAGCCGCGCGTGAATGTCCAAATGGTCAGCATACCTTGATTGATAAAGACTTTATGGCAGTAGAATATGCTCGCCGTAACTGCGAAAAAAATGGTCTAAAAAACGTCGATGTGCATTTATCAAATGGCTTTAATCATGTGGCAGCGGACAAAGACTTTAGCCTTGTGATGTCGAACTTGCCCGCCAAAGTTGGCAAAGAGCAACACTATCTGTACTTCCTTGATGCCTATGCACGCATGCGTCAAGGTGGCCGTTTTTATGTCGTGACCATCAATGGCTTGCGCCAGTTTATGAAGCGCTCGTTTACCGAAGTGTTCGGCAATAGCGAAAAGATCAAACAAGGCAAAACCTATACGATTACTATGGCGACCAAAGTTTAGTCTTCAGCATCCAACCATAAAAGATCGTCATAAAAAAGCACGCTAAAATAGATCTAGCGTGCTTTTTGTCTTGTATGACCAACTGTCTTTCTACATCTGGCGTTTTATCAAATAACCACCCAATAGCGCACTGCCTATTATCGGTAACAACACCATCAGCATGGGCGAAAATCCTGTAGCAAGCGATATAAATCCGACCAAATCCTGAATATAGCTAAAGAGCAAGCCAAACAGCAAAGCCACCACGATGCGCAAGCCCAAACTGTGCGTCCGTAGCGAGCCAAAGACGAATGAGCAAGCAACAATGACCAGTGACAATATTGATAAAGGTGATAATAGCTTTTGCCAAAACGCCACTTCATGATCCAAGGAGCGCTTGCCCTGCCCTCGCATAAACTGACGATGCTCGTATAGTTGCGTCAGAGACAAATCCTCTGCCTTGCGCGTCAGTAGATACACAGACTCTGGAGCGAATGGTAAGCTGAGCGTATCTGATGGTGAAACGGCTTGGCTACTCTCAAAGCCCTGATTAATGCTAAGCTCGACCATATCGTTCAGCTGCCATTCGTAGCGATACTGCTCGCTTGGCTTGTCACTGGTCACATCGATAGGCTCACGCCCCGTATATTTTCCGCCATTAGCATGTACAGCGGTTTGCAGATTACCGTTGTTATCTAAATGCCAACGTTTTACCTCGCCGATATTACCCTGAACATCGGCATAATCGATATATAAAATATCACTGCCATCAGGTGTGGCGCTGCCATCTTGTGCATTTTCAAAGCGTGGCTGCACCGTCCAATAGCCGCGCACCGAAGTGACTAGCGATGTGTTGTCCTCATCGTTTATTTGCTTTGCCAATTGATTGGAATGCGGTAGCACGAACTGATTAATCGCCAATGCCAGTAGCACAAAAATGAAGGCAGGTTGTAACACCCAGCCGACGATACGATAGATGCTGACCCCAGCCGCACGCATGACGACCAGCTCACTTTTATTAGCAAGTAAGCCCAATCCTATGACGGCACCGAGTAGCGCACCCGTTGGGATGAATTGCTCTAAGAAATAGGGTGATCGATAAAAGATATATTTAAGTGCCTGCCCCATCGTATAACGGTCATCTAACGAATCGAGCTCTGATAGATAAGAGAATACCAGCTGTAACGCCCATAAACCAACGACGGCCGCGATAATAGCAAGTAAGGCGTTGAGTTTGACATAACGGCTGAGGACTTTTAAATTGGCAGGTTTTTTGGCCAGCTGACCAGCCCCTGCAGACTTAGCAAATAAAGAGCGCATTAAGACTGCCCTCCTTGTGAGCTATTGTGTTGATTGTCCAGACTGCTGATAGGCGCGGCGACGGCTAATCTATTTTCTTGTTTACGAAAGCGCAATCGATGTTGCACACGGCTGCCCCAATTCAAATAAAGCGCTAGTGCCATAAAGCCTAATACCAGCCATGCATATGCCCATACGCTAATACTGCCTTTGCTCACTGCGTTCTTAAGCGAGATGATGCCTAGCGCACAGCTGACAAATAATAAGATAGAAGGAAATAGACGCAGCCAACGCCCTTGACGTGGACGCACTTGCGCAAGCGGTACAGCCAGCATCGGTGCGATAATCATCAGCCACGGCAGTGCCAGACGGTAGCCAAGCTCACCTTGAGCAGCACGCAGCGCGTTATTTGTACTGGTTTGTGCATCACCCGTTGCCGCTTGCCATAGAGGTCCAATTGCTTGGGTTTCAATATTGTCTTCAGTAATGACCTCTTGCGAGGATTCAGTAAGCGTGATGCGATAACGGTCAAAGGCGACTTGATTGTATTTCAAGCTGCCTGCACCCACCTCATAGCGACGACCTTGAAATAGATCCAACTGGGTCACACCACTATTGCCAGTATTGACCTGTTCAGCACGCTTGGCGAGCGTGATGGTATCTTTACTGATGTTTTTTGCATCTCTATTTATAATATCTTTTGGCATATCAGAGATGCCCATTTGATCAGCGGTTTCTTGATCAATCGTATTATTCATATCAGCGCTTTTGCCAGCATTACCCTTTGGCGTCGGTTCAGATTGGATCAATATCACATCTTGTAGTTTTTTCTTATCATCGCTGAGACTACCCACGTATAGATGGTAGTTATCGCTGCTTATAAACTCATTTGGGCTAATCAGATCGAACGCACTGGTCAATGCTTGCTGCTGCCATACCGCCTCAGATGAGCGTACGCCCCATGGTTTGCCTACGATAGATAGCGCCGCCTCACCAACAAACAACGCTAATATCAATGGTGTCATCAGGCGAGCCAGCCTACCGCGAGACACCCCACTGGCATTGATGACAGCCATTTCTTGATCGACATATAAACGACCAAACACCAGCATCAACGCGATAAAAAAGGCCAGCGGTAATATCAATTCTAGAAAATACGGCAGGTTGTACCCGATGATCGTAAACAGCAGGCCAATATCCAAACGGCCTTCAGCAGCAATGCCAAAATAACGTATCAAACGACCGCCAAGCATCATTACTACCAAAAACCCCAGCACCAAAGCAGTGGTCGAGGCAACTTGTCGAGTCATATAGCGGCGTAATATCACAATGGGTACTCTTAAACAGTTGGTATGCGCATGATGGATTGGGGGATCTATCGTCATATTTGAGCACAATAACAATGCATCATAGGCATCGTATACGTTCAAATAATACTGACAATTACTGAGTGACTGATTAGTCCTACTCAACAAACACAAGCGACAAATATAACCGCTAATCCTAGCATGTTTTGCCTAAAAATGGCTGTGAAATGTGTTTGCAAACATTACGTACACTTTACTGATAGCACATTACTATCGGTAGACGATAAACATATCAAATATTGGATAAATCGTTAATGAAATCTTATATGGAATTGGTTTAACAGGGTTTTCTCCAATACGTTTTTTATTTATTTAGTTTGGAAAGGTTTGTTTGTCATTCGTATCATCGAATCTCTATCTCTGTTATTAATTGCTAAACTGACTGACGGATAAAAATATTTTTATGTCATCTAATGTAATGGAGAATACCAATGACTAATACCACATCTACGCCCGCAACCCTACTTGAACTCGCTGGTGGTCAGTTCGATACACTTGATTGGTCAAATTGCGCCCTCGTACTTATCGATTATCAAAACGAATACGTCGATGGTGCCATGCCATTAGGTCAAGCAGGCGCTAAGGCCATCGACAACGCACGACTATTGCTGGATAAAGCCCGCAAGCAAGATGTCCCTATCTTTCACATCACCCATCATGGTGCAGAAAATGGTAATGTCTTTGATCCTTTATCATCTAACGTCGAGATCGTCGAAGAGCTACAGCCGCAAGATGGCGAAACCGTGATTGCCAAAAACCATCCCAATGCGTTTTATGATACGCAGCTACAATCACTACTCTCGTCTGCAAACAAACAACAAATTATTTTTGCAGGTTTCATGAGCCACATGTGCGTAAGTTCCAGTGTGAGAGCTGCCTTTGATCTGGGTTTTGACAATTTTGTCTGTCACGACGCCTGTGCCACTCGCGATCTCCCAAGTGCTACTAGAAAAACCATCAGTGCTGAGGTCATGCATGACACCGCGATGGCAGCGCTACAAGACAGGTTTAGTGCGTTAGTAACGACTGATGAGTTGGTGAAAGGTTAGCGTGAATCCCTAACCACTGATCAAGTAAAACGGTTCCGACATTTTACCTAAACGGTGCAAACTGCGCACCATCATCGCAATATGCTACACTATCGTGATTGCTCTACAAGCCAAATAATCCAATAATCTAACAGGCACCAGCAATTGCATCATTTTCATAACTCTAATAAGGATAACTATATGAATATCAAATTATCTCAGCACCTGCCAAAGACGCATACGCAAAAAATCCTCAAAAAAGAAGCCAAAAGTAAAGACGACGCTTGTCTGGTGGTCTTGGTCGATGATAAGAAAAACATCCTTGCCAACTCCATGCTGACAGATTATACCGCTCGTATTGAGCAATTGATTGAAGTCTCTCATTTTAAGGGCACAGCCTGTGAGACCGTTGCTGATTATGCATTGGCAGGGGATAAAAAAACCACCAAACAAAACCCTGTACAGCTATTGTTGGTTGGTGTCGGTAACACGGACAAATTCAGCAATACCGTACTGCAAAAAATTGCCAAGACCATCTATAGCAGCACGCAAAAGCGTGTATCGTCTATTACCGTTGCCTTAGGTGATGCGCTAGAAGAAAGCCATTTTGGTCAATTTGCCCTAAACCTATTGGCAGCCAGCTATCGCTTTGACAAATATAAATCTGAGCAAACAACGCCTGTATTGACTGATATTTATCTGTTAGCTGATAACTCACTAAAGCCTGCACTCGCATTTGCTGAGGCAGTATTCGCCGGTCAAAGCCTCACTCGTGACGTTGCCAATGAGCCAGGTAATATTTGCTTCCCTGCATATATGGCAGAGCAAGCACAAGAACTTGCAAAAACCTATCCTGACCTATTGACTGTCAAGGTACTCGGTGAAGACGAGATGTCAGCGCTGGGTATGAACTGTTTCTTATCAGTGGCTCAAGGCTCTACCAAAGAAGGTCAGCTTGTCATCATGGAGTACCGCGGTAAATCCTCATTTAGTGCAAACGCTGGCACCACCGAGCAAACGATTAGCAACGCGAAAGTGACTGGTCTAAAAAAAGCGCTCACTGATAAACTACCAACCAAAAAATCCGCTAAGAAAGCCGGCAAAGCTAGCGACAATAATGCACAAGCTACAAATGATGATGCGCCTATCGTCTTGGTCGGTAAAGGCGTGACCTTTGATTCAGGCGGTATCTCAATCAAGCCAGGCGCGGCAATGGATGAGATGAAGTTTGACATGGGTGGTTCAGCCTCAGTACTTGGTACTATCAAAGCTTTATGTGAAGCACGTCTACCAATCAACGTGGTCGGTGCGCTCGCCTGTGCTGAAAACATGCCATCAGGGGATGCCACGCGCCCAGGCGATATTGTCAAAGCCATGAATGGTAAATCTGTTGAAATTCTGAACACCGATGCCGAAGGTCGCTTGGTACTGGCTGATACTTTATGCTATGTACAGCGCTATAATCCAAAAGCCATCATCGATGTCGCCACATTGACGGGTGCTTGTGTGGTTGCATTGGGCCATGTGCGTTCGGCAGTCTTTAGTAACGATGAAGATGTATTGTTTGATCTCGAGAATGCGAGCAACTTATCAGGTGATCTTATCTGGCACATGCCACTTGATGATGAGTATCAAGCACTGATTGACTCGCCAATTGCTGATATCCAAAACATCGGTGGTAAAGGTGCGGGCGCAGTGACTGCCGCTTGCTTCTTGTCTCGCTTCATTGAAGAAGGTCAGGCATGGGCGCATTTAGACATTGCTGGTACCGCATGGAACTCAGGCAAAGACAAAGCCGCGACTGGCCGTCCAGTACCGCTATTTATGCAGTACCTGAAAAACAGCGCGGATATGGCTTAATCGATCAATGGCAGTGCATTAACGACCGTCTATTGATAAATGCTATTTTATCAAATACTTTATGAAAACCATTCTATGAAGATCAGTTTTTATGTATTAAGTGAGAGTAAAGCCCAAGATTTCTTGGGCTTTATTTGTCAGCTGACTCAGACAGCACTGAACAAAAGCACGCAGTCTTTATTGATTTTGATCGAAGATGAAACGTTGCTAGCAGAGCTAGATAGAGCACTTTGGGCACAAGAGGCCACGAGCTTTATACCGCATCAATGCCTGTCGGATATTCATTCTAAAGCCGCTGACTCTGACGCCGACAAATCTTTAGCGCCCGTATTGCTCGGCAGTTATATGCCAGCAGACTTTAATGGTATCGTGCTCAACACAACAACGCGCCCTATCAATGATTTTATGGCAGCGACCAATAACGCCAAGCCCTCTCGCGTCCTTGAGCTGATCCGACCTGATGCTACCAGTACCCAAGAAGGTCGCCACAAATATAAAGCCTATCAGCAATTAGGCTATGAGTTGACCCACTTTAGGGTATAGCGCTGCCGTTTATTTCTCTCTTTACCTTATCACTACTTTTAACACGCCCTAAGCATTTTTGCTCATTTGCCTTCGTCTATACTTGCTCCACATTTGAGCACACTCGTTATATTTTACCTGTTACTTTATACGTCGCCTCCACTGCTATGAGTGGTATGCGAATATGCCAAAAAATGCTACCATCCCTCGATAAATTTTTGCTCAAACAATTCATTTACTTTTGACAGATGTCGAGGATGTACAAATGCGTTCATTGATTGCGATGTATCAGCGTATTGGGCTGGTGCCGCTCATTATTATTAGTTTGGTGTTGGGGGTGCTGATCGGTTGGCTAGCACCAAGTATCGGTATCGCCATAGGGCTACTTGGTACGCTATTTGTCGGCGCGCTCAAAGCCGTAGCGCCTATACTGGTGTTCATTTTGGTCATGGCGGCGATTAGCCAACATCGCAGTGGCAATGAAGTCTATGTCAAGCCTGTGCTCATCATGTATATGTTTGGCACTTTTTTGGCTGCCTTAACTGCCGTTGGTGCCAGCTTTTTGTTCCCCACTGATCTGGTATTGGTCAACGCCGATATCGCGCAAGTTCCCCCCGCTGACCTAAAAGAAGTATTGACCAACCTATTGATGAATTTGGTTGCCAATCCGGTCAATGCCATTGCAGAAGCCAATTATATCGGTATCTTGGCATGGGCCATCATCATTGGTTTTGCGCTACGCCAAGCCAGCGACACGGCCCGCAATGTCGTTGGTGACTTTGCTGATGCCATCTCGCAAGTGGTCAAGTGGATTATTGCCCTAGCGCCTTTTGGTATTTTGGGTCTGGTTGCCAGTACGGTCGCTGAAACAGGCTTTGCCTCGCTAGCAGGCTATGCCCGTATTTTGATGGTACTTATCAGCTGTATGCTGTTTATCGCTTTGGTCGCAAACCCTATTATCGTGTTTGTTAAGACGGGCAAAAACCCTTATCCACTTGTGTTCAGATGTCTACGCGAATCAGGAATTACAGCCTTCTTTACGCGCAGTTCGGCTGCCAATATTCCTGTGAATATGAACCTAGCGCGTAAGCTTGGATTGCACGAAGATACTTACTCAGTGACCATCCCGCTAGGAGCAACTATCAACATGGCGGGTGCGGCGATTACCATCAACGTGTTAACCCTTGCTGCCGCTCACACCTTGGGCATTGAGGTGTCTTTTGCTTCAGCGCTTCTATTGAGTTTGGTGGCGACGATTAGTGCTTGCGGTGCTTCTGGTGTTGCTGGTGGTTCGTTGCTGCTGATTCCTTTGGCAGCGAGCTTATTTAGCATACCGAACGACATCGCCATGCAAGTGGTTGCCATTGGGTTTATCATCGGTGTGATTCAAGACTCGGCAGAGACGGCTCTGAACTCGTCAACTGATGTATTATTTACCGCAGCAGCTGATCCTACTTATTCACGTTAATTTTTAGCAAAGCATTTTCTGTCGATAAAAAAAGGCCTAATAAAGGCCTTTTTTTATGCGGTGTTTTTAGGTCTTAACTACTTTATACTGTCGATCTCAACCTCTATGATAGGCGTTTGGCGCTCAGACTGTCGTTTGAATTGACGCAGCTGCTCAACCTCATCTAACAGTTCAAGTATCAACCCAATGGCAGGCACGCTGGCATCAAAATCACGGCTGAGTCGTGAGGCACGGCGCACGGTTGTCAGCTGATAGCCAGTGAATTGCTCACGTTCTGGTACATCGTATTCAATAATACTTTCTTCAATCAATTCGATGACCCATTGGCGCTCTTGGCCACAAGCAGAGACAAGCTCATCTAAGCTCATAATGATATCGGTAAATTCAGGCGAGTGTTTCATAGCTATTATCCTCGTTTTCTCTTTATTTCATCCTTGGTGCATTCATCTCTATGGCTAACTATAATGATGAATGTCGACCATCAAGCGCATGGATTAACGGTTGATAGTGGTGCCGGCAAAGGCTTGCTTGAGCTGCTCATAAGCCTGTCTTGCCGCATCGCTACTGACATCAGGGTTAATGATATTTAAGGTCAAGTATAAATCGCCCGCTTGCTTGGCAGGGATACCTTTGCCCTTTAGACGCAGATTGCTACCTGATTTACTGTTTTTGGGTATGGTCACACCAAGTGTGCCAGCTGGCGTGCTGACATTAATTTTTTCACCCAATGCGGCTTCCCATGGTGCGATATTGACAGTCTGGTAAACGTCTGCACCTTCGATACGGATATTGTCATCATGGCGGATTTTTACTTTTAAGAACAAATCACCATTTTTGCCATTACTACTGCCAGCAGCACCTTGCCCGCTCAAGCGAATTTGCTTGCCATCGGTAATGCCTTTTGGAATTTTAATTTTGAGCGTTTTGTTGTCGTAGCTCACCTCGCCATTAGGCTGACGCACAGGAACGTTTAACTTGATGCTGTAATCGTCCCCTTGATAGACCGAAGACAGATCGACCGTAATCTCGGCATGCTGGTCCTGACCTTTACTATCTTGCGTCCCAAAACCGCCACCGAAAGGGTCAAACCCTTGGCTTTGAGAGCGACCACTGGCTGAACCACGCGCCCCGCGACCAAACGCTGAAAAAATATCATCGAAACGAAAGCCGCCATCGCCAAATGCTTCGCCATCGCCGAACTGGCCTTTGATATCCTCCCAGCGAAAACCGCCTTGCGACGTTCCTGCCTGACCGCCAAAACCACCAAAACCGCCTGCACCACCTTGTCCAGCGAACGGGTTGTCCAACATCGCATCGTATTCGGCACGCTTGTCTTTATCTCTAATGGTTTCATAAGCGTTATTAATCTCAGCAATCTTACTATCCGCGTCTGGATCATCGCTGACATCAGGGTGAAATTGACGCACAAGCTTACGGTATTTTTTTTTGATCTCGGCGTCTGTGGCGTCTTTTTTGACCCCTAAAATGTCATAGTAATTTTTTTCTGCCATGTTATTTTCCTCAACATAAAAACATATCAGTCATACCGAAATGCCAACTGTAGAATGGATCATATCGATCAATATTAGTGTTCGGTATAGTCATTTTTTATAGTCCATACTTTATGATAGCAATAATCAAAATAAACACCGTTATAAAAATATTACCAGTTATCTTACCCATTCATTGCAGCATCTCTGTCATCACTGATGACCAATACTCACCATAAAAAAAAGAGCAAACAGTGACTGTTTGCTCTTTTTTTAACGGCTCTAAGATACAGCGCTCAACATCGATCAATTAATGGTCAAAATAAATGATGTGAGGTATTGATAGCGTCTCTTATCGACAGAAAACTTTAGCCGTACGAGGGGTATAAATACCAAAAGTGACCAAACCTAGTGCGATGTCCTTGGCTTCTTGTACTGTTTGAACTTTGGCAACATTTTGTGCGCCGCCGCATACTTCAGCAGCGTTTACAGTCTGTTCTTGCCCAATACCGCCAATAAAGAAGGTCTGTGACTTAGTATATTCTGGAGTGGTATTTTGAGTTGGTTGAATAAGACCTGTTTGGGTTGCACAACCTGATACCAATAATACTGAACCCATCACTGCCATTGTTAGTAGTTTTTTCATATTCATTATTCCTTACTTGCAGTAAACACGGACTTGGCGTGGGGTGTAGATACCTGAAGATATAAAACCTAGCGCAATATTGATAAAGTTGCTTTGCGTTTGGATACTAGCCACATTCTCTTTGCCTTGGCAAACTTCGGCCGCATCAATGTCTTGTTCTTGACCCAAACCGCTGACAAAGAAAGTCTGCATTTTATCAGCATCAGCCTTTGTAGCGGCTGTCGGTGCAGTCGATGAAGACACAAGATAGTTTTGCGTCGCACAACCTGATGTCAAAACAGCGAGCAATGCCACAGCAACAACTTTTTTCATACGTGACTCCATTAGTTAATATTTGTTGGGTCGAAAAGTCTAAGCTTAAAGTCTCTTTTATGCAACTGTTTTGTAATAAAACTTCTCTGCACACGACAAAAAAATCATCCCCACCCGATTTTCATAGGTTTAGGGGTTAAAAAGCTAACTAACTGTCGAAATACAGTCTTATCATTGTTAAAGAACACCAAGTGAAGGCCCTCAATCAACACATCCAGGCCAAGCGCAAACAAACTGGCTTGAGGTCGAGCGTTTGACTTTAACTTGCGCTTTAACGGCTTATCTTTGTCTTTATAAATACCGACATGATAAGCCCAACAAAATGCTAAGGCGTTCACTGCGACTAATTTACTGACCCGATCAAGATGGGTTAAGTGGGTATCTTCAAGATTAAAGCCACGGCCCTTTAGACAAGCAAATAAAGTCTC
>NZ_FNAL01000012.1 GCF_900101915.1 Psychrobacter pacificensis | reverse complement strand
CATCAGCTCATGGCATCTATATTGATTATATCGAGCCTGGCTGTCCTTATCAGAACGCTTATATTGAACGGTTTAATCGCAGTTATCGCAATGAGGTTTTAGATTGCTACCTTTTCAACAATTTAAACGAGGTCAATATGCTGACTGAAGACTGGATCAAGGTTTATAACAACGAAAGACCCCATGATTCACTTAATGATATGACACCTGCTGAGTACAGGCAGGTGGCTTAATAATTCTACGATGATGTTGTGTTAAGAATGGGGTATTTACAATTGTTCATCACAAATGGGCCGTATTGTACAATCGGCTTACGTAGTGGGCGACCCGTGATTAAGATCACTTTGGTATCCTCACCACTATCAGCAGTAATGGTAACGCCATCGGCATTTTTATCATTTTTTAAGATAGCCATGTTTTTAGTCGGCACGGTTTCGCCTGCAATATCTACTTTACCACGATAGACAAAGGCAAACGCATTATGATCGGCTGGAATCGCTTGGCTAAAGCTAGTCCCTGCGGGTAGATGAATATCCAAATACGTCGGCTCAGTAACACCGCGCGTGACCGCCCCTTCGACGCCATGCGATGTACCTGCAATGACCGTAACGTCTACGCCATCTTCAGTTGTGTATTTAGGCAAGTCCTCACTTTGGAAGTCTTTATACCAAGGGTCATTCATTTTATCTTTGGCAGGTAGATTAAGCCACAGCTGAAAGCCTTCCATCGCGCCGTCTTCTTGTTCCGGTAGCTCTGAATGAATAACACCGCTCGCCGCTGTCATCCACTGCACGCCGCCGTTCTGTAATAACCCTTCGTTACCCGCGCTATCACGATGACGCATACGGCCTGTAATCATATAAGTAATGGTTTCAAAGCCGCGATGCGGGTGATTGGGAAACCCTGCGACATAATCATCTGGATTGTCACTTTTGAAGTTATCTAGCATCAAGTACGGATCGAGGCGCTGTTGCAGCTGCTGCGTCAGTACGCGAGTGAGTTTAACACCAGCGCCGTCTTGGGTATCGACACCAGCAAAAAGCTGCTCGATTTGACGCGATTGGGTCACAGTATCTTTTTTGCTATTCGCTACAGTATTATTCATTATTCTTTCCTGATTTTTTAATATCTGTTGGTGAGCATTGATTTATTACTCTTAGCTATTTATTTGAGGCCAAAGGGGTATATTTCAATAGCATTATATAATTTATATTAATAGATAATAATGATAATTAAGTATTATTTAATAAATTATCGGTACAAAAGGGATTACTATTAAAGAGTAGCCAATAATAAAAATCTTACTTACCTACTGAGGTTTAATTGCTAAACTGATGAGCATTAACCAATACCATGCTTAGAATAGAGAACGGATAATATGGCAGTCGATTTAACCAATACTTTAATAGTGGCTATATCAGCGACAGCATTGTTTGATTTAACGGAGTCTGAGAACCACCTTTTACAGCTACTACAGCAGCGCCCTGACGAGGCAATAAAGGAGTTTCGCGATTATATGGCGAAGCGTGAAGATCAGCCATTAGATAGTGGTGCAGGATATCCATTAATCAAAGCGCTGCTCAATCTAAATAATTACTGTAACGACTGTCTATCAGCGGATTTAACGACCGAGTCGCCACTTGTGGAAGTCGTCATCGTCTCAAAGAGCAGTCCTGATACTGGCATTCAAGTGCTCAATGCCATTCGTGACAACGGTTTGAATATTTCACGTTCCGCCTTTGTATCCGGAAGCCCTGTCGCTCCATATATCAAAGATTTTAATGTGGATTTGTTTTTGACGACCAACCGTGAGGACGCTCAGCAAGTCGCCGATGCCAACATTTGCGCTTGTGCGATATTGGACGCTACTCCTGTCAATACCTATAAGTTAGATACGGATCAGCTACGTATTGCCTTTGATGGGGATGCGGTATTGTTTGATGATTCTGGCGAGTTACTCTATAAGCAAAAGGGGCTACGAGCTTTTCACGATCGTGAAGTAAAAATGCGTGATTTACCGATTGAAAAAGGCCCTTACGCTGAGCTATTGATCAAACTGTCAAATTTACAGGAACGTTTACCGGCTGGTTTACAATATTCGCCAATCAAAATTGCGCTTGTGACCGCCCGTAATGCACCTGCTGATTTGCGCGCTATTAAAACGCTGCGAGAGTGGGGCGTGAATGTCGATATGGCATTTTTTTTAGGAGGGCTGGAAAAAACAGCAGTGCTTAGGACATTTGCACCGCATATATTCTTTGATGATTCAATCAAGCATATCGATGCAGCACGTCGATTTATACCTACAGCCTTGGTTCCTTATCGTTCGACGTCGTTACTGCACGGTGATAGCTATCTAACTAATGATAAAGATGCAACATTATTGTCATTCAAGCCTGCTGTGCGCCCACTATTTGTAGTAAATCATTGAGCATGTACAGATAAGCGAAATTTAAACAATAGGATGGTATATGAATTGGCAGCAATTGCTCAATTTGATTGTGGCGCGAATAAAGCAGGTTGTTGGTTTATACGCTTTTGTACTCATACCGATGTGGGGTATGTTTTTTTTAAATGAAGTGGCGCTATTTGGACTGTGGAATATCTTTGGGATTGTACCGCGCGCGTTAGATGTGGGCAGTATGATCGGAGTATTTGCCTCATGGACGATGCATGGCAATTTGTCACATCTGATTGGTAATACTGTCACGCTATTACAAATTTTGTTTTTGTTCGGATTATTTGAGAAAAATGCCTATCGCACGATTATCAAGCTGGTCATCGCTTCAGGGCTGGTGACATGGGTGATCGGGTCACCATCTTCTATTCATATCGGTGCATCAGGATTATGTTTTGCGATGTTTGGTTACATGATAGGCGGCGCATTATTTGCGCGGCGTTGGGGATATTTATTGGCCTGTATTATCATGGGAACAGGTTACTGGCTGACCATCAAGCAAGGTCTGATGCCGCAGCCGGGAGTCTCTTTTGCCGCACATTTTGGGGGATTGTGCGCAGGGTTACTGCTGGGGGCAACTTCCAAGCATCACTATACCAGTGTCAGTCGCCATCAATAAGTGCTTAAGGCTGCTGATTTAACCATCTTGTCATGGTGTGGTTTTACTGACAAACACTCAAAAACAAAGGATCGTCAGTAGTTAGCGGTCGCCATTGGGTGGTATTTGCCACATATTCTCTCAAGCCAAGCTCACGGTCTTTGGCTACAGGTATCCTATAATCGGCACGTGCAGGCGCACGGCAATCAATCACTTGTGGTATCTGCTGTACACTCATACGCCGCTCAAACAAATATAAATTGACCAAATATAGACCCTGATCGGCACTGCGCGCACGTTCGTTGTCAACAGCCATAAAGCGCACGGTCTGAGGCTTTAGGTAAGACCAAGGTCGAAACCAAGCGGTATCCTCGATTTTTTTGACGACGGTGACACCCTCTGGCAGCTGAACCACTTGCTGATCGTACCAGTTGTATTCTTGATGAATCTGAAACGCAAAAATACCGATGGCAGCAAACAATGGAATCAGCCACTTGGGCGCACGCTTTCCTGCCAGTTTGCTCAAATGTGTGATAATCAGTGCCAACCCAGCCATACCAAACCCAGCAGCGATGGTCGCAATAAACTCATAAATCATAAAATAAATCCTCAAAGCGGTGGGTCAGTGTGTCAGTTGGTTAATTCATCAATCAAGCAGTGATACCATAAAAAATCACCCACAAGCAGCTATGGCTCATGAGTGATGGTCATCTTAACAGATAAAAGCGAAAGTCGGCTTAATGATCAATCGCACCACCTGCACCGCGTGGGTAACGGACACCTTCGACCAACTCTTGAATCTCTCTTGGAGGCGCTTTGGTAGCGTAAGAGACTGCAAAGGCAACCGCAAAGTTCAATAGCGCGCCAATCGCGCCGAATGACAGTGGCGAGACACCAAGAATCCAGTATTCAGCCGTGTCAGGTAGGTTGGCCGTACCAGCGATAAAGAACCAGCCTTTGTACATAAAGATATAGACCAAGGTGGTAAATAGGCCTGTGAGCATACCGGCAATCGCGCCGACATTATTGATGCGTTTTGAGAAAATACCCATCATCAAGGCAGGGAAGAGCGACGCCCCTGCGATACCAAAGGCCAGTGCTACCACCTGAGCGGCAAAGCCTGGTGGGTTCATACCCAACCATGTGGCGATCAAAATCGCGACACCCATCGAGATACGCGCCGCCATCAGCTCGCCTTTATCCGTGATATTGGGGTTAAAGTGACCTTTGATCAAATCATGACTAATGGCTGATGAGATGGCGAGCAGTAGACCTGCGGCGGTTGATAGTGCCGCGGCCAGACCACCTGCTGCGATCAGACCAACCACCCATGGTGGTAGCTGCGCAATCTCTGGGTTTGCCAATACTAAGATATCGTTATTGACATCTAGCTCGTTACCTGCCCAGCCTGCATCAGCAAAGCGGCCTTCAGCTTCAAGATCGTGTAAGACGCGAGCGGCGTCAACCGCCGTGGTAGCTGCGCCAACATCACCACCTTCGGTTTCGGCATTGGTTAAAGCCAGCTCCGCTGCGCCAAGGCCACTATCGTTATACATCTGAATGCGGCCATCGCCGTTTAGATCGTTATATTTGATTAGACCTGTTTGCTCCCATGTACGCATCCAATCTGGACGTTGGTCATACTCGAGCGCAGGCTCATTCACGCCTTGTGGGTAGATGGTATCAAGTAAGTTCAAACGTGCCATAGAGCCTACCGCAGGCGCAGTGAAGTAGAGCAGGGCAATAAAGACCAATGCCCAACCCGCTGACCAGCGCGCATCGGCCACTTTGGGTACGGTAAAAAAGCGAATGATGACGTGCGGCAAGCCTGCTGTACCAATCATCAATGACAACGTAAACAGCACCATATTTAGCTTATTGGGCACATCAGAGGTATACGAGGCAAAGCCTAAATCTGTCACCACTTGATCAAGTTTGGTCAATAGCGGTAAGCCTGATTCTGTATGAGTTGAGAACATACCAAACCCAGGGATCGGGTTGCCCGTCAATTCAAGCGAGATAAAGACCGCAGGAATGGTATAGGCGATAATTAACACCACATACTGCGCCACCTGCGTATAGGTAATCCCTTTCATACCGCCAAGTACCGCGTAAAAGAACACCACAAATGCTGCAATAATCAAACCTGTGTTGTTATCGACTTCCAAAAAGCGCGAAAATGCCACGCCTGCACCCGTCATCTGACCGATAACATAGGTGGTTGACGCAATAATCAAACAAGCAACTGCCACCATGGCTGCGGTCTTAGAGTAAAAACGGTCCCCAATAAAATCAGGAACCGTAAATTTACCAAACTTGCGCAAGTAAGGTGCCAGTAGCATGGCCAGTAGCACATAGCCACCTGTCCAGCCCATCAAATAAGAAGACGCACCGTAGCCGCCTGCCGCGAGTAGACCTGCCATAGAAATAAATGACGCTGCACTCATCCAGTCTGCGCCTGTTGCCATACCATTGAGTACGGGGTGTACACCGCCACCTGCCACATAAAAATCGCTGGTCGACCCTGCACGCGCCCAAATCGCAATCCCAAAATATAGCGCGAAAGACAGCCCCACAAAGATAATATTAATTACAAATTGACTCATAAGGCTATTCCTCGTCTAGGCCATATTGTTTATCCAACTTATTCATACGCCACGCGTAAAAAAAGATGATGATAATAAAGATCGCAATAGAGCCTTGCTGCGCAAACCAAAAGCCCAGATCAGTACCGCCAATGGCGATGCCCGCCAATAAAGGCCGTAGCAAAATAGCAAAACCATAGGAACACAGCGCCCAAACGACTAGGCAACCTAAAATCAGCCGCACATTGGCACGCCAATATCCAGAGGGATCATCATGGTTTTTCATAGGACAACTCCTTTTGTCTTACATAAAACAGGGTGAGTGGTTGGCGATAGCCATTCAATGATGATGTGTACCAATACTTTGTTAATAACACCCAATCTGATTGTAGAAGCTATTAACGGTATATAGATTAGATACAAACCAAGCGATCAAATGGCTGATCAAACCAACAGGTGGATAACGGTTGTTATATTTTTAGCACACTTGTGGTGACTAAAAACAGTAGATAGACAAACGATTACAGGTCGTACATGGTCATTATTACGCGTAAGCATGCGGTGATTGGCCAGTCAGTGCTTAACGCTATTGCCATCATCATGAAAAAAAGAGGGAGTGGTGCCGAAGAGAGACAATCCGCTGTCTTTTTTAACTCTTGTCTTCTTGACAAAAGAGAGTATGGCTCGTTCACATGGTGGTTATATCACCATGATGGTTATGGTAGAACGTCATTGGGTAATGATCCAAATGTGTACGCCATAATAGGGTTATATCGATACTATAAGCATCAATCATCTAAACCCTATTGGGAATATATACAAAATCTCAGTAATTCACAATAAGTATATTTCACAAGCTTTTTGTAACAAAATATATATGAATACAACTACTCAGTATCAAACAGGTAATGTTTTACTCACAGTAAATATCGGATATATGGACAGTTATACGTCAATTTTGTTAAATCCACAACCTTCATGGGGATTTAAAATGCTAAAAAATATGGCTGATTGCTAATATTTTTTATCTCAATAATGATTTTGTCCTCATATGGATTCGAGTATAACGGTAATCGGACATTGTAGGCAAATTATTACTAATATCGTATTTTTAATTGAAATAAAGGTGATATCCACTATTTAGTAAAACAAAAGTTAATTATTGCGTATGGATACAAATGAATACGGTTATAAAATGGCAGCAATAAATTGAATGTATAGATTTTATGGTTCATAGAATAGGTAAAAAAAGATATAAGCTGAACGAAATAGCCGCGCTTTAGTCAAAATACCGCCACTTATCGCTAGACTGTACTTCAGCGATGGCCTTCGTCTTTGTGCAGCGAACAATAACCATCAAGCAGCCATCATGATGTTTTTAAGACATGGCTCACTGTAGCCAACTCTCAGCAGCGATTGTACTGATTATAAAATCAGCTTATAGAACGGAAAACCATCTTTAATCCTGACAGCTGTGTGAAGCCGAAAGACGAGGCCAATCGTCATGTTTGGATGGATTAAATTCTACTCTCAGAGAGTTTAGAGTTATAAGTAGTAGGTCAACATATAGTCGAACCACTATTAAAGCGTTACAGCGTTAGACTCGTTTAGCCTACTACTGTAGTACTTGCACTCGTCTGCCTTGTACCACTTTCAATATTGATTGACTATAGTCTGCTTAAACGAAAAAACCGCTCTTCTCTTTATACAGAGAAGAGCGGTTTTTATTGATCTTTATGATGTTACATCATCTTTTACATGTTTGGATAGTTAGGGCCACCGCCACCTTCTGGGGTTACCCACGTGATGTTCTGTGATGGGTCCTTGATGTCACATGTTTTACAATGCACGCAGTTCTGCGCATTGATGACGAATTTGGCGCCTTCAGCATCTTTGACCACTTCATATACACCCGCTGGACAATACAAGCGTGCAGGCTCAGCATAGAGCGGTAAGTTGATAGAGATAGGCACGGTTGGATCAGTCAGCTTCAGATGCGTTGGTTGATCCTCTGCGTGGTTGGTATTTGAGATGAATACCGATGACAATTTATCAAACACCAGCTTGCCATCAGGCTTGAGATAAGTCGGCTGATAAGCATGGTTGGCGCGCTCTAACTGATCGTAATCTGGTACATTATCATGCAAGGTCAGTGGCATTTTGCCTTTCAATAAGTTGTGCTCGATAAAGGTGAAAGCACCGCCCATAAACAGACCCATGCGGTGGATTGCAGGAGAGAAGTTGCGTGCCTCATAGTTGTCTTGATAGAGCCATGATTCTTTGTACATGGTGCTATAAGCCACTACTTCGTCATGCTGACGCTCTGCCTGTAGCGCCTCAAAGATCGCTTCGGCGGCGAGCATGCCTGACTTCATAGAGGTATGGGTGCCTTTGATTTTTGCGGGGTTCAAGAAACCAGCATCATCACCCACCAACACACCGCCTGGGAATGTGAATTTTGGTAATGAGTTAAGCCCGCCTTTAGTCAACGCTCGGGCGCCATAAGAAATACGCTTACCACCTTCTAAAACACGCTTGATAACAGGATGGGTCTTCAAGCGCTGCATCTCATCAAATGGCGACATGTAAGGGTTGTGATAAGACAGATCCACCACTAAGCCAAAGCTCACTTGGTTGTTTTCATCGAAGTACAACCACCATCCGCCAGTTGAGCCAGTTTCGGTCAACGGCCAGCCAAGACCGTGCATGACCACGCCTTGCTCATGCTTATCAGGCTCGACTTCCCACAGCTCTTTTAGACCGATACCGTAATGCTGAGGATCAGAGTCTTTATCTAGATCAAAACGACTGATTAAGCGTTTGCCCAAGTGTCCACGGCTGCCTTCGGCAAAAATAGTGTATTTGGCCAGCAGCTCATAGCCAGGCTCAAAGCTAGGCTTGGCTTCGCCATTGGCAGCCACACCCATATCACCCGTCAAAATCCCTTTTACCGAACCATCGTCATTGTATAAGATGTCATCGGCAGGGAATCCTGGGAACATCATCACTTCAAGCTCTTCTGCCTGTACAGCCAACCAACGAACCACATTGCCTAATGAGACAATGTAGTTACCGTCATTATGCATTGGGCCTGGAATCAATGAGTGCGGTACTTGAGTTGAACGTGTGGCAGAGTTTAGATAATAAAACCGATCTTCCGTCGCTGGTACGTTAAGTGGAGCGCCTTTGTCCTTCCAGTCTGGAATCAGCTCATTCAAGGCGCGTGGTTCGATGACTGCACCTGATAAGGTATGGGCACCAAATTCGGAGCCTTTTTCGACCACACACACCATAAACTCATCGTTGCCTGCTTCGATAGCGAGCTGACGTAAACGAATAGCAGCAGAGAGACCTGCAGGCCCGCCGCCAACGATGATGACATCGAACTCCATGGACTCACGCTCGATCTCAGGTTCCGGCTCTACGACTGGCGCTGCCGTCTCTGTTACTACTGGTGCGTCAGCGTCTACAGTAGTGCTGTCTACAACTGGCGCTTGATTGTCTTGCTCTTGCATACCTACTCCTAAACTTTAGTGGCTTATCTCAGGGCATCATTAGCGTAACAACCGAATAATAGATTTGCGGCGCTAACGTCACTCAGACATATGGCTGCCCGATAAAAATGTGTCATCAATACAAAATCCACTTGACCATTTCAATAAAAAATCGTTACTCATTATAAAAGAAAAGTCCTACAAACACGATACGCATTTATGAGCAACGGTGTTAAGGTTATATTGAAACAATAAGGGTGTTTAGATGATAAAGCTTCATCATACCCGAAACAAAAATTTATAGTAATAATAGATTTGCCAAACTTTGAATACTAGATAAAGGATTGTGCGATGAATAATGATAACAATTATACTGATGGGAATAACGGAAATAATTTGGAAGCCCCAGTCAATAAGACCTCCAGTCTAAATAATATGAATGCCCTCAGCCAATATCTCAAATCAACCGCTGCCACTCGTGAAGGACGAGAAATACCGCCACTTGATAAATGGCATCCAGAAAATATTGCCGATATGGATCTGGTGATAAAAGCAAATGGCGAGTGGTGGCATGAGGGTGGGAAAATGACCAGACAGTCACTCGTCAATCTCTTTGCAACCATCTTGTGGAAAGAAGAGAGTGACGGTGTAACCGAATATTTTTTGAAAACTCCTGTGCAAAAAATCCGTATTCAAGTAGAAGATGTGCCATTGCTGATCAATGATGTCGGTATCGTAAAAGAAAATGAGGTGAGCTGGTTGGAGTTTGTGACCACCACCGGTGACGTGGTGCGCTTGGACGATGAGCATCCCATTAGCTTACAAGCATATCAGCCTGATAATGCCGCAGCCCGTATAGATGAGTCGCAAATACGCCCTTATATGCCAGTAAGAAATGGTCTGAACGCGCTGATTGGACGAAATACCTTTTATCATTTGACGGAGATTGGTGAACTAACAGAGCATGATGGTAAGACGATGTTGACCTTACAAAGCGGTGGGAAGTCTTACTCTATGACTATGCCAGACCGTTAAACGTTAATACATCAACAGCAGCATTTATAGATTATGACAATAAAATCTATTTCATCAGTGGAGATGTCATAATACAAGAAACGCAGATATCTCTGATTGAGTAGAAATCAGAGATAATATAGAGATGATGATATGTATCTAAAAGTGGCGGTGAAGTAACGATGGCGAGTGCTGCAAATCAGATGACAACAAGTCAAGCAAATATAGAACAAACAAATATTTTGGATAGTCATGTGCTGTCAAACACTTCTATTAACAATGCTGGCATGAATGCAATGGTTATCGATGCAATCAGCATTGATGATGCTCAACGTGCTCCAATAGGACTATTCGATTCGGGGATTGGCGGCTTATCGGTTTATTTGCATTTAGCCCAGCAACTACCTAATGAGCGCTATATATATTACGCTGATACCTTAAATGTCCCTTATGGCAACCGCGAGAGCGATGATATCGAGTCGCTCACGCTAAAAGCCGTTGAATGGCTGCATAAGCAAGGCTGTAAGCTGATTGTGATCGCTTGTAATAGCGCATCAGCTTATGCCCTAGATACAGCGAGACGCTCTTATCCGAATATGCCTATTGTAGGTCTAGTACCAGCGTTAAAGCCTGCGATATTGGCAAGCAACAGCGGTCATGTCGCGGTATTGGCCACGAAGGCGACGCTCAATGGCCGGCTGCTTAATGACGTTATTACCAATTTTGCCAATCCAAATGGTACGGTGGTGACAAAATATTTTGATCCACAGCTGGTACCTTGGGTTGAGGCTGGCATGCCATTACAAGATGAGACCGCGCAGCGCTTGCGCCAACAAATACAAGTATTTGCAAATGAAGGAATTGATCATCTCGTGCTAGGCTGTACACATTATCCATTTTTTAAATCGTTTTTATTAGACGAAATTGCGCAGCAGCAGTTGGCCATACAGGTGGTTGACTCTGGGCAAGCCATCGCTGAACGAGTCAAGCAGCTATTGGTCGCAAATCAGATGTCAGCCACTCTTTATAATGAGACAAGTACTCAGGATTTGAGTGCGATTAATAAGACAAATGTTGATATCAGACAGCCATTAACTTTCCATGCGACTAAATATAGTGATAGACTAAGCGCTTTGATTGAACGCTTACTTGGTCAAGAGACTATACTGCAATACTATTCTGAGTAATGGTGAGCAAAGATATTTATGCAAAAACCTTTATTGCAGCATGGATGTGGTTAAAATACGTCGAATGTATTTTCGCAAGACTGTGCGAGTTGATACAAAACAAGATATTTTTGCTCTATTTCGTTTTATTCCCTTTTATGCCGCAACCTAAGCTCAGAGGTAATCGTGCCACATCGCCGCTATCATATTCATGTTATATGTGCTGATAATGATCAATTATTGGTCTTGGACAGCGTAGCGATATTTTTTCAAGTACGGGCGTTTTTGACTTATGACGTGTCTAGCAAGTTGCCAAAAGCTTCGCTATATGGTCGACAATGTATTGATTCTTGTGATTATGCATTGATGATCATTGGAGACAGTTACGGAGCCGTACAAAACACAGGCGTGAGCCAAATGCATTTGAGTTACCTGAATGCCAAAGCTAAAGCCAAGCCCCTACTGATTTTCATCAAAAATCACTACCAAGAGACGGGTGTCAGTCGCCAATTACAAGAACTGATTAAACTCGTCTCTAGGCAAGACAATCAGATTTATTACTATGATACAGAGGACGATATCGAAGCGTTACTCGTACAAGCCTACTACAGCGCAGTAGCCAGTCATAAAGTGAGAGGTGGCTGGGTGAGAGCGACTGAGGAGATGATTAAATTTAGTCGACAAACGGTCGCCGAAAGACTTGCTGATCTCTTATCTAAGAATACTAATACTAATACTAATACTAATACCAAGAAAGAACGTCCTGTTGATGAGAGTTTTGCGGCTGACAATGTTAGCAAACCAATTGTATTGACACAAACGTTTGATGTGCAATATAGTGCTCAAGCTTATGAAGGTGGTAACTTGAAGGATGTTACCAGAGAAGTAATATTATCTTGGCAAGAAGTATTAATCACCTTAATGAAAATACCGTCTACATTTTCGAGCTACGGGCTACAAAATGCCATTAATCGTCTGATTGCGCCAAAAGCTGAGATAGATATCAAAAACGATATGCCAAACGTTCACGCTGTCTCACGCTGCCAAATCTCTCAAGATGATCTCAATAACCTACAACGTCAGCTAGTAAGTGCCAACTGGATACAATTGACGACCTACGGTACACGTTTGTC
This sequence comes from Psychrobacter pacificensis, assembly GCF_900101915.1. Taxonomy (GTDB): domain Bacteria; phylum Pseudomonadota; class Gammaproteobacteria; order Pseudomonadales; family Moraxellaceae; genus Psychrobacter; species Psychrobacter pacificensis. Next base: position 72,752 of record NZ_FNAL01000012.1, on the reverse strand, counting down.
ACAAGAGCTTTGGAAGCTTACTTTTCATGCTAGAAGCCTACTAGAAGCTGAAAACGCTCAAACAGATGAGTGACATTAGGTTTTGGCATACGTTCACCTTTTAGCTTTTCATAAAATATGGGCAAAAATACATCTTATGCTCCTGACTACGTTTTGTAATACAAAGCATACGCGGCAATGGTTGTGAATTGACTCAAGACTCGTGATAATAATAGCCATCAGATACGAGAATTTGTGTCAGAATTAAAAATACATAAGACGTACTACACTATTGATCGATTAAGGAGAGCGCATAATGAGCAACGCTAAAAATGACGAGTTATTAAGAGAGCTTGATGGTCTAGAGAAAAACATGCATGACGCTGATCAATTTCATACACTAGAAGAACAAGTGGCAGATATGAAACGTCGCGGTATCGACCCAAGCCAAGCCTACAAAGATTTGGATAGAAAAGCAGAAGATGAAGACTGGGGTGATGCGACTTGGAAAGAAAATGGCAAGTGGGAGCCAAAAACGGCTGCTGATCTAGATGATAACGCTCGTGAAAACTGGGACGGTGACAACGGTAAGCCAAACCCGCCACCCATTGTCTAAATCTTTCTTTAAATATCGATGTGATAGATGAAGGTCTTCACTAGGCATCAAACCTAAAAAAGCCACGCTAATCATAGCGTGGCTTTTTTAATGATTTACGGTAGGACTATTCGTTACATTATTATGACCCTTCGTCAATGCGAACTAGCTTGATCGTCCCATCGGCACTAGCAACACGGCGATAGCGCGTATTAGTAGAAGTTGAAGGACTTATCGATGGTTGAGAAGAATAGCTATTAGGCCTAGTGGTCTGCTGCTCAATTAGCTGCCCCATACGATCGGCAGGCGCAGGGTTCAAAGGTCGGCTATTTGCTGGCTGACCGTACTGCCCTGGACTTGGTGCTGCATTACCAACGATAGCACGATAGAACTTTTGGCCTGCGCGTCCATCTGCTGGGAAAATGCCACGACTGGTCTGATATTGCTGGATAGCGGTACGGGTATTGTCCCCAATGATGCCATCAACACTACCAATATCATAGCCTGCATTTAACAAGGCTTGCTGAATATCTTTTGCTTGTTGACGACTGATACCAGGATCATCTGTTGGCCAAGCGGTGATAAAGTCTGTTTTACTACTGTCTTCGCGAGTAATCAAATCTGATAAATGGGCGATAGCCAAGGCATAGTTTTCTGAAGCATTATACGAGTAGAACGTATCAAAGTTTTTACCAACCAAAAACGCAGGACCATCGACACCAGCTGGTAGCAATAAACCCGCACTACTCAAGTCATAAGGCAGCGGACTACCGTTAGCCAGCGTTAGACCTTGATTGCGCCAATGGCTGATAGATTTTTTGTCTTTACGGTTGGAAGCCGCCCAAAATCCATCAGGTAGTTTGACTTCATAACCCCAAGGCTCGCCCGTACGATAACCACGTTTGTCTAAAAAATTTGCAGTAGAGGCGAGCGCATCAGGCACACTATTAACAAGGTCACGACGACCATCGCCGTCACCGTCTACTGCTAGCTCTAAGAAGGTACTAGGCATAAACTGGGTTTGTCCAAATGCACCTGCCCATGAGCCTGTCATATCATTGGGCGCGATATCACCATTTTGTACGATTTTTAGGGCATTGGCATACTCACCTTGAAAGTAGCTTTGACGACGATCAAAACAAGACAACGTCGCCAAAGATTCAAACAATGGCTTTTTGCCCAGCGTCTGACCAAAGTTAGATTCTACGCCCCATACGCCAAGCACATGCTCCGCTTTTACGCCATAGCGCGATTCGATTTGGCGCAGCGTGTCACGCCACTGGCGCTTGGCACGGATACCATCTTCGACACGCTCTTTGTCTACTAGCGCTGAGAGATAATCCCAAACGTCTTTTTGAAACTCTGGCTGATAGTTGAGCGACTGAATGACACTAGGATCAGGCTGGCTTGGACGATAGTTGTTAAAGGTATAGCTATTGACACCGCGAAACTTGCTCGAATTTTTTAGGCCATCCAAGCATTGCTGAAATTCACTATTGGACAGATCTGGAGCGGGCGGCTGAGCTGCTTGGGCAGTGCTCGCAAGGCTAATGCCAACTGCAACACTAAGCAATGACAAGGTAGAAAAAGGAGTCAAACGCATGAAAATATCCTATAAACGTTAAGTTGGTTGCTAAGAGACAAAAATTAAAAGGCTAAAAGTGGTATCAAGGTAGAGTAACTAATCTAAACAGTAAAGAAAAGGTATCGCAGCACTCAGTTACTATAAGCTGACGTTCGCGTGAGGTTACAAGAGCATTTCATTAGAGACAAAGCCCAGCATTAACTGGTACTTAACTTTAAAAAGACCGTAGCAAGCAAAAAAGACTCAGTTAGCCAGCTCACCGTCTAACGCGTCAATAAAGCCATGAATCCGCGCCGCATTTTTAACCAAATCGCCGCCACCAATCCGCGACTTACTACGTATATCGACTAAACGTTCATTCTCGCTATCCGTGATACGGACGACGATATCGTCTTTAAAACCGAAACAAGCAGTGATGTCCGTCGCTTCTATCGCTTCTATAATGTCTTTATCTGCATCAATATTGACCAGCTCCCAGCCCAAGTTTTCAATGGCTTGTGTGCTTGCCGCAACCAATTCAGGTTGCGTTTGGTCATAGCGTAATGTCTGTAATTCAGGATAACCGATACGCTGTTGCTTATTTCAATAGCCAAATATGCTCTGTGACTTTTAGATTAGGTGCAGACCCTATAGAAGAAGGCTCGCTTGCTAGCTTACAGATCTGATAGTGACTGCCATAATACTGCTGCACTTGCTCATGATTGATAGAGAACGGCGGCCCATCTTTTTTACTTTGATCGTAATTAAGCGTTATTAGCAATTGTGGCGCATTGTCGCTAACTTTACGTATCTGTTCGCTATAGTCGGGACGCATATCAGCTGGCAAGGCTATCAAAGCTGCTTTGTCATATATCGCATCGATAGTACCTAGATCTGTAGAGGTCAAAGCAAAGATATCCGCAGCCCAGAGTGTAATAGTTCGCTGCTCATCACCATCTACCAGCTGACCTTGGTAGCATTTAATATCTGGATTTTCTAAATGCTGAGAGACAATAGGTTGGATATTTTGTTCAGCAAAGAATGCTTGTACGGCTGTCTCAACCAACTCAACGCCCACCACATCATACCCTTGTGCCGCGAGCCAAACCATATCGATAGATTTGCCGCAAAGAGGAACAAAGATACGGCTACCGACTGCTAAATCTAAGTGATCAATATACTCAGTTAATAATGGATTAACAGCTGACTGATTAAATCCGATACGCTTTTCTTGCCAGCGTTTGTGCCAAAATTCGGGATTCATAATTTACGCCTATCTATAGGTATTTGTTGATATCTTTATAATAACGTCTTATTCGAAAATGCTGAACACAATAAAAAGCCAAACACCTATTTTATAAGCATTTGGCTGTTAGTAAGCAGGATTTGTTAATCAATCGTTTAGCTCGTCATATATTGACTAAATTCTTTACGCAGTTTGGCAAGCTTTGGTGGTATGGCAAAATTGCAATAAGCCTGTCCTGGGTTTCTGTTAAAGAAGTCTTGATGCGCCTCTTCTGCGCGGTAAAATTCAACAGCAGGATGTACTTCTGTGACGACATTGATGCCCATGTCACGCAGTTTATTGATCGTGCGGTCGACCGTTGGTTTTTGATCTTCCTCGGTATAAAAGACCACGCTGCGATACTGACTGCCAACGTCATTGCCTTGACGATCCATCGTTGTGGGATCATGCGTGGCAAAAAATACGTCGAGGATGACTTCCAACGGTACGACAGAGTCATCAAACTCGACTTTGATGACTTCGACGTGTCCAGTGTCACCACCGCATACGGCTTCATAATTGGCTGATACTGCATCGCCGCCCATATAGCCTGAAACGACAGACTGCACGCCTTTTACGGATAAAAAGACAGACTCGGTGCACCAAAAGCAGCCACCGCCTAATACGATTGTTTGCATAATTTTTTCCTATTTTTATAAATATAAAATCATCGTTGTTTGCCTAGATGTTATCTATCAAACAATGTCGTTTAGCTTAGCAGGGCATCTGGTGGCGATAAGTAACAAACAGTAATGTTATAATGGGCTTTTGCTACGTTGATTTGCTATCGATAAATAGCGCGAGCAAAACTCCCAAGTACTTTCTTATTTACGTTCTATTATCACAGAATACGAGTCGCCCCATGAGCCAATCCCAGCCTGCCATTATCAAACATGACACCCTTTTTGATAAACCGTTTACCACGCCATTAGATAAAGCGGCGCGTTTTTCTTTTGATGAGCAAGTGGTGGCTTGTTTCCCCGATATGATTCGCCGTAGCGTACCCGGTTATGGTCAGGTATTGGCCATGCTGCCTATCTTTGCCCGTCGTCACTGCAAGTATCGTCAGCAAAGTGATAATGGTCAACGCGTTAGCCGTGTTTATGACTTGGGCTGCTCGCTTGGTGCCGCCAGTATGACGCTGGCTGGTGAGTTTGATCCGCAAGATTTGCAGATTAAGGCGATTGATATCTCCCCTGCAATGACGACCGAAGCCACGACGTTATTGAGTGACAATTATCCTGAGCACAATATCGAAGTCATTACTGCAGACATTCGCGACGTTGAGCTTGAGCCATGCGACATGGTGATTTTAAACCTAACGCTACAGTTTTTACCAGCAGCCGATAGAGTCGCAGTATTAGAAAAAATTTATGCGGCCTTGAGCGAAGGCGGCATACTGGTATTAACCGAAAAAACTCATGCCTTTGATGAGCAGTATGATGCGTGGTTGGTTGAGCGTTATTATGATTTTAAACGTGCCAATGGCTATACCGAAATGGAAATCAGTGGCAAACGTAATGCATTAGAAAACGTGCTGATTACCGATACGCTAGATGAGCATCATGCACGGTTAGATCAGGTTGGCTTTAAACGTCATCTGACGTGGTTTCAGTTTTTAAATTTTGTCTCTATTGTGGCGTTTAAATAATCCTTACTTTTAACACAGTTATTTCTTAATCATTACGGTAATCTGCTTCTATGCTAAACGACACAATTACGCACGCCGAACGCGAACTATATTTAACCCTATTAGAGCTGGCTCAGCAGCAGCCGAGCGCTTATGAGTGGCTGACGCGACTGCCAACATGGTTAAATGACATCAAGAACAAAGCTAACTACGCACATGCGCCTGCTTATCAAGCGTCAGTCGCTCGTTTACCACAATTGACTGTCAATCACGTCGATCTCAACAGCGATACATTGACGATTGAGGCAAGTCTAAATGAGTCTCAGCGCAAACAAACAACGGCGTTATTAAAGCAGTTGATGCCGTGGCGTAAAGGCCCATTTCAGATTGGCGGTCAAATCGGCGATGATGAGTCAGGTATTAAGATCGATACCGAGTGGCATAGTGATTGGAAATGGCAACGTGTTGCGCCGCATTTAAGTAGGCTTGATGGTCGGCGTGTATTGGATGTGGGCGGAGGTTCTGGCTATCACGGTTGGCGTATGGCAGGGGCTGGCGCGGATACCGTTATTATTATTGATCCGTCATGCTTGTTTTACCATCAGTTTATGGCGATTCGTCATTTTGTCGGTAGCGCGGATGCTCATACTCATAATACAGGCCGTTACCGTACGCATTATATTCCTGTGCCACTTGAAGCATTGCCCGAGCATAGCCAACTGTTTGACACCGTATTTAGCATGGGTGTGCTCTATCATCGCCAGTCACCGTTCGAGCATTTACAACAGTTGAAAGGGCAGTTGGTCAAAGGCGGTGAGCTAGTGCTTGAGACGTTAGTTATCGAAGGCGATGCCAATACAGTCCTAGTACCGCACGACCGCTACGCGCAGATGAATAACGTGTATTTTTTACCATCGGTCGCCGCATTGATAGGTTGGCTAGAAAAAGCAGGTTTCTCAGAAGTGCGCTGCGTCGATGTGGCTGTCACCTCAATGGAGGAACAACGAAAAACCGAATGGATGACCTATCATTCGTTAATAGACTTCTTAGATCCTAATGACTCAACTAAGACCATCGAAGGATATCCTGCTCCCATGCGTGCGACTTTGATTGCGAAAAAGTAGCATTGATGGTGGTAGCTAACGTAAGGAAAGCATTATGAAGACATCAAAGACTTTTATTGTAGCTACCATCAGCTTGCTATCGCTACCTGCTCTCGCAGGATACGGCACCCCATCTGAAGGCTGGGGCTTTGTACAAGACGACTGGCAAGTGGTTTGTGATAATACGCGTACTTGCCGAGTGGCAGGCTACTCAAGTGACGCCTCAATAGATAAGCCTGCTTCAGTGCTATTCACCGTATCGCCAAAAGTAGCGCTGCCAAAGGCACAAATTCAGTTGGCATCAAAAGTATCCAAAGATAAGGCTGAGCTGTGGTTAAATAATAAAAACTATGGGACATTGCAGCCCGCTGGAAGTGACGCTGCATTATATGATCTATCTGCTAAGCAAACACAAGCAATTATCGATAAGGCTCGATAAGAAATATTTGGGATTTAATGACGAAAAATGACTGATTATATCAGCCATTTTTTGAAAGCGACTTCCATGACTATTTTAAGGATGAAACCAACAGAGCCTGCGCCAAGGGCCAAAAAGATCCAAAAGGTACCTGCGCGCCCAGCATCAGAAGTTTTAGAGATATCCCACATGATAAAGAATAAGAAAGCGATGAATATCGGCAGTAAGACGTACAAGCCCCAACTGGTGACCGTACTGGCAGCAATAGCAAACATAGCGTAATCCTATAGGGTAATAACGCGTCTTCTATGGCGTAAAAGCGTCATAGATGCGCAATATAAACCATCATTATAACGTGTAAGCGGTTGCGTATAAACGACTGCTCAGTATCGGGCAACAGGAACGCTACAATTGACAAAACCATTCGCTCATTGATTTTATATTATTTATACCAGATTTATTTTACTAAGCATCAGCAAACGAGCGAACAAAATTTATATTAATCCCAATTATCAATATTAGTTGTCATAACGGTAAGATTTTAGGGCTAATTTTGGCGCAAATGGTGCAATAAAGCCCAAAGATTGTTATATTTACAGATTACTTATCTTTTTGCATTATTTTATCCCTGCAATGTCGGTCGGCACTATAATAAGCAGTTATCGACTGCTCGCATTCGCACCGTTTTTGTTGTTTATTTAATTGAGTTCAAATCCCTATGTCACAAGCCCAAATTGATACGCTTGCATCCCTATTTAATGATGCGATTCAAACCCTACAAGCAGATGGTACGCTACCAAGCGACTGGCAGAATAACAGTCAAATCACGCGTACAAAAGATTTAAGCCACGGTGATTTTGCCAGCAATATCGCACTGACGGCGGCCAAAGCGGCCAAGGCCAATCCGCGCCAACTTGCCGAAAAAATCGTCAGCGCGCTGCCTGAGAATCAAGACATTCGCCAAGTAGAAATCGCCGGTCCTGGGTTTATCAACGTATTTTTAAACTCAGAGGCTAAGTTTGCGGTATTGGACGATATCTTTAACTTACAAGATCGTTTTGGTCTGAGTAATCAGTTTGACGGTCAAAAGGTACAAGTCGAGTTTGTCTCTGCCAATCCGACCTCAAGTCTGCATGTCGGTCACGGACGCGGTGCGGCGTTTGGTATGAGCGTATCAAACTTACTAGAAGCCATCGGTTACGACGTCACTCGCGAGTATTATGTCAATGATGCGGGTCGTCAGATGGATATTTTGGCGACCAGTACTTATTTGCGTTATTTAGAATTGAATGGCGAAACGGTCACTTTCCCAGTCAATGCCTATCAAGGCGACTACGTTCGCGATATCGCACAGACATTAAAAACGCAGCATGGTGACAGCTACGTTCATCGTTTTGCCGATGTTGCCAAAGACGTACCAGAAGACGCAAAGTTTGAGATCAATGCTGACGGTGAGAAAACCTTAGTGTCTGGTGATAAAGAAGCGCATATTGATGGTTTGATTGCGGGTAGCAAAGCCTTGCTTGGTGACAGCTATGCGCTGTTTTTAAATGCCGCCTTGAGCAGTATTTTGGCCGATATCAAAGACGATTTGAATGACTTTGGTGTGAGCTACGAGTGCTGGTTCAGTGAAAGATCGATTGATAGCGAGATTGAGCCTGTCCTACAAATACTCGATGACAAAGGTTACTTGTACGAAAAAGACGGCAACATCTGGTTCAAATCGACCGATTTTGGTGATGAAAAAGACCGCGTGGTTCGCCGTGCTAATGGTCAGTCGACGTATTTTGCCTCGGATATTGCTTATCATAAAAACAAGTTTGATCGCGGTTTTGACAAAGTGATTAACGTTTGGGGCGCCGACCACCATGGTTATGTGCCACGCGTAAAAGCGGCGCTGCTCGCGTTGGGGATTGATGCTGAACGTCTTGATGTTGTATTGGTACAGTTTGTGGCATTGTGGCGCGGCAGTGAAAAAGTACAAATGTCTTCACGCTCAGGTCAGTTCGTTACTTTGCGTGATTTACGTGCAGAAGTCGGCAATGATGCGGCGCGTTTTTACTATGTCGCGCGTAAGCCTGAAGTACACATTGACTTTGACTTAGAGCTTGCCAAATCACAAAGCAAAGACAATCAAGTGTATTATATTCAGTATGCGCATGCGCGTGTTTGCCGTGTATTAGAAAAACTGGCAACCTACGATTTGGCAGTAGATGATGCTGTTGGTTTGGCACATCAAGATTTGCTTAATGCGCCCAATGAAGACGAGTTGATTAAACTATTAGCTGGTTATCCAGCGACACTATTACGTGCAGCGACTGGCTACGAGCCGCATGTCTTGACTAACTACTTAAAAGAGCTTGCTGCATTGTTCCATGGTTGGTATGACACCAATCGCATTTTGCCTGTCAGTCTCACGACAGGTGAAACACCAAGCTCAGATGAGATGGCATTGATGCAAGCACGTTTGCGCTTGTCCAAAGCAGTTAGACAGGTCTTGGCGAACGGCCTTGGTCTGCTTGGTTTGTCAGCACCTTCTGCTATGTAGTCATTTTCTAACATGTGACATGAGTATAGACAGCCAATAGCATTAATTCGATGATGACCGTTAAATTCAGTAGGGAGAACGAGATCCATGCTAGCCAAAAAACCGAAAGGCGCAACAGAAAAGCGCAAATCAAGTAGCGTATCGGGCTTATTGTGGATGTTTGTTGGGGCAGTATTGACCCTTATGATCGGGGTATTTATCTACCTTTCACCATTATTCAACTTTAGTCCCGCTGATGGTAGCGCCGAGAACGATCCTGACAGGCAGGTGCAGCCGCGCGTAGATACTGATACCGATAATGGCGATTATGAATTCTACGATATTTTGCCCAATCAAGAGATGGCAACCATTCCTGATGAAGATATCGCTGAGATTGATAACGATCAGATAGGAGATATTGGCGCGTTTGAGCCGGATGTCGTCGTGACCCAGCCGGATAGTACGGCAGCTAATGGTATAGATAATGCTGGTAGCTTTGGTAATGCGGAAAGTCCTGCAGGCGAGACCAGTGGCGGTAGTAATACTGCTGCGGGCGACGATATTGTTGTTGTTGAAGAGGACGCAACTTATGATGGCACGCCACCTCCTAACACCAGTAACTCTGCGACCCGTAACAACAATGCAGGAGCAGGTACGGCAAGTGTTCAAGCTGCCAAACCTGCTGCGATCTATATTTTGCAGATCAATAGCTTTAGTGATGCAGATGAAGCAGATCGTCGCCGCGCCCAAGTATTGATGGCAGGCGTGGATGCCAGAGTAGTCAAAAATACGACAGGTAATGGCTTACCTATCTATCAGGTAATCTCGCGTCCGTTAAGTAACCGTCAGGCAGTGACAACAGCACAGCAGCGCCTACAAAATAACGGTATTGACTCTATTATCGTTGAACAGCGTCGCTAAGTTAAGTTGTTTACAGTAATTGTATTTATAAAAAAAGCGTCGTCATGACGCTTTTTTTATCTCTTTAATTTATTAAGCACTCTATCATCTTTTCTCCTTAATCAAAATATTCATAAAGAGTATGGTTATGACAGCATCTCCCTCAGCAGTACCGCAAGCAGGCGTTATCAAAGCATTCTTTCAAAAGTACTTTATCGATGCCTTTACGGGCATGGCGTTAGGGCTATTTGTCACACTAATTGCTGGCTTGATTATCTCGCAAATCGGTGGCTGGTTAGATTTGCCAGCATTGGTTGCGGTCGGGAAACTTGCTTCAATATTAATGGGTGCTGGTATTGGAGTAGGTATCGCTTATTATCTCAAAGCGCCAACGCTGGTGATGCTTAGCTGCCTTGTAGCAGGTCTGTTGGGTGCGCATTCTGAAGCACTAATGGCAGGAACGCTATTCATACCGCAAGAGGGTGGCCCTGCGACCTTTGTAGCACTGCCAGGCAACCCAATCGGCGCTTATCTGACGTCTGTATTCGCTTATCGTGCTGGTACGTGGATCGCAGGCAAGACCAAGCTCGATATTTTATTAGTGCCCTTAGCAGTGTGTGGTATCGCGCTATTGGTCTGTGCGCTGCTCAATCCGCCTGTTGTTGCGGCAGTTAGTGCGATTGGGCAAGGGATTCACGCGGCAACTGAGCTACAGCCATTGCTGATGGGTATCGTGATTGCAGTCGTCGTTGGTATCTTATTGACGCTACCGACATCAAGCGCCGCCATTTGTATTGCGATTGGCCTTGGTGGTTTGGCGGGCGGTGCCGCAGTTGTTGGCTGTGCCGCGCATATGATTGGTTTTGCCGTGGCCAGTTTTAAGGATAATGGATTTAGTGGCGTGATATCTCAAGGATTGGGTACCAGCATGCTGCAAATCCCTAATGTGCTAAAAAAACCTATCGTTTTGCTGCCTGCCGTTATTGCGAGCGCGATCGTTGGCCCTATCGCGACTGTCGGATTTGGCTTGGCTTGTACGGCGACAGGGGCGGGCATGGGTACCGCTGGTCTGGTTGGTGTGTTCGGCGTTATTGAAGCATCACAAGAAATCATGAGTACGACCCAATTATGGACAGCGATTGTCCTTCTGATGTTTGTATTGCCTGCAGTGATTGCAGGTTTGGTCGCTTACATCATGCGCCGTATGGGCTGGCTAGTCGCTGGTGATATGAAGCTGCCTTAAAAACGGTTAAAAATTTGTATTCGTGACCATACAACAAAAAAGCCCTGCTGTTCAAAAACAGTAGGGCTTTTTTATTTAAGGAGCGTCAGTTAGTTATGGTGCGGTACTTGTTTTATCACTACGCTTGTTATTGCGTCTTGGTTTTAGTTTACGCGATAACTGAGTGATGTCGTTTATAACTTCACTATAATGTGATGGGAATACCCGCTGAATGGCATCAACCATTTTGGCATCATTCCCAATTAAGCAGCGCTGCTTATTGGTCGCAGCGGCATGTAAAATAATCCAAGCTGCTTCGCTGGCATCAAATTTCAACAGTTTATTGAAGCTTCTAATGGCTTTATCACCAGTAGGCATACCGACCGTACTGGTACTATCATTGCCACGTGCGCTATTGGCAATATTGGTTTTGATACCGCCTGGATGGATACAGGTCGCTGATACACCGCAATTCTGAATGTTAAGCTCTTGACGCAGGCTTTCTGTAAAGCCGCGTACCGCAAATTTACTGGCATTATAAGCAGAATATGAAGGCTGAGCGGTCAAACCAAACAAGCTGGAGATATTGATCACATGACCGTGTTCTTTAAACTGGCGGGGTTGATCGTTTTGATTATCACTCGTCACCTCGCTTTGTTTGACACTATTTTTGATGAGTGGTAAAAACGCTTTGGTGCCATAAACCACGCCCCAAAAATTGATATCCATTACCCACTCAAGCTCTTCAATACTAGCGCCCTCTATCGTCGAAGAGAAGGCCACGCCTGCATTGTTAAAGATGAAATTGACTTTGCCATGGTCGCGCATCACGCTATCCGCCCACGCTTGCACAGCGTCATTGTCTGAGACATCAAGTACAGTCATGGTGACCTTAACATCATAACCAACCAGCATCTCTTTGGTTCGTGCCAGTTGTTCTACATTGATGTCTGATAGCGCCACATGACAGCCCATTTTTGCTAAGTGAAGCGCAAGCTCGCGTCCCATCCCAGAACCTGCGCCAGTAATGGCGGCGACATGATTTTGGTAATAAGGTGCAATATCATTATCTTGTTCGCTGGGTGTATAAAAGGGCAGGTGCTGGCGTAATGAGGACGCCATCGTGGTTATATTGTTAAGCATAATAAACAGTCCTTTGTATTATTCATGATGGGTATACATCGTTGCTATTTACATTAGCATGATTAATCATGAGGTCTACTTGCGATTGATAAACACTGCTATCATTTTGTAATGAGGAGCGTCCATTATCTCTAAAGCACTATACTGTTAAGTGTTCTTGGAATATAAAGGTTAATCAAATTTTTGATAAATAATTTAGGCGATCGATAGACATAAAAAAAGCGCCGTGGCTTATAAGGCCAGACGCTTTTTTTGAATACTTCATTACTAATAATGAGCCATCTAAGTCTCATTATGCATTAAGCAATTTTAGGTATTTTACCTTCATTGATGACTTCTGCATCAACCATCACGGTCTTGGCATTTTCCATAGAAGGTAGCTCATACATGGTCTCAAGCAAAGCGTTTTCTACGATAGAACGTAGACCGCGCGCACCCGTCTTGCGCTCCATTGCTTTTTTGGCGATGGCATCAAGTGCTTCATCTGTAAAGCTGATCTCAGCGCCTTCCATATCGAACAAGTACTTGTACTGTTTGACCAGTGCGTTCTTAGGTTCGGTAAGGATTTGTACCAAGGCTTCTTCATCAAGCTCTTTTAGCGCTGCAAGCACAGGCAGACGACCGATGAGCTCAGGAATCAAACCAAACTTGATCAAATCTTCTGGCTCAACTTCTTGTAGCAAGTCTGAGCTACGACGGCTGTCGTCTTTTGAGCTAACATCCGCGTTAAAGCCGATACCGCCTTTTTCGGTACGTTGCTGAATGACTTTATCAAGTCCTGCAAACGCGCCGCCGACGATGATTAGGATGTTACTGGTATCGACTTGGATCAGCTCTTGCTGTGGATGCTTACGACCACCGTGCGGCGGAATCGCAGCAACGGTGCCTTCGATCAGCTTTAGCAGCGCTTGCTGCACGCCTTCGCCCGATACATCACGGGTAATCGATGGGTTATCACCTTTTTTGCTAATTTTGTCGATTTCATCAATATAGATGATGCCTTGTTCCGCTTTGGCCACATCGTAGTCAGACGCTTGTAGTAGCTTTTGCACGATGTTCTCAACGTCTTCACCGACATACCCTGCTTCGGTCAAGGTGGTGGCATCGGCCATTGCAAATGGCACATCAAGCAGACGAGCCAAGGTTTGCGCCAGCAAGGTCTTACCAGAACCCGTTGGGCCAATCAGCAAAATGTTACTTTTTGCCAATTCTACCATCGCGTCATCAGCACCGATTTTGGCTTTTTTGCTGTTATTGGCAAGTGTCTGGCTGACTTTTAGACGTTTGTAATGGTTATATACCGCGACCGATAACGCTTTTTTGGCAGCGTCCTGACCGATGACATACTCATCAAGCTTGGCACGCAGCTCTTTTGGGGTAGGTAGCTTTTTGTTGACCCATGAGGTATCTACGTCGCTGTCGTCATCGCTGTGTTCTGCACTGTCTGCGATTAGATCAGTACATAGCTCGATACATTCATTGCAAATATTGGCGTCATCAGCAGCAATCAGCTGCTGTACATCACTTTTGGCTTTACCACAAAACGAACAATGCGGGGTGTTATCTTCTGCCATAAAAGGCGCTCCTAAAGTTTAAAACTGGTTAGTCTATTTGCGACATATCGATGGTTGTATTGGTTGAACGCTCATACCTGCTTACGATCTATCAGGTATGAGCGGCATATTGATTTACCATACAAACAGACTATAACTATTCTTATGATGGCGCACTCGTTTGAGAGGCGTAGCGCTTATTTGAGATTACAAAGATTCAGGACGGCGCTCTAATACTTCATCAACCAAACCGTACTCTTTGGCTTCCTCAGCATCTAACCAAAAATCGCGCTCGACGTCTTTTTCGATTTTTTCGAGTGGCTGGCCGGTGCGCTCAGCCAAAATGCGGTTTAGGCGATCACGGATTTTGAGGATTTCACGAGCATTAATCTCGATATCAGTCGCTTGGCCTTGCGCGCCGCCTGATGGCTGGTGAATCATCACGCGAGCATTGGCGAGTGAGTAGCGCTTACCTTTTTGACCCGCGGCCAACAAGAATGAGCCCATGCTATAAGCACCGCCCATACAGATGGTGGATACTTCAGGTTTGATAAAGTTCATGGTATCAAAGATTGCCAAGCCTGCACTTACTGAGCCACCTGGTGAATTGATATACAAATGAATGTCTTTGTCAGGGTTTTCAGCTTCTAGAAATAGCAGCTGTGCGACGATTAGATTGGCCATATGGTCTTCGACTTGGCCTGTCAAAAAGATCACACGCTCACGCAATAGGCGTGAAAAAATATCAAACGAGCGTTCACCGCGTGAAGACTGCTCAACCACCATTGGTACTAGCGCCGCTTGGGTGGTTTGTACTTCTTTGTGAGCGCTCATTAGCATATCAAAATGTGGGTTAGCAGTGATGCGTTCATAATCTGTCATAGAAAAGTCCTATCGATAAAGGGATAAAATAAAAAACAGTTAAAATGGTTTTATTGTCTGGTATGTTTTGTGCTAATGGGTAGTTTATAGGGGGACTACGCCCACTATTCAAGCCTATAAAACCCGTTTGTACATAAAATAGGTGAAAAAGTGAGTCCGCTATATTTTTATATATAAGTTGAAAGAATATCCAAAAAAGGCAGATTCTATCTGCAAATCAGGCGTATCCCACAGAAACTTACCCCGATATGGATATCATAGAGCAGTGTCTCACCATACTTTTAACATAGAATACCTGATTAACTGCCTTGCAATCTACCTATCTTACTATTCAATTGTGCAAATGTGGGTTGTCAAAAGAATCCTTAAGCGCATTTACTCATAGTTATTCTTATAAGTAGAAAGTGCGGCCTGACATAGTGTGTTAATAGTCCAAGTTTGAATGCTAAAAAATGGTGCATATTAACGAAAAACGCCACAATTTGGTGCAAACCGTTATTTATCTAATAGTTATCAGCGGTAAAAGGCTGATTAAAAAATAGCTAAACCAGCTTTGTCATGTTAGTAAGAAAAAATATACAGTCAAAACCAAAGTAAAATCATTATGTTGGGTGTGATGGTGGAGTGTATGTAAGAGTGTTTGCATATGAGTTGGCATAATGCTTGTATAGACAGTGAAATTAACTGACTTTTTGGTCAGGAACCAGATTACTAGATTGTATTTAATGAGTAAAATGAGCAAATGAGTATATAAAATGAGTTGGGCTTCTTCTTTAACATTGAGTTTTGACACTGTTAAGCGCACAGATATTGCCAAAATTGCGGCTGCTACCGCTAAGACGCGGCTATCTCATCGTGAGCACACGGGCGCGCTTATGGTACAGCGTGCCCTATATCCTGAGCCACGTGGGCAGCAAGGCATTTGTCATATATTGATGTTATATCCGCCAGCAGGTATCGCAGGCGGTGATACGCTGACGATAGAGTTGCATTTAGACAATGGCAGCCATGCTGTTATCACTACACCAGGGGCTGGCAAGTGGTATGGTAATGACGGTGTCAGCCAAAAACATAAAGCTCGGTCGGACGACAACGACACGCACCAAAGTATGAGCCAAGACAAGATAGCTGCCTATGCAAGCCAACATCTGCAAGCCAAACTCGCCGCACATGTTCGCTTAGAATGGCTACCACAAGAGAGTATTATTTATAACGAAGCCAATATGCATGCAGTGAGCCGTTTTGATTTAGCTGACTCATCTAGCTTGCTGACTTGGGAGATTAGCGTATTTGGGCGGCAAGCATATGATGAGCAGTTCTTGCAAGGGCGTTATCATACTGGATTAAATATCTACCGAGAAGGTAAGGTTATCGTTGCTGAACGTGTCAAACAGGCTGCCCAAAGTCGCTGGTTTACATCGAGTCTAGGACTAGCAGATCAGCATATTTATGGGTCATTTTGGGCAGTGCCAAGTTTGAGCGATGTACATGACAACGCTGCACTGCCTGCCTCTGCCGCACAATCAGACGAGACAGCCTTAGCAACGATGAAGCAGGCCCTAGCTCGCTATTTAGACAATACCATCGTTGCATTACGCCATATGATTGCTGAGGCTAGATTACCGGTTTATTGTACTCATAACGGTCAAGCCATTAATATTCGGTATATCGGTTCAGATGTGCGCGGCTGTTTTGAAGCTTTTTATCAAATCAGAGAAGGCTTGCGACATCATTGGTGGCAGCTTGAGCCTTGCCGTCCGCGTATTTGGGACACCTAAGTCTACGGTTTTTCATAGCTAAGCCACACGACCTGATAATCTGCTATAACTTTTATAATAAATAAAATAAGGATTTGCCATGCATCTGACGCCAACAGAAAAAGACAAGCTCATGCTATTTACCGCTGGCATGGTGGCTGAGCGCCGCAAAAACCGCGGCGTTAAGCTCAATTACCCCGAAGCCATCGCTTATATCAGTATGCTGCTGATGGAAGGGGCTAGAGATGGCAAAAGAGTGGCTGAATTAATGAGTGAAGGGGCTACTTACCTGTCTGCCGATGATGTCATGGAAGGGGTGGCAGAGATGGTCGATGAAGTGCAAATCGAGGCGACCTTCCCTGATGGTACCAAATTGGTCACGGTACACAATCCCATCGTATAGTTCTGTCTATCACTAAATGATCACTCCAACATAAGGCGGCTCCCATGCAAGCAGGCGAATATAACATCCAAGATGGTGACATTATCCTAAACCAAGGAAGACAAGTACAGACCATCAGTGTGAGTAATACTGGCGATAGACCGATCCAAATCGGCTCGCATTATCACTTTTATGAAGTCAATGATGCGCTGAGCTTTAATAGAGAGCAGACCCGTGGGTATCGCCTAAATATCATCTCTGGCACGGCAGTTCGTTTTGAGCCGGGGCAGTCGCGAGAGGTAGAATTGGTGGCTTATGCTGGCAAGCAGGAAGTATATGGCTTTGCAGGTCGTGTCATGGGCGCGGTTCAACCAGATAAGACCGATGAAAAGCAACTGGCTACTTCGCAAAAGCGGGTAAGTCGGCAGATTTATGCAGAGCATTTTGGTCCGACTACCGGCGATAAAGTGCGTCTCGCTGATACTGAGCTTTGGCTACAGGTTGAGGCGGATTTGACCAGCCATAAAGATACTGCTATTGACCAAGCGAATACGTCACAAAGTGATGAAGGTACTAGCCATACTACCGAGATTAAGGGTGAAGAAGTCAAATTTGGCGGCGGCAAAGTCATCCGTGATGGTATGGGTCAAGGGCAACTGCTGGGCGCGGAAGTTGCAGATACCGTGATTACCAATGCACTGGTTGTAGATTATACGGGTATCTACAAAGCCGATATCGGTATCAAAAATGGCCGTATCAGCGCGATTGGTAAAGCGGGTAATCCTGATATCCAGCCTGCCATCGATATTCCGATTGGCGGCGCGACCGAAATCATCGCTGGTGAAGGCAAAATCCTCACCGCAGGCGGCGTCGATAGTCATATTCACTTTATCGCGCCTCAGCAGTGTGAGACGGCGCTGATGTCGGGGGTGACCACGATGCTAGGCGGTGGCACAGGCCCTGCCCAAGGTACGCTCGCGACTACTTGTACGCCGGGGGCATATCATATTGCCTCAATGCTACAATCTACCGATAGTATCCCTATGAATATTGGGCTATTGGGTAAAGGCAATGTGAGTGTGCCCACTCCAATTGCTGAGCAAATCGAAGCGGGTGCCGTCGGACTCAAGCTACATGAAGATTGGGGTACGACGCCGCAAGCTATTGATAATTGTCTGAGCGTTGCTGACGACTATGATGTGCAAGTTGCGATTCATACTGACACGTTAAATGAAAGTGGCTATCTTGAGAGTACGCTTGGCGCATTTAAAAACCGCTGTATTCATACTTTTCATACCGAAGGCGCAGGCGGTGGCCATGCGCCTGATATTCTAAAGGCCATTGGCAAGTCGCATGTGCTTCCATCTTCCACCAATCCTACTAGGCCTTATACCGTCAATACCATTGATGAGCATCTCGATATGCTCATGGTTTGTCATCATTTAAGCCCTGCTATCGCAGAGGACGTAGCATTTGCCGAAAGCCGTATTCGTCAAGAAACCATCGCGGCTGAAGACATCTTGCACGATTTGGGTGCTATCTCGATGATGAGTAGTGACTCACAAGCGATGGGGCGCGTGGGTGAAGTGGTCATTCGCACATGGCAGACGGCGCACAAAATGAAAGTTCAGCGTGGTCATCTGGCTCCAGATGCGACAGCACAAACAGAGCATCAAGCGCAGCATATTACTCTGACCGACTACGATCAAAGCGCGGACAATGATAACTTTCGCATCAAACGCTATATTGCAAAATATACGATAAATCCTGCGATTACGCATGGTATTAGCGATATGGTCGGCTCCATTGAAGTGGGTAAATGGGCGGATATGGTGCTGTGGTCGCCCAAGTTTTTTGGGGTAAAACCTGAATGCATCATCAAAGGTGGCCTGATCGCTGCGGTACCGATGGGCGATATTAACGCCTCTATTCCCACCCCTCAGCCTGTGCATTATCGTCCTATGTTTGCGTCGTATCCCAAATCGGTTGCTCAAACCAGTATCACCTTTATGTCGCAAGCCGCGATAGACAAACAAGTCGATAAACAGCTTGGACTGACAAAAGTGATTCAGCCTGTCCATGGGATACGTGAGATTCGCAAAAGCGATATGCGCCTCAACAGCTACTGCCCAGATATGGACATCAATCCTGAGACCTACGAAGTACGTGCCGATGGTAAGACACTTACCTGTGAGCCTGCTGAGGTACTGCCCATGGCACAGCGTTATTTCTTATTCTGATTTTTATTTTAAGATTTAAAGACACACGGCTAAAGGCTGTCTTAAAAAGCGTGTCACAGGCTTATAGAGAGCTGGTTTTGGCGTGATCTTCTCATTGATTGCTGACAGCCATTTTGGGCACTTTTATTATCAATACTATTATTCAATCATTTGAGCCACAGTAAACAGAGCATTATATTTATGAAAATATTTAATACCCGTCTCCCTACCTTAAGTGATATCCAACAAGCGCAATTGACTGCCCAGCGCCAAGCGGATGACTATCTGCTTTTGGACTTTGATACTCGTCAGCATTCGCGATTTCGAGCTGTGACAGTTTCAGGGGAGGCGGTCGGTATCGATTTGCCGCGTACTGGTGTCTTAAAAGGAGATGACGTCCTCACCAATGCCGCAGGGGAGTTGATGCAAGTCATCGCCAAGCCCCAAGCGGTGACCAAAGTGACGGCAGCCGATGATTTTCTACTAATGAAAGGCGCGTATCATTTGGGCAATCGCCATGTGCCGTTGATGTTTGAGCACAGTGCAGCACGGTACGCGCTGTATTTTGAAAACGATCATGTACTGGCACAAATGCTAGAAAATCTTGGGCTACATACTGAGTCTGCATCAGTGCCGTTTGAGCCTGAAACGGGTGCTTATCAGACAGGACACGGGCATTCGCATAGCCATTCTCACGCTCATACGCATTCGCATAATGACGCGCATAGCCATGATGACAGCCACAGCCAACATAATGCGTCTATAGGTCACTCAAATGATGGTTGATGACAGTGCTCAGTCTCATCTGTCTGCCCAACTTGGGCAGATGTTGATGCTGGCCTCTAGTAACTTGCCGATTGGTAGCTATACCTACTCACAAGGCGTAGAGTCAGCGATTGAGTCAGGCATTATCTCTGATGAAGCCAGTACGCTTACCTTTATGCAAGACTATCTTGCGCTGGCTGTCATTGGCTACGAGCTACCTATATTGGCACTTATCGTGTGTGCGCTTGATCAAGGTAATGAGGTGCTAGCGGCAAATCTGGCACATGATTATCATGCAGGCCTTGAGAGTAAAGAGTTTATACTAGAGTCGCAGCAGTTGGCACAAGCGATGGTATCCTGGCTCAACGAAGTACTGAGTCTTGGTATACCTGCTGAGATACCTGATGATGGTTATTTACCACTTTTTGCTCACATTGCCCAGCATTGGCAGCTGCCACTCATGCAGTCGATGACCACCTATGGATTTGCTCAATTGGAAAATATGGTGCTCGCCGCTGTCAAGACTGTACCACTCGGGCAAATGGCGGGTCAGCGTATCTTGTGGCAGCTGCAAAGTGATCTTGGCTCTGAAGTTGGAGCGCTGAGCGATAGCATACAGCAAGCCTTTGAGGATTTAATCACGTCATCAAACGCGACCGACACGCTCAATATGAGTGAACATCAGGGTTGTCAAAAGCTGTGCGAAGACCTCTATGACAGGCTCAATATTTCTAATAGCTTGCCCAATTTGGCGATTCTCTCAAGTATGCATGAGGAGCAATACAGCCGGTTGTTCCGCTCATAACTGTACCTTTATCTCTATTTATTATTATTCCTATATGAAACATTCAAGGAGCTTACCATGTCTCTAACCCCGATCAAACCAAAAAGCATCCAATCTACACCTGACTCACATATTGATAATGACCAGTCAAATCCGCCCGCTTCTTTATCCTGCTTACGCCTCGGCATCGGCGGGCCAGTCGGCAGTGGTAAGACCGCTTTGACCCTAAAATTGTGTCAAAACTTGCGTGATACGATCAATATGGCAGTTGTCACCAATGATATTTATACCAAAGAAGATTCGCAGTTTTTGACACGCAATAATGCGATGCCCGCTGAACGTATTCGCGGCGTAGAAACGGGCGGCTGTCCGCATACCGCGATTCGTGAAGATGCGTCGATCAACCTGACGACCATTGCCGAGTTGCAAGAAACCTTTGAGGGCCTAGAATTGATTATCATTGAGTCGGGTGGTGACAATCTTGCCGCGACCTTTAGCCCAGAGCTGTCTGATTTGACCTTATATGTCATTGACGTCTCAGCGGGTGACAAAATACCTCGTAAAGGGGGCCCTGGTATCACCAAGTCGGATTTATTAATCATCAATAAAACCGATCTTGCGCCAATGGTTGGCGCATCGCTTGAGGTGATGGAGCGCGATGCCAAAAAAATGCGTGGCGATAAGCCTTTTGTCTTTAGCAATATGAAAACCGGTGATGGTCTGGATGAAATTATTGCCTTTATCAAAGAGCACGGTATGCTCGCTTAACCAATAGCCGCTCATCAATCATTAAAATATTCATCATAAGGAGTCAACCCCATGACACAACATACAAAAGAGCATCACAGTCATAAAGCCCGTTTTTCACAGGCTTTATCTTCTCGAAAAATAGCAGCGGCTTCAATGACGCTTGCAACCTTTACGATGGTACCGTCGTTGGCGCAGGCACATTCGGGTCATATTCACTCGGCTACTATACAAGCGCCCTCGTTTTTGGGCACATTGCAAGCGGGACTGCTGCATCCAGTGACGGGTCTTGATCATCTGTTTTTGGCAGTCGGTATGGGCATGTTGTTTTATGGACTACAAAAGCAGCGCCTAGGTATGATGTCACTGACAGCTGGATTATCACTAGGGGCCGTTTTGGGCACTATTGGGGTGTTGGTTGGCGGTGTTGGGTTTGCGGCATCATCTGGATGGATTGAGATTGCCATATCGCTATCAGTGGTCGTATTGGCTCTGATTTTGATGAGTGATAAGAGTCGACAAGAAGCTTTTTCAGCGCGTACGCAGCCAGCGCATACGCCAAGCATCCAGCAACTATCGTTGTTTGGTTTTGGTGGTTTGGCGGTCTTTCATGGATTGGCACATGCCCTTGAAGTACCAGCGAATGCTGGCGTAAGTGGTCAGTTGGGTTTTTATGCAGGGATGCTAGTGACGATGCTGGCGCTATATGCAGTTGGTACGTTGGTCAGCCAGCAGCTACAGCAGCGCCTAGGTGGTAACTTATGGTTACAGCGCGGGCTAGTCGTACTTGGACTGGGCGCGGTGTTTGTACCTGCTCTAGTATAGGGTGTATTATTGCAAGACTTTGAGCGTAGTTTTAGCTGATACGTCTTGCGTAACGACCATGCTAGCGATTGGTTAATCGAAAAAGCCATTGAGCGTGCACAAAAAAATACGGCCCCGATCGATGATCGGGGCCGTATTTTTTGATATGTAGAACAAGCGTGCTGTATGGTGTTATGGTTTAACACCATACAGCGCTCAGTCTAGATTACATACCTTGCTGCTGTTGTTGCTGAGCCGCTAGCAAATCTTGGTAGCTGACTTCTTTGTCAGTCACTTTGCCTTGGCTGATCAAGTAATCTACTACTTGGTCTTCTAGTACCACAGACTCAATGTTAGCGCGTTGCTGCTTGTCATTGGTGTAGTACTCGATTACTTCCGCTGGATCTTCGTAGTTTTCAGCCGCTTCTTTGATGAAGGTTTCAACACGCTCTTGATCCACTTCTAGACCTTCGGTGTCGATAACACGGGCAACGATGATACCAAGACGGGCTGCACGTAGCGCTTGCTCTTCAAAGAGCTCATTTGGCAGCATGTCTTTATCGAAGCTATCAGCGCTCGCACCAAACTGCTGAGAAAAACGTTGCATCATCATGTTGCGTTGACGCTCGATTTCTTGCTCTAGCATGGCGCTTGGTACGTCAAACTCGTTCTTTTCTAGCAATGCATCAAAAGTCGCTTGCTTCACTTGGCTACGCGCGGCGTTCTTGATTTCGCGTTCCATGTTTTTGCGTACGTCTTCTTTTAGTTTGTCTACGCCGCCTTCGGTCACGCCAAATAGCTCAAGGAACTCTTCATCGATCTCAGGTAACTTAGGTTTTTCAACCAATTTTACGTTGATTTTGAACTGAGCTTCTTTACCTGCTAGGTTTTCTGCTTGATAATCTTCTGGGAAAGTCACATCGATAACTTTTTCTTCGCCAGCTTTCATGCCTTTGATACCGTCTTCAAAGCCTGGAATCATCTGGCCGCTACCGATGACTAGTTTGAAGTCTTCAGCGCTACCGCCTTCAAACTTCTCGCCGTCGATTGAACCTTCAAAGTCGAAAGTGACCTGAGTATCTTTAGTCGCTTTACCTTTTTTCTCAACGTACTCTTGACGCTGCTTTTGTAGGTTTTCGATCATGGTGTCGACGTCTTCATCGCTGACGGTTGCCGTGTGACGCTCAACTTCGATTTCATCGATACCTTGTACGTCGATTTCTGGGAAGATCTCAACGGTGGCTTGATATACCAAGAAATCGTCTTCAAGTTTGACGTCGTCGATGTTTGGCATGCCAACCGCGCGGATGTCTTCAGATTTGATCGCTTCAAAGACCGTATCACGGATCACATCGTTGATCACTTCTTGCTGGATGCCCGCACCGTACTGTGAGCGGATGTGCGACATTGGCACTTTGCCTTTACGGAAACCGTCGATTTTGGCGGTTTTCGCCACTTGGCTGATGCGGCCTTCTACTTTGTTTTGGATTTTTTCAACGGGTACTTTAACCGTGAGCTGAGTCTCTTTATTAGATAGCTTGTTGGTTGTGACTTGCAAATCTGTAGCCATGTTCATTACACCTTTAGGATTAAGTAGTACGTTTGATTGCTGAGATAGTACTTAGGGTTAAATGGTAATAGACAAACCGTGCCTCAAATTACGGGCGTGTACGACGGTTGCCGCTGGAATAAATAGGGGATAATGATAAGCCCGCCACTTCAAAATCAGCACCAGTAGCAATCGCCGCTGATACTAAAGGGTGACACTGTCGAAGTTGTCAGGGTTACCAAATATCAGTTATAAACCGTTAATGCACCGCATAATAACGCTTTTTGGTGAATTATACAGGCAAATAACGGCCTTCAACAAAATTTTAAAAGTAGAACAGTATAATCTATCTGCTTATTAAAGTAAAAATTATCTCTTTGACGGCAGGGTTTCTAAGGTTTTTTTCGATGACAAGCGCACTTATTTTACAAGAGAACCTATAAAGTTTTTATAAGAGAACCTATAAAGGCAGTTGTGCCAATAATTGCTGAATAGCCTGCCCCCGATGACTGAGACGATTTTTATCAGCCGCGCTTAGGCTTGCCGCACTGGCTTGTAGATTAGGTAACCAAAACAATGGATCATAGCCAAAACCGCCGTCGCCATGCGGTGCGTCTAAGATCTCACCGTGCCATAAGCCTTGAGCGATAATCGGTAATGGGTCATCTGCATGACGCACCATAGCCAGCACGCAAACGAACATACCCTCAATCGGTGTGTCAGGCTGGGTCGTGCGTAATGGCTGCAAGTCAGCAATGAGCTTGGCGTTGTTTTTACTATCATTGCCATGCTCGCCAGCATAGCGCGCCGAGTAGATGCCGGGGGCATTACCGAGTACAGGCACGCACAGTCCTGAGTCATCAGCAATCGCAGGCAAGCCGCTGATACGGCTAGCATGGCGTGCTTTGATAATGGCGTTTTCGACAAAGCTGAGCCCATCTTCTATCGCATCGTCGATATCGAGCTGACCTTGCGGGACAATCGTCACGTCCAAGTTCGCTTCGGCAAATAGCCGTTTAAACTCAGCCAGTTTGCCTTTGTTATTACTGGCGAGCACCCACTGGTTATCAGAGGTTGATTGGGGAGCGAGTTGTACGGTATCGGTAGTGCTCATAGGGTCGTTCCGTTATATAAAAAATATGAATGAATTAGCCGAGTTTTAACTTTTGGTATTTTTATAGATGCTATATAGATCGACCTGGATAATGATGTTAGTACTGATGGCATAGAGTTTGACGAGGTAAAAGGTCATCGTTGAATAAATAACCAGTGACGATACAGAATATACGAGCTATAACATTTGGTAACTGATATTATTAGGGGCTGTTGTTATAATAGTGACCAAGCTACAGTGAAATATATCTTATAGCTTGTGAATATTAAGTTAATAAAAGTCTATAGAGTCAAACACTTGGCTTTTGGACGAACAATAACAGCTAGGTTAATTTTGGATTCATAATAATACGTGATACAGTGTTAAGCAATCACGTGTATTAAGCGATAACATTCACTTCAAACAATAGACTCAGCCAATTTAGCTCGATACCAAGTGTTTCTATTCTTAAGGCGTATCTATTTTAGGTATGTCTGTATTTAGAGAGACAGTAGTATGAGTGGCCAAATAAGCAAGGATAAAATAATTATGTCAAATATTACTTTACCAGATCTCCCATATGCAAAAGACGCGCTAGAGCCACATATCAGTGCCGAGACGCTAGAATATCATCATGACAAGCATCATGCTGCTTACGTAAACAAGTTAAATGAGCTACTACCAGGTTCTGGTTTAGAAGACAAAACCTTACCAGAAATCATCAAAGCAACTGCCAAAGATGACAGCAAGCAAACCATGTTTAACCAAGCCGCTCAGGTTTGGAACCACACGTTCTACTGGAACTGCATGACGCCAACCAACGGCGGCGGCGAACCTACTGGCGATCTAAAAGCAAAAATCGAAGAAGATTTTGGCAGCTATGACAAGTTCCGTGAAGAGTTCAAAAATGCGGCAACTTCACAGTTCGGTTCAGGCTGGGCATGGCTAGTCGCTGATAAAGTGGGTGGCAAACTATCAATCGCCAAAACTGCTAACGCTGATACCCCATTGGCACACGACCAAGTGGCTGTATTGACTTGTGACGTATGGGAACACGCGTACTACATCGACTACCGTAACCGTCGTCCTGACTACGTAGATACCTTCCTAGACAAGCTCGTAAACTGGGACTACGCAAACGCAAAATATAAAGGTCAAGACGCAGGCGTTGAAGAGTAATCTTTAATCACTAAAGTTTCGATTAATAAAAAAGGACGCTGAGAGGCGTCCTTTTTTTGGTTTTAATGGACAGTTTGGGAGCCGCTAATGAATATAGACCTTATTTAATTGTTGTGTCCTCTTCAATAGCAATCACATCAGCATCTGCTATAAACACTCTATCTGTTAGGCATGACGCATCACCTCTAGTAGCATAAACCACGTTATTTTTAGGTAAAGCGCCGCCGCCTGTGCCTACTTGTACATCCAATGGCACTTTAATATCTCCTAGCATAACAGCATTTTCCTCTATTAAAAAAGTGGCTTTGCCTTGAGGAAAGACAGGGGTTATAAAAGCATCTTGTCCAGTAAGCTCAAGCAATAGACAATTATTTTTAAGTACAAACTCGCCATAGATAATAGCCACCATCTGTGACTCAGATGGATAATGAGTAAAAAGATCAGTCGGTCTTTTACGAGCTTTTTTTTCTTCTATAACAACTTTGGCTGGCTCTACAATAACGTCTTTTTGTTCCATATTATTTTTATTTATATCTATACTTTTTGTTGTACTGACACAACCCAATTGAAAGCAAGATAATAAGACTAGGGTAAGTACAAAACGATGTTTCATAATTGATACCAGTTGATAATATTTAGTAGACGTAATTTGGTTTTTTAACCTAGCTTTGAAACTTTGCAAAGATAAAATGCTGGGTTAAAAACCCAGCCTACAAATATAGTTAAGATTATTATTTAAACTTAATCCTACAAAACCTCAAACCCAAAATTACCCAACGCTTCTCGCAGCATCGCAATATTATAATAAGCATGCGCCTTCACCGTATTTTGAAAAAAGATATAGAGCGTATCAAAATGCTGACGCTGATTGGTAATCGCTTGCGCCCAGTCGTTCATCTCAGCCTCAGAGTAGCGATAATCATGACGATCAGCCGCGCTCATCGCATCCCACCAGTTCAGATTATTGCCATGCATTCGCAGATAGCCCGTACGTTCGGTAAATATCAGGCGCGAGGGCGGCAGCCCGCTGACTTTAGGATAATCGACACTGCACCAAATCAGCCCCTGCTGTTTAAAGCTATCGATTACTTGCGGCGTGTGCCAGCCGTTATGACGAAACTCGATGGCAAGCGGATAGTCCTTAAACCAGCTGACAAGTTCTGCCAAGTACAGACGATGCTCGCGAGTACGGTCAAAGCCATGTGGGAACTGGAGCAGTAACGGCGCTAACGCATCCGCTTCAACAAGTGGCGACAAGGCGTTAAGAAAAGCCTGTGCGTGTGCGGCAGTGCCTTTACGTGCATGAGTAAAGTCTTGGTGTAGTTTAACGGCAAATTTTAACTGGCTATTAGCTTGTGTGTAAGCTTTATCAATCATCCCCGCAAAGGCTTTTTGCCCGATGGGCGCATAGAATGTGCTGTTTATTTCGACTGCACCGTATTGTTTGGCGTATTCACGTAAAAAGTCCGCTTTTTTGGTGCCTTGTGGGTACAGCGTGCCGAGCAAATCCGTGTCGCTATAGCCACCAGTGCCGAGGTAAATGCGCGGGGTAGGGTTACTGTCCATGTTGACCACTCACTGCCGTTTGAGGTGATAAAACTTTCTGAGCTGTTTTTATTCAGCGGCTATTCACTAGCTATTTCTTACGTGACCACAGCCATTCAATCAATGCCAGTAGCGCATCATTGTTTTTGACAGTGTTGTCTTGATTATTGCTAAGTTCACGGCTGATAGCCGCGCGCCCACCATCAAATAGCGATTGCGCATAGCTGGTCGCGTCATCGACGCCCATCAGTTTTACATAGGTAGATTTGTCCAATTTTTCATCGCTACCCGCAGGCTTACCAAGCGTATCTGTCGTCATCGTGACGTCCAATACATCGTCTTGAACTTGAAAGGCAAGACCGATATATTGGGCGCACTCTTGCAATGCCATACGCTGTGGAGCCGTTGCGCCAGCACAGACGCCGCCCATAAGCATGGCCGCTTCAATCAGTGCACCTGTCTTGTCACGATGGATGGCTTCTAAATCGTTTTGCACAATATCAGTACTGGCTTCGGCATTCAGATCCAGCATTTGCCCAGATACCATGCGTCTAGCGCGCGGGGCAAATATGGCCAATAGCTGACTTGCGATATTGGCATCGAATGGCGCAAAGGTTGGCATTTCCGCGGTCAATACTTCAAACGCGAGCGTCTGCAATACATCTCCTGCTAGCAGTGCCGTCGCTTCATCAAAGGCAATATGAGCAGTCGGTTGCCCACGTCGCAGCTCGTCATCATCCATACATGGCAAATCATCATGCACCAACGAATAGGTATGTAGTAGCTCTACGGCCAATGCAGCACGGCGCGACATATCATAGTCTGAGTCGTTTTCTAGCAATGAGTCCAGATCAGCATTGAGCATGTCGATGTCGTCATTGCGCTCGCCTGTACGTTCACTATTACCGCTATTAATACTGGCAAAAGCACTGGCAACCATCAATGGGCGCACCAATTTACCTTGTCCCGTCATGACATAACGACAGGCATCTACCAGTGGACTAGGCAGCTTGGCATAAGCAAACAAGACCTCAATATCTTGCGTCAGTTGCGCGCGCACAGCACTATGAAATTGCTCAGTGCTTTGAAAAGAGACAGCGTTAAAAGGGGCAAAGCCAGAAGAGGTAGCGCTAGAAGTAAGGGAAACCGTCATAATCCAACCATTTATCAGGGATACAATGAAAACTTATTAAGGACAAGGTAAAAACGGTATTAGTGTAGCATGATAGGCCATATTGCTCGTGTGAGACACGGTATCAATCGTTTGTTTTTTGCATTTTATAGCTCTGATTTATCCAAAAACGAGGCAGTACAATCGTAATCTTACAACAAGTCTTGGTTACGCATCGCTGATGTCACTTGCCGGTTGAATATGTTTTGATAAAAGCGCAAGCTAAGTAAATTATATTAATTGGGCTACACCAACGGTTTATCACCCTTGAGGTGGTAGACCGTAAAGACGAGCAAGACCGAATACATTCAAAATAGTAACTCAGTATACAAGTATTCACTAAAACACTTTGCGCATAAGGTAAATGCCTACAGGTGATTTAAGAGTGACTTGCGAGTATGGCATTAGCTTGTGACAGTTGGGGGCATAATCCCCTACACTAATTGACGTGAAAATGGTCTGATGTTGACCGTAATGGGTTTTTACTGAGCGTATTACTTCAGCAATTATCAGTGTTAGACCATGTCTCAGTCAGTATTTTAATAGCGGTATTTGCAACATATAAATGAAGCGCCGTGTGATGGGGTACAAGAGACGTCAAAATAAGTATCAAATCATGAGCGCTGGATAATAAAGACACCTTCACTGATGCGCCCTCTATGTGTTTGTCTTTATGACGATGTTTGTCTTGAAGGCGGCGCACAGTGCTATTACCCATTTTACTAACAGTAACTGGCTATTTATTTTAATTCAAAACGTAGCTTTCGTTATATAGAAAGGAGTTTCAAATGGTATACCAAGGAAATCGCATCACGGTGACAATGCTAGAAGATGGCATCGCCAACATGCACTACAACGCCGAAAATGAGAGCGTGAACAAATTTGATGCCGAAACCAACAAACAGTTTGGTGAAGCCGTTACTGCTTTAGAAAAAGCGGACGACGTCAAAGGTCTTATCGTCACTTCAGGCAAAGGCGTGTTTATCGCTGGTGCTGATATCACAGAGTTTGTGGCTTCTTTCAAAAAATCAGAAAGCGATATCAAAGATTGGGTCGTTCATATCAATGACGCTTTCAATCGTTTTGAAGATTTGCCATTCCCGAAAGTGGCGGCCATCAATGGCGCGGCAATGGGCGGCGGCTGTGAGATGACCTTGGTTTGTGAATACCGCGTCATGAGTGACAAAGCGATTATCGGTCTACCAGAAACTCAGCTAGGTATCTTCCCAGGCTTCGGTGGTACGGTTCGTAGTACGCGTATCATTGGTATCGATAACGCGCTTGAGCTTATCGCCACTGGCACACCAAAAAAACCACTTGATGCGCTAAAACTCGGCTTGGTTGATGCAACCGTACCAGCTGACGACTTGCAAGATGCAGCCATTGATTTGGTCAAAAAATGTATCTCAGGTGAGCTTGATTGGCAAGCAAAACGTGAAGAAAAACTGGCTCCTGTTAAGCTAAACCAGCTTGAGCAAGCTATGGCATTTAATAGTGCCAAAGGTGCTATTTTTGCTAAAGCCAATCCTAAGCAGTACCCAGCACCAGCTCTTGCTATTGAAGCGATTGAAAAGCACGTCAACCTACCACGTGACAAAGCGATTGAAGTTGAAGCTGCTGGCTTTGCCAAAGCGGCCAAAACCCCGCAAGCAGAGAGCTTGGTTGGTCTATTCTTAAACGATCAGCTAGTCAAAAAACTGGCCAAAAAACACAGCAAGCTTGCACACGATATCAATGAGGCCGCTGTACTAGGCGCTGGTATCATGGGTGGCGGTATCGCGTATCAAGCGGCCAGCAAAGGCTTGCCAATTATCATGAAAGATATCAAGTCTGAGCAATTAGATCTTGGTATGGGCGAAGCCAGCAAACTGCTTGGTAAAATGGTTGAACGTAAGAAGATGACCCCAGCGAAAATGGGTGAAACCTTAAGCCGCATCCGTCCTACTTTGAACTATGGTGACTTTAGCGAGACTGATATCGTTATCGAAGCGGTCGTAGAAAATCCAAATGTGAAGCGTGCAGTTCTAAAAGAAGTAGAAGGGCTAGTAAAAGACGATTGCATCCTAGCGTCAAACACCTCGACTATCTCTATCACCTATCTTGCTGAGGCGCTTGATCGCCCAGAGAACTTCGTCGGTATGCATTTCTTTAACCCAGTACATCGCATGCCACTCGTTGAAGTGATTCGCGGTGAAAAATCTTCTGAAGAAGCCATCGCGACTACCGTAGCACTCGCCTCAAAAATGGGCAAAGTGCCAGTTGTGGTCAACGACTGCCCAGGTTTCTTGGTCAACCGCGTATTGTTCCCATACTTTGGCGCGTTTGATTTATTGCTCAAGCAAGGTGCTGACTTTACCCATGTTGATAAAGTCATGGAAAAATTCGGCTGGCCAATGGGCCCTGCATACCTAATCGACGTGGTCGGTCTAGATACAGGTGTACATGGCGCAGAAGTGATGGCAGATGGTTTCCCAGATCGCATGAAACCTGACTACAAAGGTGCCATCCAGCATCTATACGAAAACGAGCGTCTGGGTCAGAAAAACGGCGTAGGTTTCTATAAGTATGAAACTGACAAGCGCGGTAAGCCAAAGAAAGTCGCTGACGACGCCACTTATGAGCTACTTAAAACCACGACAGATAGCGACAAAAAAGAGTTTGATGATCAAACCATCATCGACCGCACTATGCTGGCTTTCTGCAACGAAACGGTTCGCTGCCTAGAAGACAACATCGTGAGCACGCCTGCCGAGGCTGACATGGCAATGATTATGGGTGTCGGTTTCCCGCCATTCCGCGGTGGTCCTTGTCGTTATATCGACCAAATGGGTCTCGATAATTACTTGGCACTATGCGAAAAATACGCACACCTTGGCAAAGCCTATGAAGCGCCGCAAAAGATTCGCGACATGGCAGCCGCTGGCGAGACTTTTTACGCCACAGCGTAACGAGCATACCGTATTAGGATAAGTGGGGTGCGTTTGCTGACGTCGCTATCGGTGATAAAAAAATAGCAGACGCACCGTTTTGGTCGGTTTTATCAGGTCTGGCCTGCCGCGATAATATCCAGCGCGAAAACATCTAGATAGTTATCGTACTGATGTACGGATCGCGTGATAGATGGCTATAGAGCCCGATTAAATCGACAACACTGACAATAAAAATTGAAAAGGAAGATAGTATGACAACTTTAAGTCCAAAAGATGTGGTCATCGTAGATGGCGTGCGCTCAGCGATGGGCAGATCTAAAAATGGTATGTTCCGCCATGTACGTGCGGATACCATATCCGCTGAACTGGTACGCGCGCTAGTAGAACGTAACGACTTCGACACCAATGACATCGAAGATATTATCTGGGGCTGTGTCAACCAAACACTAGAGCAGGGCATGAACATCGGTCGTAACATTGGCCTATTGGCAGGTATTCCAAAGACTGCTGGTGGACAAACGGTTAACCGTCTGTGCGGCTCATCTATGCAGGCACTACATACCGCAGCTGCACAAATCATGACCAACCAAGGTGATGTGTTTATCATTGGCGGTGTTGAGCACATGGGTCACGTCGGCATGATGCATGGTATTGATCTAAACCCTGCCGCTTCTAAGCACTATGCAAAAGCCTCAAATATGATGGGGTTGACCGCTGAGATGCTAGGCCGTATGAATGGCATTACGCGTGAAGAGCAAGATGCGTTTGGTCTTGAATCGCATCGCCGTGCATGGGCTGCGACCACTGAAGGCCGTTTTGATAATGAAATCATCGGCATCGAAGGTCATGATGCAGATGGCCGCCTGCAGCTATGTACCGTCGATGAAGTGATTCGCCCAGATGCGACGATGGAGCAAATGCAAAAGCTACGTCCAGCGTTTGATCCAAAAGGCGGTACAGTGACTGCTGCGACGTCCTCTGCACTCTCTGACGGTGCGTCAGCGATGCTAGTCATGAGCGCGCAAAAAGCCAAAGATCTTGGTCTAAAGCCTCGCGCTCGTATTCGTAGCATGGCTGTCGCTGGTTGTGACGCAGCGATTATGGGTTATGGTCCTGTACCAGCCACCAACAAAGCCTTGAAGCGTGCTGGCATGAGCATCGATGACATGCAAACCATCGAGTTAAACGAAGCCTTTGCCGCACAAGGCCTATCAGTCTTAAAAGCGTTGAACTTGACGGACAAGCAAGATATCGTCAACATCAACGGTGGCGCGATTGCTCTAGGTCATCCACTAGGATGTTCAGGTGCTCGTATCACAGTGACATTGCTCAATGCAATGGAGCAGTCAGATACCGAGCTTGGCCTTGCAACCATGTGTATCGGTCTTGGTCAAGGTATCGCCACTATTATCGAGCGTGTTTAATTTTAAAATCGGCAACCAGTTTGTAACATTTGTTGATTAAAAATATTCTAATAATGACCCCTAGCCGTGATGGCTGGGGGTTTTTTGTGAATATAATGAGCGAGTTAATGCTTGGCGTAGTAAAGAGCACACAGGTACGTATGAAAATTATCTCCATTGACGCATTCAAGAAACTGTGACTAAATAAGGGTGAGCTGAGCTAAGATGTTATTGATGACAACTCTAATAATGACCATTCTAAAATAGCTTTTTATAATAAATATCAGTCGTACAAGGAGTGTACTATGTCTACCATGATTACTGATCGTACTTACCGAATTGCTCGTGAAAACACCCAAGCGATGATTATCGATGTACAAGAACGCCTCACGCCGTACATTTATGATCACGAAAATATCGTCAAAAAAACAGTGACCATAATCAAAGGACTGCAAGCGCTTGGTATTCCCATCATGCTCAACGAGCAGTATAAAAAAGGATTGGGCGATAGCTTGCCAGAGCTTCGTGATGTGCTAGAGGGCGACAATGCAAAGAGCTTTGAAAAAGTCACATTTAGTGCCTGCGATAACAATGACACATGGCATCATTTAGCGCAGCAAAACCGTAGTACCGTATTGCTTATCGGAGTTGAGGCACACGTCTGTGTGCTACAGACCGCGCTTGATTTGCTAGACAATGGTATG
The DNA here is from genome assembly GCF_900101915.1 of Psychrobacter pacificensis. Taxonomy (GTDB): domain Bacteria; phylum Pseudomonadota; class Gammaproteobacteria; order Pseudomonadales; family Moraxellaceae; genus Psychrobacter; species Psychrobacter pacificensis. Next base: position 38,919 of record NZ_FNAL01000012.1, on the reverse strand, counting down.
CAACCGGTCATTATTGGCGATGCCGTTGGCTCGCGTTTTCCATACGACAAAAAACAAGCCATTCGCCGTATTCGCCGTGCAGGTGGGATAATCTCGACAGTAGAAACCATTTTGTTTGAGTTGTGCCGTAGCAGTGAAGACCCTGCTTTCAAAACCATTCTGAATTTGATTAAGTAGATGGTTATATAATAGGGTGCTCAGTCATTTGACCCAATGACTTATAAGAGATAGCGCTTGATAACATCAGCGCTATTTTGTTGTTAGCCACACCGTAATGTGTAAAATTATCAAAAAATCAGAGAGAAATATGTCTTCAAACACACTGACGTCATTGACCGATCAAAAATCCGTTGCAACTATCGATATAGAGGACGTCACTCATTTCTTACTAGAGCTAGATGCGCTCAAACGCGTGAATCGCCGTAGTTACGTGACTGAGACTGATCGCAGAGAAAACTCTGCCGAACATTCTTGGCACTTAGCAATGGCATGCTGGTCGATCGCTGAGTTGTTTGAGCTGGATGTCAATCATGAACAATTGCTAAAGATGGCACTGGTACATGATTTGGGCGAGATTGATGCGGGCGATACGTTTTTGTACGCCGACTCGCGTCATGATGCACATGTTGAGGAGCGAGCGGGTATCGCCAGATTGCAAGGCGAACGCGGCAATGGGATTGGCAATTTGAGTGAGATTTGGGAGGCGCAAGAGACAGGCAGTAGTAAAGAGACTGCGCTACTTAAAGTGGTCGATCGCTTACTGCCATTTTTGCTCAACTTAAATACTGAAGGCAAAACGTGGCGTGAGCTTGGAGTGACACGTAGTCAAGTCGCAGGTGCACATGCGTTTATTCAAGACAGCTTTGCTCCTATTCATAAATGGCTATCACACAATATTGACTATGCGACCCAGCAAGGATGGTTGATCGACGCGTAAATCTATAAAAACGCTAGGTATAAAAAAGCCCAGTTGAGCATTGTGATATACGCTTCACTGGGCTTTTATTTCTTATTATATTAGAAATAAATTACGGTTTCGTGACACCCAGTAATTGACCCATTTTTACAAAACTATTGGCTTTCATGGTCTCTTGCCAATCGGCTTTTGCTGCTTTTGGCAACACTACGATAGCCGTTGATCCTAAATAAAAACGACCAAGCTCATCACCTGCCGCAAACTGCATATCGTGATCCGCTTCTTGTATATCATCCGTGCGGGTAATTTTGCCAGTGGCGACGGTTTCGATACCAGCGACAATCATAGCGCCTACCATGACAACGGCCGCTTTGCCATACTTGGTATCAAACATGCAGACCAAACGCTCATTACGTGCAAACAAGTCCGGCACATTAGCTGCCGTGGTATTGTTGACCGAAAACAGCGTACCAGGGACATAGCGAGTCTTGGTCAGCGTACCGGCAAATGGCATATGAACACGGTGGTAATTGCTAGGAGCTAGATAGATTGTCGCAAAACTACCATCGGCAAAATAACGGCCATCTTCGCTATCAGCCAGCAATTGGCCAACGTCATAGTGACGCCCTTTGGCTTGTAGCATTTTATGATCTTTAATTTGCCCAAGCTGAGAGATGATACCGTCAGCAGGACTAACGATGCCGTTTGCGGTGGTATCGATGGTGCGAGCATCTTCTTTTAGTTCACGAGTAAAAAAGTCATTAAAACTCTCGTAAGCATTAAGGCTCTGGCGCTCATACTCATCTAGGCTGATATTATAAGCTTTGGCAAAACCACGGATAAAGGTGCGTTTGACATAAGGATGACGACTGGCGGCCAAACGTCCAGCGACTTTACTGAGCTTTTGCTGCGGTACCAGCTGTTGTAAGGTGGTAAATACATTCATAATAAGGCTACCAAAATAGGATGTGATGTCATTATTGCATAGGCAAGTTAATGGCCATATTTTATCATGGACAGCGTATTATTGTCTGACCATAAACTGTAAGCCATTTATAAATAAAGAAGGTCGTAAATGAAAGCACTGATACAACGAGTGAGCCGTGCCAGCGTCACTATCGATGAGCATTGTGTTGGCAAAATTGATCATGGGATATTGGCCTATATTGGGTTGGGTCATGATGATGATTTCGCCGCCGCCAAGCGAATGATTGACAAAATATTGACCTATCGCATTTTTGAAAATGATGACGATCCTGCCAAATTTGGTAAACTGGATAAAAACGTCCAGCAAGTCGGCGGCGGATTGTTATTAGTGTCACAATTTACGCTGATGGCAAAAACGGATAAAGGTCGCCGCCCTGACTTTGGTGGCGCGATGGCACCTGATGCGGCCCAAGTGCTGTTCGAGCAACTCATCGACTATGCCAAAATCCAGTATCCGAATGTAGCCACTGGTCAGTTTGGCGCTGATATGCAAGTTGAAAGCATCAATGATGGACCACTTAATTTTCTATTGGAGATCTGACATCAGAGTGTCATCAGGCTGTCATAATTAATCCGTTTAATAGATAGAGACTGGTGAGTATTTATCGCCTTTTTATATGCCAGATTTTGTCCGCTAACACCGAGAATGTCCTATGTATAATGAGAAAATTTTGATTGTTGAAGATGAACCTGCGATTCGTGAAATGGTTGTGATGACGCTAGAAATGGCTGGGTTTGATAGCCTACAAGCGGCTGACGTATCAGAAGCGCATCAGCAAGTGGTCGATCATAGACCGTCATTAATATTATTAGATTGGATGTTGCCCGGAGACAAGAGCGGTGTTGATTTTTGTCGTATGCTCAAAAGCGATGAGATGCTCTCTGAGATACCCGTCATTATGCTAACGGCCAAAAGCGAAGAAGACAGCAAGGTTCACGGCCTCGATGCAGGTGCAGATGATTACATGACCAAGCCTTTTTCGACGCGCGAGCTGATTTCCAGAATCAAAGCCGTCTTGCGCCGTAGTAGCGTGATGAGTAGCGACAAGCCTATCGAAATTGGTCAGCTGAGTCTCGATACCAAAAGCCAGCGCGTGACAGCCGCAGGAAAAGTCATCGAGGTCGGCCCAACAGAATATCGCTTATTAGCATTTTTTATGAGTCACCCAGAGCGCGCTTACACAAGAACGCAGCTGCTCGATCAGGTTTGGGGCGGTAACGTTTATATCGAAGATCGAACCATTGATGTACATATCAAGCGTCTACGTAAACTATTGCGCCCTTATGATTGTGATACATTGATACAAACGGTGCGCGGTACAGGTTATCGGTTCTCTAGTCTTATTGAGCCAAGCTAATCTTATATAAGTTGATTTTTGATAACTTGATCTTGTATGAACAATGCCACCATAACAATAAATAAAATAGCGGATAGTGGTAAGGATAAGAAATGAACAAGATAGCGCCAGCAAAAAAGAAAAAAGACCATAACTATAATAATGACCAGCAAGATGCGCCAGCACAAATCGCTAGCCAAAATGCGGCGGAGCAATTAGAGAAAATCAGAAGTGCGCTGCGAGCATTGCGAGATGCGGTCATCTTACTGAATGAAGATGATGGGTTAGAGTGGTGGAATCAGGCGGCGCAGGATCTCTTGTCACTGCAGCCAGCTGACAAAGGCCAAAGTGTGTTTGACTTTATCATTGTGCCCGAGTTTCGCCAGTACTATCAAAACACCACCCTGCCGAATGATGGTATTCATATAGAATCGTGGCGCGATCCCAGTCGTTATCTAAAGTGTGAGCTCACGCCTTTTGGTGACGAGAAGCTATTGTTTATTTATGATGTGACCCGCGTACAGCATTTAGAGCAAATGCGCCAAGACTTCGTGGCGAATGTCTCGCACGAGCTACGCACGCCGCTGACAGTAATGATGGGCTATTTGGAGAACTTCTCTCACCAACCAGACATGCCGCCACAGTGGCGTCGCGGTTTTGAGCTGATGACCCAGCAAACAGCCCGTATGAATCGAATCGTAAATGACTTATTACTGCTCTCCAAGATTGAAATCGAAGAGACACATGAGTTTAATGATGTCGATATGACCAAACTCCTCACCAATATCTATGATGATGCGCAGGCATATAACCAAGCGTACAAGCACACCATTCATTTGCACATAGATACTTATGATGGGTTATATGGGTCAGAGGTGTACTTGATCAGCGCCTTGTCCAACTTAGTCATCAATGCGATTAAATATACGCCAAAAGGCGGTAATATTACCATCAGTTGGACGCAGACATCGGATGGGTGCCGATTTGCCGTTGAGGACGATGGACTTGGTATCGCACCAGAGCATATTGCGCGTTTGACGGAGCGCTTTTATCGTATTGATAAAGGGCGTAGTCGTGCCACAGGCGGTACAGGATTAGGGCTGGCTATCGTGAAGCACGTTTTGCATCAGCACGAGGCGCAGTTGCAGATTGACTCAATAGAGGGAGAGGGGTCGACATTTAGTGTGGTATTTCCAGCCGCGTATGTGAGATCGGCTGCGACAAATTAGTACAGGCCTTGCCCATATTGTTTAGACTCGTCATGCGGATTTATTTAGCATGCCTAATTTAGTATACCTAGTCTTTTTGCAACAGCGGGTAAGGGTTGACGGCACTGCCATTGATATAAATACCGTAATGTACATGTGGCGGTGTCCCTTTTGCGTTACCGCTGTCACCCACATAACCGATAATATCGCCTTGATTGACCCAATCATTGGGCGCAATATCGGCATAGTCTTCTAGATGCGCGTAATAATGACCAGCACCGCCAGGCCCTACCACGACGACCACGCGCCCACCCAAGTTATTCTCACCAACCTTACTCACAATTCCCTGCGTGGTTGACTGTATCGGCGTGCCACGTTCTGCAAAGATATCGATGCCTTCATGTGAGCGCCCTTGACTGCGTGCCGCACCCCACGTATCGGTCAGACGCTTGTCTGGTAGCGGATTTGGCAAGCTGTTCTCTGTTGGCAGTTCTTGTTGTAATAGGCTCATCTGCTGCCATTTGGCGACCACAAACGATTGGGTCTGCTCGCTAATGCTGGGTAGCAGCTTATCAAAGACAAATAAAAACCCTAGCAATACAACCGCCTTAATCAGTACGCCGAGTACACGACTGACAAAAGAAGGCTTCGGTGGTTGGTTTTTTCCATCTGCTAGCATTGATGTCTCTTATCTGTTTTATATTATATGAGCTAATATTATAAAAGCCCTATCTGCTAAGGTATGTATCGCATTGTTATCTATGGCTTTTATCCCCATAAATACAGGTGTGGTTAAATACAAGCACAGCAAATATAACTTTATCTACTTAACGCTTCGGTTGAGCGATGATGGTGCTACGAATGGTTAATTTTTTATGAATGATGCTTTGAACACCGCTGACATGACAGATACGGCTACTATGGCTGAAACAGCGCTTGTCATCGATACTGAAACCGATCAAGGCCGTGATCCGAGACCCATTCAAGTGGCGACGATCAACGTGGCAACTGGATTTGAATGGATGAAGTACTTCAATAGCGGCCGCTCTATATCCCCTGCCGTCATCAAGGTGCATGGTATTACTGATGCTGACGTGGCTGGTCTTGAGCGTTTTGAGCTGGATCAGTTTGAGCTGCCAGAGTATTTGATTGGTCATAATGTACGCTTTGATTGGCGAGTGATTGGCAGCCCTTCTGCTAAGCTGATTTGTACTGTGAGACTCGCGCGTGCTGCCTTTCCAGAGTGGCGCGCTTATGGTCAGTCTAAGTGTATCGAGCAATTATTGGGTAAGGGCGAGGCGAGCATGATGACGATTGCCGCTCATGATGCGCTAGAGGATGCGCGGATGTGTTATCTACTTTACCAAGCCTGCTGCGAGCGTTTAGAGATTGCACCGACCGATTTTGCAGCGGCACATGCTATCTCAAATAAAGCGACGCCTGTGAGCAAGATGCCATTTGGCAAACACAAAGGCAAGCCAATCAAAGAGGTGCCTATCAGCTATGTTAAATGGATGATAGGCAATATTCATAATATGCAGCCGTCACTGTATTCTGCCCTAAAGAAGCGGATAGAAGCAGAAAAAACAAACAATGCTAAGTAATAAAAGCGCATTTATCGACTTTGTGTATTGATACAAATAAATGATATCAGTCGCGACGGCCTCTTATATTGATGGATGAACAACGCTATTCACCTTTACTAAACCAATCTACTGCCATTTGCCACAGCTTTGGCGCTTTAGCATTGGTTTTACTGCTAAAGTAGCGCATGTGACCGATATGATTTAATCCGAAATCTTCAGGATTTAAAAACCGCTTTTCGACGGGCATGTTCGTAAATACGCGTATCATGTCATCCATGTTTTCGCTATTGGCAATATCATCATCACTAAAGCCAAGCCACAATGCTGGCATGCTGAGTGCATCGTAAAAATGGGTGTGTATACTTTTACCAAAAGCAGTCTTGATATAGCCTGCGCCATTACACCATTCACGCCATTGACGAGCCACGCCGCGCGGTAGTGGCTCGCCCATGCCGATTTTGTCTGATGGTGTGTACCCTAAGGTTAAGTTTGATAGTGGGATAAAGGCATCCATAAATCCCATGGCTTTGAGCTTATAAGGCATGCCCATGTTTTTGATGCGGCCTGAAGAGCACGCGACATTGAATACGGACGTAATCGCCTGATAATTTGGCATCAAACCGATAAGCTGGCCACCTGCACTATGACCGATAAGGTGGTAAGACGCCTCAGGAAACTCATCTTGCAGCGCATCAAGTACGGCAGGCATATCGTGTCGCCCCCAACTGATGAGCGAAGCATCACACTTTGCCAGATTGGTCGAAAGCGACTCACCAATCCCTTCATTATCAAAAGTCAGTACGCCAAAGCCGCTCTCTGCTAAATAGATAGCAAAGCTATGATAAAAATGACGTCTGATTCCTGTGGCGGGCGCGATCATAATCGCTGTTGTCGTTCCCTCTTTAGGACGATAGACGGTCGCGGCCAACACTCGATTGCGATCGGTCATGATGCTCAACGAGTACGTGTCGATATTGGTTGCGCCATCAGCAATATTAGGACTAATCAAAGGATTGTTAATAATACTTTCTGCATACTCTGCGGCAGAAACAGCGTTGTGATTATCCATCTTGATACCTTCATGTCTTTTATGAGTAGATAGTGATTATTAAACTGCGATGAGTCATCAATTCCCATCTTTAAAATGTAGTTGTTGCGTAGTGATAAATCGTTGTGACTATGTGGTAGCATTGCTTATGTTAAGATAAATACTAGCGAGACAGGTACTCAAATATGACTTTCAAGTTTTGTCTGACTTGGTTGAACTCATTCTATAAATGGCGTGCATAACACTATAAATGAAACGTGTGGTATTTGACCTTTACTAATAACAAACACTCAATAAAAAATGATCGATAAATTAAGGAAACCATATGCAAATGAAAATCAACGATGATACTTATGATGTAATTACGAGCAAAGACATCACCAATATAGAAAAAGCCGTGGATAAATCAACACTAACGATGCCGCTAGTGGCCGTATATTGCGGTTCACGCTTGGGCAACAATGATGTGTATGAGCAGGCAGCACGCGAGCTTGGCAGTGCGTTGGCAGATAATGGTATGGGACTGGTATATGGCGGTGCTAGCATTGGTCTCATGGGCGCGGTCGCAGATGAGGTCATCAAAGGCGGCGCTGAGGCGGTAGGCGTCATTCCAACCTTTATGCTCAAGCACGAAATCGCTCATGAGCAGCTGACTCGCTTGCATTTGACCGATACCATGCACACGCGTAAGACCGTTATGGCAGAGTATGCTGATGCTTTTATTACCTTGCCGGGCGGACTGGGTACACTAGAAGAAATTATGGAAATCGCCACATGGCGTCAGCTGTATCAACATGAAAAGCCAATGATTATTCTCAATATCAATGGTTTTTATGACCGTATGATTGAGCATCTAAAATATACCACCGAGCAAGGGTTTATGAAGCAGCAAGATTTAGATCGTTTGGTGGTGTGCAATACCATCAACGAGGCAATCGAGATGCTACAGACCGTCGTGACCATCAATGATCATGTAGATACAGAAAAAATGGCTGGTAGCAACAGCTAAGCTTTATAAAATCGAGCAATTAAAAGCAATCACATAAAAAAGGAGCAGATAACCGATTATTGGTTGTCCGCTCCTTTTTTATAGTCAGTTTTATATTCATAAAGCTAACCGTAAACGCTAGAAATGACTAATACTTGCTATACACCAGCGGGTGAGAGATCAGCCAGTGCTGCTTCACGAATACTATGATTGACATCTGCCATTACTATTGGAAATCCACGCTGCTCAGCGAGTACACGTGCAACCTTATCAACAGCCAGACCATCGTTATGTGTCAAGTACGACCATTCGTGTGCGTAGCGGCTACGATTCATTGGCGTATCGTTCTGTATCAATCCGAGCGTCGTCAGCTCATTCACTATCTGATCAGCAGCGATCAAGGTTGAAGATGCTTTGACATTTTCTGCACGAGCGTAACGTATATTAGAATACAAGCTTACGTCAGCCACTCGCAACGTATCATCTTCTCCAGGAATTTGCTGCCCACCATATAGCGCATTGCCAACAGTGCGTGCACTATTGAATGTCGGTACAAACTCAGCCACATATTCAATCGCCTGCTGGCTACGCGCTTGTAGCGGCGCTTTGTCCCAGCCATCCTCGATATAGTGTACGTATTGCTGTGGTAGTTTAGGCTGAGCGCTATCTGAGCTAGATGCGACCAGACCGTCATCAAATAAGGTAATGGCTTTACTCATGCCATGTATCTGAAAATACCCACCCGGATAGGGGGTTAACTGCGCCATGCCTTCGGGCGTACCTCGTTGACCATACACAATAATCTCAGGTATCTGTCCACCTGCATCGCCCCAATGGGTGACATAAGAGGATTTAAACTCGACCATGCGCGTGACTTCAACACCGACCATGTCATCGATGACACCAGTGCGAAAACCGCAAGCATTGACCAAATAATCGACTTCGATAGATTCAGCTTGAGAGTCGTTTGCTTGCTGATAGTCAATGCGCCATTTGGTAACATGGTGATCGGCATTGGTGCAGTTTTCACAATCCACAGGGACTACTTTTTGTACTGTGGTGTCAGTAAAGACATGGGCATGATCATATTCTTCAAGCGCCAACTGCGCAGAAGCCGCCAAGCGAAATATATTCCAGCCATATTCTTGTACGACAATCAGTGGAAATTTTACCTTATTTAAGTCTAAGTATTTGGCAACGGGTATCATCCACTCATCAACCGTACTTGGTACTTCAACTTGCTCACGCTCAGACAACTCAAGCAATTGCTCATGGCTATAGAGCTGATAGTAATCCTCAGGTTCGCCAAGTACTTTATTGTTGACATCTTGCTCAATCAGATCTTGATAAGCTTCTGTCAAAATATCCAAACGCGGTAGCAAGTCTTCAGGCAGTCCTTCATCGCGTGTCGGCACCGCAAATACAGTAGGACGAACGTCGATGGTATAAGGATAGAGACGTAATATGTCAATACATTGCTTGAGGAGCGCCACACAATCTTCATCAGGTATCTCGCGGTACAAGTTGCCGCCAGCATGCAAGTGACACATTGGTGGGCCATCAATGAGTGATTTTTTCTTCTCAAACAAATAAGTCTCAAGCCCTAGTGCGGCAAGGCGAATAGCAATCGTTGAGCCTGCAGTACCGCCGCCCAAAATACCGACGCGTTTAGTAGGACGTTTGGTGGGCAAGTTTTGATGATCTCCATAAGACAGCACCTTAGAAGAATCAGAAGAATCATCTTGTTTGACAGAATGAGCGTGATTTTTATTAGAAGACTGAGTCATTGTCGTCATTATATCCTTAGTAGCATTTGCATCAGGCCATGCTGGTATCATCGTTAAATGTCTTGTAACTATTGATATGCGTGCGAAGGTCGCTAAGTTCAATATTTATTTATAAGCCACAACAGAGGTATTTTCTATTGTGTAGTAATACTTCATTTCTATAAGTTCATTTTACGAAGAACTACAGACAATATGATGACAAATACGTAAGTAGATGCATGAGTTTTGTCAACGAGGTGAGGTGGCCTTGGGCAGTTTCTAATAGGCGAAGTCGAGTGCAACATCTGGAGAATGGGGATAAGGTCAGTTTTCTGTAGCCAAAAAGGCCTGTGTTTAAGCATTTTGTAAGATTCAGCCACTTTTGTAAGTTTGTATATTGATGGCCATTATCGCTAAAAACTGTGTGTTATATTCATTTTGCTCAAGTAAAGTTAAAGCTTTGTTTTTATCACTTTCACATCATAAAATAAAAATGGCTCATAAAATTTACTATTACAATTATCAAAATGACAAGGAATTTGCTATGAAAAATATCATGATGTTATCTGCACTAACTGGCGTATTAGCATTGACAGGCTGTACGACCATAAAAAGTGTTGTTGGAAATGATATGTCAGGCACGCACGAAGTCCAAGCGACCAATAACAACACTGCCCCTGTCGCTAGCAAAAATGGCGTGTTGGTTGATGCAACCAATTACATGACGCTTTATACCTATGACAAAGATTCAATGAATAAGTCAGATTGCGGCACAGCGTGTCAAGTTGTGTGGCCAATCTTCCAAGCACCAAGCAATGCTAAAGCTTCTGGCCAGTTTGCGGCGTTCAAGCGTGAAGATGGTAAGTATCAATGGGCGATGAATGGTAAACCATTATACTTCTATGCTAATGATACAAAGATGGGTGACAAAGACGGCGATAACAAATTTGACGTTTGGCATGTTATTCCAACCAAATAAGGTGTCATGATATTATCTTAAGGTAAAAGTAGCTTAAGACAAAAAAGCAGCCCTATCATAGAGGCTGCTTTTTTATGGCTAGTAGTAAATGCTAGAAGCTAACAAGACTTATTTTGACTTCTTTTCTACCAACTCACCATCTATCTGAATAGGGACGTTGGTGGTGATGCCTTGTGAGTAAGCGTCCATGCCATACGCTGTACGATCGATATTACCTGTTGCACGGAAGCCAACCACAGGTTCTTTGGTCAAAGGACTGTTATCGATTTTCTTTAGCGTTAGGTTAAGTGTTAATGGTTTGGTTTGACCAAGTAAAGTAAAGTCGCCAGTGACTTTTGCTTGTTGTGGATTGATAAAGTTAACCTGAGTGGATTTAAAGCTCATGGTAGGGTACTTCTCAACATTGAAAAACTCGTCGGTTTTCAGATGCTTGTCACGGGCTTCCCAACCAGTATCAATACTGTCTGTATCTACAACAAAGTTAAATTGAGTTTGATTTGGGTTTTTTAGATCGAACTGTACAGTGCCGTCGACATCACTAAAGTGCCCCATAACCGTAGAAAATCCCATATGCTCAACAGAGAAACCGACACGAGTATGTGAATTATCTAGTTGCCACTGAGTTGGTAGAGCAGCGCTTGCCATAGTCGTGATAGCAAGTGCTGAGCTGATTAATAGTGCCTTAGTAGTGGTTTTGATGGTAGTGTTTATCATTGAATAGTCCTTATTTAGTGTTAGGGAAGTTGTGCTTACCGATGAACAAAGAGTGCGATATTTTTTGAAGAAAACTGACTAGCCATATCGCATAAATGTTCGATAGATAATAGATAAATGGCAAAGAAAAGCTAAAGCTCGTTAGCTTAACTACAGATATCTATATAATTGATTAATTAAACTAACCAAAGTATTGTACTGGGTTAACTCGTACATCTCAACACTATTTGTGTATTGGTGACAACTTATCACATATCTCTATCACAACTGCGGCTTGCGTTGGGTGACAAAAACCGTTAAAATCGCGGTTTAATTTTCCCGCTGGGGAAAGGCTAAGTGAGCAGAAGAGTGGTGCTTTGTGCTGGAATAAGCCAGTGACGCAGTTGCCATACTTATAATGTCCTTAGTGCCTCAGTTACGTATGTTTTCGTTTGCTTGAGACATCGCTCATGATGTTGACGCAAATTGCCATACATACATCGGACCTAGAGAGTTTATTATGCGTAAAGATATCCATCCTGATTACCAAGAAGTTTTGTTCCATGATACAAACGCTGACGTGTTCTTTCTGACTCGTTCAACGGCTCAGACTAAAGCGACTCGCGAATACGAAGGTAAAGAATACCCATACTACCCACTTGATATCTCAAGTGCGTCGCATCCATTCTATACTGGTGAGCAACGTAAAACCTCTACTGAAGGCCGTGTTGCAAGCTTCAACAAACGCTTTGGTGCATTTGGTGGCCGTAGCAAGAAAGCTGCTGACGCTGCTGAATAATTTATACCTATGGTGTAAATGTGTTTTGCTAAGTAATAAAAAACCGCTGATGATTCAGCGGTTTTTTTTGTTTTTAAACACATGTGTTTTTAGGCACTAACACTTGAGTGTGTTTGGTCATCAGCCTGAATGGCAGATGGAGCCAATAACTGCGTAATGTTTTCTACAATTTGCTGTGTCCAATAACCGTACATTAGGCTGCTAGGATGAAAGCCATCACTGGCGAACATCACGGCAATATCAATAGGCTGACCATTGCCATGCTCTTTTATCATGCGTGCAAAGTCAGTTGCCATATAGTTGACACCGTCATGAGCAGCGCAGACTTTTTGCAATATCTCATCAAGTATTGAGGCCTTTGCCCCAACAAAATTATTGAGTGGGGAGGGAATCGCAGGCATCTGCGCCATCGGTGGTAAGCTCAAAAAAATCAATTCGCGGACACCAAACTTGCGCTGTGCAATATGGATGATGTCTTCGATCTGCTGTTGCCATTTGTGGACTGCCACATTGGACGTCGTATCGTTGACCCCAACGCTCAGCAACATCACATCGATAGGTTGGTCAGGAGTAGGGAGGACATATAATCTGCGCAAAATATCAAAGCTAGTATGACCAGTCGTCGCTTGTAATGACCAATTGAGCTGTGCAAAGTTCGATCGAATAACGGCATTCTGTTCCAATATCGGAATCAGCTTACCAACCAGCGCTTCTTGCTGAGTCTGACTGCCAACACCTGCTGCTGCTGAGTCGCCCACGATCATCAAATTGAGCGTCTCTTGGCTTTTAGATGACAGTCCATCATCTGCTTTTGATAGCTCAACCATACCATGTCTTTCGCCGTTTGGCTCCGGCAAACGAACGGTTTCACGCTTGATTTTGCGTCCTTGATAAAGATAAACAGGCGCAAATAATACATCTTTTGCGATAGATGTTAGTTTGTTGGTGTCTACCATCCTGCACGCTCCCTAATAGTTGTAAGGCTGTCCTCAATCAATAATTGACCATCAACATAGACATCGCGTAATAGGTTGTCTGATGGTGCACCCAATGCCTGCTCTTTTATGGTTTTGATCTGACCATTGCCATCTTGTACCAGTGCCAATCGTCCTTTTTTCGATCGTTTTGAGCGGCTGGTGATAGGGTCTTTATAAATATCTTTCCATGTGCCATCGATACAGATAGCGCTCGATTTCATCGCCCAGCTCATGGTGTCACGGTTGACTCGTTGCAATAAACCACCGCCCATACCGAAGGTCACATTTTCTATGCTAAACCCTGCTTTTAACACCACATCAATAATTTTGCTTAAGCTTTGTGCGCTGATGCCATCACCTTGAATGATGCGCACATAATTAGGCAGCACTTTATAGCCTTTGCTATTGACAGTTGTACCAAACTTCACCGCCAAACGCTCTAAAGCCTCACGAACCACTTTAGTCGGCTCGCCACTGTCTGGTCGAATGACCAAGGTACCGCCCATGTTTTTGATGTCGTCTTTTAAGGCGTCGCCCCAGATATTATCGATCGCGTTCCATAGGTCGTAACTGTCTGATACCACCGAAAACGCTTTGTCTGTGCCGCCAAACTGCTCAATCATATTGTGAAAAGCAGCGGTTTCTCCATCACGTCCCCAAGCCGTCATTGTGCTGTGTTCGGCCGCTGGGATAGAGAACGCAGGCATGTCATCACCCATCTGATACCAGCGACTGGCTGCAATAAGTGCTGTCATTGAATCGGTACCAGCAAAGTTGACCAAATGCGCCAAGCTGCCAAGGGCAACCGTCTCCTGACTCGACGCACCGCGCGCGCCAAAGTCATGTAAGCGAAAAGGTAGCGACTCTGTATTGTCCGCTGATTTTTCTAGCGCTTGGCGGATAATCTCTTTGCAATAGCGAGAGACACTAGCGACCGTTGACGGATACCAAATCGCGCGTAATAGCGCTGTTTCGATATAACTTGGTAGCCAATAAAACTCAGGATCAGTGTTGATAACTTGGCAGACTACATTTGATGCCGGAGCGATGCTGCCCTCAGGAACGGCTTGAATACGCAGTGGCAAATAGCCGTTGTGTTTTTCAATCAAGTGCTCCCAGCCCGCACGATTAAAGGTTAAGCCATGCGCTTTAATCACTTTTTCGGCTTCGTCGATATCTTGATGCGTGATAGGAGTGCTTAGGTACTCTTTGATAAAGGCCTGCAGACCAAAGAACACCACATCATAGTCGCCTTTGCGTGCTTCAATGTAGCTGGACAGATACTCACTACCACTTGGATATTGCACCCAATGTGAGGTTTTATAGCTGTCACTATTTAAGATTAAATTGTTTAGATTACTGGTGTACATCACAGAACTCCTCTGCTTTGAGCTGCCGCAGCTGCCTTGAAAGAACAGTGGCGGCGGTTGAGTGCCGTCTATCGGCACTGGTATAAAAATAACAAAGTAAATAGTGAGGTTTTTATTAATGATTGAGACAGCTATCGCTTACGTAATCATTTGTTAAAAAACTATAAGCCAACCATTTTGGTAATAATCGCATAATGATCTTCAAACATCATTTTGGCATCAAGCTCTGCCAGTGGCAGCCAAAAAGCCTTGGTTGCGTCATCACCGCCTTTGACTTTTGGCAACCCTTTTGGGTCGTTTTTGAGCTGGAAGTAAAAGGCTTGGGTAATGGTGCGTCCGCGTGCTGAACGATACGGGTCATCAAAGGTATGCTGACTGTGGCAAGAACCGCGCAATACGGGCTCAGGCACTTTCAGGCGTGTCTCTTCACGCAGCTCGCGAATACAAGCGTCAAATAGCGTCTCTTTTGGGTTTAAAAAACCACCCGGTAATGCCCACAATCCGCGTCCTGGCATACTACGTCGCTCGACTAGTAAGATGTGCCCAGATTGTACAATCAACGCATCAGCCGTCATGAAGGTTGGTGGATAGGGGGCAGATTGCCACTGTCTTTTGTATTTATCAATAAAGTCCGCTTCTTCATGCAGTTGATGATAGTCGTCCGTTTTTTTGAATGCATCGAGGACGCTGCGCGTTGACTCAGGCGTGCGCTCAGGCGTTGGCGTAGCGCCCATCAGATAGCTGTCGCGAATAGGCGTGGCTGATAGATTATGATAATTGGGTACTGACACCGATGCCCAGTTAGGGAACAGCGATAAGTAATATGATGAGCTGTCTTTTGAGTGACCAATCAAGCCAATATCCGTTTGCAAATCACCCGTGACCGATTTCACGCCTGCTTGGACGTATTGTAGCCAGCGCGTGTCATTGTAGAGCGCATCGTCTAGACCGACGCAATGGATACGAGCGGCGTCTTCTGCTGAGTAAGCGCCCTTGATCATTGCAGCGCGTTCAGCGACGCTAAATGGATTACGTAAGCTGCGTGGTAGATTGGCCGAACCAATCAGCATAATCACTTCATCAGAGCGTTTGAGCGCTTCGTCAATGACTGCCTTGTGCCCACAATGAAACGGCTGGAAACGCCCGATAAAAACCAAATAACGGTAGTGTGTACTGTTTTTTTGCTCGGGGTTTTGCTTATCTGAAGCTTGCTCTGATAATTCACTCATAGACGCCAATTTCCTACAATTTATTTTTACTGATAAAAAATTAATGACGCTAATACTGACACAGCCTGTGACTTTCTGACAAGTAGAAAGATGTTTTGTCAAAGGCGACACTTAGTTTTTATTCAGATATATAAGGGTATTGCCTATGATTAACAGCGCTATAAACAAAACAATGGTAACTATGTAAAGTATAAAATAGTACTTAAACGCATTTATTTCTTTAGGATTTAAATCATTTTTATAATCTGCGTAAAAGGTTATATGGTATGAGGGATTGTAAAACAGGATGAGTAGATAAGGTGCTTTGTCGTAACGTTTCATTATTTTTTTGGTTAAGGTGAAGTAATAATTACTAGCGATTATCATAGTGATTATTAGAATAACAAAGATGCTCAATATTAACGTTACCATTGTATATTCCATTTATAAATATCTACTTTTGTTTATTTATTATTTATGAATAGAACTTTCAGTAACAACAGTCTTATACAGAAAAGCTATTGCTAAATTTCTTACGAAAATCCTAATCATCACAATCCGTTATTGTAAATCTAGTGTCATTAATGAAAACAGCTAGTGTTTTCATTTGTGTTTAATCCGATTAGTGATAGAACGTATACGGTTTGATAAGTGCATGGCGTTAATTAGCATAAATCTCTTATGATTTTAAAGCTACCTAGGATACTTGATAAATAATGCAGCTGTCTTTATATAGAGGGTAGCTTATCAGTCATTATATAAACAATGCCTAATCTACTGACTTGTAGTGCCATTGAAAAAACCAATGACAACCATTTGCAGCGGTCACGGTTCAATTCACAGTAGCGCGGTCGGAATTACTCCTTGTTTCAGGTATAATGGCCATTATAGACGGATTAAATTTTATGACTATTGCTGCCAGTGCATTACAATAATAAACCTCAAGCACTGATGGCTTGCAAACTGATATAAGCCATAAAAATTTTGAAAAATTCAAATTCACGACACGGTCGCCATAATAGATATTGCGCTTGTGTCACAATGCATAGGAAACATTATGAGTGAGCAAAATCAAGCCGCTGACTATGAGTCAGCATTAGATACTGAGCAAGTTGAAGCAAAAAGCAATATCACCATCACTGAGTCTGCTCAAGGCTATTTGGCAGACTTGTTAGCCAAGCAAGATACTGATGGTATCGGTGTGCGTATCTTCGTTGAGCATCCAGGCACGCCGCGCGCAGAGTGCTGCATGGCTTACAACCAACCAGGCGAAGAAGACAGCGCTGATTTGTGTTTGACCTATGATGATTTTTCAGCCTTTATCGAAGCGGCCTCGGTGCCTTATCTAGAAGATGCGGTTATCGATTACAATAAAGATCGTTTTGGTGGTCAGCTGACCTTCCGCGCGCCAAACTCTAAAGTACCCAAAGTAGGTGCTGACGCGAGCGTCGAAGAGCGTATTAACTATGTCTTGCAGTCAGAGATTAACCCTGGCTTGGCAGCACATGGTGGCGATGTACAGTTGCTTGAATTGATTGAAGAAGAAGGTATTGGCCTGACCGCCGTCTTGAAATTTGGCGGTGGTTGCCAAGGCTGTTCAGCTGTTGATATGACACTGCGTCAAGGCGTTGAAGTACAGCTTAAGCAGCAAATACCAGAGCTGACGCAAGTGGTTGATGATACCGACCATACGCGCACAGAAAATGCTTATTATAAATAAATGCAAAAAACCAATAAAAGCAGCATAGCGGTTATAAAAACGTTTATGCATGTTTGTCATTAAACAATTAGTATTTTGCTATTCTTTTAATAAAGAAGCTGAGTTATGATGAACTCAGCTTTTTTTATTGCTATGATTTAGCAGACAGCTTTTTGAGATAGTTTTTAAACGCGAACTCTTGAATCAGTAAATCTTGATCAATACATTTGATCCATACAAAGGAATGTACGATGAGTGATGAACAAGCAGCCCAAGAACTAAAGAACAACCAGCGTCTTGAGACCTTGGCGATTCATGCTGGCTATAGCGTGGAGCCGACCACCAAATCTGTCGCCGTACCTATCTACCATACCAGCTCCTATGCGTTTGATAACACTCAGCATGGTGCTGATCTGTTTGATCTAAAGGTCGCGGGCAATATCTATACGCGTATTATGAATCCGACCAATGCGGTGCTAGAAGAGCGCGTTGCTGCGCTTGAAGGTGGTATCGGTGCGCTTGCGGTCGCCTCTGGTATGGCTGCTATCACTTATGTGATCCAGACCATTTGTGAAGCAGGTGACAATATCGTCGCCGTATCGACGCTATATGGCGGGACTTACAATTTGTTTGCGCATGCATTGCCGCGTCAAGGTATCGAGGTGCGCTTTTTTGACCACAAAAATCCAGAAGCCATTCGTGATTTAATCGATGATAAGACGAAAATGGTCTTTGCCGAGAGTATCGGTAACCCACTAGGTAATATCGTAGATATTCAGGCGCTCAGTGATATTGCTCACGAGTACGGTGTGCCTGTCGTGATTGACAATACCGTTGCGACCCCTGCGCTATGCCGTCCGTTTGAGTTTGGTGCGGACATTGTGGTGCATTCATTGACTAAGTATATGAGCGGTACGGGGACGTCGATTGGTGGTGCGATTATCGATAGTGGTACGTTTGCGTGGGGCGATTATCCTGAGCGTTTCCCATTACTGAACACACCAGATGCCAGTTATCATGGGGTGAATTTTGTCAAAGACGTGGGCGCGCCTGCCTTTATCGCGCGTGCTCGTGTCGCACCGCTACGCAATACGGGCGCGGCGCTTAGTCCGCTTAATGCGTTTAGTATCTTGCAAGGGATGCAGACGCTGAGCCTACGGATGGAGCGTCATGTACAGAACGCACAAGCGGTTGCAGAATACTTACGTGACCATGACAAGGTCGCTTGGGTAAAATATGCTGGCCTGTCTGACCATCCTGAGCATGAGCTTGCCAAAAAATATATGAAAGGCACACCTTCTGCTATTTTGACCTTTGGCGTAAAAGGCGGTTTGGAAGCAGGGTCGCGCTTTATCGATGCGCTACAGCTGATTACGCGCTTGGTGAATATCGGTGATGCCAAGTCATTGGCCTGTCATCCTGCCTCGACGACGCATCGCCAGTTAAATGGGCAGGAGCTTGAGCAAGCTGGCGTTAGTGAAGATATGGTACGTTTGTCTATTGGTATCGAGCATATTGAAGACATCAAAGCCGATCTTGCGCAAGCATTAGCTACTGCTTAGGGCGTGTTGAACATTCGACCATGGCACTGACAGCGACTATTTTTTAGGCGATTCGATGTTAAAAATAATAAGTTTAGTCATTCTAAGCGCTTATTTTTAACGATAAAAGCGTGCTCATTTAGGAAAATTATTTGAGTGATTATAATCTATAAACAAAAAAGCCCATATCGACTTGATATGGGCTTTTTATTTGCGTTAAATATACATATTCAGCATTTAAGCAGATAGGACACGCTGAGCGATATTTCGGTAATCCTGCGAGGCAAGACGTGGTCCAAACTGCTGGATGACTTGTGACGATATTTCGCTGGCAAGACGTCCACACTCTGGCAAGCTATAATGCTGCGATAGCGCATACAAGAAGGCACCCGCGTAGTTATCACCTGCGCCGTTGGTATCGATAACACTCGTTACTGCTGGCGTTGCCACGTCGTAAACTTCAATCTCCGATTCGTCATCAGGTTTGTGGGCAATGACCGCACCGTTGGCACCATCAGTGACGACCGCTGTTTGGCAATGTTCAAGCAGGGCACGGGCAGCGGCTTTGACTTGTTTTTTATCGGTGAATAGCTTGGCTTCTTCGCTATTACAGAATATCACGGCGACTTTATTGCCGAGCATGTTAAGCAGGCCGTCTTTGGCAAATTTCACTACCGCAGGATCCGCAAAACTCACGGCAATTTTTGCATTATGAATACCGGCTTGTTGGCGCAGCTGAGTCATTGCTGGTTGGATGCTTTCAGACATGGCCAAATAGCCTTCTAAATATAGCCAGTCTGCTTGCGTCAACGCATCAAAATCAACATTGTCAGCTGCGATTTCGCTTGAGGTGCCAAGATAGGTCTGCATGGTACGCTCGCCATCTTCGGTGACAGCGACCACGCAAGAGCCTGTCACACCGCCTTCATGGATAGATTTATCTGATGTGGCAACGCCTGCTTCGTGCAAGTCTCTGAGGTAAAATGCCCCTTGATCGTCATCACCGACGCGGCATGCATAGAACGGCTTGCCACCGAGGCTAGCAAAGGTGAACATCGTGTTGGCTGCTGAGCCACCGCCGGCTTGTTTTGATGGCTCAATCTCAGCCAACTTAAAGTAAGCCAGTAGTTGCTGCTGCTCCTCAAACTCTGCTAGTGTCATATTACCTTTGGTCAGCTCGGTCTCTTCTAGTGCCGCATCTGACAGCACATACTCGTGATCAACCAACGCATTACCTATCGCCATTACATCGTACATTGCTTACCTCTCTTCAATTAATTTATAAACAGTTATCTTTCTTATTGTTAAAAACTAGTCAGCTTGCAGCTCTAGTAGACGCTGATAAAGTGCATTCTTTTTTACACCAGTGATATCAGAGGCCAGCGCGGCTGCTTTTTTGACCGATAGATCCTCTAGCAAACGCTGTAGCAATTTATCATGAGTACTGATGTCGTCAGTATCCTTTGCCACACCGGCGCCAGCGACGACCACGACGATCTCACCGCGTTGCTGATTGTCATCTGCTTTGACAAAATCGACCAAATCGCCAAGGGTGCTCTTATGTACGGTTTCAAACGTTTTGGTCAATTCACGACAAAAAGTAACTGCACGGCCTGCACCAAATATCGTCGCCATATCTTCCAGGCTAGATACGATGCGATGCGGCGCTTCATAAAATATTAGAGTTTCGGTACGTGCGATCAAATCGTTCAGTTGTTTTTGACGGCCGTGAGTTTTGGCTGGTAAAAACCCAATAAAGCTAAATCGATCTGATGGCAACCCTGCCACTGACAATGCGCCAATAGCAGCAGAAGCCCCAACGATAGGAGATACGGTCACGCCAGCTTCATGTGCAGCCTGTACCAATTGATAACCTGGGTCACTAACCAGTGGCGTACCAGCGTCACTAATCAAGGCAATCGAATGACCTTGCTCAATCATTTGAATGATTTTAGGCGTTTGAATAGCGCTATTGTGTTCGTGATAAGCCCATAGCTTGTTATGACCTTTTTGCTTCGTTGTGGCCTCATCATCTTCTACACTACTTGTGGCATGATGGGTCTCTGAGCTTTTTGCCTCATCCGTTTTGCTTCCTTTGGTATCAATACCAAAATGCGACAACAGCTTACCTGAAGTGCGAGTATCTTCACAGGCAATGATCGCGACCTGCTTTAAAACAGCAATCGCGTGTGGCGTCATGTCGGTCAAGTTGCCAATCGGCGTGGCAACGATATAGAGACAAGCTGGCATCGCAGTAGGGGTAGACATGAAAACCTCGGGTTATTAACAATAATAGTGCGCCATTATATCCAGTCGTTATCTATGATTTTTCAGTCAAATAGTGAGTGAATAAATCGATAGATTTTGAGAGCATAACGCGCAGAAGTGGCTAGTTTAGCATGTTGTGCTATGATAATTCTCAAATGTTAAGCAGACGAATTGACCTTATGGCGAATCACAAACCTTTGATTTTAACCTCACCGAAACAACGCCAAGGCAGCCTGTTTGAACAGCAGGCGTGTGAGTATTTACAAGCACAAGGGTTACGGTTGGTAGCGCAAAACTGGCAACAGCCAAAAATAGGCGAGCTAGATCTGATTATGACGGAAGTAGGACCTGCATGGTCAACGCTAGTATTTATCGAAGTTCGTCAACGCAAGCGGTCAGTCTATGGCGATGCAGCACTCAGCGTGACGACAAGCAAGCAGCGTAAAGTGATTAAAGCGGCGCAATGTTTTTTGCAGCAGCATCCTGAGTACGCTCATTATGACTGCCGCTTTGATGTCATTGCTTATAATACGGCGGGTAAGCTCAGCTCAAAAGAGAATCCGTTGAGTGATGAGCTGCAATGGCTTAAAGGTGCCTTTGTAGCCAGTGCATGGTAGTAAATATATAACGCAAATACGGGATGACTCGCGCGCCTGACTGAATCTAGCGCGCAATACTCGTTACCAAAAACCTAACCGCTGCTGGCCAAAATTAAGTAAAGTAGCTGTTAACAAAATTTGTCTTATCACTGCTAGATAAAAATTGACTCAACTCATTGAATTTATAACACCGTCACCACCATGCTCTAAGAGGTAAACAATGACACGGATGCATTTGCGCACTGCTATTTTTGGTTCATCACGCTGTATTACGACGGGCATTATGCTTGCTGCTTGTGTGGCCAGTACAGGCTGTGCCACCAACTATCTGACCAACAGTACAGAAGGAACTTACGGTGTGCCAATGACTGAGCGCACCATTCCGCAGCGTCTACTAGATCGTAGTATCGAGCATACTGCCAAAATCAATGTGTATGGGCTAAAAGAAGACTTGCAGCAGACCAGTCGTATGGGTATCGATAGCTTCAATAGCGAAGTGCTGCTCACAGGGGAAGTACCGTCTGAAGCGCTCAAAGCAGAAGTAGAAAAGGTCGTCAGCTCCATGCCAGATGTACGCCGCGTCTACAACGAGATGGAAGTAAGTGCTTCAAAAGGCTATAGCTCAACGGTTCATGATGGTTATATCACCTCAAAACTACTGGCAAAAATAGCCGCCAGCGATGGCGTCAAAACCTCACAAATCAAAGCAGTCACCAACAATGGCGTGGTCTATATTATGGGTCGCATGACACCCACCCAACAAAGTAACTTAATTGATGTTGCGAACAGCACTGTTGGGGTGACCGAGCTGGTACTGCTGACGACCGTTGTCGATGATAGAGGTGTAAAGATAAACGATGATGATATTATGTACGAGAATAACCTAGCCAATCCGGCAGTCGCACCAGCTGTCCAAGATACTGCTGTCAGTACCGCAACGCCGATAGTAATAACGGAAGAAGAGGCTACTACGGCGCAACCATCATCAAGCCCATATATCGATCTTTATCAAAATCAGTAAAACTACTGAGTTTGCCAAGCTGAGTCTACCAAGCAATGATTGACGATAAATAAGAGCGTGTATAGACGATAAATAAGAGCTTATATAATAGCTACTTAGCTATATGTGATACCCAGTCACACCATAGGATGCTAGTAGCTTTTTTTGATATTAATCACAATAAGCCTAAATAGATATAACAGTAAAAGCACGAGAAATCCTCAGCCAGTGAGTACTATATCAATAGTGAAAAGTAGCAGAATCAGAGGTTCTAATGAGACCATAGAGCGCTCACGATGTTAGGCATGATTCATAACTATAAGATACATATCTTAAGATCCATAACTGTAACAAGGTATTGGCAATGAAGGATTCGGTAAATCACATAAAACAAAAGACAGGTGCGAACAACTGCAAGAACTTTGATCATAATTCTTTTGGTAAACACCCGCGCAGACTAAGGGTTGTAGGAGCGGCAGTATTGGCGCTAGGCAGCATCGCGCTTGCCACCCAAAGTGCACAGGCATTATCACCGCTAGGCTTTGTCAATGGCATTACTTCTAGTGGCGGCGTAGGGGTAAGTAAAGATATCTTATACGGCGATGAGCCTTTGCAAGATTTAGATATTTACTATCCAAAGCCCTTGGCACAGGCAATGAAAGCCCAAAGCGCTATCAATAATGACTACCCTATGGTGGTATTCGTGCATGGCGGTTCTTGGGAGAGTGGTAATAAAGATCAATATGCCTTTGTCGGTCAAAGCTTAGCGCAGGCAGGCTATGTCACCGCAGTGATTAATTATCGTAAGGTGCCCGAGCATGTCTACCCTGATTATGTCAATGATACGGCCCAAGCGATTGCTTGGAGTATCGAGAATGCGGCCAGCTTGCATGCTAATCCATCGCGTGTCGCTGTCATGGGCCACTCTGCTGGCGCGTTTAATGCAGTCGCAGCCGTCGCCAACGAAGACTTTTTAGCGCCCTATGGTATTAAGCCAACAGACATTGCGACGGTTATCGGTATTGCAGGGCCTTACAGTTATGACTTCCGTAAGTTTAGTAGTGCGTCAGCTTTTCCCTCGGATGCCACACCTGATCAAGTCATGCCTGATCGTCAGATCAAAGGGGCACAGCCACCATATTTGTTATTAACCGCAGAAAAAGATAAAGTGGTGCATCCAACCAATGCACTCAAAATGACGCAAGCATTGAAAGAGGCAGGGGTAACGGTGCAGACGGGTGAAATCGAAGGCGCGAGCCACGCAACTATCATTGGAGCAATGGCACCGCCGTTACGCTGGGTCAATGATGTACGCGCGCAAGTAGTGACGTATCTAGACACAATGCTCAAATAGCTTGTTGTTATTCATATCATGGGCTTTTGACTGCTTATTTTTCGATACGGTTTCAGTCCTCAAATATACTTGAGCAAGACAGTACTGTAAGATAGGCAAACTCTTGTTATAATGTCATCACTTTAAATCTATACCCTATTCTAAACGTTAAGGCAGACTATTTTATGAGCATGAACGCTGACGATTTGATCGCATTTTTACAGACTCACTTCCCAGACGCTTTTATCCAAGCTGCCAATCAAGGCAATAAATTTGACGTGCGCGTGGTTGATGCAAGCTTTGAAGGCAAACGCGCCGTTCAACGTCAGCAAGCCATTTATGCGCTGGTTAATGATAAGATTGCGAGTGGCGATATTCACGCCCTCAATATTCAAGCGCTAACGCCTGCTGAGTGGGACGCTCAATCAAAAGGCTAATTATATAGCTATCTATCTAACTGGCAATCGAAGAGTTCGTTTAACAGACATAAGGATTCTTTACTGCTCGTTTTCACCATTTTCTATACTCATCGCTAGGTTGTCACCTTTATGGATCAATTTTTAATCACTGGTAGTAGTCGTATCGCAGGGGAAGTTACTATTTCAGGCGCCAAAAATGCCGCCTTGCCATTGCTTGCCGCGATGATATTGGCTGAGACGCCAACGACATTGCACAATGTACCGTCATTAAAAGACGTACGAACATTGATTGAATTGATCAGTGGCATGGGGATTGATATCCAAAAGCAGGGCGATACGGTCACTTGTGATACCAAAACTATTGATAACTTTTATGCGCCGTATGATTTGGTAAAAACCATGCGCGCGTCAATTTTGGTATTAGGGCCGTTACTGGCCCGTTTTGGCGAAGCTGAAGTGTCGTTGCCAGGTGGCTGTGCGATTGGTTCACGTCCTGTTGATCAGCATCTAAAAGCGTTTGAAGCGATGGGTGCGGTAATCAGCGTAGAGAACGGTTACGTGAAAGCGCAAGCGCCTAAAGGCGGTAAGCTGATTGGTTGCCACTTCTCATTTGATATGGTGACAGTTGGCGGTACGGAAAACGTCATCATGGCAGCGGCATTGGCTAAAGGCACGACCGTTTTGGCTAACTGTGCATTAGAGCCAGAAGTAGTCGATTTAGCCAATATGCTGGTTGCGATGGGCGCCAAAATCAGCGGTATCGGCACCTCAACCATGACCATTGAAGGGGTAGAACGTCTACACGGTTGTGAGTATTCAGTGGTACCGGATCGTATTGAGACAGGCTCATATCTTGCTGGTGCCTTGATGACTCAAGGGGATGTGTTGACCAAAAAAACTACAGCCTCTTTATTGTACCCAGTGCTTGAGAAGTTTGAAGCGATGGGTGCGGTGATTACGACAGGTGATGACTGGATTCGCGCGCAGATGAAAGGTCGTCCAAAGCCAGTGGATATTCGGACTCAGCCACATCCAGGTTTTCCAACAGACATGCAAGCTCAGTTGATGGCGATTTGCTGTCTGGCTGATGGGACCAGTACCATTATCGAAAACATCTTTGAAAACCGCTATATGCACGTACCTGAACTAAACCGCTTGGGTGCATCTATCCAAGTGGATGGACATACTGCGGTGATCAGAGGTGTCGAGAACTTTACGGCGGCACCAGTTATGGCAACAGATTTACGCGCTTCTATGTCACTGGTGATGGCGGCTGCAACGGCAGAAGGCGAGAGCTTGATTGACCGCATTTATCATATTGACCGTGGTTATGAGCATGTCGAAGACAAGCTGCGTAGCCTTGGTGTGAATATCCAGCGTGTCAATACCAACGGCTAATACTGATAGGTCAACCGTAGTTTATACATGAATTACGTTATACATTAAAACTTCCCTTGAATGGGGAAACTAACTTCACATGGACACGATGTCATTATGACTGAGACAAGCAAACCTGCACCAGCCGATGGTCTACTAAACGAAGTAAACGATGCGTTTTCAGGTCTAACGTTGGCGTTATCAAAAGGCCGTATTTTAGAAGAGACGATGCCACTGCTACGTGCAGCGGGTGTTGATCTTTTAGAAGACCCTGAAGCCTCGCGCAAACTTATTTTTCCAACCTCAAACCCAAATGTACGTGTATTAATTTTGCGTGCAAGCGACGTACCGACCTACGTCGAACACGGCGCGGCTGATTTTGGTGTAGCGGGTAAAGATGTGCTGCTTGAGCATGGCGCGAACCACGTGTATGAATTGCTTGATTTAAAAATTGCTCAATGCAAACTGATGACGGCTGGCGTAAAAGACGCACCACTGCCCAATCGTCGTCTGCGTATCGCGACCAAATATGTCAATGTAGCGCGCGCTTATTTTGCGAGCCAAGGTCAGCAAGTTGATGTCATCAAGCTTTACGGTTCAATGGAGCTGGCACCATTGGTGGGCTTGGGCGATTTGATTGTCGATGTGGTTGATACGGGTAATACCCTACGCGCGAATGGACTTGAAGCGCGCGATCATATTTGTGATGTGTCATCACGTCTTATCGTCAATCAAGTCAGCTATAAGCGCAAATTTGCGTTACTAGAACCCATTTTAGATAGCTTTAAAAACAGTATTGCCAATGCCTAGTAAACCGGTGTCAATCATTGGTAATATAAAGTATAGGTATGCGAATTTTTAAACCAGTTTAGCAGGCTATGAGTGATATAGCGTGCTAAACTGGTTTTATTGTCTTAGCTTGCGAAAAAATAAAATCACCGTAAAATTTAGACAAGAAGACAGCCAGTAAGTCGCCATATTTGTGAATAATAAGCATACTTTAGTTATATTCACGCCGTTTATTTTCAGCAGTATTTTATGCTCAGATATAGGATTAGGTCATGCGCCAGTTAAGTACCCAAGATGCCGATTTTGACAATCAATTGACACAACTGCTTGCCTTTGAAACCGTCAATGATGCTGAATTATTGCATGCCGTTGACGATATCATCGCACAAGTACGTGCGGATGGAGATAGCGTCGTATTGGCATTAACTCAGCAATTCGATCAGCATCCAGCGACAACGATGCAAGAATTAGAGCTGTCTAAAGAAGCACTTGCCGATGCATTTGCCAATCTGGATGAGAATGTAAAAACGGCATTGACCACAGCAGCTACTCGGGTACAGACTTTTCATGAGCGCCAAGTACAAGAAACGTGGCAATATGAAGATGAGCTAGGCAATCGCTTAGGTCAAAAAGTCACGCCACTTGATCGCGTTGGTATTTATGTGCCGGGTGGTTTGGCATCTTATCCATCATCAGTATTGATGAATGCTATTCCTGCCAAAGTAGCTGGGGTTACTGAAGTTATCATGGTCGTGCCAGCACCTAAAGGCGTGCTTAATCCATTGGTATTAGCAGCCGCTCATTTGGCTCAAGTTGACCGTGTCTTTACCATTGGCGGCGCACAGGCGGTAGCAGCTTTAGCCTACGGTACCGAAACCATTCCAGCGGTGGATAAAATCACAGGGCCGGGTAACAAGTATGTCGCGGCAGCCAAACGCGCAGTATTTGGACAAGTCGGCATTGATATGATTGCAGGCCCCTCAGAAGTGTTGGTATATGCAGAGGGTGAAGCGCAAGATCGAGCTGATTGGCTCGCGATGGATTTGTTATCGCAAGCAGAGCACGACCGTATCGCTCAAGCTATCTTTGTGACGACCAGTGAAGAGCAGTTAAAAGAAGTCGAGTTAGAGATAGAAAGAGCACTCGCTGAGCTGCCAAAAGCAGATATCGCGCGTGACTCGCTGCAAAATCGTGGTGCACTTATCTTAGTGAAAGATCGTAGCGAGGGTATGGCACTGATTAATCGTATTGCCCCTGAGCATTTGGAGTTATCCGTTGATAACCCTGATGCATTGTTAGATGATATTCGTCATGCGGGTGCTATCTTTATGGGTCGTCACACGCCCGAAGCGATTGGCGATTACTGTGCAGGACCGAACCATGTATTGCCAACCTCTGGTACTGCGCGCTTTTCTTCACCTTTAGGTGTCTATGACTTTCAGAAGAAATCATCAATTATTTATTGCAGTGAATCCGGCAGCAAGCCATTGGCCAAGACGGCTGATATTTTAGCGCGGCGAGAGGACTTAGAAGCCCATGCGCGCTCAGCCCGTTATCGTTATCAGTAAGATATTTTGAGCGTCTTCATTTTTACTTTTGATAGATATTTTTAATAGTCTGTATGGCTAATTAGTAGGATAATTTATGAGTGAGACAAAGATAGATACCAGACTTTGGTCATCTAAAGCACGCAACTTGTCACCTTATGTGCCGGGTGAACAGCCACAGCACGACAATTTATGCAAACTGAACACCAATGAAAACCCCTTTCCGCCCTCACCAAAAGTAGGGGAGGCAATCGCTAAAGTACTCACCCAGCAAGCGCAAGAGCTGCGTTTATATCCGGCACCTGAGTCCAATGACCTGCGTGCTGCATTGGCACAAGCATATGACCTTGATGTCAGCCAAGTGTTTGTCGGTAATGGCTCAGATGAAGTATTGGCGCTTATATTTGCCAGTTTCTTCCTAAAAGAGCGCCCGCTTTTATCACCTGATATTGGCTACAGCTTTTATCCTGTCTACGCGCAGACTTTTGGCGTGCATCTCGTCAAGATACCACTAGAGGAGGACTTTAGTATTGACCCTGATGCTTATCGTCAGCCTTGTAGCGGTATCATCATTGCCAACCCAAATGCGCCAACAGGTTTACTCCTATCACTTGCTGATATCCGTAAGCTAGCCAGCGAGCATTCTAATGCCGTGATTGTAATTGACGAGGCATACATTGATTTTGCGCAGGCTGATGCAGACAGTACAGGCTCGCAAGTCTCAGCGGTCAGTTTAATCAATGAGTGTGACAACGTTATCGTGACGCAGACCTTTTCAAAGTCACGGTCACTTGCTGGTTTACGTGTTGGGATGGCCTTTGGTAGTGCTTCGTTGATTGAAGCATTGACGCGTATGAAAAATAGCTTTAATAGCTATCCACTGGATAAGCTAGCGCAAGCTGGTGCGACGGCAAGTGTGCTAGATGTGGATTATTTTGAGCAAACGCGCCAACAGGTTATCGATTTGCGTACGTCATTGACCGAAGAGTTGACGGCGCTAGGCTATAAAGTATTGCCCTCGCATGCCAACTTTATCTTTGCCCGTCCAAAAGATGGTAATGCAAGTGCTGTGGCGAGTGCATTGCGTGATCAAGGGATTATCGTTCGCCATTTTGATAAGCCGCGCATTAATGAGTATTTGCGTATTACTGTTGGTACCGCCGAGCAGCATGAGCGCTTGATTGATACGCTAAAAGAGCTGCATACAGAGACTAGCATGACGGCTGATTAATGGTTTACCTGCTTGTGTAGTAAATGCTATCGATAAGTACCAAAAAAGCCTGCTAGCGCAATGTTAAGCAGGCTTTTTTCTTTAGAGGCCAGCGCAAAATAGTATTTCAGTCGTTTATACTTTTTTCGCCAACACTGCCAGTAGATTGCCTACCTTATCTAAGCACTCTTGATATTCAGCATGACAATCAGACGCGACCGTAATACCGCCACCCGCCCATAGATTTATGTGTTTTTCTTTATTAAATTCATCAGTTAATGAAGCAGCAGCTTGCAATGTACGAATGAGTACATTCCATTGACCACTGCCATCAAAATTCATATAACCCATGGTGCCGCAATAAGCACCGCGTGGTGTAGACTCTAGCTCAGAGATAATTTCGACGGCTCGTTTTTTTGGTGTGCCAGTGATAGAGCCAGCAGGCAGACTACCAAACAGTACAGCCAACGGGTGAGTATCCGCTTTTAGCTCAGCAGTAATAGTGCTGACCATATGATGCACGTTACTAAAGCTCTCAATCGCAAACAGTTTTGGCACTTTTACGCTACCGATTTTGGCATATTTACCCAAATCATTGCGTAGTAAATCCACAATCATGACATTTTCGGCACGGTCTTTTTCGCTATTGGTCAGCTGATGCTTATACCGCGTATCTTGCTCGAGATAGGCACCTCTTGGCATAGTGCCTTTGATTGGCTTGGTCAGAATATGGTGCTTATCAGTCACTTTGTTTTTGGTAAATGTAAAGAACAGCTCAGGCGAGCAGCTTAATAACTCAAAACTGTGGTTAAAGATATCAACGTGCTCAACGCTTGTACCATCGACGCTCG
The DNA here is from genome assembly GCF_900101915.1 of Psychrobacter pacificensis. Classification (GTDB taxonomy): domain Bacteria; phylum Pseudomonadota; class Gammaproteobacteria; order Pseudomonadales; family Moraxellaceae; genus Psychrobacter; species Psychrobacter pacificensis. The sequence continues at coordinate 8,424 of NZ_FNAL01000012.1, read as the reverse complement.
CACCATCAACGCTCAAATAGCCTGCAAAAGGTGCTTTGGTATTATGATGTAGCGCAGGCAGATAATCGATAAGCGCTGAAATTGGTTGAGTCGCATCGTTTTTATATGGCAGATAGCCAGACCACTTTTGCGTCAGGTTGATTTGATAGCAATCGCCTTGCTCTAGATAGTCTTGAGTACGATCAAATGCTTGCTGATAATCACGCTTACTCCATCGTGCCGTTAGGACGACAGGTATAGTATGTGATGTGTGCTTAGATTGTGCTTGATTGAGATATTTGTCGGACAGCTTTTTATCCAGTTCATCTAGGTAGGATGTCAGAGCAACTATGAACTCATCTTTTAACTTGTTGCCGACAGCTTCATTAGAGCTGCTATTGGTTTGAATACTTTTTAGCTCCCAACCGGTATCAGTATCTGCAGCAGGTGTTAGATAGATATCGTAATGCCCTAATGAGGCACAAGGCTGATTTGCCAATTCGATTCTGTCTGCAGGACTTAACTCATAAGCAGCGATATCGTAACCGATAAAACCAATCAGTCCATGATGATAACTGGGTTTGGTGCTTTTCGGGTTTACGTTATTTGAGCTATTATTGTCGGTATCATAAGCTTTGCTGTAAGCAATAAGCTCATTTTGCCATTCTAGATAACTCATATAGGCTGTGATGGTATTTTCGCTATGAGTAGAGCAGTTATCACGGCAGTTTTTAACCACTCTATAAGTATTGACTGAATCTTTAGCAGGTTTTTGATCAGTTGGATAAACCGACCAGCTGACTTTAGGCAGCAAGCCAATTACTGGTCGTCCATCATTATTTAACCAAGCCAATTGCCAATTTGCTGCCTCATCTTGGTTAAGTAAATGGCGTCTTAGCTGTAGCATTAATTCAGCCGCTGACAAATCACCAAAACGCCAGCTAGATTTACTAGCTGGCGATGGCGCAGAATCTGTCTGCCTAGTTATATTAGAATTTGGTACAGGCATCATTTAAGCGTCGAATTTTTTGATGATGAGCGTGGCGTTAGTACCACCAAAGCCGAAGCTATTGCTCATCAAGGTTTCAAGGTTTGATTCGCGCATTTGGGTAACAATATCGAAACCTTCAGCTGCAGGATCTAGGTTGTCAACGTTGATACTTGGGGCAATAAAGCCGTCTTGTAGCATAAGTAGGCAGTAAATCAGCTCTTGCGCACCAACAGCGCCTAAGCTATGACCAGTCATGGATTTGGTTGAGCTGATAGCCGGTACTTTACTGACATCATTATCAAAGACTTTGGCAATCGCCTTGAGTTCAGTGATATCGCCCAGCGGTGTGCTGGTGCCGTGGCTATTGATATAATCTACGCTTTTTAAGCCAGCTTCAGCCAAGGCTTGTTGCATACAACGTACAGCGCCTTCGCCACTTGGCGCAACCATCTCGGCACCATCAGAGGTAGCACCGTAACCCACAATTTCAGCCAAGATGTTGGCGCCACGTGCTTGAGCATGCTCTAAACTTTCTACCACAACCATCGCGCCACCAGCAGCAATCACAAACCCGTCGCGATCTTTGTCATAAGCTCTTGAAGCGAGTGTTGGCGTGTCGTTATATTGAGTGCTCACTGCACCCATCGCATCGAACATACAAGACTGTGTCCAATGCTCAGCTTCACTACCACCAGCCAATATTACATCAGCTTTACCCAGTTGGATAAGCTCAGCGGCATGACCGATACAATGAGTCGAGGTTGCGCAAGCAGAGGAAAGCGAGTAGGAGACACCTTGGATTTTTAGACCAGTGGCTAGGGCTGCTGATACTGAGCTGCCCATGGTTTTAGGTACAGCCATCGCACCGACACCGCGTAGACCTTTTTCACGCATGGCATCCACAGCGTTCACGATGTTTTCTGTTGACGCACCGCCTGAGCTTGCGACCACACCCACACGTGGATTGTTATTGATGGTGTCAAGCGACAGTCCTGAATGTTCAATGGCGTTTAGTGCACTGACATAAGCGTACAAACTGGCATCACTAAAAAAGCGTTTGAGTTTACGATCGATACCACTAGTATCTAATTCTGATTGATTGATACTACCGCTCACGTGTGATTTAAACTCGTGCTCAGCGTAAGAATCATTATATGTGATACCAGATTGCCCTTCTTTGAGAGCGGTAGTGACAGTGTCTAGATCATGTCCGATACAAGAGACAATCCCTGCTCCAGTGATAACGACGCGACGCATATGCTATTCCTTATGAGTAACGATTTGCCGCTATTGACAGGCAATAATCGTTGTAAATCTATATATGAGGTTTAACGATGAATGAATTTGAGCATTATAATGAAAAAACAGCCTATGTAGATAACGATAGCATGAATTTAGCTAACGCCAGACTATTAAAGACAATGTCATTTCAGTGTACAATTATGCTCTCACTTACGGCACATGATAACGTATCAAGCAGTGAAAATCTTTGGACAAGTGTAAAATAATGGCGAAATAGCCTCTATCGCTACAAGGTAATGAGAAGTTGAGTGGCTATGAAACCTTGTTGTTTGAGCAATCGCTTTATTATTTATGAAAAACAATGTGGGCAAGCTAAAGGCTATGGTTAAGTCGGACAAAAATTAAGTTGTACTTTTAGATACAAAATTTGTGATTGCGATAACATTGTTCGCACTGACAGGAACGGCCTTGACTTATTACACTGACAGCTTGAAGATTAAACACATTCATATCGCTATTACTAAAAAAATTATTCATCACATTATTATTCATCATATTAAGGACATCACGATGGCAAAGCCTAGCACTCTTTCAAAAAGTATCAATACTATTGGCTCTTTCACACGCAACAACCTAGAGCGCGTGGGCTCCATGATTGATAGCATGAATGCCAAAACAGGCAAACCGCGCCAATACAAAGCGGTAGATTTAGGCGATGAGGATTATCAACAAGACTTATTTCGTGAGCAAACCTTAAAGGCTACGCAGCAATTATTAGGTCCACGTTTTGCTACTTATGGCAAATATGCCAAAAAAGTCGTACCAAACAGCTTTTTTCAATCGACAGTAGATAGCGCGTTTGCTCAAATTGCGAAACTTGCATCAAACTGGAGTCAATTAGACTTACCGAACGAGCATCGCTTTGCCAATATTGCTACTTTAGATGATGAAGAGCGTTATGCACTTGCAACTGACATCGCTAACCAAAACCGTGCACTTGCAGCAATAGGCGGCCTTACGGGTCTAGCAGGGCTGCCAGGTCTACTTGCTGATACCTTATGGCTATTATTGGTATCTCTACGTACTGTCTACCAAATTGCAGCTATATACAATAAGCCGCTCACAGGTAAACAAGGTGTGAAAATGGCATACGAATTGCTCTCAAGTGCCGATCTAAGCAAAATGCAAGAAAAACAAGCATTGCTAGCAGGTATGGGTATCGGTAAAGGTTTGCTGGATAATGCTCAGAGCCACGGGTTGCATAGCGAGCTGAAGAACTTGGGTCTAAAAAATCAAAACGTAAACTACTATGCTGAGCAAATAGACAGTATTGCTAGCCAAGTAGGGATCGATTTGGACAAAATAAACCTATTATGGGTTCGCCGTTTCATTCCCGTTACAGCAGTAGCCATCGGCGTGCATTATAACAGTCAGTTAATTGATGAAGTGATTGGCGTTGCTAAAGCGACTTTTGCGCCAGAGGCAAAACTTGCCAATCGTGCCATTACTGATGACAGTAGTAGCGAGGCTGAAGTAAAAAAAGCCAGTAATAACGATGCGCAGAAAGACACAGAAAAGACAGAAGAAAATAGCGATACAGAAGAAACCAGTAGTAAAAAAGACTCAGACAAGCAAACGTCTGATAAAAAAGCCAAGTAATAGACATATTATTTGCTAGTTAGGTTGTATATTAATAAGCACAATGGTATTTATCTTGGTTGGGTTGAGTAGAGTGACTTGAAATCAGGATAAATACCACCACTTAGTTACTATCAAGTAGCATTTATATTCGAATATCTTTTCTTAATGATGCTTGAGCTTGCCTTGTTTACTTTATTTATGACGCTGTTTTTCGGCAAAAAAACGATAAAGTGATATAATGCGAGGCTGAATGCATATCTATCAAATGTTGTAAAGCGAAACCATTCATAAGTGGTTGAAATAGCAGCAACAACTCTTTATAATATACTGTCCTAAAAATGGGTGCCCAGAGATCTGCAATTATTGTCAGATAGATGGTGCATTGGCCCATTTTTTTGTTTTATACCAAACGGGAGAAGGATGCCTTATGGCAACAACTAACCAATTGATTCGTAAAGGTCGCAAAACCATCAAGGAAAAGTCAAAAGTTCCTGCGTTGGAAGCGTGCCCACAGCGTCGCGGTGTATGTACTCGTGTATATACTACCACGCCAAAAAAACCTAACTCTGCCATGCGTAAAGTATGTCGTGTACGTTTGACTTCAGGCTATGAAGTATCAAGCTACATCGGCGGCGAAGGTCATAACCTACAAGAGCACAGTGTTGTTCTAATCCGTGGTGGTCGTGTAAAAGATCTACCAGGTGTACGTTATCACACTGTTCGCGGTGCATTAGATTGTGCAGGCGTTAAAGACCGTAAGCAAGGTCGCTCTAAGTACGGTGCTAAGAAGCCTAAAGTTTAATAACTAAACGTTATTAACAAAGCTTTTTGTACTACCCAATAACTGTGCATGGGTTTGGTGTCAGTAGTCATATTACTTTTATATAAGTGATTTGCTCTTAAAACATACCACCATGCAGTAAGGCTAACTGATAACTCGCTGCTATACCCTAATGATGAGTAGTCGATGTTGTGAATGTTAGACACTCCTGAAGATAAGGAAATTTATTATGCCAAGACGTCGCGTCGTTGCTGCTCGTGAGATCCTACCGGATCCTAAATTTGGTAGCCAAACTGTTGCAAAATTCATCAACCATGTAATGAGTGATGGTAAAAAATCTACTGCTGAGCGTATCGTTTACGGTGCACTTGAGACAGTAAGTGAGAAGCGTAAAGTTGAAGATCCAGTATCTTTCTTCGAAGAAGTGCTTGAAAATGTACGCCCAATGGTAGAAGTAAAAGCTCGCCGCGTTGGCGGTGCAACCTATCAAGTACCAATGGAAGTACGCCCCTCCCGTCGTACTGCCTTGGCTATGCGTTGGTTAGCTGAAGCTGCTGCTAAGCGTTCTGAAAAATCAATGGCTTTGCGTTTAGCTGGCGAATTGAATGATGCTGCTGATGGCAAAGGCGCTGCTATGAAAAAGCGTGACGAAGTTCACCGCATGGCAGATGCTAACAAAGCATTCTCTCATTACCGTTTCTAAGCTACTTTTTAACAGTAGCTTGAGATTAATAGCTCATACTCATTAATCTTACATTGTTGTTTATTCTATTGATTGCCGCCATCATCATTCGGTCATATATAAATGTTATTTATTAATGACTGGGGTGGCGGACATCTATCAAGATGTCTCTCTTAACAAGTATGACTTTCATCCTTTCATTAGAGAACATCCCAAATTTGATGCCACACTATTCTTAGTATTTGCTCTTTTTTTGTCCGTATTAGGCTCAATAATCAGTAAGTAATATTACGAAGCTGAACGCTTTGTCATAGAGTATGAGGTAGAGACACAATACATTATTATATACACGACTTTTCCTAGGAAAACACTATGGCTCGTAAAACTCCCCTAAAACGCTATCGCAATATTGGTATTTCAGCGCACATCGATGCTGGTAAAACGACCACTACTGAGCGTGTTTTATTCTATACCGGTGTTAGCCACAAAATTGGCGAAGTACATGATGGCGCAGCCACTATGGACTGGATGGAGCAAGAACAAGAGCGTGGTATTACTATTACCTCAGCAGCAACAACTTGTTTTTGGTCAGGTATGGCTAAACAGTTTGACGAACACCGTATCAACATCATCGATACCCCAGGTCACGTTGACTTCACGATCGAAGTTGAACGTTCTATGCGCGTACTTGATGGCGCTTGCATGGTTTACTGTGCAGTAGGCGGCGTTCAGCCACAGTCTGAGACCGTATGGCGTCAGGCGAACAAATACAAAGTACCACGTCTTGCATTTGTAAACAAAATGGACCGTGTTGGTGCTGATTTCTATCGTGTTATCGAACAGATCAAAACCCGTCTTGGCGGTAAGCCAGTACCATTGGTTATTCCAATTGGCAAAGAAGATGACTTCGAAGGCGTTGTTGATCTAGTGTCTATGAAAGCTATCTATTGGGACGAAGCGTCTCAAGGTATGCAGTATGATGAGCGTGATATCCCAACTGAACTACAAGACAAAGCGGACGAGTATCGCGAGTACCTTGTAGAAAGTGCTGCTGAAGCCAATGAAGAGTTGATGAACGAATATCTAGAAAACGGTGAATTGACTGAAGAGCAGATCCACAGTGCTATTCGTCAGTTGACTATTGATAACGAAATCATCCCACTTCTTTGTGGTACTGCCTTTAAAAACAAAGGCGTACAAAAGATGCTAGATGCGGTTATCCAGTATCTACCAGCACCAATTGACGTACCTGCTATTAAAGGTATTCTTGATGACAAAGACGAAAGCGAAGGCAGCCGTGAAGCATCAGATGAAGCACCTTTCTCAGCACTAGCGTTCAAAATCATGAACGACAAGTTCGTTGGTAACTTAACCTTCGTACGTGTTTATTCTGGTGTCATGAAGCAGGGTAGCAGTGTTTATAACCCAGTTAAAATGAAGCGTGAGCGTGTTGGCCGTATTGTACAGATGATGGCAAACTCTCAAGAAGAGCTTGCAGAGATTCGTACAGGTGATATCGCAGCCCTAGTCGGCATGAAAGATGTAACGACTGGTGATACGCTATGTGACGAAGACAACGTGATCACGCTTGAGCGTATGGAATTCCCAGAACCAGTTATCTCTCTAGCGGTTGAGCCAAAGACCAAAGCTGACCAAGAAAAAATGTCAATCGCGCTTGGCCGTTTGGCAAAAGAAGATCCATCGTTCCGTGTACACACTGACGAAGAATCTGGTCAGACGATTATCAGTGGTATGGGTGAGCTGCATCTAGAGATTCTTGTTGACCGTATGAAGCGTGAATTCAACGTTGAAGCAAACATCGGCGCACCTCAGGTTGCTTATCGTGAGACGATTCGTAACACTGTTGAACAAGAAGGCAAATTCGTACGTCAAACAGGTGGTCGTGGTAAGTTTGGTCACGTATGGTTACGTCTTGAACCACTTGATCCAGCTGGCGACACTGAATATGAATTCGCTGAAGAAGTTGTTGGCGGTGTGGTACCAAAAGAATTCCACGGTGCTGTTGATAAAGGTATCCAAGAGCGCATGAAAAACGGCGTACTTGCAGGCTACCCAGTTGTTGGCGTAAAAGCGACTTTGTATGATGGTTCTTATCATGACGTTGACTCTGATGAATTGTCATTTAAGATGGCAGGTTCTATGGCCTTCAAAAAAGGTTTCTTAGCAGCTGATCCAGCGCTACTTGAGCCAGTGATGAAAGTAGAAGTTGAAACACCTGAAGACTACATGGGCGACATCATGGGCGATCTTAACCGTCGTCGTGGTTTGGTACAGGGTATGGAAGACCTACCTGGTGGCACTAAACAGATTCGTGCTGAAGTACCATTAGCGGAAATGTTTGGTTATGCCACTCAAATGCGCTCTATGTCACAAGGCCGTGCAACTTATTCAATGGAATTCCAAAAGTACGTTGAAATTCCAAAATCAGTTGCTGCTGAAATCATCTCTAAGTACAACTCTAAAGATGATGACGAGTAAATAAAACTTACTAAAGGTGACAATATAGAGTATCTCTGTGTATTGTCACTAAAGAATCGGCCAATAACTTGTTAAAAGACTTGTTATTGGTCGCAATTTTCTTATAATATCTGCACATTAGTATGTGTAACCTTTTAACAATTATCTTAAGGTGACCAAGATTTTCTTAATTGTCATATTTATATGAATTAAGCCTTGGAACCAAAAAAAAGAGGAAATACCCATGGCAAAGGCCAAGTTTGAACGTAGCAAGCCACACGTCAACGTCGGTACCATCGGACACGTTGACCATGGTAAAACCACCCTTACCGCTGCAATCGCAACCGTAGCTGCAATCACCTCTGGTGGCGAAGCAAAAGACTACGCGTCTATTGACTCAGCACCAGAAGAAAAAGCACGTGGTATCACCATCAACACCTCACACGTAGAATATGACACAGACACACGTCACTACGCACACGTAGACTGCCCAGGTCACGCCGATTATGTTAAAAACATGATCACAGGTGCCGCTCAGATGGACGGCGCAATCTTAGTTGTATCAGCAACTGACGGCCCAATGCCACAGACTCGTGAGCACATCTTGCTATCACGTCAGGTTGGCGTACC
>NZ_FNAL01000054.1 GCF_900101915.1 Psychrobacter pacificensis | reverse complement strand
ACGCTACTTTTCTTGCTTGCTGTGACTGCGTCTCCAGAGGCTGCGAAAAATAGCGTTTAATCTTGCTATACCATTTTTATAATGGTTTCACTATACCGAAGAACCTATAAACAAAAAATTTGAGTTTGAGGGTCGTATAGTCAATATTCCCTATGAGAATCTGTTGTTTATAGTTCAATATGGTAGCACCACCTTATCCCAGGGTATAATCAATAAAGCAAATATTACGATACTAGAGAACCGTGTCATAAATAATTTTTTAGGTACAGGTAGAAATAAATCAGTATTTGAAAAGTACGGCCTTAAAGATAGCGATAATCAAACCTCTAAAATATCGAGCCATATTCCACGCCATAATATTAACACCTTTTTAGCTATTGCTGAGATCTCAGACCACTTGCAAGCAATGTTAATGGGTCGGGTTGATATTGAGCAAAACAAACACTACCAACACTTGAGTATTAAGCAAATCAGCCAAAATGCCAGTTTAGCTAGTAGCAATAGTCAATTTCAAACATCTAAGGAGTTAATGGCAGTTTCAGAACCTGTGCAACCTGCAGAGAATAATGCAAAAAGCCCAATTGATGACATCTTAGAATATGGTTTGATGCTCTTTAGCAACGATAAAGACCTAGAAAACAACTTGAAAAATAATCTACATACGTTTGATAGTACTATTGAAATATCGAATTTTATTGAGCAATCTATGGGTGATGGTTACTTCGAAGATATTGCTAAAGCTTTTAATGAAATAGCTCCTACAGAGCCAGACAAAGCGAAAGAACTTATAGATACCCATGCCTACTTACACCCCCTACCCTTTGGCTCATGTATGCGCAATATAGCGGCTCACGGTTGTCCCAAGCGATTATCCTGCCAATCAGGGGTGTCCTGTGTTAATTTTACGGTAACAGGACGTATGGGCGAGCTTGAAAATTTAAAGCTCACTAAAAACAGACTAATTGAGCAAGCCAAAAACTTAGCTGATAATTCTGAATTTACGCTAAGGATAAAAGAGCAAGTTCAAAACCTTGAGCGTTTTGAACAAAAAATCATGGTTAGCTACAGTAATAAAATTCCAGTAAATATATATAAAGCAATAGATACTGAGCTTTCTCAGCCTAGGGCACTTGCTGAGCTGTTTTCACTGGAATATGAAAAGATTAAAGCTAATAATCAGGAAGAAGGCAAATGCTAAGAGGCAATGAGTTAAACGAAGCTCTTGAGAATGAGCTTAAGGATATGGTACAAGAAGGCATTGAGAAGGCTCCTATTTCAAATACTGCACTACATAAGAGACTTATTGCCAAAGGACATATTAAAGGCGGTCTGAGTACGCTTAGTACGCCAGAACGCAAAGCATTAATCCAAAGATATACCACAGAACAGCTTTTACCATTGAATTTGAATGAAAAAGAAGAGCAGCTATACGTCAACAAAAAAACACGTCAGGCTCTTCTTGACACTAATAAAGGATTAAAAGAGAGAATAACTGAACTTGAGGATGAGCTTAATCAGAACACTGTCACTCTTATAGAAATTATTAATCAAGTAAAATTAAAAACTAATCTTGAGCTGGATGATTTACTTGCACCCTACTTAATATCTGAATTCAAAAGTCAGTCTAATTTAAAAAAGTTATAGTGACTTGTCATACTCAGATAAAGTGTATGAATATTCAAATCACCAATCTTGAACCTTCACAGTCTTAATTTTTTCCAAGCTTAATGTAATCGATTACGTCTATTTGACTGATATAGCAAGTAGAACTAGCAATGCAAGACTCATAAACGTCCACTCTGAACCGCCCCGACTATATCGGAGAGTGGATTGCTTGAGTCAGGCAGCTTTGTCTGACTCACAAAGACTATCATAGTATCGTCTCTCAAACTCAA
>NZ_FNAL01000006.1 GCF_900101915.1 Psychrobacter pacificensis | reverse complement strand
CTTGTCTGTCACCCATGCCCAGAGGTCAGTCACAATAGTTGTGGCGTTGTTAGCCCGTCTGTCACAAGCCTTGTTATTAGCATGCTTTGCTCGGTAACCTCGTAGGCTTTTATTACGCCTAAGCTCTCTTGATATGGTACTGGGACTTCTGTTTAACACCCTCGCTATAAAATTAATACTATGTTTTGCCCCTTTAAGGGCATAAATCTGGTATCGTTCACCTAGGCTTAGATGTGTATAGCTCATGGTTGCAATCTCACTTTGGTCGGTGGATAAAAACTTTGATGCTAGCGCATCTAGGTCTTTTTTTCACCTTGCATTTGGTATTGCACTTCATGTGTTAATCTAAGGTTGTATAAAATAGCTCGAGAGTTCGTTATCTGTGCTTATGATACCAGTAAATCTTATGACGTCCTAAGCCCTTAAAAGAATGATGACAATAAAAAGGCCCTTTATGATAAAGGGCCTTTTATTAAACTTCAATCAGAACTGCCTTACATCGCCGGTAATGGTGGCGGTGTAGAAGTAGTCGTCTTAATGTCATTTTTTGACAAGTTGACTTCGTTATGTTGATAGACTCTTGGTGGACGCGGTTCTTCACCTGCTAGAATATCTTGCAGCTGGTCACGGTCGATGGTTTCCCAATTCATGAGCGCTTCAACCATTGCATGCATTTTATCTTGATTGGCTTCAATCAATTCGCGAGCGATATCGTACTGCTCTTCTAGCATACGGCGCACTTCTTCATCAACCTTTTGCTGCGTGGCTTCTGAAATCGTACGACCACCACCGCCAAAGTATCCTTGCGAGCTGTCATCATCTTCATACACCATGATACCTAGTGCATCAGACATACCATACTTAGTGACCATCGCTCGTGCCATTTTGGTTGCACGTTCAAAATCATTTGAAGCACCTGTTGACATCTGATTAATAAAGACTTCTTCAGCAATACGACCACCGAACAAAATCGCAATGTCGTTTAACATCTTAGATTTATACATGCTGGTTTGATCGTGCTCAGGCAGCTGCCAAGTAACACCAAGCGCAAAACCACGAGGCATGATAGTGACCTTATGCACCGGATCTGTACCTGGCAGTAGTTCAGCTACTAGCGCATGACCCGCTTCGTGATACGCGGTCGCACGGCGCTCTTCTTCGCGTATCACCATAGATTTGCGCTCAGGACCCATGTATAGCTTGTCTTTTGCATCTTCAAAATCATTCATGTCGACACTGGTCTTGTTACGACGCGCGGCAAACAAGGCTGCTTCGTTTACAAGGTTAGCAAGCTGTGCACCACTGAACCCTGGCGTACCACGAGCAAGAGAACCTGCATCGACACTGATGGTGTTCGGCAACTTTCTTAAGTGTACTTTTAAGATTTGCTCACGGCCTTTGATATCTGGCAAGCCCACTTGAACCTGACGGTCAAAACGACCTGGACGCAACAATGCTTTATCAAGCACGTCAGCACGGTTGGTTGCAGCAATAACGATAACACCTTCATTGCCTTCAAAACCATCCATCTCAACCAATAATTGGTTCAATGTCTGCTCACGCTCGTCGTTACCGCCGCCCATGCCAGAGCCACGATGACGACCGACTGCATCAATCTCATCAATAAAGATAATACAAGGGGCGCTCTTTTTCGCCTGCTCAAACATGTCGCGTACACGTGATGCACCAACACCAACAAACATCTCAACAAAATCAGAACCTGAAATTGAGAAGAATGGCACTTTAGCTTCACCAGCAATGGCTCTTGCTAGCAATGTCTTACCCGTACCCGGTGGACCTACCATCAAGATACCACGAGGAATCGTGGCACCAAGTTTGGTAAATTTATCCGGATCACGTAAAAAGTCAACCACTTCAACGACTTCTTCTTTGGCTTCTTCACAACCAGCCACATCTTCGAAGTTCACCTTGATTTGGTCTTCCGTCAGCATTTTGGCTTTTGACTTACCAAAGCTCATTGGGCCGCCGCCTTTACCGCCTGCACCGCCCTGCATATTACGCATAAAGAATAAAAACAGACCAATAATCAGTAAAATTGGGAAACTGGCTATCAGTAGTTGCATCAATACGCTTTGGCGCTTTGGTGCGGTCCCTTGGACTTCGACTTGGTTCTCACGTAGCATTGGCATCAACTGGTCATCTGACACAGCCGGTCTAATGGTCTCAAAAGATGAGCCATTTTTCTTTTCGCCGGTGATCTGTTCGCCGTCAATTTCGACACTGGCTACTTGGTTTTCTGACACAGCGGTCACAAACTCAGAGTAGTTAAGGTTATCTGGCTCAGATGATTGATCAAAGCCGCTAAACACCAGCACTAAAACGCCGATTACCACCAGCCACAATAAGGTATTTTTTACCATGTCGCTCACTAGTTATTCCCATCCCTTACTTATTGGTGTGTTTACTAAACACGTGACGTCTATAAACGTATTGCTCATTTTTAACGAGTATCCCGATAATAAAAAGCTGCTAAATTAAATTTATATGATTTACAGGTAGCATAAAAATTGCTTTTATAAATAATCAGTATGAGATAAACATAGATATACGATCATTGAGCTTGTAAAACGCTTATTATCAGACGACTTTGTCTAAAACGTATGCTAAAAACAAAGGTAATATACCATGATATATGGCGCTAACCTGCATAATTCAAGCAGGTTTCACGATTATTCAGTTAATGAATGTAGCGCTTTTTATACGACCATAATGATAGTTTATGGTGACTGATTAACTCGCTTACAATAGTAGCAACTCATTGATGTTAAAACTATTTAATCGCCACCCAAAACATCTCTTTTGAGCGCGGACGTGACGCACCTGGTTTTATACTACGAATCTTACTAAAATCCTGCTGCATCTGCTTGCGTAATTCTTGTGTACCCTCGCCCTGAAACACTTTCATAATAAGTGCGCCACCTTTTGGTAAGGTTGATAAAGCAAAGTCCACTGCCAGCTCGCATAAGTACATCATACGCGGCTGATCGATAGCGCTATTCCCCGCCGTATTGGGTGCCATATCAGACAATACCACGTCGACTTGCCTATCGCCTACTTCTGCCATAATGGCGTCAAACACTTCAGCTTCACGAAAATCACCTTGAATAAAGGTAACATTAGGCAAAGCATCCATCGCCAGAATATCAGAGGCAATCAAGATACCGTCGTCACCAACCAACTGTCCCGCTACTTGAGACCAACTGCCAGGCGCACTACCCAAATCTACCACCGTCATGCCTTTTTTAATCAGGTTGGTTTTTTCGTTAATCTCTAATAATTTATAAGCGGCACGGGCACGGTAGCCATCTTTTTGAGCCTTTTGTACATAATGATCGTCAATGTGCTCTTTCATCCAAGCACTGCTGCTCTTTGATAGTTTTTTGTTTTCGATACGCGTGGCCAAAATACCTGCTCCTATTGCTTTACTAAATCTAGCTGCTTTAATTGCGCTATCGCTTACAAACTGATACTAATCCGTTGCGGATTATTCTAAATACGGTGTTAATCAGATTTTTTATTCATGGTTGGTCGCAAACTGACCAAATTCTATTGGTTAAATGACTGTTTTATAAGGCAGTAGCGTTTATAATGTACCAAACATTCAGTTTAACATTTTCGTCACGTAAAATCGTGCAAAATCCTGCTGATCTCATGCAAGATGGTCACAGATTATCTATAATGATCCATAACTGTTTTTGACAGTACCATTTTTATTTTTACCAACACCTAGGAATTCTATGCAACTCGATAACGCTACCATCAAACGTCTAAAAGGCATCGGTCACGAGCTAAAGCCTATCGTTATGATCGGCAACAAAGGTATTACCCCAACCATTACCGAAGAGATTGATCGCGCCCTAACAGATCATGAGCTTATCAAAGTAAAACTGCCTGCTGGCACCAAAGAAGAGCGCGACATCATTGGTGCTGAACTTGCTAAAGCAGCTAATGCGTCTTTGGTCCATTCTATTGGACGTATGGCATTATTGCTACGCCAAAACCCAAATGCCAACCCTAAACTGTCTAACCTAGCACGTCACGCGCAGTAATATGTCATGACAAGCTTTGCTTGAATAACAGTAGGCCGCATCAGCTTAAATAATGACGGTAACTATAAAAGCCGCGATGCATCTTGCTCGCGGCTTTTGTCTTGTCTGCTGGTTTTGGATCTGCTTAGTGTGTCGTATCAGCCTAGGGCATATCCCTATTTAAAAATGGTGATAAACGTTTGAATTCGGGGTGCACCCTAGTTATTCGGTTTAATCTTTTACCATTAATTTTTAAAAGTATTATAGAGTTTGATAAATAATGAACCAATTTTTTAATCTTGTTATAGCCGCCGAGACGCTAGAAAACGACGCACAGCAACTGGACGTGACGGTAGAAGCATTACAGCGTATTCGTGTCAAGGTGAACGCTAAGATCGTTCGACAGCCAGTATTACAATTACAGTTAACCTATCAAATTACTTTACCCAGTCAAATATTAGCCAATCAATTGGTTTGGCCAACTTGGCAGCAAGCCCGAGTAGGATTTGCTGATTATCTGTGGGAAGAGACTTGCCTTGAATGCTTTATCACGGGTAACACTCTAAGTGATGAGGCTGCTACTGAGATTCAAGACGCTAAACCTTACATTGAGATTAACGCCAACCCTGATGGCCGCTATGCACTCTATGAGTTTAAAAGCTATCGCCATCCTGCCACATTGCCACCAACACCTTTATACGAGACTGATGGACACACACGTGCCTCTATTGAGTGGACGTATAATATAAATACACAGGACATAATACAGAAATCGTTATTTGACAAATCACCAGCAGCGTATTCCATTCATCGCTATGAGCGAGGCTTTAACGTTCCTCTGGTCGAACTTCCTAATCAAAAATACGCCATTGCAAATACGATTATTGAGCAGATACATCCTTGTGTTATTTTACAGCTCGGTAAGACCGCTTTATATTTTGCCTCTCAGCACGCCTCCCCTCCTGATTTTCATAATCAAGACTATTGGCCAAAATTTGCACTTTGATTTACTTCTATGATCTGCACTCACTTAGATACAGTTATTATTAGATATCATTATTTAAAGCACAAAAAAAAACCCAGCAATGTCATAAAGAGCATTACTGAGTTTGGAGAAAACTTTTAATTCGTTTAACTGATACTTATTTGTCAGCCATCGCAAGGTAGATACCACGGTCTGATGCATCATCAACATACTGCGAATCACGCCATGTGGTATAGCTGTAAGTACCGCTATATGGGCTGATGCTATTTTGACGGAAATCAGATACCCAGTCATTGCCATCAAAAATCTGGATATGACCATGTGGACGGCTTGAGGTGCGGTTATAGACAACGACGTCACCAACTTGAGGTTCCATATCGTTACTAATTTTGGTAAAGCCTGCTTGGGCTAGTGTGCCACGAGAGGCATATTGATAAGCTGAAGGATTAGGCGTAAATTTGTAACCTGCTGACTGTAGCGCTTTACGTACATAGCGAGCACAGTAGCCAGAACTTCTAGATAGTGCAACTCGTGAGGCATTTGCCGCTGCGATAGCAGGAGCAGAGTTGCGATCAGGAACACGACTTGCTTGCTGTTGATGCTGCTCATATGACAAACGGCTAGTGAGTGACGCAAGCTGATATTCTTTTTGCTTAGCATGAGCGCTTAGATTGTCAATGGCTTGACTGATCTCATCGTTGCTATATACATGAGCACCACTGTTAGTGCTATAGATGTTGCGACTAGAACCATAGTTCGCAGAAGTAGAGATATTTGTGATGGTATGACTCAAGGTATTATTTGGTTGAAAGGTTATTTCGGCAGCACCACTCGTCTGTGCGATACCCATTCCCAATACTGACAAAATTAATAAAGCTTGTTTCATAAATTTACTACCTATTGTTAATACAAGTCTGCTCGTCATCCGTGACGAAACATCAATTAATTTAGAGGATATAATCATTAAAAAACATGATAAAATCCTTATCACAACAGCTCGTTCTTTTATAGTGACTAACACCAGTATCACCACCCGTTTAGTCAACTACCTCATAAAATTTTGCTATATATCGCTTTTAGCATGTCTATTCTACATATCGAGTTTGTCACCTAATAGATGAGTCATCACGATGTCAAAAAAACAGCCTAATCGGCTTGCCCAGCTTATAGATCATCAAGCCTTTGCTGGTAGCGCGCTACCTCAACCTCTTGCTAATAACATGCGGCTATATATAGAAGCGACCAATGAGGTAAAAGAGCTGCTGGTAGACTGTCTACCTGAGGAAATCCTCAATACTTGTTGGGTCGTAGGTTTAACCTCTGAGCAGTTAATACTCAGTGTGGGTTCGACGACAGCTGCTAATCATATTCGTTATTTACAGAATGCGTATTTGCAAGTATTAACAGAGCAGTCAATTACATTTAAACAACTCAAGCAAATTCGCGTTGTAGTAGCTAAAACATTTGCTGATAATTATTCATCTAGACAATCATCAGCGTTATTAGCAGCCTTGCCCAAACCTAGTAAAGCCAATGAAAATCAGGCTCTTAGCCAAAACACAAAACGGACTATATCACAGGCTGCAGAGCATGTCACCACTGATGAAAATCTAAAAAAAGCCCTCCTACGCTTAGCAAATCATTAAAAATACAGATATTACAATGTAAAGTTATGTAAATAAAACCATAAAGTGAGATTGATAACGCTGCTTTTTTGTAATGTCTTAAACAAAAAAAATCATCTACAGCTTTTACGCACTCTGCCTTAGAATAAAATTCACAAAATGCTATAAACTTTATATTTAAAATATTGCATATTATATAAATGTAATTATAGCGTTGCTATGTAATATTGCGTAAATGTTTCGATACTTCGTGTATATTCCTGTATTTATCCTTCAACTGCTAAACCATTTAGCGGTGAATATTCGATCGGGCATGTTACATTGTCATCAAAAGTTACAATTTCAAAGTTATTTTTATCAGAGAGTATTTCACGCACTAACAAATTATTTAATGCATGACCAGATTTGTAGGCATTGAAACGACCGACGATAGGATAACCAATCAGATATAAATCCCCGAGCGCATCTAAAATTTTATGGCGAACAAATTCATCATTAAAGCGTAGGCCTTCTTCGTTAAGAATATTGGCATCATCGATGACGATGGCATTTTCCATACTGCCGCCCAAGGCCAGATTATTCTGACGCAATTGTTCTATGTCACGCAAAAAGCCAAAAGTACGTGCTTCGCTTAGCTGCTCAATAAAGTTTTGGGTAGAGAATTGCAGTTGAGCATGTTGAAAATTTCTGTCGATGGCAGGGTGATCAAAGTCAATCTCAAAATTCAATTCAAATCCATCGTAAGGGCGTAGCTCTGCCCATTTATCATCTACTTTGACGCGTACTGGTCGTACAATCTTAATGAACTTCTTTAAAGCATCTTGTTCACAGAATCCTGCATCAAGTAGCAAAGCAACAAAAGGAGCGGCACTACCATCCATAATCGGTATTTCTGAAGCAGAAACACGAATCAATAGATTATCTACCCCAAGCCCAGCGATCGCACTTAGCAAATGCTCAACCGTACCTACACGCGTACCACCAAATACTAAGTTTGATGACATCATGGTGTCTTGCACCAAAAAAGCACTTGCTGGAATAGGCTCGCTGCCTACAATATCAGAGCGCTCGAAAACAATACCAGTATCAACCGGCTGTGGATGAAACTCCAAGTCAACAGGCTGACCACTATGGAGACCAGTACCTGTAACGGCTATCGCTGTCTTTATGGTTCTTTGGTTCATGGCTGTCTTCTCACATATTTTGTTACAATTGACATAGTGTACCACTACCTTCCCCATATCCGCTACAAATAAAAAGGGTTAATTTCCTTATCTCTTTGATTGATAACACTTATCGTCATTATCTCATCATATATTTTCACAGTTTTATGCCCTGTTGAAGGCTTCGAAACACTAGATTCTGGATATATTTTTTCGATCAGAAACATTTTGCGATACTCCTGATTGTGTTACTCTCCTTTTATAGGCCAGTCTTTTGTATGTAGACACAAAAAAGCCAGCGTTTGAGCGCTGGCTTTTTTTAATTTAATACTAAAAAACTATTTGTTCTGTTGACGCTTCAGATAGTCTTGGATGCTATTGGTTTTAGTTTTTGTCTGCTCTTGAGGCGCGCTTGGACGTGCAGTATTAACGTTATCTTGATGCAGTTGAGCTTGTGATTTCTTCTGACTATTTAATGCACTGGTATGTACATTAGGATCAACGGGTTGTGTACTATTGACAGAAGGAACAGGTTGCTCAACCACTTCTGGCTCTTGCCCTGCGTTTTCATCTAAGGTCAGACCTGTTGCAATAACCGTTACATGCAAGTCATCACCCATTTTTTCATCGATTACAGAGCCGTAGAAAATATGAGCATCGTCGATATCAGTAATCTCTTCGACTATAATGCTGATTTTGCTCATCTCGTCCAGTGATAATGACTCAGAAGAAATCACGTTGACCAATAGACCTTTCGCATTTTCTAGACGTAAATCATCAAGTAGTGGTGATCTGATGGCTTTTTCGGTGGCTTGACGTGCACGATCATCGCCACTTGCACGGCCAATACCCATCATTGCATGACCTTTAGCCGTCATTGCCGTACGGATATCGTTAAAGTCAATATTGATCATACCTTCGCTGGCGATAGTCTCTGCAATACCTTGAACCGCATGTAGCAAAACATCGTCCGCTTTTTTGAAAGCGTCTTGCATAGAGATGTTACCGTATACGCTCATAAGCTTGTCGTTTGGAATCGTGATAATCGAGTCCACGAAATTAGTCAACTGCTCGATACCTGCTTTCGCAGCTTTAATACGTTTGCCACCTTCAAATTTAAATGGTGTGGTCACAACCGCAACCGTCAACACCTCCATTTCTTTGGCAATACGTGCAACCACGGGTGCTGCACCTGTACCTGTACCACCACCCATACCAGCAGTGATAAATACCATATCTGAGTTTTCAAGCAATGCACGGATAGCTTCTTCTTCGCTTTCTGCTGCTTCACGACCAACTTCTGGATTTGCACCTGCACCTAGACCACGGTTCGTTTTTGCACCAAGTTGTAGTTTGTGCGGTGCAGTCAGACGATCTAGCGCTTGCTTATCTGTATTAGCACAGACGAACGTTACACCTCTAATCCCTTGTTGTACCATATGTTCAACCGCATTACCGCCGCCGCCGCCAACACCGAATACAGTGAAGCTCGCTTGGCCGTTATTTTGAAGCTGGTTATCATCTGGCATGGTGTATTTTGACATAAAAAAGATTCTCCAGTTGCAGATAGCGTGTAGGTCGATACGTAGTAACGCACTCATATGGCGCGCTATCGACATACTATATATAAATGTATTTAAATAAAACAGGGCTATGGATCAAATAGTTCAGCGCGGACCATAATAGGTCATCATCGCTTAAGGTATTACTGTTACTGCTTAGCGTATTACTTTCAATATGACTTCAATTTTTACTTACTTTATTTAAGAGCATCCTACAAAAGCGCTTATGCTCTACATGTTTGGTAAGTATGTCTATAGTATTTTTTTCAACACATCAGCAAAACGTTTGCCTGCGCTTTGAAAGACCCCTGTGACTCGATTTTTTTGAATCGTATCAGGTTCGCTTTTTTCACTGCGGCGAAACTGCTCACTTTGACTATATAATAGTGTGCCAAAAGCTGTTTGGTAAGCCCGGTCATTGACCTGACTATTAAGCTGTTTAAATGACTCATCGTTATCAAAATGATTGTAAGCACTAATAGCAGGATGCGTATTGGTCAATACCACTGGCATTTTGAGCAGCCGTTTAGCAAACGGTATCATTCCTTTAATCGTACTACCGCCGCCTGTCAGCACGATACCTTTGTCAATATAGCCTATTAAACCTGCTTCATGCAGTTGACGAGCGACTTCAGTGAATATCTGCACATAACGCGCTTCAATGATACGTGCTAAATTATAGATACCGATGTTGATTTCATCGCTCGATCCTTGCGGTTTAAACAAAAAGAATGAGCTTGGGTCGACACTATTGGCATCAGCCGTACCATGAGACTTTTTCAGTTTCTCAGCTTCAATCATCGATATACCAAAATCAGCTGAAATATCCATTGTTACTTCATGGCTGCCAGTAGCAATACAATGCGTAAAAATCAATTTATTTTCTTTGTAAACACAAATACTGGTCGTACTGGCACCGATATCTACCAAGCAAACCCCTTGCTGACGCTCTTCGGTCATTAAACTGTATTCAGCACTGGTCACTGCATCAAATACGATATGGTCAATACCGACATCGCAGCTTTGTAGTAGTTTTTGAATATTTTGGCGGCTAGCGACAGGCATCATCATCATGTGATACATCACAGTGATATTATGTGCCATCATCTCAATTACATCGTCGACCATGAAGTCTTGATCATCAACATAGATACCTTGCTGGCAGCAATGCATGAGATAGTAATCGGATGGCAGATCGCGCGACTTGGCATTAGACAAGGCCTGTACCATATCTTTGGCACGTACGAACTCGTCCTCAACCCTCACCTCTCCAGCACTGTTTTTACTAGATAGCTCAGGTGTTGCGAGCGTCAACCACACGCTATGCACGCGGCAATTGGCAGTATCCTCTGCTTCTTGGATGGCTTGCTTGATAGCACCTTGTAGGCGTTCACGATGCTTAATTTGGCCTTGATAAAAATCGCTATTTTTAACTTGCCCTACGCCTAAGATACGAATGTCTTTTGCAGAGACAACATTGCCAATTACGACATACACTGCCGTGGCACTTAGATGGACAACAACCAAATTTTCGTTATATTTCATGGTAGCAGACAAATTATTACTAAATAGGAGCGCAAATAATGCCATCCTATTGAATCATTAAAAAAAGCGCTGTTAATACGCTATGATGTTGTACATATATTATTCATTTTGGGCAAACAGTTTCGACTCAAGTAACCACTCATCAGTATTACTTCAATTATTTGGGCTCATCAACTGGCGGCGCTGACATATCCCAGGCAATCGTAAAACCATTCTTGTAGCGTAAGTCTACAGATTGCATCTCATCTCGGCGTCCGCTTAACTGATTACCAAGTAACTGGCTTAGATTCAGTAATTTTTGTGCGGTGTTCTCATTATCGACGATGACGCGCAAGCCATTATCAAAACGAATGAGCCAAGTCATTCTTGGTGACAAAATAATGTCTTCAACCTGCATATCAAGTGGCGCATACCAATCATTGACTTGCTGCATTTGCTGCATAATGACTGGCGCTTGAGCCATTTCACCTTGCAGAGTAGCAAAGCGCTCTTGCGTCAAGTCGCTACTATCAGCAGGAACGAACACAGATCCTTTGGCATCAACCAAGCGCTCTGTTCCAAAATTAGCGACTGCTTGCTTAGGTAGTGCAGTAACTACAATGCCGCGTTGCCAGTCTCGAGAGATACTCACTTGATCAACCCATGCAAGGCTTGTCGTAATATCTCTTAATGCTTGCAAATCAGAAGTAAAAAAACTGCTGACCTTTTGCTGATCCATCACTGTCTGCAATGAGTTGTATTGAGCGGTAGAGAGCCCTTGATTGCTGATATGAATCTCAGCAGGCGGTGCATCACGTAACGCTTTACCACCCATTATCAATATTAGTACCAATAATCCTAATACCAATATCATAAAAAGATATCGGGCCGAGGTTGGTAATTGGAGTTTGGATGCTGGGCGACCGGCTTTATCACTCATCAAGTCAGTTACCTCGTTGACAGTTTGAGCCATAACGACCTTTGTCCCTATATTTGCATAAAACTGATCATGCTAATTATTGACGTAAATCTGCAAGTTTTTGCAGAAGCTTATTAAAGCAATATATTATCAAAGACTGTCAATAAAAAGACTGATAGTCAGCGATTATTCTTATTTAAACGTAACATTTTTCTTAGGTTATGAATAACTTATAGGTTATCCCTACAAAAAACGTAAATATTACTAAAACAAAGCTATTCTTACAATATTAACGTATTTTATAGGCAAACAATAGCGTAACGCTCGCTAGTAGCCTTGAATTTACACAAGTTTACATGAAGCTATGTTATAGCAGCTCTAGTGATACATTGACGGCTTTTTTGACTAAAATCGCCATGCTACAAAAGTGATAAAGCTGAGAAATTATAAACCTCTATATAATTTCTCATTGCCCATGCTTTAACATAGCTCATTTACTCAATATGGTTGTCATCAGACTCATTGCTAAAAAATCGTGATAAATATGATGAGCGCCACATCAAAAAATTAGACTGTCTGAGATAATATGTGCCAGCACAATGTGTCAAAATCCATGCCTCTAGCTTTGGCTGCCATTGGTACCAAACTATGACTGGTCATACCGGGCACGGTATTGATCTCAAGCAACCAGAAATTCCCTGCTTCATCCTGCATGGCGTCAATACGTCCCCAACCTTTTGCATCTACAGCACGGAATGCCGCCAGACTTAACTCTTGCAGATGCTTCTCATCAGCAGCGCTCAATCCGCAAGGAATATAGTAGCTGGTATCGTTACGATTATACTTGGCCTCAAAGTCATAGAAATTGGTGATATCAGCAGGCTCAAGTCGAATGACAGGATAAGCTTCGTCATCGATAATCACAATCGTAAACTCACGACCTGTGATCCAGCGCTCAGCCATCACGGCATCACCACACTGTACGGCAGTAGCATAGGCCGCAGGCAATTCATCGAGATGATTGACCTTGGTCATGCCAATACTTGAGCCTTCGTGAACGGGTTTAATGATAAGCGGCAGTCCTAGCATATTGACCACTTGCTGCCAGTCGGTATCAGCCGTCAATAATGAAAACGGTGCTGTGGATAAGCCGCAACCTTGCCAGAGCTGTTTGGTACGCACTTTGTCCATACCTAATGCTGATGCCAAAACGCCAGATCCCGTTTGCGGTATATCAAACCACTGTAATACACCTTGCAGTAGACCGTCTTCGCCGCCACGACCGTGCAAGACATTAAACACGCGATCGTAATCACGTAATTCTGTGATGTCTTGATGCTTAGGATCAAAATGAGTGGCGTCGACACCTTGGTTTTGCAGTGCCTGCAATACAGCCGCACCGCTATCCAAAGACACGCTGCGCTCATTGCTGCTACCACCATAGATCACAGCGACCCTGCCAAACTGAGCGGCATCTTTTACATGACCAGTCATCGTACTGATAGATTTTTTATTCTCTTCCTCATTTGGCGAAATGCTCGCGTCGCTTTGTCCTGCTTGTGCAGCCGCCGCCAATGCTGGTTCTGGATTGGTGATGGCTGATCTATCTTCGGTATCATCGATAGCGAGGTTCTGAGTACTCATGTTTTCTTTATTATTAGTCGTCATGAAGATAGTTCCTAAATTTTAGCTTACTTGATGTAAAGATTATTGGCAGCCAAATCAATAGCGATATGCCCCACATTACCCGCGCCTTGCGTGATAAGCATGTCATTGGCTTTTAATAAACGCTGCATCACAGGGGCAAGATTGTCTTTGTCAATAATCGTCGGTTCAACTTCACCGCGCAGACGGATACTGCGTGCCAACGATTTGGTATCAGCGCCTATAATCGGGCTTTCACCTGCTGAATATACATCCAATAGTAGCAGCTCATCAACACTTGATAGCACTTCGACAAAATCGTCATAACAATCACGGGTACGGCTATAACGATGCGGTTGAAATAACATCACTAAACGGCGATCAGGAAAGCTTTGGCGAGCGGCTTTGATGGTTGCGTCAACTTCTTTTGGATGATGACCGTAATCATCAATCAATAGGACATTGCCATCATCGATATCGACTGAGGCATGCTGCTCAAATCGGCGGCCTACCCCTGCAAACTTCTGTAGGGCACGCTCAATCGCGGCATCATCGACACCTTCATCCGTTGCCATGGTGATAGCAGCCAGTGCATTATAGACATTATGTGTACCAGGTATGTTTAATGTCAGACGCAATGGCTTACGGTCACGGCGCAATACGGTAAAGTGCGTCTTGGTACCTTCTGCCACCAGATCGACAGCTTGTACGTCATTAAAAGGCTCAAGGCCAAAGGTCAATACTGGGCGACCAATGTCATCAATCATTGCATACAGCTCAGGGTCATCACCGCATACCACGGCCAACCCGTAAAACGGCATGTTTTGCAAAAACTGAATGTATGCGGCTTTTAATTTATCGAAGCTGTTCTCATAGGTTTCCATGTGATCTTGATCGATATTGGTCACAATTGCTGCCATTGGGCGCAGTGATAAAAAAGACGCATCGGACTCATCCGCTTCTGCTACCAAGAAACGGCTGTTGCCTAGTGCTGCATTTTTACCTGAGGCATTTAGCTTACCACCAATCACATAGGTAGGATCCAATTGCCCCTCTGCCATCATGGTGGTGAGCAAACTGGTCGTCGTCGTTTTACCATGCGCACCAGCAACGGCAATACCATGACGATAGCGCATCAACTCGCCAAGCATATCGGCGCGGCGTACGACTGGCAGGCGAGCTTCAAGTGCGGCTTTTACCTCAGGATTGCTACGATCAATCGCTGATGACACGACGATCACGTCAGCGTTGGCAATATTTTTGGAATCATGACCAATCGATATTTTGATACCAATCTGCTGTAGACGCTTCGTCACCAGGCTTTCTGCAATGTCAGAACCACTGACTTGATAACCTTGATTGTTCATTACCTCAGCGATGCCGCACATGCCTGAGCCACCAATACCAATAAAATGCAAATGCTGAATACGGCGCATTTCTGGTATTTCAATCAAACGCTTAGGAAGGGCTTTGGCAGAGGTAGACATAAAATTTTCTCTTTATTAAAGGATAATAAAAATTGAAGGACAGTAAAATATGATCAGTAAAAAATAACGAGTGGCAAAAGCCGAAACTATAAGGCTTGCCAAATAATATCAGCCACTTGTTTACTCGCACTGCGATTGGCAAGCGCATGACCTTTTTTGGCCATTTCAAGGCATTTCTCTCGATTGAGTACGCTAAGCTCATCGCTTAAACGTTTGGCCGTTAGCTCTGACTGTGGCAATAAAACCGCAGCAGCATGCGAGGTCAATGTGCGCGCATTGGCGGTTTGATGATCATCAACCGCATGTGGTAGCGGTACAAAAATAGCAGCAATACCGACATTTTGGATTTCAGTCACTGTCAATGCACCAGCGCGGCAAACGATAATATCTGCCCAGTTGTAGGCCGCCGCCATATCATCGATAAAGGGTTGCACTGTGAACTGATGCTTGCTTAAATCTTGCTCACTATAAGCCGCCTGAGTGGCTGCTTCGTTATTGCGTCCGCATTGATGGAGGACTTCAAACGGTTGGTCTAGCAAAGCCAGTGCTTTTGGCACGGTCTCATTTAATACCTGAGCACCAAGCGAGCCACCCACGACCAGCAGTTTAAGCGGTGAGCTATCATTGATATCATAACGCACCTTTGGCTCTGCGACACCAGTGATGGCGTTACGCACAGGATTGCCAACTGTTTCAAGCTTGGCATCTTGTTCACTATTGGCAAAAGTGTTCTCGAATGCTTGTAATACTTTGGTAGACAGCTTAGACAGATAACGATTGCTCATGCCAGCGATGGCATTTTGTTCATGGATAACCAGCGGTGTATTGGTCAGACGTGCAGCAAGTCCACCAGGCGCACTCACATAGCCACCAAAACCAACGACCACGTCAATCTGATTGCTGCGAATCACTTTCACCGCAGCCATCGTCGCTGACAATAACGTTACTGGCAGCTTAACTAAACGACCCACGCCCTTACCGCGCAGCCCCTGCATATTGATGGCATGAAAAGGATAACCCGTCGGTTCAACCAAACCATTTTCCATACCATTTGGCGTTCCAAGCCAATGAATAACCGCACCGCGACCGGTCAGCTCATCGCTCACTGCAAGCGCGGGAAAAACATGTCCGCCCGTCCCAGCTGCCATCATCAATATATGCGGTGTTTTCATGGAGATCTGCCTATCTTTACTTTACTTATATGAAGGATTTGTCCTACTACTATGATGCCATTTACTAAAAAAATGACACGGTAAAAGCCCGCATAGTATAGAGGAAATCATTGTCTTATATACAGTACTTTATGCAGTAGAAATAACAAAAAAACCAAGCCATGAGCTGGCATGACTTGGCGTCATGTACTACTGACACACGACCATACAAGGCAATGATAAACGAGGTATTAAGACGTACTTTCTTTAATGGACATCTGTCTTAGACTGTCTAAAACTATACCGTAAATTTATTTTCGATTGCCATGATAAAGTCGGTCGCGATATCGGTACCGCACTGATCATCAATCTCACGTACGCACGTTGGGCTGGTGACATTAATCTCAGTAATACGTCCACCGATCAAGTCCAAACCCACGAACATCAGACCTTTTTCTTTGACAATCGGCGCCACAACTTCTGCCACTTGACGCTCAATATCGGTTAATGGCATCGCCACACCGCTACCACCTGCGGCAAGATTGCCACGGGTCTCGCCTTTGCTTGGGATACGCGCCAAGCTATAGTCGACCACAACGCCATCTACAATAAGTACGCGTTTATCACCTGCTTTAATCTCTGGCAAATAACGCTGCGCCATGATTGGTAAAGTCTCAAGCTCAGTCAGCACCTCAATCGTCACGCCAATATTTGGACTATCAGCAGTCAGACGGAAGATACCCGTACCGCCCATACCATCTAGCGGCTTAACGATGACATCTTGATGCTCAGCGATAAACTTGCGAATGTGAGCCTGTTTGCTGGTCACAATCGTTGGGCTCATATACTCACTAAACCACGTCGCAAATAATTTCTCATTACAATCACGGATGGCTTGCGGATCGTTGACCACGAGCACGCCTGCTGCTTTGGCATGATCAAGCATATAAGTGGCATAAATAAAGCGCATATCAAACGGTGGGTCTTTGCGCATCAAAATCACGTCATAGTCAGCAACTGAGCCTGTCGTTTTATCACCCAGTGTATAAAAATCTGCAGGATCACGCTTCACCGTAAGCGGCTGAGTATCGACCATTAATTGTCCACGATCCAACCACAAGTCATGAATCTGACAGTAACCAAGCTGATGACCACGGTCTTGAGCGGCCCACATCATAGCGAGACTGGTGTCTTTTTTATAATTGACCCGCTCGATAGGATCCATAATGACGAGTATTTTTAGCGATTTTTCTTGGTTTTGTTGGCTCATTGTTTGACTCATGGTAGGGCTCACTTACGTTATATTATTAGTATAAAACAGGCTCAGTGCCTAACTATACACCGTACTGCTCACGGTAATGTTGCATTTTGGCTAACTGGGTCGCGTCTTTATGTTGGCCGTTTTGTGCACCATGGTCATCTGCCAGATAACTGATTAAATCGTCAATATCAACCAATGCCCGTACTGGCACTGCTAATGTGGCAGCAAGCTCTTGAATAGCAGAGTGCTCAGCTTGGCCTTTTTCTTTGCGATCAAGCGCGACGATAATACCCGCAACGCTTGCTCCTGCTTGCTCTAAAATCTCGACCACTTCACGCATCGCTGTGCCTGCTGTGATGACATCGTCAAGCACCCAAACAGCCTTTCCACTTACGTCAGCACCGACCAAATTGCCCCCTTCACCGTGGGTTTTGGCTTCTTTACGATTGTAACCCCATTTTGCATTGATGCCATGATGTAGCCATAACGCTTGGGCGGTCGCTGCGACAAAAGGAATACCTTTATAAGCCGCACCAAAGATGACTAGCTCTTGCTCATTACCGTCATTATTTGCCGCAATTATCTGTTCAGCTAAGGCATCTGCATAACCACGTGCTAGCAGTGATAACATCTCACCCGTTGCAAGCAGACCTGCATTAAAAAAATATGGACTGATACGACCAGACTTGAGGACAAACTCGCCGAATTTAAGTACTTGGTTATCTAAAGCCAGTTGAATAAATTGATGAGATGAAAACGTTGGGTCTTGCAGGCGCGATACGTGAGACATGATGACATTCCTATGGGCAAAAAGAGGGGCGAAAAAATTTGCATTATTGTACGCATTATTGATCAGCTTGACCAACCGTTGATCTCGTAATCCTGCATATTGGCATAGCGAGTCAACAAACCACTACGCGACGAGATATTAAAATAACTCTGTCCATCTGCCCGCACTTGTATCTCCCAGCCTAAATGATACGCAGCAACAATGATGTGACCAGCAAATATCCGGATCTGACGATATGCGTGGCGCTGCGTAGGCTCACAGACAATCTGACTGAGCAAATAACTACGTACGTGCTGGCAAATTTGCGCGGCACTATAGCTATGATTGATACTTTTACGAGTACTACATTGCTTTAGCGCATGGACAGCAGCGCTACAGGCCATAATATCTGTCGCCAAACTGCCCTCGCCTGTCTCAAATTGCTGCGGTTGCAAAATCACTTGCCAATCATCGGCATACAGGCTACTCAGCAGTTCATCAGGATTATAGCGTTTGATCAATGCGCGCAGAGAGGCTAAAGACTCGTTAACTTTGTCATTGTTATTTGGCTCAGCCATCTCGTCGCTATCAGCAGAGCCAAACCCATAACGATTGAGTTTTGGATAGGTACGAATCGCCTGCTGGATATCTGACATATCTAATAATGTCATCTTTGATAATGGCGATAATAAGGGCTGATCACTGTGATTTTGATAAAAGCTATCAGGCAATTCGACAAGCTGTGCCGCCTTGAGTAACGATAGATGCTCCGCCAAGGCTTCTGACGCAATCAGCGACCATTTTGATAAGCTATCTGCATTAGGCTGATAGAACCGCGTCGAATTACCATAAAGCCGGCGCAGCTGACCATCTAGGAGACGAGCAGGCTCAGGAATATCACTCAATGGTCTGGCGGGATCAAGGGGGGATCGTTTGGGATCAAAGTTCGGATGTACGATCGCAGGTTGCTGTGAATCAGCTAGCATAAAAGACTGCCCAGCATCGCCTTTTGTGAGCTTGCTACCTTCTGCTGCCAGACTGGCATGAGACAAATGGTCATCAGAAGTAAACGGCTGAGTCATGAAATCTCCATAAACTATCACATATAAAACGAACAAAAACGTTCAAACCGAACAATGATCTTAACGCTAAAAACTACGCTTGATGGTCTAAAATATCACGATAGCCTGTCTGCCAATCAGCGTACTCAAGCCAAGCTAAAGGAATGTTGCTATGTAAACGCTTTCCTGTCACTGATGTCTTTTTTTCATCGATAGTAGGCGCGGCTTCGCCGATTTGTTCACTCAACCAAACACCAAGCTCAAAAGTGGTCACAGGTCTGTAGTCTGTCGCAAGATAGAGTGGCTTTGGTGCGGCTGTCGTCAACACATTGGCAATGATAGTGACCAAGTCGCGATCCATAATACGATTGCTCCAATGCTCGGCGGCTACTGGCTCTTTTTGTGGCTCGCGCGCTTTACGCACGCGCATAAGGCGCTCACGTCCATAAATGCCGCTAGGTCGAATGATGATGGCTTTATCACCAAAGCTTTGCTGCAGTGCTTGTTCGGCTTGTAATATAACCTTTGATGCGTCACGCTCAGGCGTCATAGGTTCAGTATGCTCATCGATCCATTCGCCATTGTCTTGACCGTAAACACCAGTAGAAGAAATAAACACGACGCGCTGCAGGTTCGCCAGATTAGCAGAAAGCGTTGCCAAATGCTGGCTGATCGCTAAGTAACTGTCATGATAACCGCTGGTCGAATACTCATCAGGGGTGACGATAATCGCAATATAGGTAAATGATTGCAGCTGCTCGCTCGTCAGAGTCAGCGCATCAGCCTGCAAAAAATGGGCGCTATCCACTAAAGCATAATGATGACGCTCACTACGAGCCAGCCCTGTCACCGAAAAGCCGTCTTGTGCCAGCTTATTGGTAACAGGCAAGCCGATATCACCTTGCCCGATAATGAGTATATTTGGTGTATTCATAAAGCATCTTTCCTTTTATACCACTTATACAACGATTACAGCGCTAAAAGATAACTCTACTTAAAAATACCGTCTGTATGACAGCTGTATATCCTCATTCGCATCGACGCGCTCTTGCCAGTCGTAGCTGGCATTGATCCGTAGTGCTTGTTTTTTATCAATATCGTATTGTAAACCGAGGCTTGAGATCGGTTGCCAATAATGACCACGAACGTTGGACTCATCGCTGCTGCCATGATACCAATATGGCAATTGCAATTCAGCTTGCGCGCGTAACTGATTGTTAATCTGATAACGACAGCCGGCATTAACGCCTGCCCCTACCCGAAAGCCTTTATTGATAGCGCGCCCTGCTTGCGCGGTCCCGGCCAAAAACGTATAGCATAGTTGCGGCGACATCTGACCCGTACCACTGCTTGGCGTACCAAATGCCCACGACCAGCCCGTCTCATAACCCACACTACCCACCAGATGATCTCGCCCGCCCTCTTGTGAGCCATCATTCACTCGCGTCGCCTCAATGCTTGCGCCCCACGTTTTGCCTTTGTTGCCAGCATTGATAGGATTAAAAGAGCGTCCACGAATCAAAGTCGCATTTTGCAAGACCACGCTGTCTGGTTGATTGGGCTTATCATCATCTGTGTCATATAGACGTAAGGTCGCAGCTACCCCTTCTAAATTAAAAAACTGTGAATACCCTGACGCGTGGTCAAGCGTATCATGAAACCCTGCTCTAAACCCAATATCGATATAATCATTGTCACCGCGCTGACCGATAGCTATCACTCCCAACTGTAGTGGATGCCTATCTATTGGGTTATTATCCGATACCTCGATTTGACGTTTGCGTAACCATTGTCCATCATCTGATAGGCTTGATACGGGATTGATCTGTGCCGATTTTATCTCATTTAAGGTTTGTTTGGCGCTGTTATGATAACCCAACTGCGCGCGTTGTTGTTTAGCGTCATTAAGCTGAGCTTGACGCAACGTATTGTCGGCTGGGGTATAAGTGGCATTTGCCAAAAGATTTTGACTGTTTAATAACTGAATGACATCAGAGGGCACGACCACATAAGCCAGTTGCTTCAATAAATTCTGCTGAGGACGAATAACGTCAATCAGGCGCAGAATCTCAGAAGCACAATTATCCGTGGTGAAGTAATACGGCATTTTTAGCGCTTTGGTCTCCCAAACATGGCGCATAACCTGCTGTACTTCACTAGATGTCAGATTCAACTGATACGTCCACGTATCACGCTCATCGTCTTGTAGATATTTTGCGAGCTTTTGGGGATAAGGATCAATCTCGATAGCACTGTCATAACTGCCAATCATGGATTTGGTCGCATAGATTGGAAAGCTATCGTTTGGATCACCGTCCACCGTATAATTGAGCGCATACGCCTGACTGATTTGATTGGGATCTGCTACGCTCGATTTTGAATCAATGCGCAATAACGTATGACCAAAGGCAGAGAGTGGGTTGTCCAAATACTCCTCAGCAAACACAATAGATAACTGCTCAGGCGCCAATGTCGCCATCCAGTCATCCAGCTCTGGACACTCATTTGTCAGACTCGCATCATCGATAGCTAACTTTTCTTTTAGCCATGCCACTCGTGCTGGGAAACGGCACAGAACGGAATTATTATTGGCTTGAGTTTTTATATGAATGTTTGCTTGGTTGTTACCAGTTGTCTGCGATGTGAATTCTTTTGCCAGTGCGACTAGTGTCGCGTCTAATTCTGCGGCTGAATCCTGCTGACCGTTATCACTCAAAAAAAAGCGTGGATCATCGACCAAACTCTCCGTTTTCTTTTTAGATAAAATGCTGCTTTGATCATCGTAAAAATACAATAAGCGTCGCCATATTGTATGCTGTGCTAGATTGTCAGTTTTTGCCTGTCGACGCCATGTTGCCAGTAACTGTTCTGTCGCCATATCTGACCCAGACGCAGTATTATTTTGAGTATTGTTTCCAGTATTACTGAGAGTAGATGTCTCAATGCGAACAGCATCTTCAGCGTCACTAGGTGACGTACTATCTGATAATTCAGATGAGAGCGCTCCTTCGGTGACCAATAAAGGCGTCGGTAAAAATGCCTGCGTGTTTGCAGAAAACAATAGCGCCGCTATCGCCAATGGCAGTCGCGCTCGCTGACCAATGGTTATTAGAGTATAAGTTCCAGACGAAGACATCGGTTTTATAGACATGAGGCGGGCTCTCACACGTTATTATTTATACGCTATTCGCGCTGTGAAGGTTTATTCTGCTAGAGACTCAAATGATATAAGCAAGCTGCGACCATCTAACTACTTTGATAAACTTTCTATCACAACATCACCAATACTGTTATAAAAAGAGAGCTTTATGCCCGATTCATCATTATCTACATTGCCAATGACAATCACAGATGGTTTGCTGTCAGCCGCTACTTGGCTGGCCTCACCAAACTATAATATCAGGCCAGAAGGTCTAAGTATTGATGCCATCATTATTCATAATATTAGCCTACCACCCAATGAGTTTGGTGCGTGCGACTCTAGCGGCACGCATTATGTAAAAGCATTATTCACTAATCAATTAGATTGGGATGCGCACCCTTATTTTCAGACAATCAAAGGTGCAGAAGTGTCAGCGCACCTGTTTATTGAGCGTGACGGGGCTATCACTCAGTTTGTCAATTTTAACGAACGCGCTTGGCACGCTGGACGCTCTAGCTACTTAGGCCGACCTGAATGTAATGATTATAGCATTGGCATTGAGCTTGAAGGGTCAGATTTTGTGTCCTTCACTTCCGCTCAATATGAGAAGCTCGCAGCGGTAATCGCGGCTATTTATGAAGCGTACCCGAAAACGCAGCGACATTTGACAGGGCACAGTGATATTGCGCCAGGGCGTAAGACGGATCCTGGTGATTATTTTGAATGGGCAAGGTTGCGGGAGCTAGTTGCAGGGTTATTACGAAATAACTCTTTATCACTGCAAAAATGATTTCCACATCCAATCCATTTATCTCCGTGATGAAAGTGCTATAATTCGTCAGTTTTTTTGCAACAGCAAATCAGCACACTAGCTCTTACACAACCCTGTACACAACTTAGCAAGATAGGTTCTCATGGCAAAAAGTCGGTTATTTCGTTCAACCATGGTGGTCAGCAGTATGACCATGTTATCGCGTATTTTAGGTTTGGTACGCGATGTCGTATTGCTAGGGGTTTTTGGGGCTGGCGGTTTGATGGACGCCTTTTTGGTCGCCTTCAAAATCCCAAACTTTTTGCGACGACTGTTTGCTGAAGGGGCGTTTAGCCAAGCATTCGTTCCTGTGCTGTCCGAGTACAAGGAAAAGTACAGCTTACAGCAAGTACAGATTTTAGTCAGTCGCACCTCGGGCGCACTCTTGCTGGTATTGTCGATGCTGACAGTTGTTGTTATCTTAATCGCGCCTTGGGTAGTGACGTTGTTTGCCCCCGGGTTTGCCGATCAACCTGACAAATTTGCCATTACCGCTGAATTACTCCGCCTTACCTTCCCTTATTTGCTGTTTATTTCTATGACGGCTTTTGCCAGTGGTATTTTGCAAAGTTATGGCCGTTTTGCTGCGCCCGCCTTTGCCCCAGTCCTATTGAATTTATGTATGATTGGTGGTGCGCTGATTTTGGCGCCGATGTTTGATACGCCTATTATGGCGCTTGGCTATGCCGTGGCGATCGCAGGACTATTGCAATTCTTAATACAACTGCCTCAGCTATGGCAACAAAAACTACTGGTCGCGCCCAAGATTGACTTTCAGCACGAGGGCGTTCGCCGCATTCTAAAATTAATGCTGCCGGCTATCTTTGGTGTGTCTGTCACTCAGATTAACTTATTGCTGAACACCGTTTTTGCCTCATTGATGATTGGTGGTTCGGTGTCTTGGCTCTACGCGGCTGAGCGTATGAGCGAGCTACCACTAGGGCTAATTGGTGTGGCGATTGGTACGGTCATATTACCAAGTCTGTCAAAAAGTGAAGCGCAAAAAGACGATGTTAGTTTCAAAAAGACCATCGACTGGGCCGCGCGCCTTATCATTTTGGTCGGTGTGCCTGCCTCGGCTGCGCTCTTTGTACTCGCAGATGTGCTGATGCAAGCCCTGTTCTTACGTGGTGAGTTCACCCTTCGTGATGCCCAGATGAGTGCACTGGCATTGCGTAGTATGGCAGGTGGTATCTTAGGATTCATGCTGATCAAGATCTTTGCCCCTGCATTTTTTGCGCGTCAAGACACCAGAACACCTGTCAAAATCGGCATCATTTCTGTTATTGCCAACATGGTATTTAGTGTCATTTTTATCGGGATATTTTATTTCTTAGAAATGCCATTACATGGTGGCCTAGCCTTGGCAACGACGGGCGCAGCGTTCGTAAACGCAGGCTTGCTCTATTACTTCTTACACAAGCGCGATATTTTCCGTTTTGGCCCCCATTGGAACAAACTATTCACACAGTTTGCCATTTCAACTGGCTCCATGATCGGCGTACTTTATCTCATGTTACCCTACTTTCCTACTGATGAAGCCCAGTGGCAACGCATCATCGCACTCATGATTATGTGTGTCGCCGGAGCGCTCGTTTATGGCGTGGTATTGCTAGCGACAGGTGTCCGTCCTCGCCAGCTCAAACACGGTTAAGCCAACGTAGATATAGGCATGAGCTTGGCTTACGAAACCAAAACAAGCCTATCATCAGAATTGACAATGCTTGCCACCAATCGTTGTCATAATGACCTATTAATGAATAACTGACATTTGAGGTTCGATATGACAACGAAACAGCCACTCTTCCAGCGCTTACCGCTTCTCCTTGCAACAGGTGTACTCGGTACTGGACTACTGCTGAGCGGTTGCAGCAACAATGAGTCTGCAGTCACTGAAACTGCTACCAACAATGAAGAAGTTGCAGCTGTCGTTGATACTTCAGATACAGACACAGCTGAGCAAAAAGAGACAGCAGATAGCACAAGTGAAACGACTCAGGTCACAGATGATACTGAGAATACAACGACCGTTGATAATGACAATATCAATCCAGTCACTGCTCCGATTAACCAAAAAAGCCTAGTGACCAATCCGACCGAAGCGGGTACGCCAGAGGATACGGTCAAAAAAGCACTAAATACCTTGTATTATGGTGATGTGAAGGATGCGGCAGGCTACTATCAAGTAGATATGGCAAATTTTGAGCAAGAGCTTGCCAACACTCAATCGGCGTTTCAACAAACGGTCGATGGCGTGACGATTACTGATACAACGTACAATGATGACAAAACGCGTGCCACCATCACTGGCGAGTTGATGCTCAAAGGACAAAGCGACCCTGCACCATTGACCTATCAACTACAGAAAATAGATGGTCAATGGAAAATTTTGGGTTAAGGCATTTTGCTCTAATCATCTGCAATGTTGTCCGATGCCACGGCTTTACCAAGCATCACAACATCAGCGATAAACCCGTCCATATCACAAACTTCTGGCATATACCCCCACTGCTCAAAGCCAAGTTTACGGAACAGTCCCAAACTTGGCTGATTGTGGGCAAAGATAAGGGCAACGATATTTCTGATTCCTAAACTGGGCGCTTGCGTCAACATCCAGCGTGTCAACAGACTGCCCAACCCTTTACTCTGATAATCTTGGTTCAGATAGATGCTGATTTCAGTGCTGATATGATAAGCGGTACGCGCATATAAATCACTGAAACTGCCCCATGCAACAATTGGTAGTTTTGTACTCTGTCTATCGGCATCACCTTCTAGTAATGCTTTGACTACATAAATAGGTCTCGTTGGACTGTCTAAATGCTCATCGAACCAAGCTGTACGTTCTTCGAGCGTTACTAATGCCAAATTTGCCGTTGCTTGTTTGCCAGGAATACTTTGGTTATAAATCGCCAAGACTTCTGCCAAGTCTTCTTTACTGGCACGTTGTACCATAAACTGCTGGGTCAGCTGATGTGTCAACGGGGCAGTTGCTATGACATCTAAGGCAACATCGGACATAGAGTCTCCATATTAATTGGCATTATTATTGGTATTCATGATGATAGTAAAAAATCGTCATACTGATAATAGACGTATGTACAAACCATGAAATTCATAGAGCGTCATTCATACTTGCATTATCCGTAGACTATAGGATGTTAGTGTGGCTATTTTACTTTATAATGGCTAATTTTCGACACATCAATTTTGACCATAGATGTGTTTTTTCGTTTTTTATCTGGTCTCATCATAGCTGAAAACTTATGAAAACCTATTTTCTTGAGCAACTGATTGCATCATCAAATGCCGCGTCTACTACTAATGACCCAGTAGAGTTAGCGCCTTGTGTGCTCACTATTGGCAATTTTGATGGCGTACACCTTGGTCATCAGGCAATGCTGGCACAAGTTCGTGATATTGCGCATACCCAAAACTTGGACGCTGCGGTCATGATATTTGAGCCACAACCACGTGAGTTTTTTGAGCCAGCTAAAGCCCCTGCGCGTTTGACCAATCTAGCAGAAAAGCAGGCACTCCTAGCACAACATGGGGTTAAAACCTTAGTGGTGGCAGGTTTTGATGAGGACTTTCGCTCATTATCAGCACAAGCCTTTGCCGATATATTAGCCAAGCGCTTAAATGTAAAAGCGCTGGTACTAGGTGACGACTTCCGCTTCGGTCATGATCGTACTGGCGATAGTCAGTTTTTGCGCGATTATGGTTTGGATGTGACTAACCTACATACCATCACTGATAGCAATATTGACAACGACCACTTGAATGATGTCAATAATGAGGCTGCACGTATTAGCTCTACTCGCATCCGTGACTTGCTATTGGCAGGTGATATTCATGCTGCCAATATACTGCTGGACCGCGACTACGCCATTACGGGGTCGGTCGTCCGTGGCGATCAAATTGGTCGCACTATGGACTTTCCTACTGCCAATATTGATTTGCAGCGAATAAAACCCGCT
This sequence comes from Psychrobacter pacificensis, assembly GCF_900101915.1. GTDB lineage: Bacteria > Pseudomonadota > Gammaproteobacteria > Pseudomonadales > Moraxellaceae > Psychrobacter > Psychrobacter pacificensis. The sequence continues at coordinate 137,392 of NZ_FNAL01000006.1, read as the reverse complement.
TTGCACGGTATTTTTGCCGTTGATGTCGTCAGCTTAGATGAGAATGGAGAGGTCATACCTGATGGTTTAATAAAGCTGGCTACTGATAATAATATAGGCGTCGCAGGTTTGCGTCCACATAGTTTGTTCGGTACCGCTAACATTGGCAAAAGACCCTCTGTTGATAAAGGTGATGACTGGCGATTGGAAGTACACTTTCCCAAACTAAAAGCAGATTTGTACGGGTTGAATCTAGAAGTGCGCTTCTTGCACTTTTTGCATGGTGAGCGTCGCTACGATGGTTTGGACGCCTTGAAAGCGGGTATTCATCAAGATGTCACTGACCTACTAGAATGGCGTGATAATCAAGTTTAGCAGTCAGACGTATCTTACATTTTATCAAGTCCAAACTTTTTTGCTGTTGCGATTCCGGTATGTCCTTGACGATAGTATGTGATGACTTTGATCTTAAAGTCTAGATCGTAACGCATAAAAATACCCCATAAGTTGTGTCCAACTTATGGGGGTCAGTTCAATATATTAGGTTTTTTATATCAGCTTTTAGGCATCAGGATGCATTCGTACATTTAACTCATCAATCGTCTCTACCCATGCTGCATCGTTTTGCCATTCTTCTTGCAAGAACATACGCTGGCTATCGGTCCAGAAATTAGCTTCTATCAATTTCTCTTCACTTGATAACTGGTTGTCTGCGATAAACTTATCAATTGCTTCATCAGAGCTATCTAGACCTAACTGAGCAAATAGCTCATTCATATTATATTCTGGCTCACCCAACATACTTTTCTCCTTAAATGGTGTAGTGGTAATTGTGCTTATTATTCAAATTAACCCATTTATTGTAGCAAGCTTTGTGCTAATAGCTGTTAATCAACGTTTATCTAACGTTATCAATTGTATAGGCAGCAAACAGATATTGCCATTTCAAGAGATGCGATAGATTACTTTTTATTTCATCATATCTTTTGGATAAAGAAACTTATAGACATAAAAAAGCCCTCCTATATTAAGATTAAGAGGGCTTTTTTTCACTCATTACTTAAGTTAAGACAGCTATATAACTGCTTAGCTTATTAGCTTATGGTAGTAGGTGTGCTACTGCATCACGCTCTTCGCTCAGCTCTTGCTCAGTGGCGGCCATTTTCTCTTTTGAGAATTCTGATGACACATCAACGCCGTCTACGATAGACCAGTCGCCGTTTTTGCATGTGCATGGGAATGAGTAGATAAGGCCTTCAGCGATACCATATTCCCCATTTGAATAAACACCCATAGAGACCCAGTCGTTCTCGTCAGTACCGAGTGCCCACGTGCGCATATGGGCGATAGCAGCGTTGGCAGCAGAAGCTGCAGATGAGGCGCCGCGAGCTTTAATGATGGCCGCGCCGCGCTGCTGTACTTCTGGGATATACGTGTTTTCGTACCAATCACGATCAACCAACTCTAGCGCTGGTTTGCCATTGACAGTCGCAGCCGTTAGGTCTGGATACTGGGTCGATGAGTGGTTGCCCCAGATGGTCATGTTTTTGATGTCATTAACAGTGCTGTCAGTTTTTTCGGCTAGCTGTGCCATCGCACGGTTATGATCTAGGCGAGTCATGGCAGTAAAGTTACGTGGATCTAGGTCTGGTGCGTTACGCTGAGCGATTAGCGCGTTGGTGTTGGCAGGGTTACCGACGACCAATACTTTTACATCACGGCTAGCGACTTCGTTTAATGCTTTGCCTTGTGCTGAGAAAATCGCAGCGTTGGCTTCTAGTAAGTCCTTACGCTCCATACCTGGACCACGTGGACGGGCACCGACGAGTAACGCGTAGTCAGCATCTTTGAATGCCACATTTGCATCATCAGTTTGGACAATACCAGCAAGCAATGGGAATGCGCAGTCTTCTAGTTCCATGACCACACCCTTTAGGGCATCAAGCGCTGGTGTGATTTCAAGCAATTGCAAAATAACTGGCTGATCTTTACCTAGCATCTCGCCAGATGCAATACGAAATAGCATCGCGTAGCTGATATTACCAGCGGCACCAGTGACGGCAACACGTAAAGGCTGTTTCATTGACATTGAATACTCCCTAATTGATGATTAGATCATTCATGATTGTAATAGATGATTATCTTTTTAGATATCGACTTGTTTGCTGCACAAAGGCAGCGCTAAACCGAGAGCTAGTGTAGCACTTCGTTTGGCAAATCGTCTAGAGACAATCAGAGGCTTGCCGCGGATTCTCACTGATTATATTGTTACATTTTATACGAAAAGAATATCTATAAGCTCAGAGCCTATAAATAAAGGGCTGTATAATTTTTAGATACGGCCCATAGTATGTTTTATCGCTATGAGACGAGTAAATAAGAGCATAAAAATGACAATGTAATACGGGCAAGTTTACTCAGATTTTATTAAAAACAGTACCGAAAAGGATGTAGAAAAAGAACGGTAGACTATCTAAAAAATAGTTAAATAAAAGCTATCTACCACCTGAAATGATGAATTGGCTGCCGCAGTTATCTACAACATTGTGACAAGTGCCAAAACTGCTACCCTCATAGCACACATGGATATCCGTCAGTATCGATTGACGACGACTGCCTTCTTGGCAAATGAGATCGACACTATTTGATGACATACCACTATTTAGGCGCGTCATTTGACTAATAAATCGAGATTTAGAGACTGTATAACTGTTGCCCGTATTCAGCTCGTTAGGAAGCTTTAGTTCACCAGCGTAGTTAGTGATTTGTCGGAAGTAGCGACTGGCACTCAGTGGGCTACAAGCACCATAGCGCTGCCACGTTTGGCTACGTACTGTCGTATCAGGCATGATGCGATTGACAACCTTTAGTTGTAGTGGTGTCAAACGTGGCTCGCTACCACGACCACAGCGTTCGCCGTAGCCCATGTCTAAGCCTGAAACTGTTAACGAATAGCCTTCTAGACATTGACGCATGCGGGCTCTTGTCGGCTGCATGCTACATAGCGCGGGGGTCATCTCGACCATCAATACGCGCTGGCCAGCTTTGACCGTGCTCGCCGCATATGCTGGCGTCAGCATAAGACCTTGTATGATTAACAAAGCACCAAAACTCGTCGTTTTATTAACTTTACCCATATGATGCCTATTTTTCAAACTTCCACGGAACTGCACCAAGAAACTGGATGTCTTAAATTTTGAGCTTGTTTCTGCTTTCGTATTAGATGACCGGGGCACCTGAATCAGTAACGGTTGCCGAGTTTTCGATAATACAGGCAGTTTGAAGTATTTTTTGATCATAGGGCTGGGAGCAATTAGCAATGATAAAACATGGGCTATCACTTAAATCATTGTGCTAACAGCATTAAACACATAGCGATCTAAGAACAAGACTGAAGAACATACACGTCAATTAAAGCAATGGTAACAAAATGTCTTTTTTAATCTATAGCAAAAACGTAAACGTTGTCGTGCTCGTCAATAATTGCAAAATTAGGTTCAGTATTTATTGTATAAAGTACTAAGACTTGCTGCCATTTAGCCCATAAAAAACAGACCGTTAACTATAAAAGCTAGTGGTCTATTAAATACGAATTCACTGATTAAAAAGCAGCAGGTACTGTACCCATACGTTGACTGATTGGCTGACCACGACCCAGCAGACTGCTATAGATAGTAGCGTTTTCCATCACGTGTTTGACATAGTTACGCGTTTCAGGAAAGGCAATCGATTCGACATATTGATCTGCGGCGATTGCGCCATAGGTTGGTTGCCAGCGTTTGGCATTATTAGGACCCGCGTTATAGCCTGCGGTTGCCAATACTGGCTGATAGTTCAGTTTACTTAAGATATCACCCATATACCATGTACCATAACGAATGTTGGTATCGCCACTATTGGCACGGCTCGCACTATAAGTCTCACCTAAGTTACGCGCGATATATTTTGCCGTATCAGGCATGATTTGCATCAACCCACTGGCGCCTACATTTGAGCGCGCAGAAGACACAAAACGGCTCTCTTGACGCATGATGCCATAAGCCCACGCTGGATCAATGCCTGCTGATTGACTATAACGCACCACTGACTCTTGGTGTGGCATAGGGTGCGAAAGTGCCAAGCTATTAACTCTATCGGTATTATCGACGGCATAAATCGCCCGATCGAGCCAGCCCATGTCATACGCTTGACGCGCCGCCGCGATAATGAGATTGTCATCACGGTTATCGCGTGCTTGCTTCACAGCCCAGTTCCACTCGCGGTTGGCGTAGCCGCGACTCGCGTCAGAGTTGTATAGTGCAAATGCACGGGCAAAGTGTGGGTTTTGCATCACGCGCGCGCGGTCAGCGGTACTGACATTAGGCAAATTGCTACCACCTAAGCGGCTGGCATCAAAGCGCTGACCGATCCTGTCTTTTGCCATCAAGCCATAGTAGTCATTATTTTTCGCTAGGTTTTGATACATTTTTTTGGCGGTATTGCGCTTACTGCTATTGCTTGATTGTTCATAGGCGCGTGCCAGCCAGTATTGCCACTGACCATCCTTCTGAATTTCACCATCCATTTTTGAAATAGCTTCAACCACATCATCCCAGCGGCCAAAGCGGATTGCCGCCATGGCATAGTCTTCAGCTTCTTCAAAGTTAAAGTCATCATCTAAACTATGGCGGAACCAGTCTACTGCTTCAGCATTAAAACCGTCATCGGTATTGTGGTTCATGCGCTTAACGCCAAGCGTACGATAGGCGTAACGACGCGTTTCGTCATTCAATAACTTTATAGCGCGCTGATTGTCTTGCTTGATATCAAAGTCTAATTGCAGGGCCGCTTCTCGATAGGATTTATCTGCGACACGGCCAATAGCATATAGGTATAGGTATTGATTGGTTTGACTGGCGGGCTCGCGGCCAAAGCGGCTAAAAAACGACGAGGGATTGAGCTGAATTTCACTAAGCGCCGAATAGGCAATCGGTGTCCCTAAGCGCGATGATAATGCCATGATGTCGCCTGTCTTACCGACACGCAGCATCCGCTTGAGACGAGCAGCGCGATCCTGATTGCTAATGAGCGCGTTGTTATTCATCTCCATCGCTAGCTGCTCACACAAGGCAGGCTGCTTTTTGGTGGTTAGCCAAACATCAGATTTGGCAGCCATGGCACGCATGGTATCACCGCCATTATTGAACCCAAGGGCGATAGCGCAGCGCTCACTGGCATCAGCATTGGTAATCAGATTCGCCACTTGTCTGACAGAGGCGTAGTCATTCGACCCCGCTTTGGTCTCCGCAAAATCAGCCACCAATTTCTCGGCCATGACCGTATCTGGATACTGACGCACAAACTGTGATACGGCCGCTGAACTTTGTGAATTGAGGTCTAGATTCATCCGCCAATAGGTTGGATACATGGCAAATAGACCGCCGCTCATGATTTGCTCATAATTATAGAGCGCCCCCACATCGCCGCGATCCGCTGCGATAGCCGCTGCCATAAATGAGTCAATACTACGGTCTTGCTGATAATTTTGCTGATAGTTACCCTCTTGTTGATAGCTCTCCTCATCACCCCACGTCAGCTCTGCACAAGCCACTTGTGACATACCAAGCGCGCTTATAGCGGTTGCCACACTCAATGCGCTTATCCACAACGAGCCTACTGTGAGTCGTTTCGACGTCTGCTTTTGACTGGTAAATTCTTCATCCTTGATGCTATGAGCAACACGCAACTTTGTCATACTGACTCTCTTTATGATGTTTCTATAAATATATGAATAACGGTTCGCTAAGTACCGCCAAGGGTATCGCAATCATCATACTATACTCATTGTGCTTTCAACTATCTCCTTTACCTTTTGTTAATAAATAGGAGAGCACGGTGTAACATAGAAATGATAACGAGCCTCAGTTTTTATAAATGGTAATATTAATCACAGTAAATAATTGATACTGCTATGAATTATTTATCATATTGACAACCCATCGCCTATGCTAATTTTTCACATTAGTACAGGGTTGTGATAAAATACGCCACCTGTTAATCGGCTACTTCGTTATATTTTTGGTCAATCATGGACTTCCCCTTATGAGTGTTACTGTATTCAATCCCCGCATCGATGACGATGCTGCTGCTGAGACGACTGTCACCGCACGTGCTGTCACTGCACTCAAGGAGCAAAGTTCAGCCCAAGCGCCCGTCGAAAAAGCCGCAACCAAGAAGGTATTCATCACCACCCAAGGCTGTCAGATGAATGTCTATGATTCAGACAAAATGCTCGATGTGCTCGGTGACTCGCACGGCATGCAAGTGACGCACAACATTGATGAAGCCGACGTGCTGTTGATGAATACCTGCTCTATCCGCGAAAAAGCGCAAGAAAAGGTGTTTTCAGAGCTTGGGCGCTGGCGCAAACTCAAAGAAAAACGTCCTGATCTCGTGATTGGCGTTGGCGGCTGCGTGGCCTCACAAGAAGGCGACAATATCCAAAAACGCGCACCTTATGTGGATATGGTGTTTGGCCCGCAAACCTTGCACCGTCTGCCTGAGCTGTATGACCAATCACATGAGCAGCGTGATATCGCGCCTAAAAACCGTATCGGTACGATTGACGTATCCTTCCCCAGTATTGAAAAGTTTGACTTTTTGCCTGAGCCAAGAGTAGAAGGCTACAAAGCCTTTGTCTCAATCATGGAAGGCTGCTCAAAATATTGCTCATTCTGCGTCGTTCCTTATACACGCGGTGAAGAATTGTCGCGTCCACTTGACGATGTGCTGGCCGAGATTGATAGCCTTGCCGCGCAAGGTATCCGCGAAATCAACCTACTTGGTCAAAACGTCAACGGCTATCGCGGCGAAAAAGACGATGGCAGTATTTGCCGTTTCGCTGAGCTGCTGCATTATGTCTCGCACGTCGATGGTGTGGAACGTATTCGTTATACCACCAGCCATCCGCTTGAGTTTACCGATGATATCATTGACGCTTATGCACAATTGCCAGAGCTGGTATCGCATCTGCATCTACCTGTACAAAGTGGCTCAAACGCGATTTTGGCGGCGATGAAACGCAACCATACCATCGATGTGTATATCGATCAGATCAATAAGCTCAAAGCCATCCGCCCAGACATTCACTTGTCGAGCGACTTTATCATTGGCTTTCCTGGTGAGACTGATGAGGATTTCCAAGACACGCTAAACTTAGCAAAAGAATTGAACTTCGATCACTCGTACAGCTTTATCTACTCCAAGCGTCCGGGCACGCCAGCTGCTGAGTTACCAGATGATGTCAGCTTCACCACCAAAAAAGCGCGTTTGGCTGAGTTCCAAAAAGTGATCGTTGACTCGACATTGGCCAAAACGCATGAGATGGTCGGTACAACGACTCGCGTCTTGGTTGAACAAGTCGCGAATCGCCATCCAGATTGCCTAATCGGTACAGCGGACAACACCCGTACGGTGATGTTCCCTTACGATCCTGAGCGCAGTGATGAGCTGCTTGGTAAAATTGTCAGCGTACGTGTCACCGATTTTGTCAGCCCGCATATGGTGAAAGGCGAGCTAATCGAAGTATTAGCATAGTGGTTAAGGTAACAATGGTTAAATTATAAGTTTGAATAAGAATAAAAAAGCCGTTCACTATAATAGCGAACGGCTTTTTTGCGGGTGAATGTTAACCATCACTATTCTGATAACCAATCTGTCTTCCGTAGCTGCTGCTTGGTCTCACGGCGACGTTTCTTGCGGACAATATCGATATCTTCTTTTTCATGAATACCGCCTTTTCTTAACAGGGGATCAAGCGCCAAATAATTACGCGGTTTCACTGCGCCTAGCGAGTGCTGTGCACCTGATTCAGTCTGCTTGTCTAACTGTCTCTCAATTTGTTTAGCCTTTTTTAACGTTTGTTTTAAGCTCATATAGTTACCTATTCTTTAATCCTTTTTAGATACCAACGCCGAAAATCATCTTAGCGAGGAAAACGAGCGCAAATTGTATATCCAGTACATTAAGCAAGTTTGACGACGCTAAGAGGATTTGCAGGTTTGGTATTAGCCCTTAATACACATGACCTGCTTCAGCGTATGCACCACTTCAACCAAGTCTTTTTGATTGGCCATCACTTCATCAATGTCTTTATATGCGCCAGGGATTTCATCGATAACGCCTTTGTCTTTACGACATTCAACACCATCGGTTTGCGCTTTTAGATCATCAATGGTGAACGCGCGTATCGCTTTACCACGGCTCATCTGTCGCCCTGCCCCATGTGAGCAAGAACAAAACGACTCTGTCGCACCCAGACCACGGACGATAAAGGATTTTGTACCCATCGAGCCGGGGATAATGCCAAGCTCACCGGCATAAGCACTGATTGCGCCTTTACGCGTCACGTAAACCTGCTCGCCGAAATGCACCTCTTCATTGACATAGTTGTGATGGCAATTGATGGCTTCTTTGGTCAGGGCAAATCGTGGCAATCCTGCTTGCGGCGATTGCAGCGCCTTAATCACCAAACGCATCATCTCGCGGCGATTCTCTAGCGCGTAATCCTGCGCCCAACCAACTGCCTCAACATAATCGGCAAAGCTGTCAGACCCTTCGGCAAAGTAAGACAAATCACGATCAGGCACATGACCAAAGCGTGATTGACGCTCTTTTTTGGCCAGATTGATAAAATAGCGCCCGATACAATTACCAATACCGCGACTACCAGAATGCAGCATCACCCAGACATCTTGGTTTTCATCCAAGCACAGCTCGATGAAATGATTGCCACCGCCAAGTGTGCCCAGCTGTTTGGCCCACGTACGCTCAAAACCTTTAAGCATTTTGAGTAAGCCTGGGTGCTTATCGGTAATCGGTTTTAGGCGTTTGCCGAGCGGATCAAGCGTGGAGCTTTTTGCTTGGATTTGCTTGTGCATATTAAAACCCACCGGCACTTGCTGCTCGACCACCAAGCGCAGCGCTTTTAAGCTATCAGGCAGATCACTTGCGGTTAGGGATAAGCGCACGGCGTTCATACCGCAGCCGATATCTACGCCGACCGCCGCAGGAATGATGGCAGACTTGGTCGGAATCACGCTGCCAACGGTCGCGCCTTTGCCAACGTGTACATCAGGCATAACCGCAATGTGCGAATGTACAAACTCTAGCTGAGCCAAGTTGCGTAGCTGCTGCATCGCGCCTTGCTCGATATCAGAGGTGTAAATCTTGACAGGCACGCCATGTTTGCCACTTTTATTTAACGTTAATTGAATGCTCATTATTTAATTTTCCGTTTTTTTATTCTTAAAGCCATGCATTTTTTTCAATTCGCTTATTTATATTTTTTAGACATTACTTATCTTTCTCAATTAAACATAATGGTTTAATAAGAAAAAAAATTATTATCTAAGAAATTATAGGCAATAAAAATCCGTATTTTTATTAATTAAAAATCAATAAAAATTCATGGCTGCTTTATTATGGACGTTTTAAAGAAGAATCTTTCATACCAAAAATAAGGGCGTAAATATTATGCGCGCAGGTAGACAATTGCTAAGTGTTAGCGTGAATGATTTTTTGGTAATAAAGATACAGCAGAATGTTGGATAAACAGATAACAGCAAGCACAAAACTACTTAGCACTATCGCATCGCTATTTTAACAAAGTAGATTTAGAGGAAGGATGGAGCGAGTACATATATAGTCGAACCACTATTAAAGTGTTACAGCGTTAGACTCGTTTAGCCTGCTACTGTAGTACTTGCACTCGTCTGCCTTGTACCACTTTTAATATTGATTGACTATAGGAGGCTATTCATTGATATGAATAGATAGAATATCACTCAATAGCTATATATAAATTTAGCCAAACCTTTTCGAAGTCTTCATTGTTGTCATGCTTTTCATACATTCAATCTTTAAAAACGTCTTAACAGTTATATAGGACACGATGATTCCTCCATAGGTTGTGGCTAATGTCAGGGCGACAATAGCAAGTTTATTAAAAGCATTTATAGCAAGACTATAAATCAGTGAGATAATAATAACGATTTAAAAAATATTGTCAACTATTAATTTTTGAATAACAAAAAACGCAATACTATAGCGATTCATTTAATAAAGTGATTATTTCAAATAATAACTAATAACTTTTTATAGCATAAAACTATTAATTACTTCAGCAAACAAAGCCGCTGCAATGATGATAAAGATAATGCCGCAACCACGATTAAGCCATGCTAAACGATTACCAACATCGAGCCAACTTGCCAGCTTTTTTCCGCCTAGCGTATAGACAATCTGCCAAATGGTTTCGCTCATGAATAGCCCAATGGTCAATAAGATATATTGCGGCCATAGTGGCACACTAAAATTAATAAACTTAGGAAAGAACGCTGCGAAAAATAATATCGCTTTTGGATTAGATAAAGATACCCAAACCCCTGTACGGAATAAAGTGAGATTGCTCGGACTTGTCTTGACCGCAGCACTCGACAGCGAGCGCGGCTGCGGTGTAATAGCTTGACCTTCAAAAGCCCCATAGTCGGCCTCAACCTCAGCACTTAACTCCTTGGCATCGCTCATCAAGCTACCATCACCCGCATCACGCCATGAGCTGATGCCCAAATATACCAAGTATGCCGCGCCCACGGCTTTGATAATTGTGAGCAGCCATGGCGACTGGCGACTGATCACATCCAGCCCAAGCAAAGTCGATAGCAGCAAGATAAATAGCCCAAGGCTCAAACCTGCCAGCGTCCATAATGTGCGCTTCACACCATAGTTCATGCCATACTGGAATGCCAACAACATGTTGGGACCTGGTGTTGCGGAAATCAAAAACGTACTTGCGAAAAATACTGCAAACAGATGCCAAGACATCAGCTAACCCCTACTTTGTTATATATAAATGCTTCTTATACGAACAGCCACATCGCCAAAAAAAGAAATACCGCCATTCAGGCGGTATTATTGATACTTCTCACATTATATACATATGTTTGCCACTTTTATAGCGTATCGACACCTCTATAAGCTACTTGGCAGTACAACTGTCTAATAGTTTTTGCAAAAAGCCGTCACAACGTTCGATTTCGATCAGTTCTACATATTCATCCGCTTTGTGTGCCTGCTCAATACTACCAGGGCCACAGATGATCGTAGGGATGCCTGCATTGGTAAACTGACCACCTTCCGTTGCGTAAGCGACTTTATGACGCTCATCATCCCCTGTCAGAGCTGCTATTAATGATTGTAGCTCAGCGCTGTTATTATCCGTCATGGCAGGAACACTCTCTTCCTGCATCAGCTCGATACCCGTCTCAGGCGCACGCGCTTGCATTTGCGCATTTAACTCAGCAACTTTTGCTTGAATGGGCGCTAGTATATCGTCTTGGGTCATGTGCGGCAGGTTGCGATAGTCAAAAGTGAACTCACACAGATTGGGCACGATATTGGTGGCTGTACCGCCGTGTATAGTCCCTACTGACAATGTCGAATAAGGCACGGTAAACAATGCATCATTGTCATCACGAGTGCTCAGTTCTTCAGCAAGCGTGTCGACATAGCCCACCAATTTGCTTGCATAGCTGATCGCATTGACCCCTTGTCCAATCAATGAAGAATGCGCCGATTTACCATGGACACGGCAACGATACACCGCGATGCCTTTGTGTGCAACCACCATCGCCATATTGGTTGGCTCACCGACGATGCAATAATCAGGGGTGATACCGCGCGCTTTTAAATCCGCCAAAATCAATGGCGCACCCAAACAGCCAACCTCTTCATCGAACGACAGCGCGAGGTGCAATGGGCGACGCAGCTGACCGCTATTTGATAGCTGTACAGCTTGTGGCAATATTGTCAGCGCACACGCGATAAAACCCTTCATATCGCACGCACCGCGTCCGTATAGCTTGTCACCACGTATCGTCGCGGTGAACGGCTCTGATGTCCAGTCTTGACCATCGACAGGCACGACATCAGTATGACCTGAGAGCACCAAACCGTTATTAATTTGGTCAGCGTTTTCGCCAGCGGGTACGGTCACAAACAAGTTGGCCTTGGTCTTTGCCTCGTTAAAGGACAAATCTACCGTCAGACCAAGCTGCTCACAATACGCTCTCACATCATGAATCAATGCTAGATTGGAGTGTCGACTGACCGTATCGAAAGCGATAAGCCTAGACAGCCAATCAAGGCTATTACTCGGATGCGTAGCAGGGTTTAACTGTTGGTCATTGCTAGCATTGTCATTAGTATCTTGGATCATAAAATATCCCTATTATGATTTTTAAGAATTATGTCTTAAAAGTCATTTCTTAAAAGTCATTTCTTAAAAGCCATTTCTTAAAAACTACGAGGTATCAGATTTGTCTTATGATGGATTATTCTGATTCATCACGTCAAGCACGGGTGGCATCGGTTTTGGCAACTTGCCTTCTGCTTGTAGCTCTTTGGTGGTTTTGGCATTGATAGATAGTCCAGCAATCAGGGCGATGTCTTTTACAGGCTTGCGCTTACGCGTCGCAAAACTCACAGGCACCATACGAGCAAACTCGTAGATATAAAGATAAGACTCCTCTCCCCCCTCAAAATCCTCTTCTTCTTCTAACCGAATGCCACCAATTTTAGCCAAATCTGAGAGCATCTCATTCTCTTCGCTACTCAAATTACAATCAGTAATACCAAAACCCGTCATAAAGCCGTTTGACCACTGTTTCAATGCCATCACGCGCTCGTATAAACCATGTTCATCATCAGGGATCAGCGGCATATAAGCGTAGGCATCATCTTTATCTTTTAACTGAAACACCGTGTCTTCTGCTTCTTCTGTCAGCAACGTCAATGCCGCCTCTGGTAGCGGTGCAAAGCTCAGCTCTTCAAACACCTTTGCCCATGTGGCCTCATCAGGCGCGTTACACGCCGTCATCAGCCCTGTCATCAGGCCGTGCACCTCACTGATAGACACGTCCGTCCAATCATCAAACGCAGTCAGCCAAGTATTCCAGCCAGAGATATTATCATTCATAATAGAGGTCCTAGTAGTTAATTACTGTTCAAAAAATAAAAATAGTCACGACAAAATGTCTGGGACAAATCATCGATAGATAAAAGTAAAAAGACAAAGCCTCGTACTTGTAATTACTTTGTTGATATAGATATTATGCGGTCACCTATGGCATTATTAAATGCAGCGAACAAAATTCATTCACGCTTACTTGTTAAGGATAAAAACTGACTATGTATGATCAACTTAGAATATTAGAAAAAATGGTACTCGACATCAAAAAACAGTATCAGCTTGTCAGTGCTGAACTTAGCAGCCTAAAACAACACCCTGTTAGCGATGCAAAAGAAGTCTCTGCTCTAAAAAACAAGCTTGATACCAGCCACAGCGAGCGTGACGGTGCCAAAAAGCAACTGAACGATCTCGACAAGCGCTATCAAAGCCTTGCTGAAGCGCACCATATGATTGGTGAAGAACAAGACAAACTACAAAAACAAATCAGCCAATTACAACAACAAAATAGCGAGTTGCAAAAGCACAATAATGAATTAAAGCAGCAGTATAGCAATATCAAACAACAAAACAGTGAACTGCAAAAGAAGAATCAGTTGGCAGCAGAGCGTACGCAAGTCGTCTTGCAACGCTTAACCCGCATCGATCAAGCAGAAAGCTAACGCATTCCTGTAATAGATAGCAAAATATGCTACTTATTAAACCGCCCAACGCTATTTGTAAAACCTGATATCACTCATTTCACTGACCAGACATTGTAGGATGTATCATGACCGACAACCAAAGCAACGCTATAGAAAAACAGCCAAAAAATAACCCATCACAAAATACTCAAGCACCGAATAAAGACGTAGCCGTACAAAAATCCACTCAATCGGGGGCGAGCACATCCAGCACATCGTCTCAAGACAATGGTAAAGCGGCTGAGCCCCAGATCAAAAAAGTCGATATCGCGATTGCTGGCGTGACTTATCCAATTTTTTGTCCCGTTCATGAGCAAGAAGAGCTACTATCGGCGGTCTCTTATATCAATAACTATGCGCTTGATCTAAAGCGAGATGCACCAAGCCTCAGTCAAGAAAGCATACTGGTGCTGTGCTGCTTGAATTTATACGAAAAAATCCATGCCAACCAAAGAAGTGATGAAGACCGCTTGCAAAAAGATAAGCAATCACAGGCATTGCTAAATAAAATCATGAAAGACGCCCACTCTATTTTGTAATAGTGCGGTGTTGTCTCAGCAGACAGATCGTTCAAAACATGCATGATCTAATAGTGTGCGATATGATGAAAAAGCATCAAATCTATTAGCGCTTAGCCTACTAAAGCTAAGCGCTTTTTTATGGTCACTCGTTTTTATCTACCTGCTTACGCATAAGGTTTGTAAGTCTTGCCTGCGTGAAAGTCTGCCTGATGCTCATAATTGCAAAAGAATAATTCTTGGGCTGATTCAGTATTACCATCACTGGTTGTCGCTAAGCTAGGCTTAGTTTCAAGGACACCGCGATATTCCGCCAAACGGTTACCACAAAAATTGCACTGACGCGGTGTGGTGACATCGCCCTCTTTTGGCATCATGCTTTTGGGTGGACGTGGGTACATAAACTTGTAAAAAGCCCACATGGAAGCCCAGATAATAAGAATGACAGTAATAACGGCAAACACGGCAGCGCTCCTTCAACGACAAATAAACGTAATGAATAACAAGAGTGATGACACTTACCATGATCCAAGACGCTCGAATGCCTAAATTTTACCGTCAATAATGGCAATGGCACAATGCCTTTACGGTTAATTGTCGATGATGCTGGGTTGTCATGCATGGCTCTGACGAATACCCAAGTGCTATAGCAACAAAAAACTGGCCACAGTGAGCCAGTTTTTGTATCAAAACCTAAGATTAAAGGCTAGCAGTTATAGCTGTAGCTCGCTGATATCTGCCACAGTCAAGAACAAGGCGCGTACCTGCTTGAGCAAGGCTAAGCGGTTATTTTTGAGCGCTGCATCGTCGCTGTTGACCATCACGTTATCAAAGAATTGTGTCAATGGCTCATCTAAGCTCGCCAGCGTTTGCAATACTTGCGTATAGTCCGCTTGCTCAAGTAATGGCTGTACCACTGTCTGTGCTTGCTGCACATTTGCATATAAATTTTGCTCAGCAATCTCAGATAGTAGCGTCTCATCAACCGTATCAGCAACGCTCACTTCTGACTTGGCCAATATATTAGCAACGCGTTTGTTTGAATCCGCGAGCATTGACGCTTGTGACAGCTCACTAAATGCTTGTACGGCACGAATACGCTGATCAAAATCAAGCGGCATATGCGGGTTAATCGCTTGTACGGCCTGAATCGTATCGACGCTGACACCCTGCTCGGTATACATCGCACGATAGCGCGAGTTTAAGAACGCCATGACTTGGGTAAAAGTGTCACCCATTTTGGCAATTTTGCTACCTTCAGCATCGCTATAGCCTTTAATCGCTTGCTCAACGAGCGCTACCAGATTAATCGGTAACTTCTTTTCAATCAAAATGCGCAAAATACCAATGGCAGAACGACGTAGGCTAAACGGATCCTTTGACCCCGTCGGTGCTTGGTCAATCGCAAAAATACCAACGAGCGTATCTAGGCGATCAGCTAACGCTAAGCAAATACCAACTGGTGTTTGCGGTAATACATCACCACTGAACTTGGGCAGGTATTGCTCTTCTAAGCTTGCCGCAACTGCCTCAGGTTCCTCATTCAAACGTGCATAATACGTACCCGCGATACCTTGCAATTCAGGATACTCACCAACGAGCGAGCTGGCCAAATCTGCTTTGGATAAAATACCCGCACGTACGGTGTCATCGACGTCGATATCGTGGCCTTGCTGCTGCATTAGGGTAGCAATAAACGCGGCAAGCTTAGCAATACGCTCAGACTTCTCCCAAATCGTACCCAATTTGTCTTGGAATACACGAGTTTTTAGGCTCTCTGTGAGTGCAAATAACGGCTGCTTTTGATCTTGTAAGAAGAAAAACTCGGCATCAGCCAAACGTGGACGCACAACTTTTTCATTACCTTCAATAATCTGATTGGGGTCTTTAGACTCAATATTGGTGATAAAGATAAAGTACGGCTGCAATTTGCCCGTTTTATCCGTCAAGCAAAAATACTTTTGATCCGCTTGCATGGTCGAGATAAGCGCTTCTTGTGGCACTTGTAAAAAGCGTGCTTCAAAGCTTGCTCGTAGCGCAATGGGGAAATCAACCAATGCGGTAACTTCGTCCAACAAATCCTGCGGTACGATAGCATCAGAATTAACTTCATCTGCCAATGCTTTGACTTGGTTTTTGATCAGCATTTGGCGCTTATCAAAATCTGCCACGACTTTTAGACCATCTAACAGTTGCTCATAGTCATTGGCATGAGCAATATCATGGTAGTCAGGGCTGTGGAAACGGTGCCCACGAGTTTGCGAGCCTGTCTCATGCCCTTGGATAGTGGCATCAATAACAGTGTCATCCTGCATCAATACTACCCACTGGACGGGACGAACAAACTCGTTGCGACTGGCACCTGAGCGCATACGTTTGGCAATCGGTAGGCTATCTAACGCTGTTTGAAAAATAGCTGGCAGTAGCTCGGTAGTCGCTTGACCACTGATCGTTTGCTCAAAGCCGACATAGTCACCTTTATCGGTGTTAATGGTCGTAAGCTCGCTCGCTTCGATACCTAAGCCTTTAGCAAAACCCATCGCCGCGCGGGTTGGATTGCCATCGCTATCAAATGCCGCTTTGATAGCTGGTCCGCGTTTTTGCTCAGTGCGGTCAGGCTGCTTATCGCTAATGCCTTCAATTTGAATCGCCAAACGGCGCGGTGTGGCAAAGGCTTTGATGCTATCAAAGGTGATCTCAGCTGCAGATAATTGCTCAGTGACACTAGTTTGCAGCGCATCACGCAATGGTTTTAGGCTTTTTGGAGGTAGCTCTTCACACCCCAGTTCAAATAGAATAGTACTCATGGGATGCTCCTATTGCTTGTTCGTCGGTTGATTGTTGTCAGTGGTTTCTTTTGCTAAGCTGTCTGTTGATGAGCCTTCTGTTGCCGCGTCTTCTTTTGGCAAATACTTCTCAAGAGCTTCGGCACGGTGCGCGTCATCAGCCAATGGGAAGCCTAACTTGGCACGAGCTTCGACATAACCAAACGCAACCTTACGCGCAAGCGTACGTACACGCAGAATAAAGCGTTGACGCTCAGTGACCGAAATCGCACCGCGGGCATCAAGCAAGTTAAACGCATGAGAGGCTTTTAATACCATCTCATAGGCTGGCAATGGCAGGCCTGCTTCAACCAACTTATCTGCTTGCTGCTCATAAAAATCAAACATCTCACCCATCATTGGCACATCAGCGTGCTCAAAGTTATAGGTCGATTGCTCAACTTCGTTTTGATGGAACACATCGCCATAGGTGACGCGGCCAAACTCGCCATCTGCCCAGACCAAGTCATAGACGCTATCAACGCCCTGCACATACATCGCCAAGCGCTCAAGACCGTAAGTGATCTCGCCAGTGACTGGGAAGCACTCAATACCGCCGACTTGCTGGAAATAGGTAAACTGGGTCACTTCCATACCGTTGAGCCAAATCTCCCAGCCAAGTCCCCACGCGCCAAGCGTTGGTGATTCCCAGTTGTCTTCCACAAAACGTACATCATGCACCAATGGATCGATACCAATAGCGCGTAGCGAGTCCAGATATAGCTCTTGAATGTTAGGTGGGTTCGGCTTTAGTACGACTTGGAACTGATAGTAGTGTTGTAAACGGTTTGGATTGTCACCGTAGCGACCATCAGTCGGGCGACGCGATGGCTGTACATACGCAGCGTTCCAACGCTCAGGACCTAACGAGCGCAAAAACGTGGCGGTATGAAACGTGCCCGCGCCGACTTCCATATCGTAAGGTTGCAATACCACGCAGCCTTTGTCAGCCCAATAATTCTGTAAGGTTAGGATTAAGTCCTGAAAAGTCATCGGTTGAGGAGTTTGGTCTTGTGTCATCGGGGTTGTCGCTTCGGATGTCATAGTTTGGGTTTTCATAGTAAGTCACTGTGAAATGGGTATGATTAAATAAATCTCTGATAGTACTCATCACCTATTTGGCAACGACGCTATTTGCCTGCTCACCTTACTAAAAATTGACTATTTTATCCATATTTACGTTAACTAAATTTGCGTTGTCGATAAAAACACGCGACTATATCCCTGATTTACGACCGAACTATCATAAAAGAAGCCTGACCGGCGACTGATCTTGAAAACAAAAAAATACCCAAATGCGTGAGCATTCGGGCAGGAGGAAAATTGTATCTTGGGCATCCTGATGATTCAGGCTTTTTATTTTTGGAGACTGCTTGTTGGACAACTGCTTGTGGTACAGATTTATTTCTTTTAACGGGTATTAATGCCTAAATATCAAGCTTGGTTACTGATAGGAATCGCTATTGGCTTTTGGCATGACTATCCATAATACGATATAGATCAAAATACCCGGTACAGCAGCGCTTAGCGACGAAACAATTACAAATAGTAATCTGACCCACGTAGGTGACCAGCCGACATATTCTGCAATACCGCCCATCACGCCCGCTATCATGCGATTACTTTGTGAGCGATGTAATTTTGCTAATTTAGCCAAACTAAATACCTCTCTGTTATCTATTTTTATAATGTATTTTTTATTTTTTCTTGCTTTTTTAGTCTCAAGGCTACCTTGCCTTGCCAACTTATAAATAAGTATATCGATTCTTGAGAATTTATCTGTTGAAGGTATAGACGTACTTTGTGAGTTTATGATACGTAAGCTTGCCCTAACCTGTCATATCACCACGCAAGCCCCTGATTTTAAATAGTTATTTCAAAATGTTTCAGAATTTACTTTGTTGCTAAAACCTTGCTTTAGCTATTTACACAGTTCATTATTTTTTAAATGAATCAAAGAGATAAGTGGTGTTTTTATAGCGACTTGATAGTGGTAATGAATGCTCAAATCTTCAATTGTCAAAAAATCATCACTCGCTTTTTATTTTTAGATTCACACAAAAACCGCTGATGAAAAACATAATAATCTGCGTAAGAGTCAAATATAAGTCAGATTTACAATAACCTACCTGTAAATCCTCCAAAACCTTTATACCATGCTCATAAGTAACTCAGGTTTTAGAGAATTTATCCTTAAACCTGAAACAAATATAAGCCCAAAACAGAATAAGGATGGCTATGTACGACAACGGATTGATGATTGGACACTTTGAGCCCTTACATTTGGGGCAAATGCGCAGCATACTAGAAGCAGCAGGACAAGCAAAGACCCTGCATATCGTCATTATGACGCATCCATCACCGCATCCAGATTTTACGATCACCTTACAAGACAAAGCGCGTTGGCTACAGATGGCCTGTGCGGATTTGCCATTTATTCATATTCATACTACTGATGAGATCGAGTTACCGCTTCATGAGCATCTTTATGATAGTAATGATAGTAGCGAAAATGTCAGGATCGATGTGGCGACTAGTAATGCCAAATTGCAGCGCTTGATAAAGGCATTAGCACTCCCTGCAGAGACAGCATTGTTTATGGCGGAGAACCACCCACTGACGCAGAGTGATGTACAAGAGCAACTTATCCTACAAGTGGTCACTACTACGCTACAGCCTGAGTTCGACTCGTACGCCATTGCTCGCGACCCAGTCGCCCATTGGTCAGCAATCCATCCAGAGGCCCGCGCTAACTATACCAAGACCGTTGCGATCGTCGGCGGTGAAAGCTCTGGCAAGACAACACTGGTGCATAAGCTGGCTAATTACTATGGTGCCAGCTTTGCGCTGGAGATGGGACGTCTGTATGTGGGCACAGATTTGGGCGGTAGCGAAGTTGGGCTACAGTACAGCGATTACGCCCCTATTTGCCTCGACCATGCGCAAGCGATACGCGATGCTAAAGCCAATGCAACGGCTCCGGTTACGATCGTTGATACGGATTTTGTGACCACGCAAGCGTTTTGTGAAGAGTACGAAGGTCGCACGCATCCTTTTGTCGCTGCTTGCGTTGATGAGTTTCGCTTAGACCACACCATCATGCTCGATAACAATACGCCATGGGTTGATGACGGCATGCGCTCTTTAGGTACGCCTGAAGCACGTGGACGGTTCGAGCAGCGCTTGCTAGACATTTTTGCTCGTCACGATATCGCGCCGTATATGATTGACCAGCCCGATTACGATGCTCGTTATCAGCAAGCACTGCAATTTATCGATCAGCATATCTATGGCAAAACATTATAAGAGGCATCAAAGAGTGCCCTATTTATCATCATTTATTCAGCTAGCGCGTTGCAGTTAACATTATGTTGTCGTTAGCACTATATTGAAATCAGTATCAATTTTAGAGGAAAAATTTATGCGTATTCAGCTACTGGATAACATCACCGGAGAATGGTCAATGCAATGGATCATCGTTTGGTTTATTTGCGGGGTCATTGCTCTGTCCGCAGGTTTTTGGCTCACAACCGACCATACCACGCTTGATTGGTTTTACTTGGCTGTCTCGTTTATTGGTCTGATTTGTGTGGTGTCACTATCTTTTCGAAAAAACGTCATGGGCAATGGCTTTGGTATGGGCGCAACCGCAGGAGAAGTCATTGTACAGGCCACATCTGGCGCCGTAGGTCTGATGCTCGCGCCTCTATTTAACTTTTTTACCCATGTCTATGGCATTTTTTATTGGTCAAAACACACCGACCCTGATGGCGACATGATCCCAAAATCAGCGAGCAAAGCGGTGTGGTTGATCACTGCCGCATTTATCATCATCGGTCTTGCCCTTTTCCCAACCGTCAATGATCTACTGGCGAGCTACGGTTATGCGGTCGTCGAGGATGATAATAGTCTGTTTTTGGGATTTATCTCTTTCTTTTGGATCAACGTCATTGCCTTTGTGCTGTCTATTACCGCTCAGGCAGCCATGATTCTGCGTTATTCCTTTAACTGGTGGTTATGGATCATCGTCAACTTTGTCTGGCTGATCGTCAATCTCATGTCTGGCAACTATATTTTTGCGATTCAAACCATGGTGTATCAGGTAAACGCCTTTGTCGGTCTCTATGAGTGGCATCGCAGCGAACGAGGTTAATAGCAACATCTGTAGAAAAAAGCGTTTGAGATATTGAGATAAGTCTTACCAATATCGCATTGGCAATACGAGCGAAATTGACTGTGCCGTCTAACAGATAACATGGTGGACACGCGCAATTAGTGCTACAACTGGTACTAATTGCGCATGTTAATATTTAAATTGATAGCGCATGTCGGCGTCTTATTTCATTTACTAACAAGGAGGTTAGTATGTCTCGTCAACCCAAAATGTCCAAACGCACGCTTGAGCAGTGGCTCAGTGAGTATGCGGTCAGTCACCAAAACCTGATTAATAAGAAAATCCATTGGCTATGTGTGCCGACGATTTTTGTGAGTTTGTTGGGGATGGGAATGTCGCTGTCTGTATGGTTTACTCTCGTACTGAGCGCATTAGTCTTATTATTTTATATACGCTTATCGACCCCGCTATTTTTGGCAATGGGGCTGTTTATTCTGATTTGTCTGTCGGTTATGGCGGCTATGCCATGGGGATTCAAAGCGTGGGCGGCAGTATTTGTTGTTGCTTGGATTGGTCAGTTTATTGGTCATAAAATCGAAGGCAAAAAACCCTCGTTTTTTGAAGATTTACAGTTTTTATTAATCGGTCCAGCATGGGTCGCCAACAGTTTGATGCAACGTAAATAATCATTAAATTGTCGCATCAGTTCTGCAAATATCCAATGTAGCTGTACTGTCTTTACCCTTTATTCATAAAAAAACGCCACCCGATGCTTGGGTGGCGTTTTTTACGTGCTCTGTAGTTTATTTAGCAAACTTCCTAAGCAAGGCCATAGGTTGTCTATTCTCAAACAACAACATTAAGCACCAAACACTTTCATACGCTCATCAAGTGGCTTGAATTCTTTGTCGCCTGCTGGCTGCTCAATCTTACCAAATACCAGCTGTGCTTTTAGCTCCCAATCTGCATCAACATTCCAAGTGCTCGCGACTTTCTGATCGATCACTGGATTGTAATGCTGCAAGTTTGCACCGACATCAATGCTTGCTAGTGCCGTCCAGATGACGTATTGATGCATTGCGTTGGTTTGAGTTGACCAAATTGGGAAATTTTCAGCGTATAAAGGCGCTGCTTCTTGCATGCCTCTTACCACTGCTTGGTCTTCAAAGAATAGTACGGTGCCAGCACCCGATCTAAAGCCAGCAATTTTATCTTTGGTAGATTTAAACGCTTCTTCGTCACCGACGATAGCGCGTAAGGTCTCTTCAGTCATATCCCATAGTTTGTGATGATCATCGCCGAATAACACAACGACACGCGTTGATTGCGAGTTAAATGATGATGGTGTATGCAAGACAGCATGCTCAACTACTTTTACGACTTCATCGTTAGATACTGGCAGCTGGTCGCTGAGTGCGTATATAGAACGGCGCTTTTCTGCTAATTGTTGTAAGTCTTTTAGTTCTGACATCGTACTTCTCCATATTGTTGTAGGAATGATTTGCTCTGGGTTGATAGACCTTGTCGATCTTGTGATCAACAAGTCGTTATAAAACAGTTTATTTATGTGGGCTATTATCGGAACAATTTACCTAAAACCCCATGTATTTTTTGTAAAAAAAACTTAACAATGATGATTACCTTTGAAAAATAGGTTAATAAATTTTGCGTATTAGTGGTTAACCTTTGAAGCCTTTGGGTAGTTCTGGTGCCACCAGACGCTGCATATCAGAATCCACTTCACCAAAACGCTCATGACCATTGTTCCAATCAATGACTGATTGCTTGAGCTCCTCTTTGTTGTCAGCGACAAAATTCCACCACAGTAATACTTGGTTGTTTAGAGGCTCCCCACCAATGAACATCAAACGTGTGCCCTTGTTTGCTACCAGCTTTATAGAGGTCTTGCCGATCATGTCATCATGGTCAAAACGCAATAACTGGTCTTTCTTGTATACTTGACCTTCAGACTCCAGCTCTCCGGCGACGACCAAAATGCCATGCTCAAAGCTCGACTCCAAATTTAGCGTGATATCTCCATCTTCTAAAAAATGCACATCAATCCCGACCAGCTTAGAGTATTGCAGCGTTGGTGCTTGATAAAGCTTGCCAGATACTGATTGATAATTGCCCGTGGTCAAAATCAGCTCGACATTGCCTTCAGTCCATGTTGGCAGCTCTGGGTAATGATGAAAACTGCGTTCAATCTGCTGGTCAGTGGGTAAAGCTATCCATAGCTGTATCATATTGATGTGGCGATGAGCAGCGCTTGAGTCAGCATTGTCCAAAAAAACGCTTTGCTCTGTATGGCTAATACCTTGATTCAATCCTGTACCTGCGGTCATGAGGTTGACTTGGTTTTTGGCAATGACTTGCTCGCTACCCAAGCTGTCCTTATGTAAAATCTCACCATCAATCATCCAGCTAAAAGTTTGTAGATTGGTATGGGGGTGGCGACCAACTTGAACCCCTAAATCATCTTGAGCAAACTCAGCTGGCCCTGCGTGATCCAAAAAGCACCATGCGCCAATCGGTTGTTTGCCTTTATTGGGTAATAACCGTGCGATAGGAACACCACCAACCTCCGTTGATCGTGGCTTTAGAGTTCTAATCGTCATGTGGCACCTCTTGATCTGTATGCGGTTAGTCGAGCGAACGAACGATGCTACGGCGCTCATCCGTGATCTACATAGAAAGCGGCACTTCCATCACTAATACTGTTGCCGCCTCTTTCACTTCCATAGTGAAGTGCTTAGTATCCCAAACCCCAAGGCCGTCTCGAGTAGACAAAATGTTACCGTCTATCACGACTGTTCCTGCAATCACAAAAATATAAACACCATTATTAGGATTGTTTAGTTGGTAGGTCTGCGTCACGCCTTCATCAAACTCTCCCATACTGAACCAAGCATCTTGATGAATCCAAACCCCTGCATCATCTGCATTTGGTGATAGCACCTGATTGAATTCATTGGGCGTCATGATGGTTCCCATGTGCACTTGCTGATAGCGAGGAGCAACACTCATTTTATTTGGCATGACCCAGATCTGTAAAAATCTCACAGCTTCTTCACGACTGCCATTCATTTCACTATGAGTGATGCCTGTGCCCGCTGACATGACTTGGATCTCACCTGTCTCAATCATGCCCTCATTACCGATGCTATCGCCATGCGCAAGTTTGCCAGCTAGAGGAATGCTGATAATTTCCATATCACGGTGTGAGTGCTTGCCGAACCCTTGACCACCAATGACAAAATCATCATTGATGACACGTAAAACACCAAAGCCCATACGCTCAGGATTATAGTAATTGGCAAAACTAAAGGTATGACGGCTTTTGAGCCAGCCGTGATTGGCATTACCGCGTGAGTCTGCTGCATGATAGATCGTTTTCATTATTTATCCTTAATTATCAACACGTTTATTCTCTATATATTTGTTATTAATTCACGTGATTGAACAATGTATCTATTATAATTGTTGACTATATAGAGATAAACAGACATAAGTGCAAATAACTATTCTTTTTATTAGAACAATAATGAGGCATCGATAATGGGACAGTTAGAAGACATGGCGATATTTGTACGCATTGTCGAGGCAGGCAGCATCACTAAAGCCGCCGAACAATTAAATATTGCAAAGTCAGCCGTCAGCCGCCGCCTAAAAGACTTGGAGGCGCGCCTAGGCACTCAGTTGATCAGCCGTACGACGCGCCACTCTCACTTGACACAAGCAGGTGAGCAGTATTATCAGCAGGTCAACAGTATCTTAAACGCGGTTGATGCCTTGAACGAGACTACCAATGATACGCCAACGCGCATTGGGGGTACGCTAAAGATGACCGCGCCATTATCGTTTGGTCTTATGCATCTGACTGATGTGATTGATGAATATGCCAATCAGCACCCAAACCTGAAGTTTGAATTGGATTTTTCTGATCGGCATGTTGATCTGATTGAAGAAGGATATGAGCTGGCTATTCGAATCAGAGAGCTACGAGATTCTAGTTATCAAGCAAAGCCACTGGCACGGATTCGTTGCGTCATCTGCGCCAGCCCCGACTATTTAAAAAAAATGGGCACACCTCATACATTAGAAGATTTGGAGGAGCATGAGTTTTTGCAATACAGTCTTGGTCAAACAAACAATATAGAGCTGATTGACGCCCAAGGAAAAAAGCATTATCACGCGATGAACGCCAAAATTAAAGCCACCAATGGTGAGTTTTTAACGGATTTGGCAGTAAAAGGACATGGCATTACCGTCATTCCAACTTTCATCGCTTATAAAAAGCTGGCGCGTGGCGAGCTTGTACCGATTTTGCAGCAGTATCAATTGCCAATACTAAACGCTTATGCCGTCTATCCAAAAAATCGGTTTTTATCGCAGCGTTGTCGTTATTTGATTGACTTCATTGCTGAGCGCTTTGGTAATCATCCGTATTGGGATGATTTTTGATAAGATTTGATTAAGCAAGGTTAGGGCGTGTTGAACATTCGACCATGGCACTGACAGCGACTATTTTTTAGGCGATTCGATGTTAAAAATAATAAGTTTAGTCACTCTAAGCGCTTATTTTTAACGATGAAGCGGCAAAAAAGAGTCCTGTCCCCTGCTTTTATCGTTGGGGCTGATGCTAAAATTGCCCCATACTGCGTTACAAATCTCGCTAAGGCATCTGCATTATCGTCGCTTTGTGCCTTGTCTGGAACAATTTTAGCGATCAGCAGTGCCTATTTGCGAATGTTCAACACGCCCTAATCTTTTACAAAGTATAGCGTTGTAGCTCTAAGAAGCGATCTACTAGCAATAATTTCACGTTACTCGGTAATAGATGAGATTTCGCCAATCAGCTTCTTAGTCTTATATCTTGCTTCTGCTAATGCCATCTTGTCTTGTGCCACAACGGTCAATACACATGGTTTGCCGATATAGTCTGTTTTGACAAATAGCATATTGCCAGACGTGGCTTCAACGATTGTGATATCGCACTTACCTTGTTTCATCTGGGCAGCTGATGAGTCGCTGAGCGCTGATAGCGTACTGCTCATCGCCGCAAACTTGTCAGATTGGTTGCTCAACTCTTTGATCGAGAAGCAGCTAATAGGAAAACCATCTGTGGTGCATAAGCTGACCAATACGATTTCTCTATTGGCCTCACACAACGCTTTCATGTGACCCAAAAGTGCTATTTTTGCAGGTGATTTTTCGTTTTGTGTAGTCATATCTAACATCAACCTTGATTGTTCAGGGTATTAAATAATGATAATAGAGACACAGCGGACTCTTTGTTTCTTGGATCTACATTGATCACAGGCGCGACTATATCGTGTTCCATCAGCATGACTCTGATCTCTTGTCCGAGCACAGCCACGCTTTGTTTATCGGCATCTTCGCAGTGAGTAATACCAACGATACAGGTCGTCTGCTTTTTTGCTGGTGCAAAAAAGTGTAGCAGTTTATCTAAATTTGCATAATCAGGCGTCTCGCCATGCTTGATTAAGATGAGCAAGCCCCATAAAGAGTGGTTGACAAATTCCCACAAAAAAGAAAAACGCTCTTGACCTGGAACTCCATAGATACCTAGTGCCATATCATCAGATAAAGTAATTCTGCCATAATCAATACCGACAGTCGTGTACTCTTTACCAATATCGATACTCGATCTTGCCTCTGTCTCAAAAGGGCTGATTTCACTCAACGTCTTAACCATTCGAGTTTTTCCAGCACCTACTTCACCAATGATAGCTAACTTCTGATAATTCAATTTTTTACCTCATTCCTAAGAATTTCTTGATCGCGCCATAAAACTTATTAGGCTTTTTTCCATTAACCTTTGGCTCGTCTAACGGCTGTGTCTCTGTCACGCTCAGTATACCTGATTGATCAAACCCATTGATTATTTCTGTGACTTGAGGAGACGAACCAAACTCACCACTAGCGACCAATGTATCAAACGGATAAGGTTTTTTTGTCAGTTTGACACATAAATCCATAATCATTTGAGGATTACTGACATGATTTAGGTCAGGCCAAGCCAATAATTTGAGACTTTTACCTTTATAATCCTTTTGGGAGGCGGTATTAGACTTGTGTATATCAAAAAATGGCTGAATACGTTTTGTTTGCTGCTCATCGAAACTGTTTAAGACAACGCTATTTTTTTCAATAAAATCATCAAAAAAAGTGCCTTGATCCACAAAGTCGAACACGCTGATGCCCCAATTACGAAAGCTACGTTCAGTTACACTTTTATTCAGAAAAACCCAGATATTTTCATGCCTAGTATCAGATGATATCTTAGCCATCAGTCTATCTACTTCAATATCAGGACCTTCCAGCACCTGAAGATACTGCCCTTCACGATAGGATATGATGCCTGTGATGTGTGACTGTGGATTATTCTTACTAGAGACGCTAATGATGTCTGATAACCCACTAGGCATACGAATACTGCGATCTTTGATAGGCACTCTGCTGACGTATGCAATACATTTCATTTTGCCACCATTTGATAGAACATCTAAAACTTAATTAAGTTCTTATAATTATATATAAATTAATAATTCGTTATATACATACTGTATATAACGAATTTGACCTTATTGTGTATCCTAGGTAATACATCAGATGTAATAAGGCAGAATCAATAAACTATAGTAGAACCTCAATAAAATTGATACAGCATAGGAAACCCGCTCGATTAAACGCTACTTTTCTTGCTTGCTGTGACTGCGTCTCCAAAGGCTGCGAAAAATAGCGTTTAATCTTGCTATACCATTTTATAATGGTTTTACTATAGTGACTGGCTCAATTGATTTTGGCCAAATTATATTTCTAGTTTGCTTTCGATTGACTGTACTTTACGGCGTGCCAATGCAAGGTTCGCTTTTGATTTATCAAGTACTAAGTAGATAAATAAATCTTCATGACTGGCTGTCGGACGAATGATGTGTAGCTGAGACTCTAGTGTGATCAACATATCTTCGATTTCACCTTTGATGTCGAGTGATTTCATCGTTGCTACTTTTGCCTTTACAACTTGTGAGTTACCGGCAGCAGCCAGCTCAAGATCGACACCGCCACCAATCGTGCCTAACACCATACCTGACATATAATCCACAATGCAGGCACCCATCGCACCATCAAGATCCATTAACTCTTGTAAAGACTCATTGATATTTGACATACTTTTTTCCTATTTTTTTGTGTTGAGATAATTCTCGATTAGAGACACTTGCACAATCGAGCAATATCAAATTATGTTAAGCTGAATTGACTATATAAACATTAGTATAACTTAAATATGCTTACTTACACTTAAGGAATTATGATAATTGAATACGAATAATTAAATGTATTTTTAGGTACAGAAACTATAGCGTAATCGTAAACAAATTTCCGTAGTGACTGTTATTATATTCTATATACGGAGTCAGGTCATGTTTCTACTCGACCATTCAAGGAGAAATAACGACCACTGGGTAGGAAAAATCATACTAATTGATAATGATTATATTTTAGAGCCTAGAAACTATGTTTTTGACGTTAAATGGTAATCACCCCAAAAAAATAATAACACTTAAAAGTAGAAGCTAACTGCTAAAATACCAGCAGGCGTTTTGATATGAGCAAACGAATGACTGAGACCCAAATCGTATCGATATTAAAAGAAGAAGACGCTGGGATACCTGCTAAAAAGCTGTGCCGTAAATACGGGGTAGCTAGCTCGACTTTTATAATGAGGAACGTTAAGAAACAGTCTGGGAGACTGTTTTAGTGACGCAAGACGAAGCGATAGCGAAGTTAGATCCAAGTATGGTGGTATGGAAGCCTCTGATGTTAAGCGATTAAAAGAGCTTGAAGAAGAAAACCGTAGGCTCAAACAGATGTATGCTGATTTAAGCCTTAAAGCGCAAATGCCGGAAGAGATCATAAAAAAGCTATAGCGCCTGTACCCGAGCGCAAAGTCTGGGCGCAAGAATTACAGGCGCAGTATGATGTCAGCATTGCAGTGAGTTGTCAGGTGGTCTGCATGAGTCGAACCGCTTACTACTATAAGCCTAAGCTATCTGATGACAGTGAGATTATTGATGTCTTAAACAAGCTTACTGACAAGCACAATCGTTGGGGTTTCCCAAAGTGCTTTAAACGCATACGTAAGCTTGGCTATCAATGGAATCACAAGCGCGTACATCGTGTTTATACCGCGTTAAACTTAAACCTACGCCGTAAGTCTAAAAGACGGCTACCAGCACGTCATCCTCAGCCGTTAAGTGTGCCAAACGCATTGGGTCATACATGGTCAATGGACTTTATGAGCGACAGACTACACAACACTATTCACTTTTGAACCTTTAATGTGATTGATGATTACAACCGTGAAGTATAGTTGATCCAATTTGAGAGTGGTACAAGGCAGCCGAGTGCAGATGTATCTGTCATACTTCCAGCAAGGTTAACGCTGTAACGCTTTTATAGTGGATTGACTATATTAGGCATTGATATTGGTACCAGTATTCCCTCACTCCGAGTGATTCGCTACCTTGATCAGCTGGCTGAGTGGCATGGTTATCCTAAGCAAATTCGTGTGGATAACGGCAGTGAGTTTACATCTAGCGTATTCACTGATTGGGCATCAGCTCATGGCATCTATATTGATTATATCGAGCCTGGCTGTCCTTATCAGAACGCTTATATTGAACGGTTTAATCGCAGTTATCGCAATGAGGTTTTAGATTGCTACCTTTTCAACAATTTAAACGAGGTCAATATGCTGACTGAAGACTGGATCAAGGTTTATAACAACGAAAGACCCCATGATTCACTTAATGATATGACACCTACCGAGTACAGGCAGGTGGCTTAATTATTCTACGATGATGTTGTGTTAAGAATGGGGTATTTACAAAAGTACTCAAGTATTTAAGTTGATACGTCTAGTGTATAGCACCCATGACAGCTATTGCTATATTCTCTTCTTTCCATAGAGCGTCGATCTGTTCTTTGTCTTCGGTTATTTATCTAAAAAGTAGCGCTAAGTCGGATTTTACGCATAAAAAAAAGCCTCACTATAAAGTGAGGCTTTTTGTGCTTTTTCAAGCCATATTTGGAGCGGGAAAAGAGATTCGAACTCTCGACCCCAACCTTGGCAAGGTTATGCTCTACCACTGAGCTATTCCCGCTTATTATCGAATCATCGTGTTGTTAACAACTACTCCGTCTCGATAGGCTGGCTATTTTAGCAAATATTCTGTGGGTGTCAACACCTTTTTTAAAAATTATGGCTGATATTTCCAGTCCAGACCTTCGTTTTTGAGAAAATACCACATAAGCAATTGATTTAAAAAAGGAATTGCTTTTAGAAAAATATAAATTATTTCATATTAATAATAGCACTTTGAGGTTTATCCTCTGACATTGATACCTACTACTTCGGTTAAACCCTATCGGTCCACAGTTTACCTTACGTCACGTTTGTAAAATATTATAAATTTTTTTGCTATCACTAAAAGCAAAACGTTACTTCATTATGAACAATGTCTATTTCACTTACAATCATACGCTCTATTGTTACTTTTCCTATCTTGGTTTTACTTGGTTAACATTATTATACTTATTTACAATGATAGCTCTATTAGTAGGTGATTGGGCGTCGAT
Organism: Psychrobacter pacificensis; assembly: GCF_900101915.1. Lineage (GTDB taxonomy): Bacteria > Pseudomonadota > Gammaproteobacteria > Pseudomonadales > Moraxellaceae > Psychrobacter > Psychrobacter pacificensis. The sequence goes on along the minus strand of NZ_FNAL01000006.1, from coordinate 106,601 downwards.
AAAGAGCCATAAAAAATAGTGCCATTACTTGCTGCAACGCGATTTACTTTGTTTGATTTTTCTTTTTACCATTTATCGAGAGGATGCTTTTTATGAAAAAACTATTGACCACTGGTGTGATGGCGGCTTCATTGTCCGCGCTAACATTGACAGGCTGTACCAGTACGACCAATACTGGTGCCGTCGGCGTCGATCGTCAGCAGTTATTGTTGGTTTCTAGCGAGCAAGTACTGCAGTTATCTGCACAGAGCTACGCGAAGACACTGCAAGATGCAAGATCAAAAGGTGTATTAGATACCAATACCGCCCAATTGAATCGCTTGAAAAAAATTGCTAATCGTTTGGTTGGTCAAGTGGGTGTTTATCGTGCAGATGCAGCAAGATGGAAATGGGAAGTACACACGATCAAATCTGATCAGTTGAATGCTTTTGTTATGCCAGGTGGTAAGGTTATGTTTTACTCAGGCATCATTGACCGTCTGAACTTAACTGATGATGAGATTGCTGCGATCATGGGTCATGAAATCTCTCACGCATTACGTGAGCACTCACGTGAACGCATCTCACGCGAATACGCGACCCAAACAGGTATCGGTGTTGCTGCTAGTATCTTTGGTCTATCACAAGGTCAAGCGCAGCTAGCAAGCGTTGCTGGCGATCTAGGCTTGAGCCGTCCGCACAGTCGTACCCAAGAGAGCGAAGCCGATCAAATTGGTCTTGAGTTAATGGCGCGCGCAGGTTATAACCCACAGGCCGCTATTACTTTATGGCAAAAAATGCAGCGTGCAAGCCAAGGCGAGCCGCCTCAATTCCTAAGCACTCACCCAACGAGCAGCAGCCGTATCGCGGAGCTACAATCATTAATGCCAAAAGTAATGCCACTGTATCAAAAGGCGCGTCGTTAACACGTGACTTAGCGTATTAAGCTACGACTCATGAAGTGCGCAAATACCAAAAAGCAAAGTACAGACTCTGAGCTGCGCTTTGCTTTTTTACTTTTACTATTTATGGTTGTCACAATTTAAGAGGTCTTAAAACGCGCGCTGTACTGGTTTCTATGTCTGCTATAATACCGATAGATATCATTTGCAGATTGCCTAATAGAATTGCGCAATATACATTGAAGGATTGTTATGAGCACTACACCTACCGCCGATGCACTTCATGCCAAGCTACAGGCTCTAGAGCCGCAGCACATTGAACTAATCAATGAGTCAATGGCCCATGCTGGCTATTTCGAAGGCAAAGAAAGCCACTTTAAGCTCACTATTGTCAGTGAGGCATTCGAGGGCAAGCGACTGGTCGGGCGTCATCAGCTAATATATGGATTGGTTACGCCTTTATTGACGTCACAAGACGGTCAAGTACATGCTTTAGCCATTCATGCTTATACACCGACAGAGTGGCAAGGTCAAAGCCCTGACAGTCCATTATGTGCGGGTCAAAATAAATAGCTGACAATAAAATGTTTTAAATAAGCCCATATAATGCAGTTCTAGCAGGAGCAATATTCGATGAAACATCTACACATGCTGATGGCAGTACTGACCATTGTGCTGTTCTTATATCAGAGCTACTTAGTGCTCAGCGCAAATAGACGCGCGCCACGTGTGGTCAAGATCGCCACTCATATTATCTATGCATTACTGATCGTATCAGGTGCGATCATGCTCATGCAACTGATGAGTGTTAATGCGCCTGTACAGTGGGTATTTGCCAAAATCATCTTACTTATCGCAGCGATCAGCTCAAGTATCAAAGCCTTTAATACCCATGCGACACCCACTCAGAGCAAAACAGGTATCCTGATTTCAGCTATCGCATATGTTGGCATTGTAATACTCGCCTTTGTCAAACCCGCCAACCTATTTTGATAAGCAATTGTCGTTGTAGCAGCGCTTTAATATTTTGAGTAAATATTGTATTGCTATCGCACAAGCAGACGTATTGATAAGACCGTAAAATATTTAACCATTTATATTTTTTCAATATCTTAAACATGCTATTTTTGCTATCTTAAATAGATATAAATACAATTACTTAGCTTAATGGAGCCACTATGAAAACGTTTACCAAGGCGACACTACTGGCAACAGTTGGCGTTTTTGCGCTCTCAGGCTGTGCCTCTACGGGCAATGTCACGCCGCAATATGTGCCGCCCAGCACTTATCAAAACTATGATTGCCAAGCATTGAGCCAAGAATACAATCGCGTCAACCGTTATGTCGAAGCGGCGCGCAATGAGCAATCTACTTTTGCAGCGTCCGGCGTGGGCGTGGGGATTTCTGCAGGACGCTGGGGTATCTCTCCCAATATTAGCTTTGGGGTTGGCAAAAGCAATAATACCAAAGCGCGTGACGCAAAGTTATCGCGGCTCTATGGTGAGCGCGATGCGATTGTCCAATCTGCCCGTATTCAACGTTGTAGTTTTGCCAATGGCATCAAGATTTATGGTGAATAAGATTTAGCGATCTGCACTCTCGTTAAGATAGAATCGTGACATAACAAAAAAGCCAATACGCGCTCAGCATATTGGCTTTTTTATAGCTATAACTTTGATGAGTCATAATCTAATCTGAGTAATACTACTTTACTAAGCCTTACGCCTGCAGGCTTTGCACCCACTGGATGATTTGATTGCTTGGTAGTGCGCCTGACTGACGCGCGACTTCCTTACCATTTCTAAAGGCAACCATCGTCGGTAAGCTTCGGATATTATAAGGGGCTGCCGCTTGCTCATATTTATCCGTCTGTACTTTGGCAAACACTACCTGCGGCAATTGACCAGCAGCCGTCTTGAACTCTGGTGCCATCATAATGCACGGCTGGCACCAGCTCGCCCAAAAATCTACGATGGTCAATACGTCGTTTTTTTGGATAACCTTATTGGCCGTCTGTGCATTAAGCTCATGCGGGCTTGCGGTCAACAATGCCTGACCACACTTGCCACACTTCGGTGCAGCGCTTAGCCGTGCAGCCGGAACACGGTTGGTGGCCTGGCAATGCAGGCATACTAAATGAAAACTGTATTCACTCATTATCTGTGTCCTATTTTAATTGTTCTGGAGTGTCTCGATCGGTTTGTATCAATAATTTTAGCATAGTCATTTATAGATAAGTGCCTACCCTACAGCGCGATACGATATATCATATTTTTTAGTCATGACACGCTTTGATTTATTCACCAAGGACATTGATAGGTACTTTTAGATAGCGCGTACCGTTGTCCTCTGGCGCGGGAAAGTTCCCCGCATCAATATTCACTTGTACCGCTGGTATAATCAGACGCGGCATGTCCAAGGTCGCATCGCGGCGCTCACGCATTTGCACAAACTCTGCTTCGTTGATACTGTCTTTGACATGGATATTTTCTAATTTTTGGGCAGCAACGGTAGTCGTTGGGCAGTGCTGGCGACTCTCACGCGGATAGTCATGGCACAGATACATCACAGTATCTTCAGGGAGTGCGAGCAGTTTTTGGATAGAGCGATAAAGCGTCTTTGCGTCACCACCTGGGAAATCACAGCGAGCCGTGCCCACATCAGGGGCAAATAACGTATCGCCGACGAACACCACTGTTTTCTCATTATCAGCCGCCACATAGGCCATATCAGCACGAGTATGACCTGGCACATACATGGCTGTGATTGTAATACTGCCGAGCGCTAACGTCTCACCATCGTCTGTCAAAATATCAAACTGACTGGCATCGGTGCGGAAACTGGTATCAAAGTTAAAGATTTGCTTAAATATTTTTTGTACTTCAGTGATGTGCTGACCGATGACCAATTGTCCACCCAGGCTTTCTTTGACATGGATCGCCGCCGATAAATGATCCGCATGAGCGTGCGTCTCAATAATGTATTTCAGCGCCCAACCGCGCTCACGTACGAACTCAATGACCTCGTCAACGCTGCTTGTGCTCGTCCTACCTGATTTTGCATCAAAGTTTAATACTGGATCAATCATGGCACATAGCTGCTGCTCGACATCAGCCAGTACATGTGTGTAGGTTTCTGTGTCTCTATCTAAGAAAGAATGAACTTGCATGGCTGCCTCTTTGTCTATTTATGAGTGTTTGAGTGTTATGGCAATGTGGTTTTTATATTCAATTAACGCTTAAGTATGATATTGAGTCGTATATAATGATTGCTTATCATTACGATTTTTTTGTTATTACTAATATAGCAACTGCAATACATTTTATCAATTTATATAATGTAAATAATTATATCTTGCTATGTGGCGCGATATCATTGATAATGAACCCTATGTTATTGAAAATAATATGGCAGTGACTGCCCTATTATATAAGGAGCTTATTCTGGCTACTTCTATTTCATCAATGAGTACATCTACTCATAGCGCTAACCATGATACGTCCTCTGATAGCGCCGACTTTTCATCTATTGATCTTGCCAAACAAATGCAACAAGCATCGATGCAGGCCAGCCAATTACTAAAGTCGCTCTCTCATCCTGATCGCCTACTTTTACTTTGTCAGTTGACACAAGGTGAGTACTGCGTCGGTGAGCTTGAGGGGTTGGTTGGTGTTGGACAGCCAAGCTTGTCGCAGCAACTGGGTATCTTGCGTAAGGATGAGCTGGTTGCCACTCGCCGTGAGGGCAAGCAAATTTACTATCGTATCGCAAGTGATGATGCTTTAGCCGTATTAGATCTGCTTTATCAGAGATTTTGTGCCAAAACCGAATAATGCCGTACTCGCCTGACTGTTTTATACTGCTTTCTATCTTGGTGATGTATTGATATGTCTTCTATCGCTGCACGTCTGATTCCTACTTGGCTGCGCCAATACCAGCTCACAGCATTACCGACTGATCTGGTCGCAGGACTGGTGGTGGGCGTACTGGTGATACCACAAAGCCTAGGTTATGCGGTACTTGCTGGTCTGCCGCCCGTGTATGGTCTGTATTCTGCGATCGTGCCTGTACTCGTCTATGCTTGGCTTGGTTCTAGCAACGTACAAGCTGTTGGGCCCGTCGCGATCACTGCCATCATGACGGCCAGTGGTCTACTGCCTTATGCTGAGCAAGGCACAGAGCAGTATGCCCTGATGGCGAGTTTATTGGCATTAATGGTAGGGGCATTACTGTGGATTGCAGGGCGGCTAAAGCTTGGCTGGATTATGCAGTTTATCAGTCGCGGCGTCTCAGCAGGGTTTGTGAGCGGCGCGGCAGTGCTTATCTTTGTCAGTCAGCTGAAGTATCTGATGGCGATACCTATCGCTGGTAGCAGCTTGGTTGGCTATTTATCTACCATGCAGCGCTATGCCAGTCAGGTGCATCCGCTGACCTTAGTGATTGGTATTATCGCGTTTGTACTTTTGGTCGCTAACCGCTACGCGAGTCAATGGGTATGGCGAACATGGCTGTCATCATCGTATGCCAAATGGGCCGAACGTTTATTTCCATTGGTTTTACTGGGTATTGCTATCGTTCTAAGTATGCTATTGCACTGGAATTCGTTAGGGGTTGCGACCATTGGTCGTATCCCGCATGGTCTACCCAGCTTTACACTACCGCATATGACCGACCTACAAGAAGCGCTCAAACTCTTGCCGACCGCAGGATTGATGGCACTAATTGTTTTTGTCTCTAGCAGTTCCGTTGCCAGTACTTACGCACGCTTGCGCGGTGAGAGCTTCGATGCCAACCATGAGCTGACGGGTCTTGGTCTTGCCAATCTATCTGGCGGACTGTTCCAGAGCTTTGCGGTCGCAGGTGGCTTTTCACGCACGGCGATCAATGCAGATTCTGGAGCAAAGACACCCCTTGCCAGCCTTGTGACGGTGCTGGTAATGATTGCCGCGCTGATTGCCTTTAGTAATGCACTTGCACCCTTGCCTTATGCGTTACTCGGTGCAACCATCATGGCCTCTATCATTGGTCTGATAGATATTGCGACTTTAAAGTCTGCTTGGCAACGCGATCGCTTGGATGGAGCTAGCTTTTTGGCAGCGTTCGTCGGTGTGCTCATATTTGGGCTAAATACGGGTTTGGTTATTGGGCTAATGGTGTCATTCGCCAGTCTCATCTGGCAATCAAGTAAGCCACATGTCGCCATCGTGGGACAGCTGGGCGGTACCGGACACTTTCGCAATATCAATCGTCACGATGTGGTGACTTTTGACAATTTATTGATGCTGCGTATCGATGAGAGTCTGTTTTTTGGCAATAGTGAATCGGTACACCGCCGTATTCTAAATGCAATGCAGCAATATCCAGCAGCGCAGGAAATTATTTTGATCATGGCCGCGGTCAATCATATTGATCTGACAGCACAAGAGATGCTCAGTACCTTAAATAAAGAGCTTGCGCTGCAAAACAAGCGCTTACATTTTAGTTTTATTAAGGGCCCTGTCATGGATATCATCGGGCAGACCCCGCTCATTAGTGAGCTGTCAGGGCAGGTATATCTCAGTACGTTAGATGCCGTCGATGCCTTGAAAGACATTTAGCTGCGTCATTATTTTTGTACCGCGCTTTTAATCGCTACTGTCGTCTATCGTACAATATCGCTATGATAGAGCCTGTGTTATGCTAGATTGACTGAACATAGGCTAATGGTACATAAACACATATCACCCGTCGTTTCAGTCTCAACAATGCATGACCTTATTTTTATCATCTCTGCCACGAGCTCAATAATAAATATATATTAATAACGATAACTGAAGCTATTTATGACCAATGACCTAACGATTTATAAGCAAATTTATCCAAGCCAATGTATCAAAATTGCCGAGCTTGGCTATCGCTCAGTACTCAATATACGTCCAGACGCTGAGATCGAAACACAGCCTAACAGCTGTGATTTGGCAACTGCTACAAAAGAAGCAAACTTAACCTATCATCATCTACCATTCGATGATGAGCGCTTGAGTATGCTGACCGTAGAGCAGTTTGCTGAGTTTTATCATGCGATGCCAAAGCCCATATTGATGTTTTGCGGTACGGGCGCACGCGCCAAACTGCTGTATCAAAGCGCATTGATGCAGGGCTTGCTATAGTCATATTGCTCGCTTTGGCTCAATCATAAATGTATTTTACACCACCAACTCAACCAATAAAAAAGGAGCTCCTATGAGCCATGAAGTTAGCTTTACCGGACAGATCACCCCTGACCAAGTCCCTATGATTGCCGAAAATGGCTTTAAAACCATTATCAACAACCGTCCTGACGGTGAAGAACCAAATCAGCCAACCAGCGCAGAGATTGAAGCCGCTGCTAAGGAAGCAGGACTTGCTTATAAAGAGATTTCATTCTCAGGTAATGGCTTGACTCAGCAGCATGTCGAAGCATTTGCAGATTTCTTTAACCAAGCTGAGCAGCCAATGCTTATCTTTTGCCGTACGGGTAACCGCTCAAACGGTATCTATGAAGCCGCCAAGCAAATGGATTTGTTAGACGACTAGCCTGTTATTAAGCTAATAAAACTTGCTAGCGCTAAAAATAAAAATGCCCATCCAGATTTTGGATGGGCATTTTTTGGGATATCATTTGAATGATAGAGATATCACGCAAGTTATAGACTGGTTAATTTTTGACATTGAGTACACAATCAGAAGTCACTGTGATCGTTGAATAGGATTTAAAAATGCAAAAACCACTACTGATTATCGGCAATAAAAACTACTCCTCTTGGTCGCTACGGGCATGGTTACTCTTAAAAGCGTTCAATGTTGACTTTGACGAGCAGCTGATTGAATTGTTTGATCCCTCAGCACGCCCAATACTTGAGGCGCATTCACCAACAGGAAAAGTCCCTGTATTGGTCTACGGTGAAGGCAATGAAAAAGTCACTGTTTGGGATACGTTAGCCATTGCGATACATATTGATGAGTACTTTACGGATATCAATATTTGGACAGGCATCAATAAGCCTGACACTAACGCTCAAACTGACCATCAAAATAGAATCAACAGCGCCTATTGCCAAAGCATCATTGCTGAGATGCATTCAGGATTATCAGGTATTCGTAATGAGATGCCGATGAATATCAGAGCAACTGCTAAAATACAACCGAGCAGTGCGTGCTTATCTGATATTGCTCGTATTGAGGCTATCTTTGCCGATTGCTTAAAAGGACGTTCGACGAACAGTTATTTGTTTGGACATTTCACAGCAGCTGATGTCTTTTTTGCCCCAGTGGTGTTGCGATTACAGACCTATGCTGATACGTCTAATATCACTTTGCAACCACTGACTAAGCAGTATTGCCAGACCATGCTGAATAACCCGCATATCAAGGCTTGGATTCAAGCAGCACTGCAAGAGACACGGATTATCGAAGAAGATGAAGCGGGTGAGGTTGTCTCGTTATCGGGTATATTGTCGGCTAAATAACACTTTCCACAAAAAAACCACTTTAGCCAAGCTAAAGTGGTTTTTTATTTGATAAGACTTCAAGCATAACGTTTTACTGTTTTTGCTCTAATGCCTCTTTTACTGCTTTTTTGCCCCATGCACTCAGATCGAGATCTAATTTCTCATACTCTTGCGCATCGAATAACGGCTCTTTGACGCCTGATTTTAATTGACGGGCAAAGTCGTCAAGTAAGCGCTTGGCACGCGGGAACAGCATAATCAAGGCCAATAAGTTGGCAAGTGCCAGTACGCCCATCAATGGATCGGCGAAGAAGAACACGGTGGTAGCTGCTGGAGCGACTGCGCCCAAGAACAAGATCGCAATCACCACAACACGCAACACGAAGGTTGCCGTTTTAGTATTCTTCTTAACCAAGAAGTTAATCGCATTTTCGCCCATGTAGTAGTTATACATGATCGAGCTTAATGCAAACAATAGTAGCGAGATGGTTAACACGTACTGTGACCAATCACCAAGCTGCGCGGTGAGCGCTTGCTGCGCGAGTACGATACCATCAACTTCGGCACCTGGCTGATAAACGCCGCTGAGCAAAATCATAAATGCCGTGGCACTACAGACAACGATGGTATCGATAAATACTGATAGTGACTGCGAGATACCTTGACTGACTGGATGCGTGGCATAAGCAGTGGCGGCAATGTTAGGCGCAGAACCCAAACCTGCCTCATTAGAGAACAGGCCGCGCTTCATGCCTTGCTCAATCGCCACACCGATACCGCCACCAACGACGGATTCAATACCAAATGCATTTTTGACAATCATTGCCATCAGTGCAGGCAGATCGGCGATATTCAACACGATGATAATTAGTGCCATCCCAATGTAAATCAACGCCATCACAGGAATCACAACGTCAGCGACTTTTGCAATACGCTGGATACCACCAAAGACGATAAATCCACCCGCAACCACCAGTACCGTACCTGATATCCAGCGATCAATCCCGAAACTCTCAAGCGCAGAACCTGCTACCGTATTACCTTGGAATGCGATAAATCCAATGGAAAAAGACAGTAGTAAAGCAATAGCATAAATGACAGCGAGCCAACGATAATCTTTACCTAAACCGTGTAAAATATAAGTTGCAGGGCCACCGCGAAAGTTACCATCAATGTCTCTGCGCTTGTAAAGCTGAGCCAAGCTACATTCAACAATACTGGTCATCATGCCGATGAGTGCCACAACCCACATCCAAAAAACTGCACCGGGACCACCTAAAGAGATTGCAACGGCAACACCAGCAATGTTACCACCGCCAACACGTCCGCCGATCGACACGAGCAACGCCTGACGGGCAGAAATGCCGTCGTCTCCTACTTCGTCCGTCTTAAATACACGGAACATACGTTTAAAATATGTAAACTGAGCGAACCTGCCCACAATGGTAAATAATAAACCAAAAATAATTAACATAGGCACGAGTGCCCAGCCCCATGTTAGATCCCCGACTAGGGCAAAAAAAGATTCTATATATTCCATGCCTATTTTCCTTATAGTTCGTGACGCTATGATAGGTTTTATTGGGCTTATTATCGCATCTAAGACCCGTATTTGTAACGAAAATGGCGCATTTGTAACGTAGATGATGACATTTTTCAAGAGAAATTGCTTTATTCACTCATCAAAATGACTGGTTTTTAAACTTTAGGCGCTATTCTATAGAAAAATTCCTATAAAAACGCAAAAAAAAGCCACCTCAATTAAGGTGGCTTTTTCTTCTAAGACTAATTCTGATACTAAAACTTACTGCATAACCAAATATTCAAATGCTGCCAATGCTGCTTTACTACCCTCACCCATTGCAATATTAATCTGCTTAAATGGTACGGTGGTCACATCACCGCAAGCAAAAATACCTTTGCGATCGGTGCGGCAGCGCTCATCAATCTCAATCTCACCAAAGCGGTTTAAATCGACAAAGCCTTTGACAAATTCAGTGTTTGGTACGAGACCGATTTGTACAAACACACCTGATAAATCACGCTCATGTGTCTCGCCTGTGCTGCGATCTTGATAGACGATGGACGATACTTTGCCATCAGTCGCCTTGATCTCTTGGGTTGCAGCACCAGTGATGAATTCAATATTGGATTTTTCTTTGGCTTTATTGATCAATACCTGGTCTGCTTTTAACTCATCAGCGAACTCTAATACAGTGACGTGCTTAACAATGCCTGCCAGATCTAACGCAGCCTCAACGCCTGAGTTACCACCGCCGATCACTGAGATGTCTTTACCTTTGAAGAATGGACCATCACAGTGGGCACAAAACGCCACGCCTTTACCGATATTTTCTTCTTCGCCCGGTACGCCAAGCTTACGCCATTGGGCACCTGTCGCCAAGATAATACTACGAGTTTCAAACGTCTCGCCTGTATTTAGATTGATACTGTAGTTTTCTTCTTCTGTCTCGCCGATATCTTTCACACTGACATGCTCTCTTAGCGTGATATTGTACTCAGCCAAGTGCTTAACGAAATTAGTCGACAAATCAGTACCATTGGTTAAAGGTACAGAGATCAAGTTTTCGATATCTTGCGTGTCTTTGACCTGTCCACCGATACGATCAGCGACAATGGTGACTTTTAAGCCTTTACGCGCGGTATAAATAGCTGCTGCAACGCCTGCAGGACCTGCACCAATGACAGTGACATCTTGCTGCTCTAGTTGCTCAGCATCATCTTCCACATCTGACAACAGATCAGGAAACTGCTCTTGTAATTTTCCAATCAGTTTGGCAGTGTCAATCAGACCATTGGCAAATGGTTTACCGTTCAAGAATACGGCCGGTACACCTTGAATTTTGTTTGCTTCTACTTGCTCTTGGAAGAGCGCACCATCGATCATCTCATTGCTGATACCATCGTTTAGTAGCGCAAATTGATTCAACGCCTGAACCACTTCTGGGCAGTTATGGCATGATAGTGACACGTAGGTCTGAAACTGTAGCGGCTTGTTGAAGCGTTTGATTAGCTTTTGGATACCTTCATCCAATTTCAGCGTATGACCACCCGCTTGCAAAATGGCTAGGATCAATGAGGTAAACTCATGACCACCAGGAATACCACTAAATACGATACCTGTATCAGCAGTCTCTCCATCAACATGACTGACTACTTTAAAACTAATCGCGCTTGGCAAACTGTCATCGATAACCTGCTCATCGAAATTGATTTTGTCAGTCGTACCCGCAATCTTGCTCAAAAAGTCGATCAATTCAGCGCGCTTATCGTGCTCACCGCTACCCAATACAAAAGTAATCGGGCGCGTCATGTTTTCGCTATATGTCTTAACTGCGTCTAATAAATTTTGATCTATCATGTTAGTTCCTCATTATGACTGAATATGTAACGGCAACTGTCATGCTGCACGCCTAAATATGAAATTCTTACACTTAATAATTTTATAAAAAACCTTGTATATATCGAGCTTTCGCTCTTGAATGACCCTATTATCAGGTGTTCGCAGTATTTGGGCAAGCTGAGAAACTCAAACTTTACGTTTTATAAAATCAATCGTTAATAGGTTTAATTAATTAAATACAAATATACTGGTAGATAATAGCCATAGTATCTAGGCTATTTTTTCGCTACAATCGAGACGCTACAATCGAGAATAGTTCTTAAGTTAAGCCGTCTTTTTAACACCATACGCGATTGCTTATGACAAGCTTGCGTTTCATGACAAGGATGAACACATGAGAAAAACACATACTTTCCACGATAATAGAGATATTGTTGCCGAACTGAAGCTCAAAGACAGTCATTTTGCGAGTATTTTTGATGAGCATGCCGAGCTTGATCAAAAAATCAATTATCTCGAAAAAGATCTAGTCAAGCATGCCAGCCGTGAAGAAGAAATAGAACAAATGAAACGGCGTAAATTACATCTCAAAGACGAGATTTATAAGATTATTGATAAAAATAAAGAACGATCTCGCGCCTGATATAGTCAATCTTAAATAAAACAAATACATTATATATCAAGGTCGAACTGGTCTAAATTTTCCTTGCGTGCTGTGGCTATGCTGCTCGATGCTGCGAAAAATTTATCCCAGTCCCACTGTATCGTTTTTATACTGAATTCACTATATAGTCAATCAATATTAAAAGTGGTACGAGGCAGACGAGTGCAAGTACTACAGTAGTAGGCTAAACGAGTCTAACGCTGTAACACTTTAATAGTGGTTCGAATATACTACGCCTACTACGCTTATGATCAATAAATAAGACTCATAAGATTGTAGCTAGCGTCATAAAAAAACCCCATCAACATCAGTTAATGGGGTCTTTATTTGTAGAACTGATTCACACTAAAAGTATAAAAGTCAGCGCTACTTTATCTAAGGGATGAAATAGCTATTTAGATTTTACCGACTAGGTCAAGACTTGGCTTAAGTGTATCGCCGCCTTGCTCCCAAGCTGCTGGGCAAACTTCGCCATCGTTCTCACGAACGTACTGAGCGGCTTTTACTTTACGTAGCATATCTTTTGCGCTACGGCCGATACCGCCAGCATGAATTTCTGCTACTTGGATCAGACCATCAGGATCTACTAGGAACGTACCACGCTCTGCTAAACCTGCTTCTTCAATCATGACATTGAAGCCGCGAGTGATTTTACCAGTAGGATCGCCGATCATTGGATACTGTACTTTGCCGATCGCTTCTGAAGAATCATGCCATGCTTTGTGCGTGAAATGCGTGTCAGTTGATACTGAGTATACTTCAACACCCAAACCTTTTAGCTCGTCGTAATGAGCGGCCATGTCTTCTAGTTCAGTTGGGCAAACAAAGGTAAAATCAGCTGGGTAAAATAGGAAGATCGCCCAATTGCCTTTTACGTCTTCTGAGGTGATGGTTTTGAACTCACCGTTTACATAGGCATCGGCTGAAAATTCTGGGATTGCTTGATTGATAATAGACGCCATGATTGGCTCCTCTCTTGTTAAGTAAATTAAAATTATTTATAGGGATTTTTTAACTAGCCCTTTAGCTTTCTGGGCTACCCGACAAACTATACGCGAATTCTACGGTTAATCCAGTTAAAAGTTTTTAATGTGATGTTTTGTTTTATTAAACTTGTTAAACTATGCTTTCTATATCCTATCATTGGTACATAACTGGTAATTTGCTGCCTTATAGAGGCTTACTGACAGGATAAATTACATTAAAAACCCATTAAAAGAGAGGTTTTATGATTACTTTACGACAACTTGAGTTTGCCCTAGCCGTCGCCAAACATCGTCACTTCAAACGTGCTGCCGAAGATTGTAATATTTCGCAGTCTGCCCTGAGCTTGGGTATCGCAGAATTAGAAAAACAGCTAGATACACAGATTTTTGAGCGCAATAACAAGCAAGTACTGATTACGCCTATCGGTCAAGAAATCCTCACAAGGGCACAGCGCGTGTTCTCTGAAGTGAGTGATTTGACCACACGCGCCCATAGCCATCAGACGCCGCTAGCGTATCCGATGACCGTCGGTATCATTCCCACGATTGCGCCTTACTTGCTACCAAAGGTTCTACCAGCCCTGCGTGCTCAGTATCCAGAGTTTCGCATGACGATCGTTGAGCAGCAAACCGAGCGGTTGCTTGAGCAAGTGCGCTACGGTCATATCGATACGGCTATCATTGCGCTGCCATATGCTGTAGATGGCCTGCACAGTTTTGAGTTTTGGAGTGAAGACTTCTTTGCCGTCTTCCCAAAAGACGATGTACATGCCAAGCTTGATACCATCAGCGCTGACGAGCTAGCTACTGCCAATCTTATGCTCCTTGGTGAAGGCCACTGCCTAACCGATCAGACGCTATCTGTCTGTCATTTTGACCGTGCACAGATGAAATCAAGCTTCTCGGATGCCAGTCTAAACACGCTGATTCAAATGGCGCTTGCCAACATGGGTACGACGCTAGTGCCTGAAATGGCACTCGATCAGTTGCATCTGCAAAACCAAAATGCCGTCGCTGTACCTCTAGCTGAAGAAGGACCACACCGCCATATTGCTTTTGTCACCCGTCTGAACTATGCGCGTGTCGATGATATCAGCTTGCTCGGAGAAGTATTTAATAAGGCATTTAAAGATGCGGCTAATACAAAATAAATGCAAAGTGACAAAGGTTAATTATGAATGAATTGCCACCTATAAATATGGAGCTGGGCAATCATTTTTACTTATGCTTGTCTGCTCTCAATAGTGATGTGACACCAGACGACGTACAAACCCTCTGGCAAGATATCTCTGTGCGCTACGGTGAACCGCAGAGGGCTTATCATACCCTGAGTCATATTGAGCAGTTATTGGTACAGTTTGAAAGCATTAAACACCATCTGTTTGAGCCATATATCGTGGCGTTGGCACTGTATTATCATGATGTGATATACGACCCAACACGCGTAGATAATGAGCAAAAAAGCGCTGAATATGCCGTAGACGCACTGAGTTCTTATCTACGTCCGGAGCAATGCCAAGACATCTACGCACTCATCATGATGACGGCCAATCATCAGATAGATGAGTCGATATATAGTGTTGAATACAGTGATGCGGCATATCTGCTAGATATGGATTTGAGTATTTTGGGTGCGCCTTGGTCTACCTATCAGCAGTATGCACAAGCGATACGTCAAGAGTATGCACACGTCGCAGATGACAACTACCGTGATGGGCGCACTGCGGTATTACAAGGATTACTAGCGCATCCCAAACTCTATTTGACTGATTATTACTATAGCCAATTAGAAGCGCAAGCTCGGGACAATATCAAGCGCGAGCTCATTTCGCTCGCAGCTTTATAAATAACTCACTACCTTGCCGTGCTGGATGTGAATTATAGCTAGGTTCCATAATATCAATATCAAAATGGCTTTGAAAACGCTGCTGGTACTCTTCTTTAGTGCCACCAAATGGTGGTTCCTCTCGTCCAAAGTCAGTATCAAATAACAAACCAACCAGTTTGCCTTGTGGTTTTAGTAACCTTGCCATCTGCTGCAAATACTCATCACGGCGCACTGGATTAATCGCACAAAAAAACGTCTGCTCCAGTATCCAATCAAATTGGTACTGCTCAGCTAATAAGTTAAAAAAGTCCGCACAAATTAACTGCTCAGACGGGAAGTCGGGATAACGCGCCGCAAAGGCTTCAATCGGCGCTGGCGCAAAATCGACCAACGTGACATTGGTAAATCCTTGCTCATATAGATAGCCTACCTCGTAAGCGTTACCAGCACCTGGTACGAGTATTGCCTTATCCTTAGCATTTTCAGGCAGCTGGTCAATATAAGCTTTGAGCGGTGGTGATACTTGTCCCATATCCCAGCCAGTACTGTTTTTCTCATAGCGCTCCTGCCAAAACTCAGCTTGATTGACGTTTTCCATCTGACATCCTTGTATATAAAATTGCATTTAAACGACACGATTTGTACCGTTATTTCTTATCATATCAGTCTTATCAACATGTGTCGCCGTTTTAAATAGGATGAAAAAAGGGAGACAAATTACTCTCACACAGTGAAAGTCATTTAGATGGGAAAGTCGCTCAAAGAATTAATGGACTCAATGTATGGATCTCTCAATCCAACTGCCCTCTCTTGCCTGCCAGTATATTATGCCATTGCCGATAATCTGGCATGGCACTCGCCACCGTTTGCCAGAATGCTGGGCTATGATTGGCATGATGCAAATGGCACAGTTCATGGACGATCACATACTCGGTGCATTCGATAGGATAGGCAGGAAGATAAACGGACAGCCAGATTCGCTTCGCGCGCGTGTTGCAGCTGCCCCAACGCGTGTGCATTTTTTTTACTCGTATCTCATTGGCGTGCACACCAACGATTGGCTGCCATTTCTCAAATAGCGACGGC
Source organism: Psychrobacter pacificensis (assembly GCF_900101915.1). Taxonomy (GTDB): domain Bacteria; phylum Pseudomonadota; class Gammaproteobacteria; order Pseudomonadales; family Moraxellaceae; genus Psychrobacter; species Psychrobacter pacificensis. The sequence continues at coordinate 90,323 of NZ_FNAL01000006.1, read as the reverse complement.
ATGACATCGGAGAGCTGCTGGCGATAGTAGGCCATTTTTTCATCATGGCTTAACATAAAGGTCTGCTCAGTGCCCCATAGATAGACAGGGTTCTTAGAAGTTGTAAGACCTGATGGCGCGCTTTGTTTACGCTGGTGTTGCTCTAGTACTTGTGGATGGTGGTTAATCGCCCAAGACACTCGCCGCGCCACCGCGTCAGCAGCTTGTGAATCACTAATATGCAGTGGTACAGAAACCATCAAGACATGCGGCTTTAAACGAAAATTGATGTTTTTGACACGCTTTTTGCTGATATGTAGCTCAATATCTGCCTGTGCGAGCTGCTGTCTAATAGTATCTAAACGGATTTCCAAGCTAATGTTTTATCTCCTCAATGACAGTAACTGTGCCAATGGCTACGTATTATAACGCTTGCAAATGGTTATCAAAGGACATCATATGCAACTGGCTGTCTGTACTAATATGCTTATCATCTTTACCATTCAATTTTGAATCTGACGAAACACTCACTCTTAACGCGGTCAATTGCCCTTGCCCATCACTCACAATAAATCCTGATGACTCGATAGGATCGTCGACTTTGTTCGTTGATCTATTGGCACTGGATAAGACGGATGCCCCTGCACAATCTGGCAAGCTCACATCATCAATCAACTTTCGAGTATGTAAGTCATAAATTGCCGCACAGCCACCAATCGGAGTGGTCACACAAAGCAAATTACGGTCGCTATCAACGGCGACGCTCGCAATATATTGATGAAAGCGTTGCCATTGATTGTTTGGCATAGTCAGTGGCGTAAAGCTAACATCACCGCGCTGGTGAGTCAGTACTAACGGTACATTGATATGCTTTTCGCCTTGGAACTGAATACCGATCATGACAGTGCCATCATTGTGCATCGCTAAATGACGTATGCTCATCTGATTGTGCTCAGGCACCACTTGCTCAAGCAGTGTGCCATCATGACGATTGAGGTAGACTAGCGATGGTCGCATAGTATCTAAATTTAGCTCTTCACGTGAGGCCTGCTCAGTCTTAATGCCACCGTTTGCAATGACTAATGTCTCTCCATCGGGATGCATAATCAGCTCATGCGGGCCGATGCCATAAGAGTTAAATTCTGCTACTTTTTTATAAGCGTCGTTAGTATCATAAACACCGATTTTACCTGCCAGACTGACGGTGTCATTTTCAGTCACATACAGCAGCTCACCATCTAAGCTATAGCAAGCATGACCATAAAAGTGACGATGTAAATCCGCTTTGATCGCATGTTGTACTTGTCCATTTGAGGCATCAAGCACCCAGAATTTTTCACTTGGACGACGACCCATGACGACGACATCGCGCCTTTGGTCGACATTGCTATCCTGAACTTGAGATTCAGATACATTTGTAGGCTGAACAACGATGTCATGGACACGCTCAGGCATGGTCGTCTGCCAAACGATTTGTCTATCGGCATCAATACCTACCACGCCAAAGTCATGCTCATTTTGATTCAATGACGCGTTATTTTTTGGCATAGAGGCAACGCCGCTGACCCAGCGAACAGGCCGTACGAGCATGGTCGTCGTATGCACAGCAGTAAGATCAAGCACGTTACTCTTAACATCTATCGCTTGATGATAAGCCTGCTGCCATGACACCGCTGCTTGCTGACAAGCATAGCGAAAGCTTTTAAGGTTTGGCGTTAAGCCAGCGCCCGACTGTAATACTTGTAACTGCGCTCGCATACCCGCCACATAATCTTGTAAACTGGCATTTGGATGCTGCTGCTTACGATAATGATGGTGAATACCAATCAGAGCCGCGGTGCCGACTGCCGTGAGCATTGACGTCGTCAAAAGCTCACGGCTTATTGAACTGGCTTTTGGCTCATCTAATCTGTCATGGCGCTCATCTTCTGACATCGTATTGCCTTTAGTAGTAGACATCCCTTAATCGCCATCGGTGCTATTAAAGCCTACGCGGATACCGAGTGCTGGAATTAGCTCGCGTTTAATCAAGCGAGTGACGGTAGTGAGATGGTCATATAGCGCCTGCTGATCGTCTTTGTCTGCGGCTGATAAATCTTCTGGCATTTGTGCCAATAAAGTGGTCGTGTCAGCCAATGCCGTCGATAGATTATTAGCGACTGTGCTCTCATCATTGCTATTAAGTATCGCCGTCAATACGGGATCTGTCATGGCTTTATTGATGGCGTCTAGTTTTGCATTGATAATAGCACGGCTTTGACCAGCCGTAGCCGCTGGCAAATGACCTTTTGCTTTACCCGTCAGACCGAGCGGCTGGTCAATGGCGTTAGACTTCATCGTTTCAACCAATGACAATAGCGAGTTAAACCATTGGTTCAAGCCTTGATCGCTCTCTGCTGTTTGCTCTATCGCCAATAACTCAGTCGCGTTTTGCTGCCAGTTTTTCTCGATGTCTTTTAGGCGTGTGCTCAAGGCACTACTCGCACTAATCACGTAAGCGCATTGACCAGCATTTAAGCTCTCATTGGCAAACAAGGCTTCTTCTAGTCCTGGTACACCCTGTACGATAGCGCTCTCGCCCGCGAGCTGCTCTGGCGTGAGTGTTGGATTGGCAGCAATCAAATCAGACACACCGCTATGTACCAAGCCGCGCTCATCAGGATAATAGTTGATGTACAAATTGCTCATGCTGGCAGTCGCAGGACCAAAATTAATCATCTCAGCACCCGACCACGCTTGTGCCAATACTAACCACTGCGCGCGTAATGCCTGTAGCTCAGCGCCGCTGACGGGTGCTTGCTGACAATGTTTCTGCGCCAATTCATTTAATAGATCACTTTGCTTTGCGGCATCAGCATACACAGGAATCACAATGTCCTCTGCCACATGCGTCAAATACGTTTTTTGAGTCTCAGGGCTGATATCTACCGCAACGATCTGCTCAGTGCTTTCCTTGCTGCTTTCTGCTGAGCTGTCAGTAGCTGTATTGTCTTTTGCAACTTCTTGACTATCCACTTCTGCAGATTTGTTGTCGTCGGCAGGTTTAACACAGCTGATCAGCAGACCGGCACTCAATGCAGATAGCGCCATCGCCAAAGCGTGATTTATTTTCATAGATTTCTCGGTAATGTTATAGGTAGTAATTTATAGCGTTTTTGTGCTGATTTTATAATAGTGACTGTATTACAGTGACCTTATTATAGCGACTTTAAGAACGCATTTAGCTCGGCGCGACCTTGCTTGTCTAATTTCAATACTTGTTGCTGTTGCTTTTCGGCTTCTCCGCCGTGCCAAAGAACCGCTTCCATCAGTGTACGAGCGCGTCCATCATGCAAAAACGTCGCTTGTGGATCAACCGTTTGCGCAAGTCCCACACCCCAAAGTGCGGGCGTGCGCCATTCATAAGAATTGGCTAAAAACTCAACTTGAGCATCTTTTGGTGGAAGCTTACCTGCGATGGTACGATCAGCGAGAGCATCTCCCATGTCGTGCAGCAATAAATCGGTGTAAGGATAAATCACTTGTCCATGCTGCTCAAGATGATCATCGTCAGTTTTTGGCAACTGATATCTTGGTGTATGGCAGCTTTGACAGCCCATGTCATAAAAACGCTTTTTACCCGCCAGTACCAGCGCATCATCCGCATTACGGCGGTGCGGCACTGCCAAATTACGGGTATAAAACTCCACAAACTTGGCAACATCATCGTTCACTTCCACAGGCGGTTTGCCATTGCCTTGCTCATCAGCACCTGTTGTCGCATTGAAGCAGGCGGTCTGTGTCGGCATGCAGGACTCATGAGGACGAATGTTTGACGTCAAACCCATGTCTTCGTTAAAGGCACTTTGATTCTGGGTAATCAGTTTGGTTTGACCGGCTTTCCAGCCAAAACGTCCAAGCGCACGTTTGCCAGTCTGTGGATCCATCACCCAATTGAACTTACCACTGATGTCGCTATTGCTATTATCGTTTGCTTGTTTTTTAATATCATCCTCAGGTATTTGCTCTAGCAGCCCAAGCCCAATCATAGGCAGTGCCACTCGTGGTGATACCATCATCGCCTCATCAAAAGCGCCATAACCAGGGTTGGTCAGATTAAAGGTTGGCGCACGTAGCGTCTCAATATGCCCATCAGCGAAAGTGACTGGCTTATCTGTCCACTGCACCGCAATTCTGGCTTCAGCAGGGACACCTTGGATACCCCGATCTTGCAATTGCCCACCATACATAGGGTGGACGACCTTTTCAATCAGCGAGTCCTGTAACTGTTGTCGCTGCTCATCCGTTGTTGCTGGCATAGAGAGACGAAGCAATAAACTGTCCGCATCATCATCGGCAGTCATGGGCGCATGACCGCGGCCGTCTTTGATATGGCAAGACTGACAAGCCGCCACATTGAATAGCGCACCAAGCCCATCTCGACTGTCGGTACTGGCAGGAGCGACGACCCAAGGCTGCTTAAAGAATGCATTACCGATAAAAAACGAACCCTTACGCGACGCTGTCAGGTTCGATGAAGGCTTAGAGTAGCTTTCAGCACTGGTAATACTGATACCCGTATCACCGCCTTGCTTGATCTCTTGAGGATCAAAGCTGATCAATTGCTGCATCGGCACGCCAGCCAGTGCTTCGATATTTTCGGCACGTTCAAAGGTGAGCGGTTGAGTTGTTTCACTGGTGCTTGCGCTGCCCTCATTATCCGAGGTCTTATTCGAAACGCTATCAGCTGGTTGACATGCGCTTAGCGCCGCTGCACCCATCATGAGCAGTGCAAGCTTGGATGGCAAATTTTGTATTATGGCAGAAGCAAGAAGAAAAACAGAAGACTTTGGATAGATGGCTTTCATAAACATCAAGCGCCTTAGTTTTGAGAGTAGAATCATCAAGTCGATATCGATCACGTTGTCATTGGTATCGATAGTCTGGTTCAGAATATAGCCTTATTGGCCTATTTTGAAACGGATAAATAGACGTTGCCAACCATCGTTGATAACGTCTATTTACCCAACTGATCATTTTATCAAGGTACGTCTTATACAGATAATAAGCACCTTTTAGCTACTTGGTGTCTGCTTAAAACTGTGACCCTGCATCTGCATCAAGATTATCAATACCAACAGCTTTTGCGGCATTTTCGATACCAGCGGTCAGCTCTTGCAAGCTATTAATACCCGCTTCTACCCAGCCGCGACGGATATTCTGCTCTTCAGCAGAAACGCCTTCTTGACTTGCCTGACCAACCGTTGCAATCATTTGGTCAATTTTGATGCCTTCTTTCTCGCCCTTTTCAACCATGACGTTGAATGCACCTTCGACTTTACTAAAGTCAGCGGCCAATTTATCAGCTTCCTCTACATGACTGCTGTCAACGAGATAGTCTTTAACACCATAGCCACCGACTGTTTTACCAGCGACTGTCTGGTAGCTACCATTAAAGACATTTTGGATACCGCGGACATTATTGGCATAGCTCAGATGCGTCAAATCACTAAAGCACTCATGCTCATCTTCGGTAGACCCTGTGACAAAAGCGACCTGCATACGCTCAGAGGCCAACTCACCTAATGCTAAACTACCCATTTGGTACATAATCTGACGCAGGCCATTGTCGTATTTACGCGCCATCAAATCACTACGTAGCGTATTCTCGGTATCAGGCTGCCACTGGGCTTCCATCGCCGTCAAATCATCCACCAGTAGTTGAGTAGCGGCTTTTAAGAACTCACCGCGGCGCTCACAAATACTGGCATCTTCATTAACCGTATCACCGCTGGTACATTGTCCAGCTTCCGTCACATAATCAGTGACTGGGCGATTACCCGCGCCCTCTTTTACGCCATTGGTGTCTTGACCCCATAGCATAAACTCAATCGCATGATAGCCAGTCGTTACATTGGCTTCGCTACCACCGATCTCGTTCATGTCGGCAAGCAGCTCAGGTGTAATTGTACTGGTATCTTGCTTGGTACTACCGACCGTAATGCTATCGCTATTGATGATATTTTCTTGACTGTTGTACTCACCTTCATAGTCATCACTGACATAATCGATCAGCGCCTCATCTAGCGGCCAAGCGTTGATTTGACCTTCCCAGCTATCGACGCTTTTGATCGCGCGCTTATCATTTGCCGTCACAAACCCTTCATCAAAACGGAAAATTTCCGTCTGCGAATACGGCTGACGAGCCGCTTTGTACGCAGCTTTGGCAGCATCAAGGTTGGCTTGTGTCGGTGTTGCCACAAACGTATTTACCGCTGTCTGGAGTTTTTTGGCTGTCTCTAGCGAATCCTTGTAGGCTGCATGGGCCATATTTGCGTAGCTGATGACTAACCTATCAATATGTGCTTTTTCGGCAGCTGATATTTCTGTATTGTCGCCTGTTTCTGTGCTTACAACCTCTGTCTGCGTCTCAGTAGCAGCAGAGTCTTCTTCGGTTTTTTTGGTACAGCCCGATACCATTAACAATCCTGCAAGTGCAACAGCTAAAGTAGTTGGTAAAATCTTACGGCGTGTTTCTGTGGTAATCGTCATACAAATCCTCAAAGAGATAGCAAAATTCGTTTTGGTTAAATGGCTTCCATCATATCGATTATCAAATCACGCCTTAATCAGCTGATTTGATCTCGTATATTTATGCTTATCGCATATTATCAAGCTTGTAACTATTCAGTAATAAAACACTAACAAATTATAGTGTTATTGATAATCGTTATCAATACTTAATTTTATGTTAATAATCATTAATCTTTATGATCCTTTTATAAAATGTTATCAAATACTAAACGAGCACTATTCTATTTTGGACAGCAGACATTACATTATACCTGCGCTATCCTAACTATCGAGTTTAATGAACCAAAATTTAGCGCATAAAAAAGAGCCAGCATATTGCTGACTCTTTTTGCTAGATAAGTGCGTGAAAATCATTTGCACCTACCAAATAGCTATACAGAACTGTCAATTAGTTTACGCTTTGTGGTGCATTAACCGTTAGCTCAACACGGCGGTTTTGCTGACGACCAGATTCAGTGTTGTTGGTAGCAACTGGACGTGACTCGCCATAAGCAACTACATTGATACGGTTAGAAGCAACACCGCGTGCCGTTAGATAGTTGGCAACTGAGTAAGCACGGTCGCGTGACAGACCCATGTTATAAGATGCTGAACCTTGGCTATCAGTGTGACCAGCGATCGTGATTGTGTTCTGGTTATACTGGTTCATGGTTGAAGCAAGCTTGTCTAGCGTTGGCTTGAATGATGAGTTAAGTGTTGCATCATCAAATGAGAAAGTGATGCTACCTGGCATAACAAGATCAATGTTACCGGTGGTTGGGTCTTGGTTAACAGTCACGCCTGTACCAGCCATTTGCTGCTCAAGCTGACGAGCCTGACGCTCCATGTAGTAACCAACGCCAGCACCCAGCGCTGCACCGATAGCAGCATCACGACCAGTCTTTTCGCCGCCTGTTGCTTTTGAGATAGTTGCGCCACCTGCTGCACCAACTAGGCCGCCCAATGCAGTTTTATTCAAACGTTGCTGCCCAGTGTTTGGATCAGTCGTACAACCGCTAAGTGCTAGACCTGATGCTACTGCTGCAATTAATAATGTATTACGCATGATATTTCCTCTATAAGTTTAAAAATATTATAAATCGTGCTTTATCAAGATTGTCCGTTAATCTTATTAAGTACTTATTTACTTTCGTCATTATTATGGCAATTACAATCTAACTCTGTGTAATATTTTGTCACACCTATGTATGAGAAGTGCAGATTAACTTTACGGTATTTCTTAGCATCTAAACTATCCAATACCTGTTCCTTGTTATCGCTAGTCACGTTTACACTCGTACACTGCGAAATGTTTCTGCTAAAATTATGTGGCCAAATTTCTCATCGTCAAATGACCGCTGTATCAGGAATTAATCAGCAACGCTTCTATGATTAGCGCTTAGTCCACTGGATTATTGGTCATCAATCATATGAGCAGTTTTGGCAATATTTAAAACATCGACTTGTGAAATATATGGCTTACTTATTAATTGAACTGAACCAAGAGGATTAAGCATGCGACTGACATCTACCATTCGAAAACTGCACAAACGCACGCCCAAACTGGGTAAGGCGGTTTCATTAGCGACAGCAGCAAGCGTTATCACTGCCAATAGCTTTGGTGGTAGTATTCCTTTGTGGTTGATGGGTGTCGGCAAAGTCATCACCGGTGCACCTATTGCAGATAAAGCGGTCATCAAAATCGCGACTTACTGGATCAGCAGCAACAGTGCACTAATCGATGACATGCTGCCTCGCAAAGATTGGCGTATCAGCCTACCAGATGATATTCGCATCGATGGTAAATACCTTCTGGTCAGCAACCACCAATCTTGGGTCGATACCAGCATCGTGCAATACATTGGCGAAAAGCGCCTGCCATTGACGCGCTTTTTTACTAAATTTGAGCTGATCTATATTCCCATCGTTGGGCAAGCTTTTTACTTTTTAGATTTCCCCATGATGCGCAGACACTCTAAAGAAGCCATCGCCAAAAACCCAGCACTTAAAGGTAAGGATATCGAAGAGGCCAAGCGTGCCTGTGCCCTTTTAAAAGACAAGCCGTTCACCTTGCTAAACTATCTAGAAGGTACGCGCTTTACCAAGGCCAAACATGCCAAACAGCAGTCTCCTTATACGCACTTGCTAAAACCACGAGCAGGCGGCTTATCCCTTGCGATTAACGCCCTAGGCGAGGATATCGATGGCATACTGGATGTGACCATCGTCTATCCTGATGGTGTGCCAAGCTATAGTGATTTATGGAAAGGCAATATCAAACGTTTGGGCGTGGATCTAAGATATATCGATATACCAGATGCGTTGTTTGAGGGAATTAAGCAAGGCGGCTATGAAAATGATGAAGAAATAAAGGCGCAGATGTTTGATTGGGTTGAACACATCTGGCGTCAAAAAGATCAGCGCATCACCGACATGCTGGCTGATTTTGAGACAGCCCCTAAAACTCAAGCGGCTCAATAAATGACTCACTTACGCCGTAAGTCATCACATACCTTTTAAAAGACGCAGCACTCATAGTCCGATAACGGACAAAATCTAGTCATACTGCCATAAGCGCTTGAGTAATCAATAACGCAGGGGTTAATGATGATATGTGAGCACTGTACTGATGATAGTCGCGTTGCAAATGATCATTATTACTTTATAAGTGGCTATGCATGATTTTTAATCATAGATGGGTTGTTTTTTGGCCTTATTCATTGATAATGTGATTAATCATGTACGCATCGATTTTTGATGGTTATTTTTAATAGCCGTCAAAAATTTACTCATTTCTTTGTGCCATTTATCATTTATTAAGGTATGACTGTGCCCGCCTCTCCTACTACCAGCCCGCCTATTGCAACTGCACCGGTGTCGCCTCATCTTGCAAATAGTGAGCCACCAAGGCCAAACCGTCCAAAACCCAGTCGTTTAAAGCTCACTTATGATATCGTGATGCTTATCGCTATCAGTATTGATCTTCTGCTGATCAGTCTGGATGCTGTATTGATGAGCGACTTTAGTGTCAATGCTGCACAATGGCTGTCAGTCAGCGAAGGACTAAGTTGGTATCAGGCGACGTTGCATAAGCCGTTGCGTACCGCTGGTGGGTTTTTTACCATATTTTTGGTTGCTGAATTATTATTACGCTGGGCAATCGCAATCAAAGAAAAAGTCTATTATCGCTGGTTTTTCTTCCCTTTTGTCCACTGGTACGAAGTCTTAGGCTGTTTTCCGCAGCTACGTTTGTTACGGTTATTTAGAGCCGTTGTTATCGGACGCCGATTGTACCAGCTTGGCTACCAAGTACTCCCGCAGCCATGGATCAATCGTATTAAGTTCTATATTGACCTATTATTAGAAGAGCTCTCTGATCGTGTCATCCTGACGACCATCCAAAATTTTAGGCAGGAATTGACCAACCCTGAAACGCACAAATCTTTTATCGAGTCAGCCATCACGCGCAACCGTGCTGAGATTGAAGCGGCTGTATTATCTATTCTGCGCTCAGAGCTTGCACCAAAACTACAGGAGCTGACTGCCTCATCAGGTGGTGGCAGTCTATTAGCCAGCGAAATGGGCAACGCTATTGAAGAAGGTCTAGCCAATACTCCTGAGCTGCGACGCTATTTGCGCATGATTCCTATCGCGGGTAGCCTGATCGAATCACAACTGCAGCATGTCGGACACAACATCGGTGAAAACGTTGTTTATGCCTTAAATAAGCGCCTGCTTGATCCAGCGCGGCTTGACGCATTGATGGTGGCGATTGCCAGTGGTATTGCGCAAATAGACACCGATAATAGTGCACTTGATACTCTGATTTCGAGTATCATTGATGACAGTTTGACTGCATTTGAAGCACAAGTAAAAGTACAACAATGGAAACACCAAGACATGCTCAATCTATAGTATGCCTACTAACATGACACGATAATAAAAATGACACCGTGAATACAGCGACAGAATTATTTTTAAGGGTTTATATATGACAGTTTCAGACAATAATAATCAGACTGCAAGCGCAGCACCAGCCTTAGCCCTATATGGCAAGATGCTGACCTTTTCGCGTTTACAGTTTAGTACCAGCGATCTGGGCGCTATTGAAGCCCAGCTTACTGAGACACTGAGCAATAAATCAAGCAACATTCCTATCTTGCTCGATAGCGACGTCGAGCAAGATTTATCTGCCTTAGTAGAGCTATTATGGTCATGGGGACTACAGCCGATCGGTGTGGTGACAGGCCTACTTGATGATCAAGCGCGTGAGCAGCGCTTGGCCATCTTTCCTGCAGATGGTAAACGCATTGAACGTATCGTACCTAGCAAAACAGCCCCTACACCGTCCAATAAACCTAAAGAAGATAATCGCACAGAATCAGTCAACGCTACTAGCACCGAGAGTGCGGCAAATATATCTGCCACTGAAACCACCATCTCCAGTCTTCCAGATGAGACATTGTTAAGTGCTCAGCATATTACCAGCCTCATCTACGACCAGATGCTACGCTCAGGCCAAAGCTTAAACCATGTCGGCGGCGATTTGATTTTGACAAACAGTGTGAATAGCGGTGCTGAAGCCATCACTGACAACAGCTTACATGTCTATGGACGTGCGCAAGGTCGCTTGGTGGCAGGCGCAACGGGTGACAAAGATGCCCGCATTTTTTGCCAAGTCTTTAACCCCTCCCTCGTGTCTGTAGCTGGAACTTACTGTTTACGGGACAACCTACCTGAGCACGTGATAGACAAACCTGTGCAAGTAAAGTTTGTGGAAGGTGAAGGCCTAGTATTTATCGTAATGGATGAAGCTTAATTATTGCTCAGTTAAAAATAATAAACGGTTAGGTGATTGTCTAGTAAAGTAAACTGGGTAAGGTAAGCTGTAATTATATAAGCTGCTGTGTCAGATAAATAAAACAAGATATATTAAATTAATCGTTACAATTGGGCTATTATTAAGTGTTGGTTCTAACGTTATTTGCCGTATATTTAAATAGCTATCAAACGGCTAAAAATTATCGCCATTAACTGTAAAATTTATAAGCAAAAGCCCTTTATAGCTCATATCTCAGTTGTTTTTCTGCTTTAATATAGACTTGCTATAAATCCTTGTATATTTATGCTAGGCTATCTTCGCAGATAGTACATATATAGTTAGTAGATAAATACCATGCAATTGTGCTATTTATATAAAAGATATCCCATTGATTCATAGGAGTGTGCCATTGTGGCGAAGATAGTTGTAATCACTTCAGGTAAAGGCGGTGTAGGCAAAACCACGACTAGCGCCTCTTTTGCCGCTGGTTTAGCATTGCGTGGCTATAAAACGGTTGTAATTGATTTTGATGTAGGTCTACGTAATCTAGACTTGATCATGGGTTGTGAAAACCGAATTGTTTATGATTTCGTTGATGTCATTACCGGTAGCGCACGCTTGTCGCAAGCACTTGTCAAAGACAAACAGCTTGAAAACCTGTATATCCTTCCTGCTAGTCAGACGCGTGACAAAGACGCATTGACGGACGAAGGTGTCGCAGAGGTCATGAATGAGCTGTCTAAACAGTTTGACTATATCATCTGTGACTCACCTGCTGGTATCGAGCGCGGTGCACAGTTGGCCATGTATCACGCTGACGAAGCCATCATTGTTACCAACCCTGAGATCTCTTCAGTACGTGACTCGGATCGCATCATCGGTATTTTGCAAAGTCAAACGAAAAAGGTTGAAGAAAACCTAGGCTCTGTACGTGAGCACTTGGTTATCACTCGTTACAATGCAGAACGTGCTGCTGCGAACGAGATGATGGACATCGACACTATCTCAAATGACATCTTAAAAGTACCATTGCTCGGCGTTGTGCCTGAGAGCCATTCTGTGCTCGAAGCATCGAACCACGGTGAGCCTGTTATTCATTATACCGACTCTGTTGCTGGTCAATGTTATGATGATATCGTCGCCCGTTTCTTAGGCGAAGAGCGTCCACTACGTCATATTGATGTGAAGAAAAAGAGTTTACTACAGCGCTGGTTTGGGGGTTAATGATGACTAAGAAAAAAGGATTTTGGAGTAGCCTATTCGGTACTGACGATGGCAGTAGTGCAGGCAGTGCCAATCTAGCTACCGAACGCCTCAAGGTTATCGTTGCTAGCGAAAATCGTCTAAATAACCGCCTAACGGTTGATCGTATCGAAAAAATGAAACGTGAAATCTTAGAAGTGGTCAACAAATATGTGAATGGCGTGCAGATTGATGATGTCAATATCAATCATCGCTCAGAAGACAGCTTAGATGTGTTAGAGATGAACATTAATTTACCGGAACACAAAAAATAAATTTGTAACCAGACCTTTAGACCGTAAGCACTTTCATTTATCACTTAAAAAGCCTTAAGTAATGCACTTAGGGCTTTTTTGCATCTTTAAGTTTATTGGTACGGCATGCTGTATACAGCATTCGAGCATTGATCAATAGCAGATCATTTCATACGTGATATTAAATTGTCTTTTTTAATAAACTGATGATACAAGGCAGCACCAATATGCAGCGCTGTAAAACCGATGATCATTGGCCAAATAATATCGGTATGTAAATCATTATAAAAGCGGGCCAAACTCCTATCAGGAGTCACAAACACGGGTATTTGGAATAAACCAAAGATATCGACAGGACGACCACCATATACAGTCATCAATAAACCAGCAAGCGGCATAGCGATCAGAATGGCATAGAGCGCAAAATGCGATAGCTTAGAGACCATCGATTGCCATTTTGGCATTGGTATAGACGGTGGCGCTTTGGTAAAGATGCGGTTGATAACTCGCGCAATCATCCAAAACAACAAGCTTATCCCAAACGCTTTGTGAAATCCGATATATAGATTGCTATCGAGATTTTCATGCAGCAGTATCATCACCCATGTGATCAATAATAAAACTGCGCTGATCCAATGAAATATACGACTGCTGAGCGACCATTTTGATACGTTAGAATTATTCATGAGCGGCTCTATAGTTTTTATTAAACGTTATTTATAATTGATATTATATATAGGGCAGCAACTCATTCAATAACAAAAAGTAATCAGCATTGCTCGGGTACTACCTATGAGGTGAAGCATAACTGAAACTTAGACGAGAATCTAGTCATCTAAATTCACCAAATGATGCGCAATTTTGTCCAAGTCTGGTACCAAATAAACATTATCGTCAATCATAACGGTTTGATACAGATAAGAGAGCACAACGTTTTCGTCAGACTGCCCTTCTATTTTATCAACGCTAGTATCCGCAAACTGCTCGGGAAGCTCTGTATCTTTGACGTCAGAAATACGGGCTTGTAATTGGCGCAACTCACCTGCCGTTTGCAAAGCAAATCGATGCTCGGTGGTATTACCCTCTAGTATGATGACTTTCTCTGGTGTTCTATCTTGCGGTAACAAGTGAAAGACAGCAAGATTTTGCTCTTGCCACTGATACTTGGATATACGCTCTTGATAATCGTCGACGCTCAAAATCAAACTGCTCGGAATAATCCAATCGGGTTGGTTAGATGCTGGCACGATAGTCACATCGAGCATACCATTGTTCGTGGTCAGTAAACTTACCGCTTCAAATGAGTGTTTCAAAATTTGTTTCATACGTCGCTCACAATCAGTTAGCGTGAATGGCTTGCTGCCCTTTCACCAATATAATCAGTCAGTTTTTTTGCCAAATCTGTCGGACTACCAACGAAACCACAATACCCTGAGTCAATAATAGCCTGAGGTTGACTCGGACATGCACTCAGACTAGGGTCTTGCGCCCACAACTGGCTGTTGTTGTCTTGAACCATATCCAAATACTGAGAGCCATCATTGCCCATACCCGAAAATATAATATTGATTAGATCGCTACCATAGACATCACTGGTGTTTTTTAGAATCTGACCAATAGCAGGCTTATATTCACCGCTCCATGCTTGATCTAACAAGATGACCCTACCAGCTGAATCACAGACTATTTGCTTATCAATAGGGGCTATGAGGCAATGCCCTGCTCGCAAACGCTGCGAGGACGCGATAACCTCACAGCGCCAATCATTATGGCGATTGAGTATCCGTGGTAACGTACCAATCATGGTCTGATTGAAATGATGCGCCAATAAAATACACACTGGCAGTGTCGCTGGCACATTGTCTAAAAATTCTTTTACCGCACTAGGGCCGCCCATAGACGCGCCCAGAAACACGACATACTGCCAGCTTCTTTCAGTGTCATCGCCCTTGTATTCGGGAGTATCGATCAGGGCTGGTAGTGCTAAAAGCTTTGCAAGTTTACGTTTTAACTTACGCTGCCATTTACCATATTGCTGTGCCTCATTGAGATACGGTGCTTGGCTAAAGCCCACCAAGACAGCCGCTGATTTTGACGCGATTGTTGCGGTTGCTACACTGTCGTCGTAATCACTGTCTATCAGCCAAATATCAATATCTGCATTAGACAGCTCACTTTTTTCTTGCCACTGTGCTCTTGACACACAACCTACAAGGGTAAAGCCGCAACTACGTACGGTATCTGAAAAAGCCAAGCGCTGGCGATGATCCTCTGCCATCACCAGCACTTTGATATCATGATTGCTTTTTTGCCGCAGTGCTAAAACACGTGCATTATCCGTCATTAGTTAGGCTAACCTCTTCACCTAGTAGTCTTTGAATTTTTTCAAGAAGCTCTTTTTCTTGGAATGGTTTACCCATATAGTCGTTCACCCCAATCTCTAGAGCACGCTCACGATGTTTTTCTCCAGTACGTGAGGTAATCATAATAATTGGGATATGCTGTAATCGACTATTGAATCTGACCTGAGTCGCCACCTCGAATCCATCCATACGCGGCATTTCGATATCTAACAAGATCATATCTGGTGTTGTATCTTGTAGTATCTCGATTGCATCGATGCCATCTTTTGCAACCGCCACATTGAATCCTTGACGCTCCAAGAAGCGAGACGTTACCTTACGTACAGTCACTGAGTCGTCGACTACCAGTATCGTTGATTTGGTGGCGATACGTCCTCGCTTGGTACTCGCAGATTTTGAGAGGTTTTTGACCAGCTGTGCGTTACGCATTAATGCAATTAAGTCTAGGATGAGCATTACCGAGCCATCACCCATGATAGTAGCCGCTGAGATACCTGGTATATTTGATAGTTGCTGGCCTAGAGGCTTAACAACCACTTCGATACGTGATCCTGCAATCTGATCAACCTGCAGTGCAATATTTTGCCCTGTGCGGTTTTTAATAATAATCAGCGGCAGACTGGTGTTGGTATTAACCACCAGCTCGTTCAGTTTATTACCAGATAAGATCTCGTTGAGATAGCGTACACGATATTCCGTGTCTTCAAAGTTCAATGTAGCATCATCTGAATGATAATAGTCATAGAGCTTTTCTGGGTTAACCCGTACCACGCGCTCAATCTGTACCAATGGTATTGCATAGTAACGATCTGCGGCGCGCACAACCAGCGCATCAGAAACAGCAACAGTCAATGGCAAGCGCATCGTAAATTTAGAGCCTTTGCCAAGCTCGGAGACAACAGAGACCGCACCGCCTAACTGACGAATTTCACTAATAACAACGTCCATGCCAACGCCGCGTCCAGAAATCTGTGTCACCTGCTTACTAGTACTCAGCCCAGCATTAAAGATATATTGCATAATATCAAGATCAGAGAGACTGTCATCGTCTGCATCAATAAGACCTTGAGAGATCGCTTTATTTCTTACCGCTTCTACATCGATACCACGGCCATCATCTGATAGTTGGATGACAATCTCACTACCTTCGCGATGTACCTCAAGCGTAATATTACCACTGCGCTCTTTACCTGCTTTTAGACGTGCTGATGTGGTTTCGATACCGTGATCGACAGCATTTCGTAGCATATGCTCAAGCGGTGAGGTAATCCGCTCTAGGATGGTTCTGTCCATCTCATCATCAGCGTTGATGATGGTCAGCTCAACCGATTTATTCAACTCATTAGCCGTCTGCCGAACAATACGCTCAAGACGCGGTGTCAGACGCGTGAATGGTACCATACGCGAATTCATCAGCCCATCTTGCAACTCAGTCTGTGTCCGCGATAGCTGTAGCAACAGGCTTTCACTATCACGAGTCTTTTCTAATAGAGTATGGTTAATATCCACCAAATCCGAGGCAGATTCTGTCAATGATTTTGATAATTGATTCAGTGAAGAATACTGATCCATCTCGAGAGGATCGAAATCCTCATTATCAATCAGCTCATCATCTATTTGTGACAAAATCTGAGCTTCAAGCTCAATCTCCATACGGCGTAACTGATCTGCCAGTCGCTGTACCGTTGTACCCATCTCTTCGATACTGTTGGTCAAGCTACTAATACCCATATCAATACGGGCGCGGTTAATCGCTGACTCACCAGATAGATTAATCATATGCTCAATCAGACCACCTGAGATACGAATCATTTCATTACTACTAGTGCTGTCGTCCTCCTTATTGGTATTACTGAACATAGATGGCATCTCGCTAATATCTTTTGCAAGATAGTGAGAGTCTTGGTTTTCTTTGGCAATCAAAATTGCTTCGCGCTGAGACTGTAGGGATTCTTTAGGAACTTGTTTGAGACTATCAGGATTTCTCCCAAACTGCTCTAACGCCTCGATCAATAGTGCAGGCGTTGGTGGATTGACATGTTGCTGAAGAATAAATACGGCATCAGCAAGCCAATCATGACTGGCAACTAGCAACTCTAATACTTTCTGAGTAGGGGGACGACGGTTACTCACAAAATCCGTATAAACCGACTCCATCTCATGCGCCAAATCAGCGATACCGGACGCAGTCACCATTCGGGCACCGCCCTTAATCGTATGCAGATCTCGCTGAAGTGCTTGTAATGCTGTGGTATTATTTGTGTCGTTCAAGAACAAATGCAGGTATTTATTACGATTGGTAAGCTCCTCCGCCTCTTCTAAGAACACCGATAATATGTCTGGATCAGGCAACCCATTAGCCCATGATTGCTTAATCATAGTATCTAGGCTGAGCAATTCTGATGTTTCGGTATTGCTAATGGCCTCATCCGCCACTACGTTTTGAATGTCTGGTTCAAAATAGTTTTTCGGTACTGGTATGATCAGCTCTACCGTTTCTGGTAAGGTTTTTTCTTTTTCAAACGTTCTTAGTTGCTCAATCAGCTCTGAGGTGAAAAAGGATTTTTTATGATTCACGATATGCATCACTTGTTGCGACATCGTGTCTTGCACCATTTGCATAATCTCAAGCCACTGTGTCGTCGGCTCTCGTCTGTTTTCTACAAAAGACTCATAAACACTTTCTGCTTCGTGAGTTAGATCACCAATACTACGAATGCCAGCCATCCGTGCGCCACCTTTAATGGTGTGCAAATGACGCTGTAATACTTTTAGCGAGTTGATATTAGTAATATCGTCACGCCATTTATTGAAACTCTCATCTAGGGCGTTATCAAGTTCTTGAGCTTCTTCTAAGAAAATCTCTAATAGCTCAATATCCGTATCAATCGTTTCAAATTGGATTTCAGGTGCTGAAATAGCTCGAACGACAAAGCCTTCGTCGTTATCGTCAAGGTTATCATTTTGATAGATACCTTGTAGCTCACTCATTACCTGCTGGTCTATTTTCAATGACGTACTACCAGCTAGGGCATCGAATAGCCCAATCAACTGGGCATGACCTGATAGCAGAATAGATTGAATATCTCTATCTCTCGCTTTATCAATATTATCACTCAGGTAACTATAGGCATTACCTAGCTCATTCAGAACGGTAATGAATTTTGGAAATGCTTGAGCTTTATCTATTAAACAGGTGATTTGTGAAATTTGCTGCGCGATATAGTCTTGACTGTGTTCTTTTTCAGCATGACCAAGCGCCTCCTCTAACTCCCACTCAGCATCTAATAACGTGTCGATATTATTATCTAATAGCTCTTCTATCGTTGGTTTGCTATTAGTAACAACGGTCGCATCAGCATCACTAATGACATACTGCTCAGCCAGCATTGCTTGCAATGACGCTATGTCTTGCTCTTGCTGACTGTGTGAATCTTCTACTATGACACTACGCTGCTGAATATTTTGTTTGTAGCTGCTTAAATAACCATTTATCAGCTTGGCAGATTGCGCTAAAGCCTCTAGATGTTGGGCACTCATCGCTATATCTTGCTGATGCAATAGCTCCAAACTGTGCTCTATCGCTGCGCTAACTTCGCTGATAGCAGCCAAAGCACTGGAGCCAGATGCGGCTCGTAATGTGTGAAATGCACGTACTATTTCATCCGTTATCTCAATCAGTTGCTGATCTTGATTGTCGCTGACAAATTGATCAATGTGATGAAGTAACTCTTCTGCTTCATCAATAAATATCTTACAAAATGCTTTTTCTTCTTCGCTTTGAGGCGCTAAAACAACAGTTGCCTCTGCCATTTTTTCGTTGACAGAATGGAAGGTCTGTAGCGTCATGTCTATCGCTTCATTAGTCTCATCATAGGTAGGATTGTCTTCGTCTATGCTAGTTATCAATACAGGCTCTTGCGCGGCGTCAGCTTCAGCTTCAGAATGGCTTGTTGCTTGCTCATATAAGCGAGAGTAACTAAACGCATCACCCTGTTGCTTACTATAGGCATTGGCGCAGGCAATCCATAAGGGCACTAAAGCTGGGTAATCTTGGCTGTTATTTTCAAATGCTACTAACATTTCAGGATAAGCGGCCAATACATCTGACATCAGCTGACACATATCATTTGAGACAATAACACTATGATCCAATACGCGATTAAGCATATTCTCTATCGCCCATGCTAGCTCGGCGGTGTAATTAGCGCCCACCATGCGACCAGAGCCTTTTAGAGTATGAAAACCGCGACGGATATCTTTTAGAGCGGCAAGGTCAGTCGATGCTAGCTGCCAACCTTCATATAAAGGTACGATTTCGGCAAGTACTTCCTCGGCCTCTTCTATAAATATCTCTTTAATATCAGGATCTGAATCATTCGCATCGGCTGCTAATTGCTCGGTTTCTTGCATAAACGGGATAAGTACTGCTGGAATCTCTAAACCAGATAGCGATTCTGGTATATTTGTATTATTGCTTTCAGAATCTGCTCCTTCAGCACCATCAACGCTCGAAAGTAATGTTTCTAACGATACATCATCCATTGAATCAGAGTCATCGATACCTAACGCTACTTCAGCTGATGTTTCAGTGATTCCAGTCTCAAACGTATCTAAACCAGCATTGACAGGCTGCTGCGTCATTAGGTTACGACTTTTCAGAATAGTAATAGCAGGATCAGAGCTCGGTAATTGTTGTGCGGCAAAATCTGTCAGTAGCACTGGCAAACGTTCCGCCGTCTCTATTACCAGACGTACGACATCGTCTGTTACAGGGAGTGTCTTATCCAACAGACGGTTAAGTAGGTTTTCTATTGACCACGCCATCTCACTGATGCTAAAGGCACCAACCATGCGGCCTGAGCCTTTTAAGGTATGAAAGCTTCTACGGACTTCGGTCAAGGGTGTTAGATTTTGTGAATCCTGCTGCCAAATAGGAAGAAAATCTTCTAAATCAGTAATGACGTCGTTCACTTCTTCGATAAAAATATCACGAATCTCTTCATCAACTTCAAAGTTGTCAGGCTTGAGTTGTTCACGAGCACGCAGCAATGCATCACTCTCTACATTAGGATTAGTATCAGTGGTATCTTGCGTTGCTATCACCGTTTCATTATCTGAGCTGGTCACAGGTGCGATCTCACCACTATCATCATAACGAAGCACATTCATCGCGACTGGCTTTTGCGTCAGCCATGTATCGTTAGTTGTTTCTGGTGATTTCGCATACGCATTAAGAAGCTGTGATGCTTTCGCTGCATACTCATTTGCCTGCGTCAATAAGTTTTGATCAAAGACTTGCTGCGCAAGATAGTCGAGTAACAATTCAATCGAGGTCAGACTCTCCGCCAAGGCTTGGGTCACATCCCAGCTAAGTACAGCAACCTCATGAGTGAGCAGTTGTGTGAATATACTGCCTATATTTTCTATCGTCTCACTAATGACTGGCAGTCCCATATCATCAAAAGCATGGGCAATCTTGTCAAAGTCAGCAATGACTGGTAAAGACTGGATATCTTGACGTTGTATATACTCGTTAAAGCTTTCCTTGATCTCTTCAACGGCAATACGTAGCTCACGTAAGTCACTGTCAGTAGAAACTGACTCATGTCTATCTTCATCCTTTACATCACTGCTATCAAACGCTTCAGGTATAATAGCAAAAGAAGAAGCGCCAATTTTGAGTGATATTGCCTGCTCGGTATCGTAAATAGCACTATATAGCTCTTGTAACTTGCGCTCTATGTGCCATTGCTGCTGCGTAAACTCTGTCTCTGATAAGCGTGCTTGCTCTAAATCTGTAAGGATCGATTCAACTTGCGACGCATATTGCACCCAACCTCGACTCTCAAGCTGGCTCTTTATATATCGTAGAGGATTTATTAGCGTATCTGGCTTATCTAGATTGAAGATAAGAGTCTCAATCTCACTGAGCAATCGCGTTAAAAAACGTAAGGTCGCAGGCTCACGCTGTGATATCTCATTAAGGGTAGATTGAGTTCGCTCGCTACTATTCTCTAGGTAGATGAGCTGAATATAGACACTGTTGATCAAGCCTTTAACAAGGCTCGAAGATAAGTGCGTGGGCTGAGTAGCAGATTCTATGACGCGATCAAGCTGACCTAATAGTGGCGCATAATATTCAGGTGATGGCGCTTCATTATGGGCAAGATCACTCAGCCACAACTCGCTCAAATACCATAGACGCTGTAAATCATTGTCTTGAGTATTCTGCCATAGATATTGACTAACTTTTTCTAAAATTTGTAGAACAGGTGCCTGATTGATATTGGCAACCAGCAATTTTTGTACTTGCTGTCGCCACACCAGTAACATCTGCTGATAGTGTTGATCTTCTAAATTGGTCGTAACATTACTCGTGGGTACTGCGATCTGAATGCTATTGACAATATCTTCATGAACCATATCTTCATGAGTATCATCATTGTTTAGATGCGCATGCTGGGTATCAGTAGCATCTATAAATGCATCTGCTTCCACACCTCGTTGCGATAGTATCTGAGCAAGCTCATTAGTAGCCTTATTTATTAGAGCACGGTTGTATTTGCCTAGATGCGTATATTGATTGAGCGCATGTTGCAATAACTTATGAGAAAACTTGCCTATTTGACAGTCTCTAGCAGACAGATTGTGACTAGCCCCCAAGCTCGCCATAAAACTCAACTTATTGGCAAGATCTGCTAGTAGAGGCAAGCGAATCATAGTCAGCGCACCACTAACTTGATAGTAGTGCGATGTCATCTGTTGATAACTGTCGATATCAGCACCTGATTGCCAGCCATCAGATATCTGTGATAATTGCTGATTGAGCAGTGGCGACAACCACTCAAGCGTCACTATGTCATTGGGCTGCTTTTTCATAGGTTTATCCTAACTCGTCTAGGCACTAATTTAGGCACTAATTTTTTGCCACACATTCACTTGTGGGTGCGCAATACGGCGCATATTCGAAGGGCGCCAAAACAACGCCTCACCTGGAGCCAATATAATATATCCCTCTACCGCACACTGCTCTGATAGCCATGCCAAAATATCACGCTGATCAAACTTGCGAAAATACAGCAGCATGTTTTGGCAGATAATCACATTTTGAAGATGCGAAGTGGGTGATTTTTGTTCAATAACATTGTGTAGAGCAAAGCTAACATAAGGTCGTAAAGCTGGCGCTACTTGCCAGTCAAACTGAGTATTGATAGACCTTTCTACTTTACTAGAAGTATCAGCCATACTCAGCTCATTACCTGCATTTTTGGTGATCAAAGGGTAAACAAACTGCTGACAATTTTGAGGAATTAATGAATACTGCCGTTGATCATATTGTCCTAATCGCGCGTTTGTAATCGCTTGCTCGCTCACATCTGTTCCCAGTATCACATGATTGGATAACTGCGCTGCTGTCAGACTCATGGCCAGTGACCAAGTCTCGTGCCCACTTGCACAACCAACGCTCCAAATGCGAAAGGGCTTACTCCTGTCATCTGCACACTTGTCTATTGCATATCGTGTGATGAAATCGATAGAAGGTTTATGACGAAAAAAGCGACTCTCATGAATGAGCACTTTGTCTAATAGCTGCTGACGAATCTCATTATTCTTTGGTAATTGATACCAGAGCTGCTGAGTAGTGAGTCCATTTAATGTTGCTGTGTGGTCAATGGCATTGGTCAACCACTGCAGCTGCGTATTTGGCAATATAAAGCCAATCTCTTGTTCTATATATCTCTGCCATTGCTGTAAATTAGCACTATCGCCCTGTATCATCTCATCACCCCATACAGGTTCAAATGTATTAGATAGAGCCTTTTCTGCTTGTATATGATTGTTCACGTCGCCTGCTATTATTAATGCTGCACGGCGTCAGAACCTATACAGCATTTTAATTAAAATCTTATACAAAAAGACGTATCAATACCGATTCAATATTCAAGCTAAAAGGTTAGACAATTTCTGATAAGGTTTGTTCAGAGTTAATCATTTCATCATCTAACAATTCATCATCGTTCGATACTTTAAAGCCAGTAACCGACTCTTGTAGTGCGGCAGCCATTTCACTCAACTCACCAATAGAACGTGCTGTGGCCAACGTACCAGATGAGGTTTGTGAAGTAATATCTTGAATGATATTCATAGTATGAGAAATATGGCCAGCAGATTCAGCCTGCTGTAATGCAGCATTTGAGATGTTCTGAATCAAGTCAGCCAACGTGTTAGAAACGCTCTGTACCTCTTCTAGTGCTTCACCAGCATCTTTTGCCAAACGAGCACCACGTACTACTTCAGATGTCGTCGATTCCATCGACATAACAGCCTCATTAGTATCCGCCTGAATGGTTTTTACCAACGTTTCAATCTGTTTGGTCGCATTCGCTGAACGCTCAGCCAGACGCTGAACCTCATCAGCAACAACTGCAAAGCCTCGACCAGCCTCACCTGCCATCGATGCCTGAATGGCGGCGTTCAATGCCAGAACGTTGGTTTGGTCTGCAATATCGTTAATCAAGCCAACGATATCACCAATCTCTTGAGAAGACTCACCAAGGCGCTTGATACGTTTCGATGTCTCTTGAATCTGATCACGAATAACGTTCATACCTTCAATCGAACGCTGTACAACTTCTGCCCCATTATAGGCAATGGCAACTGAACGCTGAGCAACCGTCGCAGACTCTGACGCATTATTCGAAACTTGGTCAATTGACACGGTCATCTCATTAATAGCGGCTGATACACCAGCAATTTCTTGCGCTTGATGTTCAGAAGCTTCAGCAAGCTCAACAGCGTTCATCTGCGTTTGATCTGAAGACTGTGCAACTCGGTCGGCAGTACTGTTAATAACCAAGACCAATTGACGTAATTGGTCAATTGCGAAGTTGACTGAATCAGCAATTGCCCCTGTAAAGTCTTCTGACACGGTAGCATTGACCGTCAAATCACCTTCTGCCAAATCCCCTAACTCATCAAGTAGGCGTAGAATAGCGATCTGGTTACGTTCATTTTCTTCTTGAATTTGACGAGCTCGTTCAGACTCTGCTTCTGCTTCTTGACGGCGGCGTAAGGTTTCTTTTTCAATCAGCAAACGCTCCGATCCCCCACGTTGCTTAAGCAATTGATACGAGGCAAACATAATACCCAAAGCACCAATAGCAAAGACAAGTGCTGGTAAAACAATTGTTTGATTAAAGTTAGTAAAGTCTTGACTCACCGATAACACCGCGTTAGCCAACCAAACGACACAGACCACACTCAGCAGAATAAAAAATCCTAATAATAGATTCCACGTATTATTGGTCTCTTTGCCTTCTACAGTTGTGTTGCCTGTACCAGCTACAGGTTTTCTTTTAACATCACTCATCTTGCGTATCCCTTTCAAACAATCGTCAAAGTCTTATCGTGACTGACTTTGACAATCTTGTTGTTATCAAAACAATGATTAGCAAAGCCTGTATAAATACTGACATTCCACTGTATCGTGTCAGCCGCTATTAATCTGTCGTTACCGAATAAATAGATATTTTATTGTCGATTACTATATCGCAGCATCTGAATACTGCAGATCTTGTGCCAGCAAGCTTGGCATGAAAACGTACCACTCCTGCTCGTCTTTCAAAAACTTACCATGGTTATAAGGTGCAAATGGTGAATTGGAATCAATCGCTTCTGGGCGGTAATGTTCCTGAGTGAACTGTTCGATACCAAGCACTTGATCGACCAGTAGCCCTGAAAAGTTATTATCGTGATCGATCACAATAACTTTGCGCTGGCTTAGCTGTGGCAAGCGGCTTGGCACTTGTAAAAAGCGTGACAAATCCGTCAGAGGTAGTAGTCGTCCGCGAATATTGGCAATACCTAGCATCCAAGGCTTTACTAGAGGTAAGCTAGTGTATTCTGGCATGGATAACACCTCTGATACCTGACCCATAGGAGCAACTAAGCGCTGACCACCAATCTCAAATACCACCCCTTGCCAATCAAACTCTTGACCACCGCGGCGACCGCTTTTGCGCGCACGTGCCAAATCTGCTAGACGCAGAAGCTCAATGAATCCTCTAGAGGCCACAAGTTACTCCATCACTTTGCGAATCATATTGACCAATACGTTTTCATCGACTGGCTTATTCATATACTCTTTGGCACCTTGACGCTTGCCCCACACTCTATCGGTTTCTTGATTTTTGGTACTGATCATAATGACAGGTATATGAGCGGTGGTTTTGCCGCGAGTGATTTTCCGCGTAGCCTGAAAACCGTTCATTTCTGGCATTACTACATCCATTAAAATGACATCTGGCAGATGATCAGCTGCCATCTGACAGCCCTGCTCGCCATTTGATGCTTCTAGTACTTGAAAGTTATTTTTAGAAAGCATGTCGCGAAATTTCGCCATTTCTGATGGTGAGTCGTCAATGACTAAAACGGTAGCCATAGGATTTTCCTTTATTTTCTAAAATATCTATGAGGATATATTGTTGATAAAACGACTGAAAATAATGGCCAACAACTTATTCGTGATTTATTTTTATGCTAGTCACTTAGTATGTTAGTCACTTAAATAGTGAGTCATTATTTTTAATCTTAGCAATCACTATATTTGAGTCTATAGAGCTGATTAACGGTACTGGTTAATCGCATCAAAAAGCTCATCTTTACTAAATGGTTTGGTCAAATACTCATCAGATCCGACGATGCGGCCACGGGCTTTATCAAATAAGCCATCTTTAGATGACAACATAATCACGGGTTTATTA
Source organism: Psychrobacter pacificensis (assembly GCF_900101915.1). Classification (GTDB taxonomy): domain Bacteria; phylum Pseudomonadota; class Gammaproteobacteria; order Pseudomonadales; family Moraxellaceae; genus Psychrobacter; species Psychrobacter pacificensis. The sequence continues at coordinate 64,345 of NZ_FNAL01000006.1, read as the reverse complement.
GCATAATCAGGGTTATTTTTTATGAGTGCACAAGTCTGATAGCCATCTAAGCGCGGCATCATGATGTCGACAAAAATAATATCTGGGTTGTTATCAACAATTTTTGCTAAGGCATCGAAGCCATCTATAGCGGTTACGACTTCACAACCCGCTTTTTGTAGCAAGGTTTCTGCGGTACGGCGAATGGTTTTTGAATCATCAATCACCATTACTTTCAAACCTTCAAAATTATTTTCCATTATCATTATCCTATGAACGACTATTTATTCGTAACGCTCTCTGTCTATATAAAGCTCTAACACTCATCTTAAGTCATGATATCAGTCAATATGAGACCAATACAAAAGACTGAGACTTCATTAGACCTTTTATGACAGTGAATACCTTTTATCAGTGTCTGCCCATCAAACACAGCGTCAACATGAGTTACTATACGCACTTTGCTCGTAATAAGCTCATAAAATTGAGTGCGATTTTTAGCTTTTTAGGCCTAATATTTTACTTCTATAACCATCAAGCAAAGTCGTATTATCTCTTAAAACACTCAAAAGTTTTTGAACTCATTTACTGTCAGTGACAACGTCATTTAAACAACGAGGCAACCAACTTTATGATATCCCTGCATTATATAGAATCAATAACCACATTGCTGAATAATTTTCTTTTGTGATAAAAATGTATCACAGTATTTCGTTATGTTTGTTTTAGCACAGTTATTGATGCTTTTCCAGTCATTAGCGAATTAATGTTCTAACTAATGAGTATCATAAACCGCTGTTCTTATTTAATAAGTCGGCAACCTCATCTATTTTCTTATGACAAACGCTTACGCTATCTAAGATTAGTAAGTGTGGCGCAATTGTTCCACCGCGTATCTATTCACTATATAATGAAACGACGACTATAACGGTGACTGCTATGACAGCCTTTAAACATTCCAAAAAAAGCCTCTACTTGCTCAGCGTTTTATTGCTTGCTGCTTGTCAACCCTCACCATCTGAGAATGAATCAGTCGCTCCCGAAAACACGGCAACGGCAGACTCCCCCGTTGTCATTACCAGTGATAGTGTCACGATCACACCAGAACACATACTCAGTATAAAGTCTTCCCGTTATCAGCCAAGTCTAGGGCTGCAAGGTAGCATCGAGCCTATCAAACAAACCAAATTTGTTGCAGTACATCCCGTCAATATAGAAAAAACGTTCGTTAGCGAAGGTCAATGGGTAGAAAAAGGTACGCCTTTACTAGTTGTCAGGCGTTTGGCGGCGGTGAGTGATCCTACCGTAAAATCAGACACATCTACAGAAGCCAACTCTTCTAAAGAAGAGATAGTGACAAGCACTACCAATAATAAGAAACCAGAGAGTACACCAAGTATCGACGACAATTCTGACTCTAGCTCTACTAAGGCTTTATCTGTTGATAATGATGCTAATGTAAATAATACTAACAATGATAAAAAAGAGTCGTCAGCAGCAAACCTTGTCACAGATAATAGTGACAACACCGATGGTAATGGTATAAAAGCTGCTACTAAAAAACCGAACCCACAATATAATTTGGTGACGATAGCTGCTAGCTTTTCAGGTCGTGTAGAAAACCTATATGCCACAACTGGTGAAAAAATGGCGGCGCGCACGCCCCTATTAGAAATTAGTGACGAGACCAAATTGCACTTTGCGGCGACACTACCCATTCAAGCGGAGCCTCAGCTTTCAGTTGGTCAGACTGTCAATTTTACGACCGAAGGTATCACTGACAAGTTTACAGGTCAGGTCAGTAAGCTTGTGCCTACCAGCCAGCCAAAAAAACTGTTGGTGTATGTTAACGTCATTGACAATGAAGCCAGCCGTGACAAGCTACAACCAGAAATGAAGGTCACGGGGCGAGTCAATTATGGACAAATAGACGTAGGTACTATCGTGCCTAAGCGCGCCTTGCATGATGTTGACTTAACAGAGTTACAAAAACCGCCATATATGCCGCTTAAACCGTTGACTGCCAATGTCTGGATTATTGGCCAAGACCAGCGTTTGACACGCCAGCCTATTGAGGTTGTTGAGTATGATCCGACCACGCAACAATATTTGATTGCTGGTGTGAGTAACGATAGTTTAATTTGCTTGGCTGACTTACCTATTGACTCTGAAGGCAAAAAAGTCATCGTGTCATAGCCATTCACGCTGACAGTTACATTTGGTAGAAACATTAACAAAGCCTATCTTGTTTTGTAACAGCATCATTAGGCAATATAGTCGTACTATATATAGCACTATCCGAGTATTTAGGACTATTTTTATCACTACGTATTTTTATCATCATGATAGTTCAGTACTCTAAAACACCTGAAAACTTAGAGGCTCAGAGGTTTAATGGCATAGAATGTAAAAACTACTGATACTTCTATCATAGTTAAGCGACTAGCATAGTTAAGCGACTAGCACACATTAGACCTTTGGCAAATTATAAGAACAATTAGAGGATATCCCATGAGCAAGCAGATTTTATTGATTGAAGATGATCCAGATTTAGCAGAGCTGATCAGTGATTATTTGACCATGAATTACTATGACGTCCATCATGCAGGTTTGGGTCAAGAAGGCCTTGATCTATTAGATACCAAAGAGCGTGATATCGATTTGGTCGTACTTGATTTGATGCTGCCTGACATGGATGGTATGCAAGTATGTCAAAAAATTCGTGGCAACAAGAATAATATGACCAATAAAGTGCCTATTATTATGCTGACCGCAAAAGGGGATACAACTGATCGCGTGTTAGGTTTGGAGATGGGTGCTGATGACTATATCGCAAAGCCTTTCGAGCCGCGTGAGCTTCTTGCCCGTATCCGTGCTGTTATCCGTCGTCACGAGCAGCCAAACCAAGCAGATAGCCAGTCAGATAGCTTAACTTTTGGTCGTTTGAGTGTGTTCCCTGACAGTCACGAAGTTACTATCGATGATGAGCCTGTACGTTTAACGACACATCAGTTCCAATTACTACACTATTTTGCTACCCATTCTGGCAAAGTGCTAAATCGCGAGCAGCTTTGGCAGGCAATGCCAAACGACGACAGCTCAGACAACATCGATCGTGCCATTGATGTGCATATTTCACGTCTGCGTGCTTTGATCGAAGACAACCCACGTCAACCAAAACGCATTATCACGGTGCGCGGCGTTGGTTATCAATTTGCCACTGATCAGGTTTGATCATAAAAGACGGATTAATCGATAGAGAGCATATTAAGCTCAGTCGATATTAGTGTCCAATAACAGAGATTGTTTAATGCAGCAATTGGGTTTTCGTTCCGTATTTGTCAAACTATTTGCCAGCGTTATGCTGGCACTTACTTTATTTGCAGTTGCTATGGTGCTATTGACCCAACTGGTGCGTGACAAGGACGCAGGAATCCGCTCAGAAATATTGGCCACGCAAATTTTGGGTCAAATTGATCCCTTTCTGCATGAGTTAAATATCTCTATCAGTAAGGACAATCGCCTACAATCACGATTTATGCTAGCTGTTGTCAAAAAAAGCTTTGATATTTTTGATGAGTCACTACAGGCCAAAATGGGCTTGTACGACAGCGAAGGTCGGTTGCTCATGCAAACCGATAATAGCGATTTGCCGCTAGAGCTACCACCTACGCCATCTTTATTTTCACGTGTTTTTCCTTCGTTTGCAGATACATCCCCTACTAAGCAGGCTCAAGTCTATAGCAGCACTGGCTATACTCTGCTGTATGAGTCACGTTTACCTCCTAAAAAGCCCGTGCTTTCTGCAGCGCTGAATCTGTTTACAGGTACGTTGTTGCTGCTCATTATTATGGCAGGTGTTCTGTGGCTGATTGCCCGTACCATGACATGGCGTATTGATCAGTTAAGTCAGCAGATGGCTCAGTTAGGGGATGGGGATTTTACGGTTCGAGTGAACGCGCGTGGTAATGACGAAATTGCCTCATTGGCGCGTGGGTTCAACCAAGCAGCGCAAAAGATTGAGCACCTCGTTGATGCCAACAATTTATTATTGGCGCATGCTTCTCACGAGCTGCGTACGCCTATCACGCGCATTCGCTTGCAGATTGAAATGATGGATATGTTGGCTGGTGCGCTACCATCTGACACCAAAGCCAAGTTTGATAAACGCGCTCATGCCATCACTCGCGATCTGTCAGGTCTCAATGATTTGGTCGAAAGTATATTGTTGGTCAGCCGTCTAGACGCAGGTCATGCCTTGCAGCAAATTGAAAACTTGGATTTATACGATTTGGTCAATCAAGAACGTCAGCACTATCCTGAAGCCACGTTGATTGGTGAGCACATCATGATTGATGGTCAATCATCAATGTTGACTCATCTCATTCGCAATCTACTGACCAATGCCATGCTTCATGGCAAGCCGCCCGTTACCGTGTTACTGTACGGCGTGCAGACTATCGAAGATGCTGGCACTGTTCCTGATTACCTATTGCAGACCGTGCTCTCTAGCAGTTTCACCGATTATAATAGCTTGTTGGATTTTGACTCTTATGAAGGGTCGCTTGATACCAATAGTGATGAGCAGGAGTCTGCTTCACTCGAAAATGCCGACTCTACTCTGAGCAATAAAGACAAAATTGATTCAGTCGAGCCAATAGCTGTCTTGCCAGCACCGCCAATCTACAAGAATGGCGAAAATCTAACAGTCGATGAAGATGTAAATACAGCTCTTAACCTTATTAAAAACACCCCAAGCTCTGTAAAACCTAATGCTCATATTGCTAGCACCGATTTAGATAAAGTGATTTGGAAGGCCGTTCCTGATTCTACAGACACTTTAGACTCTAATAAAGGCGTACACGATAATCTTATCGAATCTACAGACGAAAAAATTGACAATCGTGCGCATGCTCTTGAAAACGATAGCAATAGAAAAACTGACAAAGTAGCAACTGATACAACTATCCACAAAAATGGCAGCAAAGATAAAGCGAAAAACAGTGCTAAAGCCAACACCCAAAATAATAACGAAGCCGCAGCCACACCGCGCAAAGAAGGCTTATTTGCTAAGCATCTCAAAAAGGCAAAAACTGAGCCTGTACGTCCCCTACCAAAATATGCGGTGCTAGCGGTGATTGATGAAGGCACAGGTATTCCTGAAGAGAAACGCGAAGAAGTGTTTAGTCCCTTCGTACGGTTACAGCAAAAGAATAAAGGGTCAGGGTTGGGGCTTTCTTTGGTTTCTCAGATTGTCACCGCGCATCAAGGGCGGATCACTACTGATACGGTAAACGGTCATACTCGCTTTTTAGTCGCCATACCCGTTGAACATAACCCTCATTACAATCAGCATGAGTAGTCAGCTATATTTGAAAATACGTTACTTTGTTGATATTACTCCCACTGATACCCCTCAAACATTCCTTCCTTAATAGCTATTCATCATAAGTCAGTCACGGATGTGCATATCCAAAGTGACTGATAATATGCTATATTACCGCCCCTTATTATACGGTTATTGACTATTGTCGTTTTGATGGGCTTCTTATCTAGTAATAGAAGCATAACGACACACGATGACCATTAAAAAATTTATTGAATTTTGAGCCCTCCATGAATGACATGATTGTCTTAAACGATGTGACCAAAAGGTTTTTAAGCGACCGATCAATCAAAGACAAAGACGGCAAACCACATTGGTTTACTGCTGTTGAGCCAACCTCTCTGTCTATCAAACAAGGCGAGATTTTTGGTCTAATGGGCTATTCAGGCGCAGGTAAATCGACCTTGTTGCGCTTGATTAACATGCTTGAGCGCCCAGATTCAGGCCAAGTGGTGATAGACGGTACTGACTTGACCACGCTATCTGCCAGTGAACTGCGTATTGCTCGTCATAATATCGGTATGATTTTTCAGCAGTTCAATCTCATGTCTAATCAAACGGTTTTTGACAACGTAGCATTTAATTTAAAAGTGTCAGGCTATCCTAGCCGCGATATTCATAAACGCGTTATGGAATGTCTTGAGATTGTCGATTTAACTGATCGCGCTGGACATTATCCTGCGCAGCTATCCGGCGGTCAAAAGCAACGTGTCGGTATTGCCCGCGCGATTGCCCCGAGTCCAAAAGTGTTGCTGGCCGATGAGCCAACCAGTGCGCTTGACCCTGCAACGACTCGCAGTTTGCTGACTTGTTTGTGCGATATCAATGAGCAACTTGGTGTGACCATCGTCATCGTAACCCATGAGATGAGCGTCATTCGCAGACTCTGTGATCGCGCAGCATTATTGCATCAAGGTCAGCTATTAGAAGTGGCAGATGTACGAGATGGTCTGATTCAGGCAACTACCCCGATTGGCAAAGGTTTAGTCATTGAGGACTAATGAGGCAGGAGAAATAAATATGTTAACTGGTACTGAATTATCCGCCTCTATAGACAAGCTGCTTGCCCTACGCAAAGAGATTATGAGTGCGTTTGTTGATACGTTTATCATGCTTGGTATTTCAACCACGGTCGCTATTCTTATCGGCGGGCTATTTGGCGTATTCTTGTTTTTGTCTAGTGACCGACAATTTTTGCAAAACAAAACACTGTATGGCGTACTTGGCGCCATTACCAACTTTATGCGCGCCTTCCCTTTTGTGATTTTGATGATTGCGATGAGTCCGTTTACCAAAGCTATCGTCGGTACTGGTATCGGTCCTATCGCCGCCTCTCTCGTCCTTGCGATTGCAGGTTCGTTTTATTTTGCGCGTTTGGTTGAGCAAAATTTGCGTGAAGTACCGCGCGGTATTATTGAAGCAACTGAATCGATGGGCGCCAGACCTTTTACAATCATCAAAGTACTGCTCAATGAAGCGCGCTCAGGATTGGTACTCTCGGTCACTATTCTTTGTATCAGCTTACTCTCTTACTCAGCAGCGGCTGGTATGATCGGCGGTGGTGGTTTGGGTGATTTGGCCATCCGTTATGGCTATTATCGCTATCAGACCGAGGTGATGATTTTTATCGTGCTGGTGTTGTCAGTGATGGTGATATCGATTCAAGCGTCTGGCAACTGGCTCGCCAATCGTTTAGACAAACGTTAAACCGCTTTAGAGAATACTTGACATTACGAGCGACTAGGTTTATTTTTGGCAACACTCAACCCTTATCTCAGCTCTCACAAAAAAGCAGCATTACTATTTATAATGTTGCTTTTTTAATGTTCAGACGATAAATGTTTCACTCAATTTTATTCATTATTAAGGACATATTATGAAACTAACAGATATCAGCCGTCAGTTAGCCACCGCATTTGCCGCGGTTGGCGTATCAGGTTTGGTCTTAGTTGGTTGCAGCAACTCATCAGCGCCAGAAGCGAACCAAGAGCCTGTTACCGAAGGTGCCACTGCAGAAACGACTGCGAGTACTAGTGACATCGATCCTGAACACACCAAAATTGTTATCGGTACGACTGAAGGTGATTTTGCTGATATGGTTCGTAACCAAGTAAAAGGCACACTTGAAGCTCAGGGTTATGAGGTTGAGTTAGTTGCATTTACTGATTATGTTCGTCCCAACCTTGCCTTGGCAGAAGGCGACTTGGACATCAACATCTTCCAGCACAAGCCATATCTTGACACCTTCAAAAAAGAGAACAACCTTGATCTCGTTGAAGTATTCCAAGTACCAACCGCACCACTTGGTATCTACTCAGGCAAAAAGTCTAGCCTAGATGAAGCATTCAAAGGCATGAGTGTTTCTGCACCGAACGATCCAAGTAACTTTGCTCGTGCGTTGGTCATGATGGACGATCTTGGCTGGATTAAACTAAAAGACGGTATCGACCCATTGACTGCATCAAAAGCTGACATCGCTGACAACAGCAAATACGATATCGATATCGTTGAGCTAGAAGCGGCTCAATTACCACGCGCGCGTGATGAAGTTGACTTTGCAGTAATCAACGGTAACTATGCAACTGACTCTGGCATCAAGCTGACCGAAGCATTGTTCCAAGAGCCAAGCTTTGCTTATGTGAACTGGTCAGCGATCAAATCTGCTGATACTGGTAAGAAATGGGTTGAAGATGTCACCAACGCCTATAACTCAGAGGCTTTCAAAAAGTACGCGCATGAAACCTTCCCTGGCTACAAGTACCCAAAAATCTGGGGTTCTGACACTAGTGCAAGCACTGATACCGCAGCTAAAACTGACAGTACTGAAACGGTAGAAACAGAAGCCGCGGCTCAGTAAGACACTAACATCATCAGTGCCCAGCCATACGGGTACCTCAATGATTATAGGCGCTCATCACTTAACCGTGGTGGGCGTTTTTTAATGTTTTCGTTTTGCTGATCTTACCTCTTTTTAAGCTTTCTATCATCCTAACAGGTTATCGAGTTCACGTTACAGCCTGTTTGTCCTTTGTAGGGATGCGTCACACGCTCTTCCACTTTGCTCTAGTTTTTCTTATAGTAGACAAACTTGATTATTAGATGAGCTAAACAACTGCTAAGTTTTCCTACTAACATCAACTGTATTAAATGTTTTGTTTAAAATCATTTTTAACTCAAGACATACTATAAATTATAAATAAAATATAGTTGATCCAATTTAAGAGTGGTACAAGGCAACCGAGTGCAGATGTATACGTCATACTTCAAGCGAGGTTAACGCTGTAACGCTTTTTTAGTGGATTGACTATAAGGATAAAAATATGAGGACTAAAAACTATAATATTCGTACCGCAGGACAAGCAAATATTCCCGTTTTAGGACTGGGTACTTGGCAATCAACTGGTCAAGACTGCGTAGACGTGGTTAAAAAAGCCCTAGAAATGGGCTACGAGCATATCGATACTGCCCAAGCTTATGGCAACGAAAAAGAAGTGGGTGAAGGTATCAAGCAATCCGGCGTGGCGCGCGATAAATTCTTTTTGACGACCAAAATTTTTCCAGATGACATGAAATTTGAGCCAGAAAAGCTCAAAGCTGCAGCTAAAAAGTCTCTAAAAGATTTGGATGTAGAGTACGTTGATTTGTTACTACTGCATTGGCCAGATGATCGTGTACCATTATCTGAGACCATCCCTGCCTTGTGTGAGCTGCAAAAGCAAGGGTTGACCCGCCATATCGGTGTGTCTAATTTTAATATTGATCACATCATCGAAGCCAAAAAATATGCGGATGTACCTATTGTCGTAAACCAAGTAGAATTCCATCCGTTTATCAAGCAAGATACCTTGCAGGCATTTTTGAACAATCATCATATTTTGCTTGAAGCCTACTCACCACTGGCACGTGGCGATGTATTCGATAACGATATCATCAAAGAGATTGCAGATAAGCACAACGTCACGCCAGCACAAATCTCATTGGCATGGATCTTATCAGACAAACACCGCGTTGCCATCCCAAAAACGTCTAACCCTGATCACCTGCAAGGCAATTTAGATGCAGTAGGCGTCGAGCTAAGTGCAGAAGAGTTAGAGAAAATTGGCAGCTTAGCAAGCTCGAATGGTCGCAAGATTGAGCATCCTGATTATAGCCCTGAATGGGATGACTAATCATTGATTGAATAGTCTCAGCTCAAAAAAAGGCCACCGATAATCGGTGGCCTTTTTTATATATGGTTGATACTTATGATAATTACTGTTGTAACGTTTCCGTTTCATGGATTCTTTCGGCAGGATTATATTGTTCAGAAGAAGGCACTGCCCCGCTACGATTGTTTTCTTTCATGGATTTAGCGACTTCTGGTGGCATATAGTTTTCGTCATGCTTTGCCAATACTTCACCAGCGACAAAGGTATCGCCTTGCATTTTACCGGTGGCTACCACACCTGAGTTTTCGGCAAATAAGTCTGGCAAAATACCTTGATAAGTCACAGGTACGGTTGATTGAAAGTCAGTAATCGCAAACTCAACATTCAATGGATTGTCTGCTGCACGCTGCACACTACCTGCAACCACCATACCACCAGCACGAATACGCTTGTCTTGAGGCGCCTCACCTTGAGCGATAGCGGTCGCATCAAAATAATAGTCGGTTTGCTGCCCGATAGCATAAATAACCAATATGACTGCTACAGCTGCACCTGCCAGCGTAAACATCACCCACATCAGCTTTTTCCGACGAACTGCATTCATACCACTACCTCATTGATGAGTCGCTACTTTATAAACGATAAAATTATCAAATAGACAATATTTGAGGGAAAATGGCGAGATCTATAAGTCAACCAGCCCTCCCGATATAATAGCTATATGATAGCATTTTTCGGACAAATCAATAAGCCCTATAGCTACTCGCGAGGTCATATTTTTGTCAATAAAAGCATATAGTTTCTTACGCTAAAACCCTGATATTCATATATTTTCTCAGTCAGATTGCTTGGTGATCGGTGTGGATTTTTTGGTCGTGCGCTGTGCCTGACGCGCTTGTTGAATCGTCAGCTGCTTGATAAGCGCTTGTCTTTGTCTGCGACTATAAATAATAAAGGCCAGCATCACACCGATGGTAATCGCCCAACATGACCATACAAAGACCCCATGCTTACCCATGGCGACAAACTCAGATATGCTATAAAAGTAAGGCTGCATAGTAGGTTCCTAGCCGTTATTTGTGTTGAGCACGAATGTATTCTTTGACCCACGCTTTGCCTTGGTCACGATGTAAGATCAGCGTATTGGTACGATAAATCGCCATGGTCGCAACCAACAAATAACTACCGATAATCATGAGCAACAGTGGCATCCACATGTCAGCTGACATCTTCGGTGCTTCGGTCAGACTAAAAGTGGCCCCTTGATGTAAGGTATTCCACCATTCTACGGAGTACTTGATAATCGGTAGATTCACCGCACCAACAATAGATAAAATAGCAGCCGCTTTGCCACGATTGGCCGTGTGCTCAAAAGCAGCAAACAGCGCCATCACCCCTGCATACAGAAACGCTAATATCAGCATTGAAGTAAGACGCGCATCCCATACCCAGTAGGTCCCCCATGTTGGCTTGGCCCAAATAGACCCTGTGAGCAAACTGATCACACAAAGCAAAAACCCCATCGGAGCAAGTGCCTGCGCGACCAGACTGGCTGTCTTAATCTTCCACACCAAATAAATCACCCCCAAGACGGCAAGGGAGAAATAGATAGAGATAGCAAGACTGGCTGCTGGAACATGGATAAAAATAATACGGTAGCTATTGCCCTGCAAATAATCAGGCGGTGCAAAAGCAAGCCCCCAAATACTTCCAATGAGCAAACATATACTGGCTAATATCGCGAGCCACTTGACCCAAGGACTAAAAATCTGAAAGAACTGCTTGGTGCCTACGGTGGTCAAGAAGCCCTGCCAAATGCGCTGCCATAGGCTAGGAGACGAGACGTTATTCAGGTTGGGCATGGGAATAAACCTATTACACAGCTTACTGGTCATGACCGATGTGGCCTACAAAAGCACACTATCAGCTCACCTGCTGGCGTTAAACACTGGATAGAATCTACAAAGAGCTATTTACGTATTCAATTGACTATTATAGCAAAATTGCCCGTTTTCAACACGATGTTAATACATGGCGTTTAGATAACTGGATTTAGACGACTGGGTTTTTTAATATCTGGCAAATGTATTGATCAATTGAGCCATGACATTTTTAGGGTCAGCGCAATGACCCATGGCATCACTAGGACGGATATAATACTTCCTGCCAGCAATAGCGCCAAGATGGGTAAACCATTTAAACCAGTCGCAAATAAATCAACCGCGCCTGTAGCAAAAATTAATACAGGCAGCTGCATCGGCAAAGCAATTAAAGGCACTAGCACCGCGCCATTCTTCAATGACAGCGTTAAACTACTGGCGACTGCGGATAGCATCAAAAGCATCGGACTGCCTGTCACGATAGACGCCATCAATATCCACGCTTCAAACCAACTCAGCTGAAATAGCGGCACAGCAAGCAGACTAAGCAATGCCACAATACCACTGCTAAAAATCCAATGAATGACCAGTCTAATCAATACCCATAACGGTAGTGATGCGTTGGCGACGACCAATTGCGCAAGCGTACCATTATCAAGCGCAGGCTTGAACAAGCCATCAACACCCATCACCAAGGACAGCAATGCAGCAATCCACACGGCTGATACGCCAAGACGCTGCAAAAGCGCAGGCTCACTACCGACCGCTAGTGGAAACAAGGTGATAATCACTAAAAACAGTACCAATGGGTACAACCATTGTACCGCTCCTTGCTGCTTGACTTGCCATTCACGGCGCCACAACTGCATAAACCCAATACTGCGCGGCGTTGTGACAATAACATTTGATTTTTTATTCGCGGTTATGGTTGTGCTCACTTGCATTGGACTGTCTGTCATTATTTATCCTTTTACCGATACTGATGGTACTGATAGCAGTCACATTTAGACCATGTAATCTGACAAATCGAGCATTTGATTGGCGACACCTACTGCCTGATGACTGGTCATGAGTATCGAGCCGCCAGCCTGCGCAAAGTCGCATAACCGTGCTTCCATACGTGCCACCATATCGACATCTAGCGCGGTAAACGGCTCATCAAGTAACCACAGCGGTGTGATAGCTGGCGTCAATAAATACAATCTTGCCAGCGTGATGCGCCGTGTCTGACCAGCGGATAGATGACTCGAGCTGATCGTTTCAAACCCTTGTAGCCCAACCCAAGTGAGTGCATCGTCAATATCAGTAGCGCTAGGCGTGATGCCATATAAGTTTAATAAAAATGTCAGGTTTTGTGCTACGGTTAGATTTGGATGAATACCAAGCTGGTGCGAAACATATAACGGTTGAATAGGTAGACCTGATAGACCTTGATAAGAAATCTCACCTGTTAAAACCGGTAATAATCCTGCCAGCTGCATAAGCAACGTGGTTTTTCCAGTTCCATTTGCGCCAATCAGATGACAAATACTACCCGCTGACAAGTGCAGCGTCACCCCTTCACAGAGCGGTGTCTCGCCGCGCTGAACCGTCATCTCATCAAGCGTTAGTACAGGCGTACCCAAAACCGTCATCAAAACCTCTGGTTATTTATCAAGCAGCAGTCAATATTCATCACAAACAAAGGTAATGTTCGTGGCATAATACCCTATGCTCACCACAAACACACAGTATAACAAATTGTCGATTACTCTTACTTCAAAAAGTACGAACTCAAAAAAATACGACCTCAAAATATGACTTCAAAACCTATGCAGACTTCACAAGATAGCCAAAATCAAATGCCAGATGCGGAGACTAACAGTGTCAATGTAGACACCAACTTGTCAAAAGCACCATTAACCAGCCGCTTGACGATAGACAGCTTGATTGACGCGCAAGTTGATTTTATGCAGCAGTGGTTGCACAAGCAGGCCGAGCCTTTATCGATGGAAGCTTGGCGCTGGTTTGGTGCTCAGCCCTTAAGCAACTACATCACCTGTGACCATTTACAGCATTTAATGAAAGACTGGCTGTTAAATCAGCCAATGACTGATGTAATGCGCAAAGATATTCGTGACATTTTGCATACCATTATCTATCATCCAGTCAATGACAACGTGCCTTTGTCTGAGCTGGTCGATGACACCCAAATTCAGACCCTTGCTAACTATATTGGTAGCCATGAGCAGCAGCGTAACGTCCTCATTCATACGCTGGTGGGTAACGAAACCTTTGCGGATCTATTGACCCAAACGCTCTATCACGCTATCAATGATTTTATGGAGACCACGCTTGATAAAGCGGGCGGTGTTGGTAAACTGATGAAGCTTGGGCGCAGCTCGTTTGAGAAAGCGACCAATAGAAACCTCGATGAAAAACTACAAACGTACTTGCATCGCAATATCAAAGACTTGACGCGCAAAGCTGAAGCCAATGCACAAGCGCATTTGTCAAATCAAGAAGTGGCGCGTCTGATGGTCATGGGCTGGGATCGTATCAAAGACCAACCAATCAGTGAGCTACAAACTTACTTAAGCGATGAGCCTAATAACAGCAGTATCGACCATATCGAAGCGGGTATCCAGCAAAGCTACAACCGCCTGCGACTGTCACCCTATCTACACAGTTTGGTATCAGCGAGTATTGATACTTGGTATGCCAATCATCAATCCGACACGATAGCGACCATTGCGGCGAGTTTGCATATCAATGAAGAGGCTATGGCGCAATGTAGCAGCGCTCTATTACCTATCGTATACGACGCCATTGAAACGCCTTGGTTAACGGCTCATATTCGTGACATGCTAGAAGCATTCTATGCACAGCCTACTATTAAAGAAGGTTTGGCTCTCAATCACGATTAATTTATAACTTTTATTTGTTAGCATACTATTATGAGTCAACCCAATAAACTCAGCTTATGGCAAAAAATCAAACGATTATTGACGGCTTCTGCCCCGCAGCCAGTAATCGATGGTATAAGCGAGCCAGTACAGTCATCACTTGCTGACAGCGATATTGATAATACTGCCTCTAAAACTGCACCCAAAGATGATACTATTCAAAGCAACGAGAAAGCGCAAGCAAATGCGTCTCACCTCAAAACTGACAACCCAAGTTCAGAGACACAAAATCATAGTGACACGCCCATTGTTGACTGTCTAAAGCAATACTTCAATGATAAGCAATGGCACTATACGCACTATCGCCCCAAAACCGGCGACAGCCAGCAATCGCATCATTTATCCCTAAGAATGCGTCATAAAAAAATAGACTGTGGTTACCTGTTTCGTGTTCAGGAAAAAAATAAACTGTTAGCAATCTATGGCATTTTGCCATTTTTGATACCAGAGAGTCATCAGAGCGCTGCCCTACTACTCATCACTCAAATTAACTATGACATGCTGATTGGCAACCTAGAGATGGATGTCAATGATGGAGAAATACGCTACAAAAATGCGATCGATGTCGAAGCGGTTGGTATCGATACTGAGATCATTGAGCACTCACTACAAAGCGTCGTTGCGATGGCCACGGTTGCAAGCGAGCTATTTGGCGACTTGATTAATAATCAGAACCCTGCTGAAGATATGCAGACATTACTGACAGAGCTGCGCCAGCAATCAGATGCACGCACATTCTTTTTACCGACGCAGTTTGTTCAGTAATGCGTCAGTTTATTCACTCATATAGTTTACGCAATGAGGCTGCACTTAGCGGTCGCTCATCTATCTATTTGCATATCCAAAAAACCATCAATATTAAGCTAGAATTCTTATGCTAAAAATTGCCTACTCTGACGTCTTTCGCTACTCTGTGCCCGAAAAGCACCGCTTCCCCATGCAAAAATACATCTTGATTCCGGAGCGCTTATTGAGTGAGGGCACGGTCAGTCAAGATAACTTCTTTGCCCCTGCCTGCTTAAGCGAAGAGGAGATTTTGACCACTCATACAGCAGAGTACTGGTATCAGCTCAAAACCCAAACGTTACCGCGAAAGGCGGCACGAGCAATTGGGTTTGAGATGACACCGCAGTTGGTGGAGCGCGGTCGCTATATCGCCCATGCAACTTATGAGTGCGCGCTATATGCTCAGCAATACGGTGTGGCGATGAATGTCGCGGGCGGCACCCATCATGCATTTGCCGATCATGGCGAGGGGTTTTGTGTGTTTAACGATGTCTGTATCGCCAGCAATTTATTATTAAATCGCGGACAAGCGAAGAAAATTTTGATTGTGGATTTGGATGTCCATCAAGGCAATGGCAATGCCAGCATCATGGCGGATGAGCCACGCGTTTTTGTCTTTAGCATGCATGGCGCTAAGAACTACCCGTTTCGCAAACAAGTCTCTGACCTAGACATTGAGCTCGATAATAATACAGACGATGCGACCTATCTTAGGTTATTAAAAGACACCCTACCATGCTTGATTACTGAAGTTGCACCAGATATGATTTTTTATCAGTCTGCAGTTGATGTACTGGCGACCGATAAACTGGGTAAACTTGGCTTAACGCAAGCAGGCTGCAAAGCTCGTGATGAATATGTGCTTGAGCAAGCAAAAGCCGCTAGCATTCCAGTTGCTATCGTCATGGGTGGGGGTTATTCTGAAAATATTGAAGATGTGGTCGAGGCGCACTGCAATACCTTTCGAGTGGCACAGCAGCTGTATTTTGGTGAAATAGCTGGTTAAGGTTCAGCGCATGTATGGTGGAGACAAAAGAGTAAAATAAGATTAGCGAGGCTTATATGGCAAAAATACTGATTGTAATTGGCATCGTGTTAGTGGTTGTCGGGGTCATTTGGCTGGTTTTTCCCAATGCCTTTTCGTGGTTCGGCAATCTGCCAGGCGATATCAAACACACCTCAGGCAATACACGGGTTTATTTTCCAGTGGTCACTATGGTAGTTATCAGTGTTATCGCGACCATCGTGTTAAATTTATTCAATCGTTAACCTGAAAAACACTCCCTATAGTCAACTTACTTTAAACCGAGTCAGTGCTACTGGGAGGTTGTTTGTGCCGCATCGAACGATAGCAGCACGTAAGCAAGATTTATACCAGTAGCCTGTAATAGTTGATGGTTTGATTCTGTTTATTACTGACCATACTACAAAAACGCCATCACGCCTTGCCAGCCCACGCGTATTCCAAGCACGACTAGAATCAATAAAATAAGCTGACGAAAACGCGCTTGTGGCAAATAACGACGTAGACGAATTCCGACTAAAAGCGTAACAATAGATATCACACTGAGCAAGGCAATCAGCTGCCACTCATCGCTACTCAATGCCATGATAGGCTCACGCAACACGATAATTTGTGCCACTTTGCCTAAGAAATAACACATGTTGCCGACTTTGGCGATGGTGTTTTTATCATCACTGGCAGAGAGCAGATACATCATCAGTATGGTCGACATCGCATTGGTCGAGCCGCCAATGACGCCTGCACCAAAACCAACAGCAATCAACATGGGCTTCGTATCTGCTAAGCGGATTTGTTTGCCCAGCACGCTACTGGTGACATAAAAACCAATGACCGCCGCCAACAATAAAAGGATATAAGCGCTATCGACCCATAGCAGTAGCTTCGCACCTAGAATACTGCCTAGCAAGCTGGTAAGCGCCAACAGCCAATAGCGTCTGCCATAATAAATGAAGTTTTGCCAAACACTGCGCTCACCACCTGCTAGCCAAGTCATGATATTAACCACTAGCGAGGGGAAAATCACCAATACAATGGCATATGGCAATGGGTACATGCTAGCAAGCGCGGTAGTCGTGACGAGCGTCGCACCAAGTCCGCTAATACCGTGTAGCAGCGATGCCAGCGCAAAAATGAGCGTCAGCACTAGCATCTGAGTGCTATCGTCACCAGCTATATTAGTCATATTGTTTATACCATTTGAGGCTCAGCGCCTATATTTATACCACTAGCTGTTTTGACATTGAGCGATTGTTTCACCAATAATACTGGCTAACTGCTCAGCGATCTTGTCTTTGCTGGCTTTGTCTAACGTTATCGCATCACGCTCATAGCGCTCAGAGAAAAATACCTGCATGGCATTATCGTCACTAGCAAAACCAATATCTGCCCGTGAGACATCGTTACAGGCAATCATATCTAGCGCTTTTGCAGCTAGCTTACCACGCGCATAACGCTCGACATCCTGTGTTTCTGCGGCAAAACCAACGACAAACAGTTCTGGATGAGCAAGAGAAATCGTCGCTAAAATATCAGGGTTTTTAACCAAGCTGAGATTCATAGCATCTTGTGTCTTTTTAATTTTTTGCGGTGCGGCTTCTTCAGTACGATAATCTGCTACTGCGGCGGTCGCGATAAAGATATCTGCCTTTACGAATTGGTGTTCAGTATAAGCCTGCGGTAGTTCATGCTCATCACCGCAACCACAATCGCCATGATGGTCATGGGTGTGAGAATGACTATGTTCATGTGCGTGTTCATGTGCGTGCTCATGAGAATGGTCATGCTCATCTTCAAGATCCAATTGAAGCTCGCTATGCGTACCATCCACACATTGCTGGGCAGCGATCAGCATATCTTTGGCAGACAGCACATCAATTCGTGTGACATTAAGTGGCGTGGGCAATGCCACTTTACCACCAGCGATTAGGATCACCTCTGCGCCAGCCGCCACGCAAGCTCGTGCCAACGCAAAGCCCATTTTTCCTGAAGAATGATTGGACAAATAGCGCACAGGATCAATTGCTTCTACTGTAGGTCCTGCGGTAATGACCACTCTTTTGCCTGCTAATAATTGCGGCGTCGTGTTCATTGCTTTGAACAAGAGTACCTCAGCTAACAACTGCTCAGGCTCAGGCAGCCGCCCTGCGCCCACGTCACCACACGCTTGTTCACCGCTGGCTGGCTGGATAATCTGATAGTTCATATCACGTAGGGTTTGTACATTCAGATTTACCGCAGGATGCGCCCACATCTGCTGATTCATGGCAGGAGCGATAATGACTGGTGCGGTTGTGGCAAGGCACACTGTGGTCAACAAATCATCAGCCATTCCCATAGCCAGACGTGCGAGCGTATTGGCGGACGCAGGGGCAATGACAATTAAGTCCGCCCATTTAGCCAGCTCAATGTGCCCCATCCCCGCTTCTGCCTGCTCATCGAGTAATGAGACATGCACCTCGTTACCCGTCAACGCTTGCAGAGTCAGCGGTGTGATAAATGCTTGTGCGCCTATCGTCATAATGACGCGCACATCAAAGCCTGCCTTAATCAACAAGCGGGCAAATATAGCAGATTTATAAGCGGCGATACCGCCAGTAATAGCAAGCACAATATTGGACATAAGCGTAGCATCAATAAAAAAGTGAAAAGATAAAATTGCGCTTATAGTAACAACTATGAGATAAATTGGGTAAAATTTTCCGTATTTACCTCAGATAACAATTAGCAATTTATTCTTAAGGAGTGGCAATGGCGATTAAAGACTGGCATGAGGATGACAGACCACGCGAAAGATTATTGAAATTCGGTGCCGCTCACTTATCTGATGCGGAGATACTGGCCATATTTTTACGTACGGGTACGCAGTCACAGTCAGCGATTGAGCTCGCGCGTCATTTGATCGATCAGTTTGGCAGCCTAGCTGAGCTGCTTGCCGCACCGCAAAAAACCGTTCTTGCTTGTCATGGGATCGGTCCCGCCAAGTACGCTCAGATATTGGCATCGCTTGAGATGGGCACACGTTATCTGGATAGTAAGCTAAAAACGGGGCAAGCACTTGGGCGCTCGCAAGTGGTCAAAGATTATATCAGCACCCAGTTACGCGGTGAGCATCGTGAAGTATTTGCTGTCCTCTGTCTGGACAATGCGTTGAACCTGTTAAACTTTGAGATACTGTTCACAGGTGGCATCTCATCGTGTTCCGTCTGTATCAAGCATGTACTCCGGCACGCACTAAGCCATGCGGCTAGCCAGCTCATCATTGCGCATAACCATCCTCATACCGATGCCAAGCCCTCAGCTGCTGACAATCTACTGACCTATGAGCTAAAAAAAGCGTGTGACCTACTAGATATCTCACTGGTCGATCATATCATCGTTGGACGTAACGATACCTTATCTTATGCCGAAAGCAATCTGATACCTTTTGGTTAGTTCATGACACTGACCACTCAACTGGTCAGCAAATTTGAGCTACTTGGCAAACCCTACTCATTAGAATCTATTGGGTATGATACCTGATACATATTATCGACACAGCGTAGCACTTTGGCTATTGATAGTCATCAACATCTGTTTCATATTAGTAGCTTGTTCTATGGCAGCTGACGCAGTACGCTTTTGTTTTAGCCGTATACAGTATAAGAGTCTGCTAGCAGCACCAAGGTTACTTATGCTGCCAACTATTATATGGATAGAACTGTTTGTTATAAGACACAACAATAATCATAACGGTTCATATCTTTTTATTTTCTTATATTTCACACTTTTTATTTAGTATCCCACAGGAGATAGTCATGGCAATTGGCTTGTTTATTTTGGCAGTCATCATTCAATTAGCTGTGGTCTTGGCCATCTTTTTGCTGTCCTTATCACGAGTCACGGGCAGTATTGTTGCCTTGATCACCGTCATTGTTACTGCCATTATCAGTCCATGGTCGCTCCTCTTAGGGGTGCCCATCGCGCTGCTTTGTTTGGTTTTACTCATCACTCCACTGCGCCAATCACTCATTACCAAACCTGTCTATAAGGCTTTGGGTGGTGCAATGCCTAGTATGAGTGATACGGAGCGTGAAGCACTGGATGCTGGTACCAGTTGGTGGGAAAAAGAGCTGTTTATGGGAGCGCCAAATTGGGAGGCTTTTGCCAATTACCCTTATCCAAAGCTCTCAGAGGAAGAGCAAAGCTTCATTGATAACGAAGTAGAAACGCTATGCGCTATGCTCGATGAATGGCAAATCCAGCACAAAGATAAAGAGCTTTCACCTGAAGCGTGGCAATTTATCAAAAGTAATGGCTTTTTAGGTTTAATTATTCCAAAAGAGTTTGGTGGTCTAGAATTTAGCTCTTATGCGCAAAGCCGCGTGATGAGTAAAATCGCGTCGCGCTCACCGACTGCGGCAGTGACCTGTATGGTACCCAATTCGCTCGGTCCTGGTGAGCTACTAATGCACTATGGCACGGACGAGCAAAAACAGCGCTGGCTACCGGGTCTCGCCAAAGGTGATGAAGTACCTTGCTTTGGTTTGACTGGACCTGAGGCAGGCTCTGATGCAGGTGCGATCCCTGATACAGGCGTCGTCTGTTATGGCACGCATGAGGGCGAGCAGGTACTTGGTCTGCGTATGAACTTCTCCAAACGCTGGATTACATTAGCACCTATCGCTACTGTCGTGGGTTTGGCTTTTAAGATGCATGATCCTGAAGGGCTGCTTGGAGATCCCAACAAAACCGATTATGGTATCACCTGTGCACTGATCCCTGCCAATCATGAAGGGGTGGTCACGGGCCCACGTCACAACCCAATCGGCTCGCCATTTATGAATGGTACGGTCGATGGCAAAGATGTCTTTATCCCCTTAGATTACATCATCGGTGGTGTCGAAAACGCTGGTCGCGGTTGGCGTATGCTGATGGAGTGCTTGGGCGTGGGTCGTGGTATCTCCTTGCCTGCTCTATCGACCTCAGCCAGTGAAATGACCTATCTGTCTGTCGGTGCATTTGCAAAAGTTCGCGAACAGTTCAAAATATCAGTCGGTAAATTTGAAGGTGTACAGGACGCCACCAGTCGCATGGCAAGTAACACTTATATGTTAGAAGCGTTCCGTCATTTGGTAACTTGCGGGTTAAACCAAGGCGGTACGCCATCAGTCATGACTGCAATGGCAAAATATTATGCGACCGAAACCATGCGTAGTGTGGTCAATGATGGTATGGATGTCGTTGGTGGTCGTGCCGTACAGATGGGCCCACGTAACTTCTTAGCGATACCTTATCAAGCAATTCCTGTATCTATCACTGTTGAGGGTGCCAATATTTTGACCCGCTCGCTGATGATTTTTGGTCAAGGCGCGATGCGTTGTCATCCTTATCTATTCGATGAGCTGCAACTGCTACAGAGTGAGGATAAAAAAGCGGCAACCCAAAAGTTCGATACGCTGTTCTTCAAGCATTTAGGCTATACCTTTAATCGCGGTGCAAAAGCCTTTATCGCAGGTTACGTCGGTGGTAGTGATAATGCGCCACGTTTTGCTGATGCCTTTACTCGTCCTTATTACAAGCATATCAACCGCCTAAGCGCAAGCTTTGCCCTAACTGCAGATATGGCGTTAGGACTGTTAGCAGGGGATCTCAAACGTAAAGAGATGCTGTCTGGTCGCTTAGCGGATATTCATAGCCACTTATTTATCGCGACGGCTATTTTGCAATTTTATGAGCATGGTAGTAAATCCGAAGCTGAGCGTTTACATGCCAAAGTTGCACTCCAAAACAGCTTATATACGATTCAAGAAGCTTTTGTGTCTTTCTTTGCCAACTTCCCTAATCGTATGGCCGCCAATGTGGTGAGCTTTGTGACTTTTCCAAGTGGCCGTATCTTTACGCCAGCAAGCGATGAGCTAAAACGTCAGCTGGGTGATACCTTTATGGATGATTTTTCTGCCAACCCATTCCGCGATTATCTCAAAACCATGGTGTACTACAATACCGACCCAGATGATGTGACAGGCCGTATGGAGCATGCTTATCAGACCTTGGTTGAGATCGAACCACTGTGGCAGAAGTTTAAAAAGGCAGAACATCAGGACAGCTTTGAAGGCCTAACCTTCGAAGACCATGTGGTACATGCGAGCCAAAACGATAGCATCACTGAAGAAGAGGCAGAAGTGCTGATTCAATACAATGCCATGCGCTTTGATTCATTATTGACCGATGTATTTGATAAGCATCTATCAGAAGCTCAAGAGCGCGATAATCCACATACGCTCGAAAATGCTGTCAATCAACTAACAAATTATGCAGCGCTAAAAAAAGAAGTAAAAAACAAAAGTAGCGTATCGACTGACAGTGAGATGCCAGTCACGCATGAGTTAAATGATACGACAAATACAGAACCACAGACTGGTGATGCCAATCCTAATCACGGCTATGAGAGCGATGGTGATGTAGAAATGGTCAGTGAGCAAGATACTGTGAAAGAAATCAAGTCACAGGCGAATTTTGAGAAATCAAATCCTGAAGCCGAAGCGCTTGATCATCGCTACCGTGATGCAGAGTCTCACCTCAATGAGCGTATGAGTAACAACCACAGTCGCCGCATTGCTCCACCTGATGAGGTCGACGAAAGCGCAAGTGACAAACACCTCCAAACCTTAGATGATCAGACGCATCTGCCGCGCGAACGTGAAGAAGATGATAAGGTATAACTAAAAGGTCAATTCAAACGCGTAAACTCATGAGTATCGTGATTATTCATGACGATAAATATAAAACTTCAAAAGCCAGACTGTCCACACGCGACAGTTTGGTTTTTTTTTGGAGTTGCCAAAATGTAAACGTATTTTATGACATCAAAGTGATAACACTGGCTTAATATCAATAGTTTGATATATCCATTTACCCTAAAAACTCTTTCATGAATATATTGTTTCATATCAGAAACAAACCGTTTACAATAAATAATCACTATTTTATGGGCACATAGTTGTGACAGGGATTGTTCTCTTGGAATAAAATGATAAAAAAATCTTGCAGTGCCCTTAACTATTCTTTTATATTGTCCTCGAAAATGTGACATCAAGCGACAATCACAAGAACTTAATAGTCATAACACGCATTATAGTTAGATTGGCAAACACGGTCACATAGATTTGGGTGACACTGACTATAGCGCTGTTATGCACACAAAGGATATGGATATGTGGAAAAATATGGGACTGACAGGCAAGATTATCGTTGCCATGGTGCTCGGTATCATACTGGGTCTATTTTTAAACTACTCAGGATTGAATGGCGAAGGCAGCTTCGTTAATACTTATATCACAAATGGTGTCTTTGCTATTATCGGCAAGCTATTTGTTAACTCGCTAAAAATGTTGGTCGTACCTTTAGTACTTATCTCACTGATTTGCGGTGTGTGTGGCATTGGTGATATCCGTCTGCTAGGACGTATTGGTACCAAAACATTTATGATCTATATGATGACAACCGCGCTTGCTATTGCAACGGCGATTGGATTGGGTGTGCTATTTGGTATCGGTAAAGGCATGAATATCGAATCCGAAGCCACGTTTGAAGCTGCATCAGCGCCGCCACTGCTTGATGTATTCTCAAACATTATCCCCTCAAATCCCATCAGTGCGATGGCAAATGGCGACATGCTATCGATTATTTTCTTTGCCATTCTAATCGGTATCAGTATTTTGATGGTGGGTAAACCTGCCAAAGGCTTGGTTCAGAGTCTAGAGCTTATCAATGAAGTCATCTTGAAGATGGTGACCATCATTATGAACCTAGCCCCTTATGGTGTATTTGCACTGTTAGCCAAGGCGATGTCTGAGCTAGGCTTTGAGTTAATTTTGTCACTGCTAAGCTATATGGCAGTATTGGTTGGGTCTTTGGTCTTCCATTTCTTCGTTACTATGATGATTGTACTAAAAGTCTCTTCAGGTCTATCTATCAAGACCTTTTTGGCAAAAATGCGCGAAGTACAAATCTTTGCGTTTAGTACGTCAAGCTCAAACGCAACTATTCCGATTACCTTGCGTACCGTTACTAAGCGTATGGGTGTGAATAACTCAGTTGCTTCGTTTACCGTTCCTTTTGGTGCCACCATCAACATGGATGGTACAGCCATCATGCAAGGGACAGCGACCATCTTTATTGCCAATATTTATGGGATTGATTTGGGCGTGACAGAATATCTAACCGTTATCTTGATGTCAGTACTGGCCTCTATCGGTACGGCTGGTGTCCCTGGTGTCGGCTTGATCATGCTATCGATGGTATTTGCGCAAGTTGGCTTGCCAATCGAAGGTATTGGCTTGATCTTGGGTGTGGACCGTATCCTTGATATGTTACGTACGGCTGTCAACGTGGGCGGTGATGCTGCCGTGACAACTATCGTAGCAAAATCAGAAGGTAAAATGGATCTGGCGCTATACAACGATCCTAACGCTGGTGCTAAAGACGTGTTCGATGGTCACATCGATGAAGAAAACGAGCGTGAATTCTCTAAAGTCATGAATGATGGCATCATGGGTAGTGAGTACGATGACGTTGATCGTCGCCACTAATCATCTCTGCTAGATAGACATTCATAAAACAAAAAACCTCAGTCACATTGGCTGAGGTTTTTTGTTGGATAACGTATTTGGTTACTCTCATTTAGCCAAAAACGTATTTGGTCAACATTGCCAAACACACCAGCACAATCATCGGACGAATCAGCTTACTACCGCCCTTGACGACCATATGTGAACCAAAATAGGCACCGATGGTTTGTCCAACCATCATTGCCAATCCCACTTTCCACAACACATTGCCACCCAAAATAAAAAATATCAGTGAGCCGATATTGGTCGATAGGTTCAACACTTTTGCGGTGCCTGTCGCTTCAATAATCTGACGACCACGTAGTGCCACATTACCCAGCGCAAAAAACATCCCTGTGCCGGGTCCAATATACCCATCATAAAAACCAATCAACGGGGCCACCCCTTTTTGCCACTTACCCTCTGATATGCGGGGAGCGGCCTCTACCTCACCAAGCCTAGGGGCAAATAAGGTATAAATACCGATAGCGGCAATCAAAAAAGGGATCAGTTTTTCAAGCAAATCAGGTGGTGACATCTGCACCGCAATGGTACCCAAGACAGAACCGATAAACGCGGCAATAATAGCCACTTTAATACGCTGCGGTTTGACGACGCCCTTTTTTATCATGGTAACAGACGCAGCCAATGCACCTGACGCCGCTTGTAGCTTATTGGTGCCAAGCGTGAGCACTGGAGGGATATTGGCCAGTAGCATGGCAGGTATGGTCAACAGACCGCCGCCGCCAGCAATCGCATCAATAAATCCTGCCAATGCTGCGACAGCCGCAAGCATCAAAATAATCTCTAGTGAGAAGGTTAAGTCCATAATACTGACCTACAAAATATGGTGATAAAAGAAAAGAAAGCCTCAGATACTAGGCTAAAAACTTACTAATGACACTACTATCGTTGGTAATAGCTATTGTTGATAGTAGTAGTGATGAGACGATAAATTCCCTGAAAACTTCTTAAGACATGAGATAACGTCATAATGCGTCGATCATTATAGATATAAAACCGCAAAAAAAGCCAAAAACGTCACAAAGTCTGCTAGATTTAGCCAATAGCGTTCCAAATCTCTCATATAACGGACAATTTGTTAAAAAGATTTAACGACTTACAACTATTTTGCTCATCGCAGCGCCTTTATAATGTCACTATCATTGAGACGATATAATGGGCTAATGGCGTTATTTCAGCGTATTTTATTGTCTATATTAATAAGAGTGTGAGAAACTGTTTTTGTCTGCTTGCTATATCGTCATGAATAATAGCGTGGATATTTGAGATTATTTAGTAAATTGTACTTAGGAGATGAGGATAATATGGCAATACGAAGGATTAAGGCATTTTTTGAATTTGAGGCAGCAGGCGGTATCGTCTTAGCACTGGCTGCCGTTGCTGCAATGATCATTGCCAACTCCCCTCTTAATGTTTGGTACGAAGGTTTTATTCACGCACCAGTTGCCATTCAAATTGGTGAGTTTGCCATTGCCAAAGATGCTCACCACTGGATCAATGATGGTCTAATGGCCGTTTTCTTTTTCTTGGTCGGGCTTGAGCTCAAGCGTGAAGTATTGATTGGTGAGTTGTCTAACGTCAAGCAGATTATCCTACCAGCTGGTGCAGCACTGGGCGGTATGATCATGCCTGCGATTGTTTATCTACTCTTTAACTACAATGAGCCTGAGTTTTGGAAAGGTTGGGCCATTCCTGCGGCAACAGATATTGCTTTTGCGCTTGGTATTTTGAGCCTTCTTGGCAACCGTGTACCCAACTCTCTAAAAGTCTTTTTGGTCTCTATAGCTATTTTTGATGATATCGGTGCGATTTTGATTATCGCTCTGTTTTATACCAGTGAGTTGTCACTAGAGTCGTTAGCTTTGGCTGGCCTATGTCTGCCATTCTTGTACCTTCTTAATCGTCGTAACGTCACTAGCATCACGCCTTATCTACTTATTGGTATTATCATGTGGATTGCAGTGCTCAAATCGGGTATCCATGCAACATTGGCCGGTGTGGTCTTAGCACTATTTATTCCTATGTTTGACCGCACTGATCCTGAGCACTCTCCGCTTGAAGAGCTAGAGCATGACCTACATAACACCGTCGCCTTTGGTATTTTGCCAATATTCGCTTTTGCCAACTCGGGTATCTCACTCGAAGGCGCAGGTCTTGCTGAATTATTCCATTCAGTACCACTAGGTATTGCCGCAGGTCTGTTTATCGGTAAGCAGTTGGGCGTCATGATTATGTGCTGGTTAATCTTTAAGCTTGGTATCTCAACCATGCCAAAAGGTATGAACTATAAGCAAATCTACGGCGCAGCGCTATTGTGCGGTGTTGGTTTTACCATGAGCTTATTCATTGGTAGCTTGGCGTTCGCTGGCGACACCACTATGTTTGATGAGCGCTTGGGTATCATCATGGGTTCTATCATTTCTGGTATCGCAGGTTACATCATGCTCAAAGTGAGCTTGAAAGATAATGTCAGCGGCACATCAGTCGATTTGACTCGCTCTCATTAATAGCAAAACGAGTGACTTATGAGCCTATTAGCTTATAAGTCGCTTTTTATTATCTGCAAAAACTTTTAATGAAAAATGTGTATTCAGCCAAGGTTGATTATTGTTAATGAACCCGCTGTAGCATTAGCAATAATTGTCATGTCGGCAGACGAGAATATCCAATACATCGTGCCTGCCGTATCGTTAGGGCGAAAGACGCGCGTGTAAGACTGCCGTTCTTATCTGATGAAATATGTGACCTAAAATCTCGTATCAGTACGATACAAAGACAACGAGAGTCATTGAGTCCATCAATTAACGCTTATAAGTGATGGTTATGGATCGCTCTTACGATACGAATGTTGTTTTATAGCTGACTTATAAAGGTGTTTGATCATATGGATAAGAAAATCAGCAATACTGCAAATATTCCCACCAATAAGACGCAGCATCCATCAACAGCGTTGTATTTGCGTCATGGGCGTACGACTGCTATCGATGACCATAGTGATTTGCAAGTGTTAAAGCGGATTAAGCGATATCTACTACCAAAAGACTTTGCTATCTCGCCTGCGCTACTAGAGGAGATAGTCGCCGGCTACGATATTGGCGATCCACTCGCAGATGATTTGGCCGCTAACAATATCCGCTTTGCAAAGCCCCTACAACAGATTATCAGCAGCGGCGATGGTCTAGACCTAAATAGCGATCTCGCAACCAACGCCTCATTTAATGCACTAACCGAGCAATTTAGCAGTCATCCTGATTGGTTCGATCCCAAACTCGCTCAAATCGGTGCGGTCGCCTATCGACGCTATCCACTGATGCTCATTTGGCTACTGCGTAATGTCGCGCTGATGGCAGGTTATAGCATCCCAGCCCTATCACTACCACTCATTCAGACGGGCGCGTTGATGCACGATGCGCTACCACGGCTCATGCGTACCTATGCCTATATCTTGGCGGTGTCTGAGCATCCACAATCAGATATGGGCATGCGCAATCACTCTCAACCTATCGATCAAGTATTGGCGATTGGCTCTGAGGGCTGGCGACAATCCATCAAAGTACGTCAGATTCATACATTGGTACGGCAAAACTTGCTCAAAGGTAAGGGCAATGCTGCTACAGGCGTGATACCAAACGCCGAGCAACATCATAACCCTGATGGTAGCTGGAATACCGATTATTGGGGCGTGCCGATTAACCAAACCGATATGATTGCCACCCATTTACAGTTCTCGTTGTTAATTATGCGTGGCCTACGCCTGCTCGGCGCCCGTATTAGCCCTGAGGAAGCGGAAGGTATTTTGCACTTATGGAATCTTGCCAGCTACTGGATGGGCGTTGATTTAGAGCGTCTGCCAAAAGATGAAGCGGCTAGCTGGGAATGGCTGTATACCTACTTATCAATACAGCAGCTAGACTTTAAGACGGGGCAGCCACTGGCAAAAGCCTTGCATGATCTACCGCGTCAGTTGATGGGCGAAGACAATCGACGTGGACGCTTTGTGGAGATGGTCAATGCCAGTGTGACACGCACCTTAGTCGGTGATGACATTGGTGACGGCTTAGCTTTACCAAAATCAAAAATACGCTTTGGCGTATTGTCTTCAGTGCCGATTCTTTTTGCGCTTGATACTGCGCGGCAGCACAATGCAACGGTTGCCCAAAAATTAGAAGCATTTCGTGCCAAGCGCCAAGACAATATGAATTGGTGGCTTAAAAAGAACGATGATTATTATAAGTAGATGATATCTATCAGCGTTTGTTTTCTACGCGGTAATACCATTCTAGCTGACGATCAAACCCAGTTTCTAGCAAACTGGCAATGACGCGCCCTGTCAGTCCCCACACCGTCTCACCATCCACTTGCCAACTCGGCGTCAGTATGGTCGCGGTTTGTTCTTGCATTTTATATTCTACCGCATACTCCACCGTTGGCTGGTTGACTAACGACTCTAAATCCGCCCAAAAGATACGCGATATCTCTCCCACTTCAGGAACTAATACCAGACCTGGGGCGATGAGCGCGACAATGGGACGTACACTCATACCGCTTTTGGACGTTTGGATCGGTAGTTGTCCCAGTAATTGCACTTTATTAGGTGGCAGCGCCGTCTCTTCACAAGCTTCACGTAATGCGGTCACGACGTTGTTGCCATCACCTATCTCATGTTTGCCGCCTGCACAGGAGACCTCTCCTGCATGGCTGTTCATATGAGCGGCTCGGCGCGTCAATAAAAGCTTGGGTCGACGCTCATTGGTAATTGCCACCAATATTGAGGCATCGGCAATCGGTGTCTGATACAAGCTGTCCAAAATACGCGTACTTTGTGAGGTGTTGCCACTCTCGTACATCGCTGGACTCGTGAGCGCATTCAATGTCTCGTGTTGTACTCGCTCGGCCAGTTTTCTGAGTGTGGGATGACGAATAAAGCTTGGGACAGCGACGCTAAACTTATTAAAAAAATCAATATTTTCGGGTACGGTCATTATCAAATCCTATGAGTGGTCATTTTCATATTACTCATGAAAATACCGGTGCCAGCATAACAGTGTAACCTGTCGCTAGTATGGCAGCCTTTTTTATTAATCAGATTATCGCTTTTGTAGATGTATCTCATATTTACGTTATTTTCGACAAAGTGCGATTTATTGATGCATCAGCTGACTGCTATACATACAGTAGAACCTCAATAAAATTGATGCAGCATAGGAAACGCGCTCGATTAAATGCTACTTTTCTTGCTTGCTGTGACTGCGTCTCCAGAGGCTGCGAAAAATAGCGTTTAATCTTGCTATACCATTTTTATAATGGTTTCACTATATATGTGGTCACTATGATAAATATAAAACGGCTTACCGCTTGTGTATAAGCTTTGTTATATAGACTGAGCCTCTATCCAAGTGAGCCTTTCAACTAAATGTCTATTTTTTTGCCGCGTCTTTACACCTTTCTAAATCACTCAATATCTCATACCGTCTGTCTCAAACGGTGATCGTTTTATTAATTAAGATTTTCTCAATATCCTTTTTGCTTGGTACTTATCAATGATAATAAGTATCATAACTGCAGCTTTAAATTACCAAACATTAACCGAGTAATATTTCAAAAAATGCATTTGGGTATTATGATAACTGCTAGCAAGACTATGAGGCGGACATCCTAAAATAGCATTATAAAAATACTGAGGCCAACGTCATAGGATTGCTGTAATAACAATAAACAATACCTCAAAAGAACAAAGGATACAGATTATGACAGACCAAATCGACAACATGATGCCACCTGCTGAATATATCAATGATAACTATAAAGGCTCAGGAAAACTGGCTGATAAGCGCGTTTTAATCACTGGCGGAGACAGTGGTATCGGTCGCGCAGTGGCTTTTCATATGGCACGTGAAGGCGCCAAAGTTGCCATCCTTTATCACTCTGATGAAGAGAGCGCAAATGAGACGCGTAAAGGTATTGAAGCAGAAGGCACAGACGCGCTGGTACTGCAGGGTGATACGGCAGATAGCAGTAGTTGCAAAGAGGCAGTCGAAGCGGTCGTGGCACAATGGGGCGGCATTGATGTGCTAGTCAATAACGCTGGTATGCAAAAGCCGTATCATGATTTGTCTGAAGTCAGTGATAAAGACTGGCAACAGCATTTCGATGTCAATATGGCAGGAATGTTTTATGCAACCCGCGCCGCCCTTGAGCATATGAAAGAAGGCGATAGCATCATTAATACGACATCTGTTAATGCGTATGTCGGCAATGATGTATTGGTGCCGTACACCGCAACCAAAGGCGCTATCGTTGGCTACACCCGCGCGTTATCGCAACAACTACTTAGTCGCGGTATTCGCGTCAATCAAGTAGCACCAGGTCCTGTGGTGAGCGAGATTCAATTGGTATTTAAAGACTTTGATAAAGATATTTTAGAATCGATGTCCTCACCAATGGGGCGTATGGGTCAGCCACGCGAGATGGGCGCTGCCTATGTATTTCTTGCTTGCCAAGACAGTAGCTTTGTGACTGGGCAGACGCTACATATCAATGGCGGGATGATTACCAATGGCTGATATCATGGATTCTCCTGACTCCTCTGACTTGCTATCTGTCTGTTGGGCAGATAGCAGTACTCATCGTCGTTGGTTGCTCGCTGAAGGACAGCGTCTACTTGATCATTATGCCAAAGCGCGCGTGCCATCAGGGTTTGCTACTTTGGGTCACGATGGGAGCATGGTAGATGACACAGCAAAGAGCATCATCACTGCGAGGATGGTGCATTGCTATGCGCTAGCGGCACTAATGGGTATACCAGGTGCAGCAACACTTGCTGACCATGGCCTAGATGCGTTACTTGATGGCCCATTGCGCGACTCGGTACATGGCGGTTGGTTCAGTGATGCTTCCTCAACTCATGAAAACCCATCACGCAAAAACGCCTATCTGCATGCGTTTGTCGCGCTTGCTGGCGCGTCTGCTAGCATTGCTGGTCGCCCGCGCGGTGCAGAGTTGATGGAGGCTGCAATAACAATCATTGATCAGCATTTTTGGTTAGAAGATGAGCAATCAATGCTACCTTCTTTTGCCGCTGATTGGTCTGATCCCGAAGATTATCGCGGCGCCAATTGCAACATGCATACGACCGAAGCCTGCTTAGCACTGGCAGATGCCACGGGTGAAACGCGCTGGCTAGACCGCGCACTACACTTAGCCAAGCGCTTCGGTCATGATATGCCTAGTACTTACGATGGTCGCCTACCTGAACATTTTGATAGTGAGTGGAATCTGTTGCCCGACTACGATGCGAATGAGCCTTCTGATGACCTGCGTCCCTGGGGACTCACACCTGGTCACTTTGCAGAATGGGCAGGACTGCTGCTCAAGGTTGAGTCTGCTTGTATCGCGCATGATTATGACATACCTGATTGGCTGCTACCTGATGCCATCGCATTATTTGATAGCGCTATCGATCGTGGCTGGGCACCTGACGGTCAGCCCGGCATGGTTTATACCATTGGCTGGGATGATGAGATTTCAATACCAAACCGTCCTTACTGGGTACAGGCGGAAATGGCTAATACCGCACTGATGCTATCGCGCCGTACGGGTGATCCGCGCTTTGAGTATTACTACCGCTTAGCTTGGGATTATATTGCCAGTACTTTGATTGATCTTGAGCACGGCGGCTGGCGTCATGAGGTAGATGCAGATGGCAACTTAAGTACGGTCATATATCCGACGCGCGAAGATCTTTATCATGACTTTCAAGCCACGGTGACGCCATTGATTCCTATCTCTGCGTCGGTAGCTGGTGGACTACGCACACAAATGCTCAAAATAAAAACCTAATTGCTATGATCTAATTTTTATGACCTAATTCCTATGTAGGATATACTCGATAATATAAGAACGCTTTGATGGCAATTAAAATGCGCTGTCAGAGCGTTTTCGTTGTAATCATAAAAATTAAATAAAATAACTTTTTCGTTAAAAGTAAAAGGATATCCTCAAAAGTATTTGTCACTATCGCTGCTGTATACAAAAGCAAACATCAGAACGGCAAAAAAACTTTTAAGATAAGTGGACATACAATATTTACTAATAAAGGTAGTTGGTATGAGCTATTGTCTCCAATGCGGTCATAAAGCAGAACGAAAAATCCCACCTACAGATAATATGCCGCGCTTGGTGTGCCCCAATTGTCACTATATCCACTACGAAAACCCAAAGGTTATCTGTGGTTCGCTAGTCGTACACGAAGACAGAGTCCTACTGTGCCGCCGAGCGATCGAGCCGCAATATGGGCTATGGACGATACCTGCAGGTTTTATGGAAAACGGCGAAACCATGGCTGAAGGCGCCGCACGCGAGAGCTACGAAGAAGCTGATGCCATCGTACTGAATCCGCATCTATACTGCATTTATGACCTACCAGATATTGGGCAGATCTACTCTATTTATCTCGCCGATCTAAAAGATGGTGCGTACGGTATTGGCTCAGAAAGCCTTGATTGTGCGCTATTTAGTGAAGAAGATATTCCATGGGATAAGCTCGCCTTTGAGGCCATTCGCCTTACCTTAAAAAACTATTTTTCTGATCGTAAGCAGTATAACGAGTTGTCAGAATTCCCGATCCATCAAGACAAAATCGGCAAAGATTTGAGTATCAAACGGTACTAAGCAAATACTACATACAAAAAAGCCAAGCATCATGCTTGGCTTTTTATATTTAACTTTTAATAAAGAACAAACCTAATTGTCTTAGCTCTTAATTCTCCATATTTCAAAACCAAGACCTTTCATCGTCTCTTCTTTATCATAAGGTGCTAACACGGCACGTACATGGTTTTGACCTTGCAGATATTGCTTGGCAACACGCTGCAAGTCATCGATAGTCACGGCTAGGATAGCGGCGCGCATTTTACGTTGCCAGTCAGCACCGCGATGATGCAAGTTGGCAAAGCACGCCTTAATCGCTTCTCCTGCAGGCGAGCCCGGTTTATCCATACCGGATATAATACCCAAAATGGCTTCTTCTAATTGCTCATCGGTTTGCGGCTCGTTTAAGATCCACTCGATACTGGCCTCAAAATGCTCAAAGGTTTCAGCGCACTGCGGATCGCGGTAACTAAAGAATTTAAACGCACATGCATTGGCGTCATAGCCCGCACCGCCGCCATAGGCACCGCCGCGCTCACGAATGGCGCTGTGCAAGTAGCCATTGCGCAGATACGGCGCTAATACCATCAAAGCAGCGGTATCAGGATGATCGGCCGCTGGCACACGATAAGCGCTGGCATTATGATAGACGTTGGTCGGTACCAGCCATGCCAAGTCCTCGGCATCGAGCGCGCTACTGCTCTCTCGTGCCTTGATGGTGTCTGTCTCGCCATTTAACGCTGCCGCAAGGTGCAGCTCGGCAAACTCACTTGGGATAGTGTCTTCGATAGTCGCATCAGAGGCACCCAATTGCGCAGCAAGCACTGGCGCTTGACTGTCTTTCCAGCTCTCGACAATTAAGTCGCTTAAGCGCTCGGTTTGCTCGGCTTCACAAATGATGATGGCATGCTTAGGTAAGCTGATCAAACGTTGATGCAAGTCCATCAAACTGGTCGCTAATTGATCCCACTGTGCATCATCAGTACTGGCATGACCCAAGAACGCTTTTAGTGCGTTTAGTGCTGGTAAACCGCTGCGCACATATTCTAGCTGCGCTTGACGACTCATACCGCGACTGGCTGTTTGCATTGCATATGAGTGACCAGAACCTGCCAAATTAGATTGCCAGCTGGCTTGACGCTGTTGCAAGATTTCTTTGATGCGATCATGCTCAGTAAAGATGCTGTGTTCCATCACTTCTTTGAGCAAATCAATCGCTTCAGGTTTGCGGTTGAGCGCGCGCGTTGCCACGACAAAATAGCTGCTAATCGATTGACTATCATCCACGTGGGTACGCTGGCTGATACGCGCGGTCACACCCGAAGAATGCGCGGCTTGCTTGGCCTGCATCTCATGGGCGCTGAGCGAGTCTGTGCCCAGCTCAGACAGCAAGCTCAGATAGATAGGCAACAATGGATGATTAATCACATCATTGACTGGCAGATCAGCGACGCTGCTGTTACCAATTGCCTCAGTCAACGGCACAATGACTTGATAGTAATAGATACCATTGGTGCCCGCTTCATATTCAAATAGCGTACTGTCTTGTCCGCTTAAACGTACTTGTTTTTGCACGCCTTCTTTAAAGCTAATATCTGTTGGTACGTCTTCTAGACCTACCTTTGGCAATAAGCTCAAATCATCAGGCGCGGCTTGGCGTGCGGCCAGATCTAATGCTTGCTTGTGCAAGATATCTTTATCATCAGCGCTCAAGTCCATCGCGATGGTATCTAAACGCACTTGCTCTGCTGCAGCAAGGCGCGCTGATTTTTCGCTATCTGGCGTCATGGTCACGCGCACACGGTGCTGATTGTCCAGCAGATGCGTTTTGATTAAGTTCGGTAGCCACTGCGGATCGACCACTTGCTCGCGCAACCACTGTAGGTGCTCATCCACTTCCCACACATCGATAGGGTTACCATCATGAATGGCAGTACTAAAGCCTTCTAACATCAGGTTTAGACCATAAGGAATGCTATCACCGCCGATGTGACGCTGATCAATTTCAATCTGATGCAGAATGGTCTCGATCGTTTCGTCGTCGACTGGCGCGCTTGCCACCTCAGTCAGCAGATCAATGATGCCCTGCTCGACCGCTTCGGCATGCTCTGGGTTAGAGCCGCGCAGACCCGTATAAAAGACCATTTCATAATGACTGTCATCCAGCCCTAATAGCGGACTTGGCGCTTTGCCCAGTGGATGGCTGTCCAAATAAGCACGTAGTGGCGAGCCTGAATGCTCAATCAGTACGCCTTCGAGCAAACGCAGCGCCAAACGCTGCTTAGGATCAGTGATCGACGGCAACAACCAAGCGACCACGTGATGGGTCTGATCTGGACCGGCTTCATCAGCAGTGTACGTGTCAACTGCACTAATAGGTGCAGACAAACGCTGCTCTGGACGCGATACGTGTTTTTTACCTGCTTCGAATTGAATCAAAGCATCTTCGTGTATTTTCGCTTGCGTCTCAGCAACAGGAATATTACCAAAACTCATGATGACACTATTCGATGGGTGATAGTGACTCTCATGAAAAGCTGTCAGCTCAGTATGCGTTAAGTCAGGAATCTGAGCAGGATCGCCACCTGAATTGTAGTGATAAGTCGTCGTTGGGAATAGATGATGCGCAACCGTATGATAAAGCTGATCAATCTCGCCACTCATCGCGCCCTTCATCTCGTTAAAGACGATACCTTTAAACTGGGGCTTGTCGTTTTCGTCCAGCTCTACGCGGATGCCTTCTTGCGCAAAATCGAGCGGGTGGATATTGGG
This sequence comes from Psychrobacter pacificensis, assembly GCF_900101915.1. Lineage (GTDB taxonomy): Bacteria > Pseudomonadota > Gammaproteobacteria > Pseudomonadales > Moraxellaceae > Psychrobacter > Psychrobacter pacificensis. Next base: position 28,164 of record NZ_FNAL01000006.1, on the reverse strand, counting down.
AAAAAACGACGCATCAAGGTACACAGCAAGCAAATTAAAATAGTCGTTTTTGTTTTGCGTGGCATACGGATACGCCGTCCAATCGGCTGCGGTCATCGCATTCATAAACGTGTTTAATGAGCGTTTGATCATTGAAAAGAATGGGTCACGTACTGGGAATTTCTTAGAGCCACACAATGCGACGTGCTCCAAAATATGCGCCTCGCCTTTTGAGTCCATCGGCTGAGTACGAAAACCTACTAAAAACGCATTTTCATCGCTTGGGTGCGCTAAATGATAGTGCATCGCGCCTGTCTTCACATGCTGACTGATCAGCACATCCATCGATAGCGCCTCAATATGGCGATGCTCAATCAGCTCAAATGCTGGATGCAACGTGAGATCAGCAGTAAATGGGGTATCAGTCATAGTTATCCTTATCGCTTACAATGCGTATCGTGTGTCCTGACTATCAGGGTAAATAGAGTGGTAAAAATTATTGAACTATCAGTCGTAAAATATCAGTCGTAAAAATGGCTATTAAAACATTTTGACTTACAACTTCTGAAAAAACTGAACGCTAAAACCCAATACTGGCTTTTGAACTCAATTATGCAGGTATTTATATTGGCTATATTGGCTATATTGGCTAAAAAAGAATTGGCTTAGCGCTATTAGTGGGGTTTGATCGTTGATAAGTCAAGTCAGCACATGGGCAATAATATATCGTGAAGTGCTCGCCACTCTTTCAAACAGCCCAAAATAATTCCAACAAAAGCCACATTCAAATGATGGTCATATCGCTTAACAGAGACCGTTTGCACTGCTACCATGAAGTTCACTACCAATAGGAGCACCTCATGAGCTACCAACACGTTTTACTGGTTACTGACTTATTATCCGATGCAGACAAGGTTGCTCTAAAAACCAAACGTATACTCGCAGGCTCTCCTAAGGCCAGACTGTCTGTCCTGCATATTGTGGAAGACGATATGGTGCGCTTTGGGTATGAATTAGTACCTTCCTCTAGCCTATCAGGCGATGTCCATAATGAAAAATGGCAAAAAGCGCGTGCTAAGCTGGCGCAGTTTCTGGAGTGCAACGAGCTAGAAGCAGTCAACTCTGAGGTGACAGCTGCCATTTCTAACAGTAAAGGTATTGTTGACTACTGTCATGAAAAAAAGGTCGACTTACTCATTATTGGGCGTCATGAACGTCACGGTATCGCTGCTTTGTTAGTCGGTGCAACTGCCGATAGTATCTTGCCAAACGTCCCTTGCGACAGCCTAGTCGTCAAGCTTGATGAACCAGTATCAGAATAAGGGGTCTAGCTCAACATTCGAGTTAACCTGTATTCGAGTTAACCTGTTATTTGTTAGCGCTGCACTCGGGTGTTGTTCTATATCAAAGTCTATGTCACAAAGATAGACAAGCATTACTTAACAGCGCTCTATAGTAGTGCTATAGTAAATACTATCTGACATGAGGAAGACGTTATGAGTTACGAACATATTTTACTGGTCACCGACTTACTCTCTGATGCGGATATCGTCGCGCAAAAGGCCAAGCGCATCGTTGAAAACCGTCCCGGTTCTAAGTTGTCTGTACTACATATTGTCAAAGATACCATGGTGGGCTTCGGCTACGAGCTGGTGCCTGCGTCAAGTCTATATGATGAAATTGACGATGAACGCTGCCAAGAAGCACGGGCAAAACTGGCGCAATTCCTTGAACGCAACCAGCTCAATGCGGCAACGTCAGAAGTCACTACCGCTATCTCTAGCAGTGAAGGTATTGTCAGCTACTGTCATAAACACGACGTCGATCTGTTGGTCATCGGTCGCCATAAGCGCACTGGTATTGCCGCATGGATCAGTGGCGCGACAGCAGATAATATCTTGCCTAACGTACCTTGCGACAGCTTTGTAGTAAGGCTTGATAAACCGGTTTCGACGTAGTAATTTGCTTTGGCTATATGGAATTATCAGTTAACAAAAAGCGCCCTATCATGATTGATACGGCGCTTTTTTATTCCTCATGTTTTGACATTACCTCAGTTAATCTTGTTGGAGAATATCTATAAACGTCTGCCAAATGGGGCTTTGATGACGGGCTTTGTGCCAGACCAGCCACCATGTCCGCGATAGATCGATTCCTGCAACGCTTACTTGCACCAGCTTATCTGTTGCAAGCTCTGACTCAATCACGTGCTGTGATAGGCAGCCAAGACCAATGTCTGCACTCACCATATGTTTGATGGCTTCTGATTGGTGTATGGCCTTTACCACTTCTGCATTAGGTAGATACTTTAGCAACTGCTCATCGATAATCTGCCGTGTGCCCGACCCTGCCTCACGTACGAGTAGCGGCAACTGTGCTAGCTGATTAATAGTCAGCTGATAGCAGCCCTCATCTTGGCTATAGGTAGCGACGTTCTTTAACCATTTACTATCACGTTTGGCAAATATCATCAGCGTATCCGTTCGCCATTCGCGCTGCTCAATGGCTTTCATGTCTATCGGACGCGGCATCCCTTCTACTAAAGCAATATCGATATTGAGCTGCTCAACCTCACTCACCACCTCCTGAGTATTGGCAATATACATATCGACATTGGCATCTGGTAGCGCCTCATATAACTTACCAAGCAATGATGGCAGCACGTAATTGCCAATCGTGGTACTCGCCCCGATATGTATCTGCCCCGCCTGATATTGGTGATAATGTTCAAGCGTGAGCGATTGCCCCAAGATAGCCTGTGCCTGTATATAAATAGGATGGGCATTGGGATGCTGATTAAGCCTGCGACCGACGCGCTCAAACAATGGCATCTGTAATCTAGACTCAAGCTCTGTCAGCGCACTGCTGACTGCCGACTGTGATAAATGCATCTCTTCACTGGCACGGCTGGTGCTACCTGTCTGGTAAATACTGACAAAAACAGCGAGCTGCTTAAGTGTAATCTTTGGCAATGTCTGTACAGATTTTTTCATGTTATTGATGATGCCTTATGTCATTTTTTAGCCTGTCTTATTCGCTATACATGTCTTTTTTTGCTACTCATGCGCGGTATATCTATTTCTACCGTAAACACTAACCTAAAATATCGATAGTTTATATCTTATTAATCTGTTTTTATTATAAATATAGTCAGCTTATACTGTCTACTCATAAGCTTATGCTTATTTTAATATCAGTAATAGGATATGCCTCTTATGCATACACTAGCCAAATCAGTCAGTCGCTCAGTGAGTAAATACATTCCAAGCCAACGCCACTTGGCTGGTTTGGCTGTGGTACTGATCGGTGGTTTGTTTTGCTTATGGTTAAACACGAGTTTGAATATGTGGTCAAACGGGCGTATCGTTGGCTTATCCTCTTTAACGCTCGCCATCTTGCTGGGTATGATATTGGGTAATACCATTTATCCCAAGTTCACTGAGCGTCTAAACGGCGGTGTTTGCTTTGCTAAGGGTCAGATTTTACGCCTCGCGATTATGTTTTATGGATTTAAGCTGACTATGACGCAAGTTGCGAGCGTTGGTATGCCAGCGATTATGACCGATGCACTCGTATTGACGTCGACCTTTCTACTGACCTATTGGCTAGGTACTAGATGGTTAAAAGTCGATAAAGAAACGGTGATTTTGATTGGCTCAGGCGCAAGTATTTGCGGTGCTGCTGCCGTCATCGCCGCAGAGCCAGTGGTCAACGCGCAAGCCCACAAAGTCACCATCGCTGTGGCAACGGTCGTGGTATTTGGTACTATTGCGATGCTGCTCTACCCTTTTTTATATCAGCTTGGTTGGTTACGGCCTTGGCTCAGTGCCGAGCAGTATGGCGTGTACACGGGCTCAACCGTACATGAGGTGGCGCAAGTCGTGGTCGCAGGCAATGCAATCAATACTGAGATTGGCGATACCGCTGTCGTGACCAAAATGATACGCGTTATGATGCTCGCGCCTTTCTTACTTATGCTCTCATTTGCGCTAACCAAAGATCGCCCCGTAGATAATGCCGTTATAGACGATGAGGACAGTAAAAACGAGGCAGCGTCATTTATGACCCGCGTCAAGCAAGTCAAAGTGCCATGGTTTGCGTTTATTTTTATCGCTATTGTCTTATTGCATACTTGGATACCAATGTCTAAAAGTATCGAGCAAAGTATGGTGATGTTAGATGATGTGATGCTGACGATGGCGATGTTTGCGCTAGGTTTGACTACTCATCTAAGCGCGATTAAGCAAGCGGGCGCTAAACCTTTGTTTTTAGGAGCGGTGATGTTTGGCTGGTTAATACTGGGCGGTGGTCTGATCAATATCGGTATTAGCTTTATATAATAAGTCAATTGCTCACGCTTATTCACTTATAGTGAATTCAGTATAAAAACGATACAGTGGGACTGGGATAAATTTTTCGCAGCATCGAGCAGCGTAGGCACAGCACGCAAGGAAAATTTAGACCAGTTCCACCTTGATATATAATGTATCTGTTTTATTTAGGATTGACTATACCTCAGTACCCAGTACAAAAATGCCTCTAACCATCCATATAGTCGGAGGCTTTTTTATATCTGTCGTTTCATTTAATACCAAATCATAGACGAAAAAAAAACGAACCCGAAAGCTCGTTTTTTGATCATCTTGCTCTAATAAAAATTAGATAGCAACGATATTATGTGCTTGTGGGCCTTTTTGGCCTTGAGTTACAGTGAACTCAACTTCTTGGCCTTCAGCCAAAGTTTTGAAACCTGAGCCTGAGATTTCGCTGTAATGAGCGAAAACGTCTGCGCCGTTTTCTGGAGCGATGAAACCAAAACCTTTAGCTTCGTTGAACCACTTAACTGTACCTTTTTGAACGTCTGACATAGTCATAACCCTGATATTTAATTTATTTGTGGTCTAATAGACCGATAACGCTTGCAAATAGCTACTGAACGATAAATATTAAAACGAAGGATTATAACTAATACTACGAGGTAATGATTTGGTGCAGAACTGCTCTTAAGCTTGGATGTATTATAGGGGGAACATCCTAGTATCGCAAGCCTTATCTCAGGTTTTATGTAACTGGACTTAACTATTGCCCTATATATTGGCGACTTTATTTGGCATTTGGCAGACGAAACAAATAGACGGCAACCCCGCTGCAGACCAGTGCTACCAGCCATGCCACCCATGTCATATCCGCGGGCAGACGATAAAACAACATGGCAGTCGATATCGCCATCATGATGGTCGCAAGCCACTTAGCATAAAGCGGCACGGCATGATTTTCTTCCCAATCACGGACGTATTTGCCAAAGTATTTGTGATTGATCAGCCAAAAATGAAAGCGCTTAGAGCTACGCGCCCAGCAGCCTGCTGCAAGTAGTATAAAAGGCGCAGTCGGCATGACGGGCAATAAAATACCGATAATCCCTAAGACAAAAAACACCCAACCAAGCGTCACAAAAGTCCAGCGTATCATTGGACTTCTAGATTGGTTGGTCTTAGGCCTATGATAAAACGCTTTTTTATTATGGGTCATATAAGTGATGTCGATGGACGGTGCGGTGAATGATTTTGGTAGCCATCAAAAGTATTTACATAGCTACTTGTATGAATAACCAAGCATGCAATATCACCAAAAATTGTACAAGTCCATTTATACAAGCTTTTTGCTATCGATCAGTATCGTTGGTTAGTGATTGGGTAAGTACCAATGACAAATACTGCGCTCTTCTATTAACACGTCGATTGAAGCGCTTATAAGATTGAAAGCGCTTATAAAAAGCCAACACAAATGTGAACTGTTATAAAGGGCGGTTAACGAGCGTCAGTCATCACCTTTCATTGTCATTCCTTGTACGCTTGCATCGCCGCTTACAAGTCGTCTATAGTAGAACCTCAATAAAATTGATGCAGCATAGGAAACGCGCTCGATTAAATGCTACTTTTCTTGCTTGCTGTGACTGCGTCTCCAGAGGCTGCGAAAAATAGCGTTTAATCTTGCTATACCATTTTTATAATGGTTTCACTATATGATGATGCAGTAGCTATCGATAATAGCCATTAGCAGTACTGATCAAAAATAATGCAGCACCACTTAACCTTGTCGGGGTGCTTTGCTTTTAACCTTGTAACGATTGTTAAAACCATCGCTGAGACACACCCGTGAACCTGAAGCAGTTAGCACTGACGTAGGAAACAAGCATGACAGACCCTAAGCAGTCTATAAATAAGAGAAATCTCTACCTGACGCGCTGATCTGATAGCGCCTTACATGTTGAGATTTTGCCTTTCTTGTTTTGCCTTTTTTGTTTTGTTTAAACAGCATCAGTCTGATTGTTTTCTATCATTAATAAGGAAACAACCATGCAGCCGACCACCAAATTGACCCTTACCCTCGAATGGTTCTTAAACCCTGATCACCTGCCCTTTATCGCGGGTATGACCACAGGCGCATATGAGCAGGCAGGGCTAGATATCACTATTATCGAGCCTGATGACCACTATGATGGCTTTGCTGAATTGCAAAACCAAAGTATCGATCTGCATGTGAATGAGCCGATTCATCTGTTTGAGCATTACGCGCCGAATCTGCGTGCGCTTGGCTGTTTTTTTGAGACCGATGGCGGCATATTGATGCAGCAGTCCAGTATGGATAAGCTCAAAAACAATCAACCGATTCGCATTTGCACCCCTGCTGCTGAAGAAAAAACCAATCGTATTGGCTTTGAGATATTAGCGCGCTATGCCAAAAAAAATGGCTTCACTATCAGCCGTGACAATGTGAGCTTTGTACAAAAAGACTTTTACCATATAAAAAACCTGCAAGAAGACCCAAGTCTCGATGGTGCATGGCTGTGCTTTTATAACTTTGAAGGGGTTGAGGCGATTCATGAAGGGTTGGACTTTACGTTTATCGATCAGCACCTGTCCCCTTATCCGAATTTTTCGGCGTTAGAAATCCTCACGACGGATGAGATCTATAGTGCGAAGAAAGACGCGATAGATACCTTTATCCAAGTTACCAATCAGATGACGGAACTGTGTAAAAATGATCCAGAGACTGCCCACCATATGTATTACAACTATAGTAAAACTGAGGCGGATACGCTGATGGATGCGATTATTGATAATACGCTTAGCAGATTGATCACACCAATCACACCTGATGCAAATAAATGGCAAGCCCTACGCGAGATGCTAGCCGAAATCGATATCGTGACATTGAGTGATGAGCAGTATAAATCGCTTTGGGCGTTGTAGACATTTTAGAAGTGAATATATTTTGAACTATAAAAAACCGTCATCGTATTTACTGTGGCGGTTTTTTATAGTTCAAACTTATCTAGGAAATTAACTCGAAATGCTAGTTGTATATTATATACATGGGTATTTTAATTATTATTGAATATAAAAATAGTTTGGAATTGTAATTTCCAATTATATTACATTTTGAAAAAAGTATATTTACAATATTTCTAGAATTAACCCATTATGCAGATAATAATGTTAATCAAAAAAAACTTAACAGCTTGCAATTTTTTTGTAATAAACTTCTGCCTTTCCATTTTTTTCAGTTAACGGCAAATAAACTAAAGGTTTAGTATATTTCTCACCACCTCGATATACAGGTACTTTTTTAGGTCTTCCAGTAAATATAATTGTTTTTCTTACCTTGGGTGTTAAATCTATAGAATAGTGGAATCTAATTATATCTAATAAATACCTAATAAATAACTCAGAGTTATTTAACTGGCTTTCACATCTCTGGGGCTTTATTTTATCAGACTTTAAATCAATTAAATCAACTTCAACTAATTTCATATCTTCTTTAAAATACATAATTACTAAGTCACAGCTCTTATTGATACCTTTATCATTAGAATCATTTAAATATGAAGATAGCTGAGAATAAGACTTACCCTTAACTTTATCAGCACAGTCTAACGTAAAAGCAAAGCAATTACTGGGTATATTTTTTATAACTAGCTTTGATATCTTACTTTCTTTACTTTTTTCTTTTAGTATTAGATAATTTGAATGTTCTCCAATAATATCTACACGAGAATTGGGATCTATTATTTCTTCAAGAGTACTAATCATTACTATTCTCTAAGGAAAAAAATATTTCATCTGATAGGTTGTTGGATGAGTCTATAATTGAGTCGAAAATATCTAATTTAATACCATATTTATCGACATCAATTTCCTTTATAGTATGATCGCTCATAGTGTATGCTTTAACTTGTTCAGGCTTCAATATATCTTCTTTGACCAGCTTAGGAGATTTTTGTTTAGACATTATTTCTTTCTTATCAGGAATTTCATTACTAAGCATTATTCTATTATTAATTTCTCGTATTAAATAATCGCTATGAGTTGTGACCATTACTTTAATACCAGCGTTAATTAACCTAGCTAGAAGCCCTGCCATCTTGCGTTGATTATCTGGATGCAAGTTTAATTCAGGTTCATCAATAATTAATAATCCTTTCTCTTTAGCAAGATAGTTAATGTATAGATCTATCAAAAACAATGATTTTATAGAGGAAGATGCTATATATACTGGCACGCTAACCTTATCTCTATTTCTAACCTTTTTAGGCTGATAAACAACTTGTTTGTCTATAGATTTAAAACTACCACCAAGTAAGTCTTGCAATGCATCCGTTACATACTTATATTTCTTGTCCTTTTTAATGAAACTTTTCTGTTTATTGATGTTTTCATAATCACGAATAACATTAATATTATCCTGTATAGGTTTAGCGTATCTAGAGCGCATACTCTCAAGTAACAGAAATGGATCTAAATCATCGCTTTCTGTGAGGTGCTCAATTATTCTATTTTTATTAACATCTAACTCCTTATAAAATAAAGCTATTCCAGTTCTTTCTGAAGTAACCACGAAAGGTTTAACAAGAGCGCTTTCTAGAAGGCAGTCTGCTATTGCATCACTTATTATTTGACTTAAAATCCTTTTGGGCAGTTTGCTAACTTTTACGTCAGTAGTTTCAAGTACGATCGATAAACAACTTTCAGAAGGAGGTTTATCAAATATTAGGCTTCTAGAATTACCGAACTTAGCGATTCTATTGAATTCTCTACTTAAATCAATCTTAAGATCATCAATAGAAAAATTAATTTCCGATTGTGCAAACACGTCTTCAGGAACACTAAAATAATCATTCAGAGTATTGCTAAATTTCTCTGAGGCTTTTTTTATATAATATTTAGTTTCTTTAGTATAGTCTTTTAGATCTATATCTAAGCCACCATCCTCTCTCAGTTTATCAAGTAGATCATCCGACACAGAAAATTCTGTCAAATTCCTAAAATACTTTAGAAAACCATAAATACTATAGCTAGTGTAAGTCTTGCCAGAACTATTGGGACCGCAAAGTATAGTTAGGTCTGAAAGCTCTATGGATCCATCATCAATATAGCCAAAATTCTTAAAATCAAATCTCATAATATTCTACTTGTTTAGAATTTCTATTTACTGTGGTAACTAAGTCCATAGTACTTAAAGTAAGTATGGACTTTTATTCTCAGAATTTAGTAAGCATTCTACTTTTTACAACGCCTTCAGTTGCTCCATCTGCGCTGTCATCGTTTTAAGCTGCCCTTCTAGCTCAGCCAGTTTCGCTTTTTCAGCATCAACCACTTGCGCTGGCGCTTTACTGACAAATCCTTCATTGCTCAGCTTACGCGAGATACCGTCGGCTTGCTTTTGTAGCTTTTCATGCGCTTTGTCCAGACGTGCCAGCTCAGCCGTTGGATCGATCAGTCCTTTCATCGGTACCAGCACGCGTAGCTGACCGACCATACTTGATGATGACAATGGCACCTCATCATCTTCTTTGACGATCTCTAAGCTCTCGACTTTGGCCAGTGCTTTAAACTGGTTTTTGATACGTGATAGACGCGCTTCTTCCTCATCTGCGATATTTTGTAGCAATACTGGTAGGCGTACGGCGTTACCCAGCTTCATCTCACCGCGAATATTGCGGATACTGGCGATCAGCTCTTGTAGCCATGCCATGTCCGCCTCCACCTGCTCACTGATCTGCGCATTATCAGCTTGAGGATAAGCTGCGACAACGATGCTGTCGGTATCTTTACGGCTCAGCAGTGGCGCGACAGTCTGCCAAATCTCTTCGGTCAGATACGGCATGATCGGATGGCTAAAGCGCAGCGCCGTCTCGAGCACATGCAGCAGCACGTAGCGGATTTGCGCTTTACGCGCATCCGTCACCGAGTCATCATTTAGGCTGGCTTTGGCAAGCTCCACGTACCAATCACAGTACTCGTTCCAGATAAACTCATAGATATCTTGGCTGACCATATCGAGACGATACTGGGCGAAATGCTGATGAATGTCTTTGATACTAGAGTTCAGACGACTCATGATCCATTTTTCTGGTAGTTCCCATACGTCAGGGTTCGCCGTTTGGTCGATAGGCTTGGCATTGCTGTCACCATCGACACAGTTCATTAGGACAAAACGGCTGGCGTTCCAGATTTTATTACAGAAGTTACGATAGCCCTCAACGCGTTTCAGATCAAAGTTGATATCGCGACCGGTACTGGCTAATGAGGTAAAGGTAAAGCGCAGCGCATCGGTACCGTAGGCTGGGATACCCTCTGGGAACTCTTTACGTGTTTGTTTTTCAATCTTAGCCGCGTCTTTTGGATTCATCATATTGCTGGTGCGTTTTTCGACCAGCGCTTCTAAATCGATACCGTCGATTAGATCGATCGGATCTAAGACGTTACCTTTTGATTTTGACATTTTTTGACCGTTGCCATCACGGACGAGACCATGCACATAGACGGTCTTAAACGGCACTTGCGGCGTGCCGTCTTCGTTTTTGACAAAATGCATGGTCAGCATAATCATGCGCGCGACCCAGAAGAAAATAATATCAAAGCCCGTGACCAAGACGCTAGTTGGGTGGAAGGTTTCTAGCACCTTTTTATCCGCAGCCGGATCAGCCCAGCCTAGTGTACTAAAGGTCCAGAGACCTGAGCTAAACCACGTATCGAGGACGTCATCTTCTTGGCGCAATGCCACATCATCGCTGAGATTGTACTTAGTGCGAACCTCCGCCTCGCTACGTGCGACATACACCTCACCTGCCGCATCGTCGTACCACGCTGGGATGCGGTGACCCCACCACAGCTGACGGCTGATACACCAGTCCTGCAGGTCAGTCATCCATGCCATATACATGTTTTTGTACTGGGCAGGGACGAACTCAATGCTGCCGTCTTCTACCGCTTCAATCGCAGGCTTGGCAAGCTCTTTGACCGCAACATACCACTGATCGGTCAACCATGGCTCAACGATCGTACCGCCACGCTCAGCACGCGGGGCTTTGAGTGCGTAGTCCTCAATGTCTTCTAGCCAGCCCTGATCGCCTGCTTGCTCAACCAAGAACTTACGCGCGGCAAAACGCTCAAGTCCGGCGTACTCGCTAGGCGTAGTCTCTAGCTCTGGCTCACGTGTCTGCAAATCAGGATAGACTTCCATCGCTGGCAAAATATTGGCGCGCTCATCGAGAATATTGATGAGTGGCAAGCTATGACGACGCCCTAGCTCATAATCGTTAAAATCATGCGCTGGGGTGATTTTGACACAGCCCGTCCCAAAGTCACTCTCGACATAGTCATCAGCGACGATAGGCACGACACGACCCGTGATTGGCAAAGTAATGGTTTTGCCGACCAAATGTGCATAACGCTCATCGCTAGGATTGACGGCGACCGCCGTATCACCAAGGAGTGTCTCAGGACGGGTGGTGGCGACGACCAGATAGTTTTTGCCATCTTGAGTGGTTAGGTCTTTATCAGTGAAATGGTAGCGGAAATGCCACAAGCTGCCTTTTTCATCATGGTTTTCTACTTCAAGATCAGACAGCGCAGTTTGGAATTTTGGATCCCAGTTGACCAAACGCTTACCACGATAGATAAGACCATCATCAAACAGGCGTACGAATACTTCTTTTACCGCGTTAGACAGACCATCATCCATGGTAAAGCGCTCACGCGACCAGTCAACCGAGCTACCCAAACGACGAATTTGGCTAGTGATACTGCCGCCCGACTCTTCTTTCCATTCCCACACTTTATCGATGAAATCTTCACGTGTCATATCACGGCGGCGGATGCCTTGCGCCTCCAAGCGACGCTCAACGACCATTTGGGTTGCAATACCGGCATGATCCGTACCTGGTTGCCACAGCGTGTTGTCGCCATTCATACGGTGATAACGTGTGAGCGCATCCATGATTGCATTGTTAAACCCATGACCCATATGCAGCGAGCCCGTGACATTTGGCGGTGGCAGCGCGATAGAGAACGATTCATCTTTATCAAATGTTGGGGCAAAATAGCCGCTTTCTTCCCAGCCTTGATACATACCTGCCTCGACTTGTGCAGGGTTATAGGCGTTTTCTAATTGATTGAGTGCCGCTTGAATAGAGGCAGTTAGGTTATGGTTACTCATAATGGCATTATCTTTTATTGATTGAATGTGATCAAAGTTAATTGAATTAAAGAGAATATAAAAATTAGGAAAATAATGAATAGAGTGATTTTAACGCAGATAGGCAGATTTTGTTAGATGGTAAGGCAATTTATAAAGCCTGAAGGTCATTTTTCATGCCGTTATCGAACAATTAATAACCGCAATTGGTTAAACACTCAACAGAACCTACCACAGTCATACGCTAAAATAGCATCGATAGCGTTGTATCAGCTCTATCCATATACCAGCCGACCAACAGTGAATCACCCTTGTCCCAAAATAACAGACCTAACCAAAGCCGTCGTCAGGATGCTCAGGATATCCTACCAGATAGCGCGCGCGTGAGTACCACCAGTCATTCATCTCAGGATGATGATGTAAGCGATCCTCATAAAAAAGACAATATGGCGCACAGTCATACGCTACAGCACAGTCACACTCCTGAAAACAACGATATAGATATTCATACGCATAGCCACGCAGATGATCATATAAAAGCCACCGAAGATTTAGACAATGATGACCTGCCAGAAGAAATCAGCGACGAAGACAAAGAAACCATTAAAAAGTTGCCAGTGACGATAATTTAAGCCAAGCGAAAAGCTATGCCAGTATTTTGGTGGAGCAAGTCATCCATGCCAAAGAAACCTTTGAGCGCTCGCTTGGCTCGCTGTTTACCAGCGCCTTTACAGCTGGGCTTGAGATTGGTATCAGCTTTTTTGTGATTTTATCGGCGTTTGCCTTACTTAATGATGTGCTGCCGAGTCGCTATGCGATGGTACTGTCCTCCCTGCTCTATCCGATCGGCTTTATTATCGTGGTGATTGGTCAGTCGTTATTATTCACTGAGCAGACCTCCCTACTCAGTCTACCTGTGCTAAACAAGATTGAACCACTGCATAAGCTGCTGCGTCTATGGGGCATCGTTATCGCTGGTAACATCGTCGGTGGCTGTTTGTTTGCCGCTTTAATAATTGGTTTGGGGCTGCATATGCATCTGTTTACCGACCATGCTATCGATGCTTACGCTGAGCATATCTTAGGGTTTGAGTGGTGGGTCATCTTTGGTAGTGCGGTACTGGCAGGTTGGATGATGGGCGTGGCGGCATGGCTAGTCACATCTGCACGCGATACCCTTAGCCGTATTGTTTTGGTTTCCATTATCACTGGTAGTATCGGGTTTTTGGGTCTGCATCACAGTATCGTTGGCAATATTGAAGTGTTTTCAGCATTGCTGTATGGCAATACGGTCAGCCTATGGCACTATTTGATATTTTTAGTCGTGGTCTTGGTGGGCAATACGGTCGGCGGCGTGGTATTTGTCGCGGTACTCAAAAACCGCACATTCTTGTTTGAAATTGAAAGGGTCAAAGAGCAGGCCGCTGAGGCACGAGCAGAAGTAGATAGGCGCAGATTTTAGCGTTGAGCGATGCTATCCGTATTGAATCAACCCACACACTTTAAGAAACCATGATAAATATAACAGCCCACAATAACTCTCATCATAAAAAGTATATTGTGGGCTTATTTTATTGGGTCGTGCACTGCGTACTTAGCAATGCACTGCGGCTTACATTCTGATTAAACTACATTCTTCTTGCAGCCAATACGCTATTTTCTCTGTCTACTCTATTCGCTTTATTGTGTTGCGCGGTAAATACTCTGACCATGATACCTGCGGTTAAGAACATGATTAGCGTATAAATAGCTGGAGTCAACGACATCTTATAGTTAGCGAGCAGCGTCAATGCCATAAACATCGACAGCGTACTGTTTTGTAGACCCACTTCCATCGTGATGGATCTTCTCTGCGCAGGATTTAGACCGAACCATTTACTGGTGTAATAACCAAGCGCCATCGTCGATACGTTCAATATAAGCGACACAGGGCCAGTGGCAACTAAGGCCTCGACCAAAATATCTCTTTGCACATATCCTAAGAAAATTACCAAGAAGCTCAAAAATATCACACCAAAACGAGACACCATCACCTGTGCCTTATCGGCGAAGCTTGCCGCATAGCGTTTGATGAGCATACCAATACTAACTGGCAGTATCGTCAGAGTAATCAAGCTGATCATGGTCTTGGCGACTGGCAACTGAAACTCACTACCAGCACCCATGAAGTACACGAGCGAAAAACTCAGCACGATAGGAATGGTAAAGACGGTGATAACACTGGCGATCGCCGTCATCGTGACCGAAAGCGCGACATCCCCTTTTGCCAAATAAGTAAATAAGTTAGATGTCGTGCCACCAGGACACAGTACTAGCAGCATAACGCCAACGGCATACTCAGGCTCGAGTGACATGAAAGTTGCCAAGGCAAAACCGACCAATGGTAAGAATAGTAGCTGATTGGTCAGTCCGATTGCGACTGCTTTGGGATATTTGACGACTCTTTTAAAGTCATTGGTAACTAAGGACAACCCCATTCCCATCATAATCAAAAAAATACTAATGGGAATGACTTTTGAATTGACAAACGTAACTAACTCCACACCTTCCATAACTACATCCTTGTAGATATAACCCTTACACGGGCAGGTTTATGACAACGTTATGATGCTCAATCAGCCAATCCTGCTGATATCTTGGGTAAAAGGCACCGACATTGTCAGCGTTTTTATACGACACTTTGTACACAACACTTTTTGGAATCATCACTACTGACATACACCCAAAAAATGTCGAAACATTGAAAGTCAGTATATCGTTGTAAAAGTGTATGTATTTGATTTTTCTGACTACTGGTCAGTCAGCGTTGGGTTTTGTGCTGCGACAACCACAGAGGAGAATCTAAATAGCAGTGCTACGAGGTATTAAGAGATGCTAGGAAGTGCAGAAGGTACACGTGCAGGCGATGTGTGTGTAGCAGAAACGATAGGTGTGTGATCAGTACTGATGACCGCCGTGCCATAAGCAATGGCTTCTACCATACTGCCCAATTGGTTTATGTTAGTGACTTCTAGACGTACACCATAAATATGAGTGTAGCCTTTGGCTTTCGCTTGTGTACGCATACGGACGATTGCCTCACGGCGCGCGCGATCAAGTAGGGTCTCATAGGTGGTTAGGTTTTTGCCAAAGAGACTAAGCACGCGAGCAATAATCATCTTAAAGTAATCTTGAGCAATAACGACGCTGCCAAGAACTAGCGCGCCCTCACTACCGACAGCCAGCTCAGGACGGTAGAAACGCTCGCTTGAAACCGTAATATCCCCTAGCGCCTGCTCTGCTACCGTTAGCTGTGCCAAATGCTGACGCTCGTGACGCGACCCAAAAAACCAACCAGCGGCGAATAAAAAGATAAACGGCCCATAATTGATAAGCACTTGCGTGAGTGAGTCATTCATGGGACGTTTCTCATTATAAAAATCATTACGGTTTTTAGCATTGTGGTTTTCAGTGCTACAGCTTTTAAAGCGCTAAGATCAACCAAAAGGATTAAAACGCGGTAAATCCTCTGGCGCAGTCTGGACTTGAGGGTTGGGTGTTTGACCGGACGGATAGTGATTATCGCTTGTTGAGTTCTGGAGCTGCTGCGATACTGGTACCGCTTTGACCGCTGTCCCATAAACAAACAGCTCAGAAGCCCCTTGTGCGATACTAGAGGTAGAGAAACGCAAGCCGACGATAGCATCGGCACCAAGCGCTTCTGCCTTGACCACCATACGATCGATCGCTTCTTGGCGTGACTCTTCTAACAGCTCGGTATAAGCGGTCAGCTCGCCGCCAACGATGTTTTTTAGCCCAGCAAACAAGTCTTTGCCCACATGCTTTGAGCGCACTGTACTGCCGTACACCACATCTAAGCGTTCGGTAATCTGATAATTGGGTAGGTGTTCAAGATTGGAGAGTTGCACAGCCATAGTAAGACCTTATCGGTAACTTATTAAAGTATCTAAAAGAATGACCAGAGCGACTTAACGCAGCACCAATAAAAGACAGTACGATTAGTCATACTGTCTTTTAGAATGACTAGTCATTGGTATGAAACAACAAAAACAGCTCGGTCAAATTGCCTTCGATGCTATTGGCCATTTGTACCATCTTATCTTCATCGCGACGCATTGCTTCTAGCTCTGGATCTTCATCATCAATGCCGCTTAATACAATCATTGGTAAGGTCAACACAGCCACGTCTTCTGCTGTCTCTTCGTCTTCAAACCAATCACTTGCTTCATCGCCATACATAGCATCGACAAAACCAATCGACCAAGCCACGATATCTGACTCATCTGAAAAATCAACCGCCACTTCTTCGTCACCAGCATCTTCACCAAATGGCAGCTCAATCGGTGTCTCGTTTTTTAGCTCAGCCATGATCGAGTCGCGCCAGCGCTTGATACCATCGATGACGTTTTCTGGAATCTCACTCACATGACCCTCAAAAAGCGCGTCCATCCAGTTAGGGAGTGGGCGACCAATGACCGTCGCTGTCAAAAAACCATGCGCAGCGACACTATCGAGCACGAACTGGCTCTCTTGGTTGTCTAAATAATCGAGCAGTTCATCAAAACTTAATTGGTTATTCATGGCTTAACAGTCCTTGGGAGATAGCCAACGTCAATCACAGTGATCGATCGGTTAAAGGCAAAAGGGTTTTAAAACAAAGGCTGCTTGAATAGTGAAAAACAAGCAGCCTTTACAACATAAATATCATTCAATAGAGCGGGTTACACACGTTTATAAAAAGTAATAAACATCTGGCAACCTATATGACTGATTGGATGATGGTCAATCATTAGAGGACTTTAGTCAGCTTAGACAATGATGCCAATGAATTAAAAATCGTCGTCATCCCAATCATCACCATCTTCATCAAAATTGTCTATATCATCTAGATCATCTTTTAATTCTTTAGCCAAACGCTTCTCTTCTAGCAAATTATCGATCAGTCGACGCTTCTCAAGACTACTTAAACGCGTACGTACACTTGTCTCAGCTTCTTCAACCATCTTTGCGTCATCATCGTCGACAAAATCATCATCAAAATCGTCGTCAATATCAGCGTCACTCATGACAAACTCCTATCATTTTTAGGCAAGGGTATTAAATATACATCAATATATATATGCCTTATAAAGTCTCTATTGAAAGTTGTCAATCCTTTTTCTTAATATGTCACATTTCAGCCTGAGTACCAAGACTATGATACCAGTTATATAATGGACAATTGTAGTATAAATGACCCATGTTAATACTGCTATGTCGCTGACTCATCTTCGTCTTCAATCATGAGCACGGCATTACGAACATCAGCCAAACGCTGAATCATCGCGTCGTTCCCGCCATCGAATATCGCACACTCGCGCTCGTAGACAGTGGTTGGGCGCATGATACTATGGACCTGTACATGGTTACTGATTTGTTTGAGACCAGCAGCTGGCAGCAATATCAGCAGTTGCTCTTTTTTACCGATGCTCTGTAGTAGATGGGTCATGGGCTCTGACTGTGCGTCATCGCTCACGCCTGCTTTTGCTGGTAGTGCAAAGCGCGACAGCTCGATATGCTTGTCATGAATGATTTTGTTGAGCATCAAGTACAGCTTGGCAAGCATGACCCCAGCCAGTGCTACTTTGGCATGGCTGTTGTCCGCTTTTAGCACCACGCTTGCACCATCGTCCTCAAAGTGTGCCTCATTGGTCGCACTGACACCCAGTAGTAATGGCTGTTTGAGTAGTTCGGTCACGGCTTGATTGAGCAGCTGCGTACATAGGGCTAGATAAGGCAGGCGCTGCGCCGGTGCGAGGCGCTCAAGCATATTGAATTCATCATGAAAGAGGATTTGTACTCTCACGCTATCGACTGAACGCGTGGCAGACAATTTAGACGTTTGACCACCAGATTGCGAACTATGACGCTTTGCGGTGCTAACAACCTTGTCTTCAATATCGCCTTCAGACGTAGCTGTTAGACTGCCAGTTTCATCGCTGCTGCTTTGGTTTTGCTGTGTTCTTAGGTACTCATTGACTTCGTTATGTACATTGAACGGACGCGCCTGTGCTGCATTGCCAGCTGTCTCGCTCTTGGCAGCCAAACCAGCCATTTGACTATCGCTTGGAGTACCATCAGCTAGACTGCCGCCTGTGCCGCGCTCAAGGTCACGGCTGTAGCCGCGCTGATCGCCCTGATTGTACTGCTCGCGATACAAGTCCTGAATATTACGGCTCAGCGCACTGATTTGCTCTTTGGTCGGACGAGCAAGATAGCCATAGATTAACCACAGTAATAAATGCAGCAACATAGTGCCAATCACAAACGGCCACTGCATCGCGATGATTTCACCTTTACTAACGTCTTTTAACGTCAGTGCAACGCTACCAATCACTGCATCGCCGTTGGTGGCGATTTGGCGAATCGTATCGCCTTGCTGCATCGGCGCGTTGCCCACAGGCACCAAAATATCGTCTTTATTGTCTTTAATCAGTATTCTTGTTACGTCCTGCTCGCTGGTATAGCGGTTAGCAATCACACTGAGACTGACACGGTCTTTGTTTTCTAAAGACAACCTTGCTTCATCAATCAGCTGGGCGACCATTTGCTCGCCTTTTAACGCACGACTTTTGCTCAGCTGTTGATCGGTACTGATGACCAATAACAACGTCTGCAAACAAAAACTAACCAGAAGAATAATGGCAAACAACCCTTGCCGCGGCGCTAAATACGTCATGATATGTTAAACTTTTTTGGAGAAAAGAAATTAAAAAACGAGTCTATTGCTCATTTTTTGGCTAATTTTTGAACAATTGTAATGCGCGAATATTGATCGATATTCATGGAAAATCGATAGTATTTCATTGAAATCAGTCATCATATAAAATGCTACTATGTAAAATGACACTTATTTATTGAGCTAAATTTGAACGATGATACTATCGCGCGCTGCCTCATGATTATCGCTGCTATTTTTGCCACAGCATCGTTACCAAGGGGTCAGTTTAAGTCATCTACTATATCACCATAATAAGTCTTATAGCGTTAGTCGATTTATAAATTTATCATAATAACTTTGTTGCATTTCAGCAGATTTTAGGCGCTGATAAGCATTTTTGAACACCCATGATACTTTGCATGTCATCTATAGGCGCTGCTCAGTAAAACTGTTATTATTCCCAATCTTATATGAGCATACAAGGGACAATTGAGCCATGCCAAAAAATACATCTTATTCGTTACCAAAAGACAGCAAAGCATGGCAACAAGCCGTCGACTCTATTGCAGAATTATTACCTGATGATACCAATCTGCGAGATTTTGATGCGCTACAGTCGCTGCCTGTTTTTGCGCTCATTGTCGTGCTGCCTACTCAAGTATCAGCGATGGACATTCATCAATATGTTCAGTCTTGGGTCGATGAGCAGCCAAGTTGGCATTTGGTGACGGTCGCTGAGGATACTGAGGCGAGCTTTGTTAATATTACGGTCTCTGATACAGAGCCAACGGCAGCCGATGCACAGCGTCTACCCTTTACCAATGCTCAAGTATACCGCTATTTGTTGGTACCTGTGACCGATACGCTGATGCACCCTGGCAAAAAGACCGCCGCCGCTCACATCATTGACGATCAGCTGACCACTCGTCTGCGCCATGACTTGTCTGAAGAATACAACCGCACACGCAGTGCGGATAGTACAGGCAATCTAGACATCGTCGATTGTCACATCCTATCGGTCGGTCATATGCTACGTACTCACAAGCTTGCCTGTTTTGACATGGATTCGACGTTGATTGAACAAGAGGTCATTGTAGAGCTGGCAAAAACGGCTGGTATTGGTGAGCAAGTTGAAGCCATTACTGAGGCGGCGATGCGTGGTGAAATTGACTTTGATGAATCATTTGCTCAGCGCGTGGCCTTATTAAAAGGTATCTCTACCGATGTGCTTGATGATATTTGCAACCGCTTGACGTTATCGGTCGGTGCCCGTACCACCATCAGTGCGTTAAAAGCCTTGGGCTACCATACGGTACTGGTGTCTGGTGGCTTTACTTACTTTGCCCGCTATATCGCTGAGCAATTAGGGATTGATGAGGTCCATGCCAATGTCTTAGACATCGACGAGGGAGAAGTTACCGGCCAGGTGCAGCTTCCTATTGTCAATGGTGCCAAAAAAGCCGCTATAGTCGAACATACGGCTGAGCGCTTAGGTATGGAGATGTCGCAAGTGGTCTGTGTCGGTGATGGGGCTAATGACTTGCCGATGATGGCGCTTGCCGATTTAGGAGTGGCTTATCATGCCAAGCCCATCGTGCAAGCACGTGCTGATGCCGCGATCAATGTGACAGGACTTGAGGGGACATTATATGCGCTTGGTTATCCAGCATTTGCCTCTACTAAATAAGCGCATCATCCCTTAGATTTCCGATAAACGGGATTGATGTCTGTCTCATTAAGCCAGCTTTAAATGATGTTGCTTTAATTTTTAAATACGTTTCGTTGTAATAACGCCAGATATTTATTTTTAGATAACATTTATTCTCAGATAATAAAGGACTGTTCATGACGGCACCACAATCCCCACGGCCAAACCAGCCGTCAGTAGCAGAGCCATTAGACGCAAGCACGGTCCCTGTCTCTGTCCCTGTGCATACGAATAACCCAAAAGAGCTGCTAGGGGTTTATGTCAAAGGCATGGCGATGGGTGCTGCTGATATCGTTCCTGGTGTCTCTGGTGGCACTATTGCATTGATTGCAGGGATTTATGAGCGCCTGATTAATGCACTCGGTAGCATTGGCCCCAACCTTTGGCAGATATTTCGACAAAACGGCGGAATCAAAGGACTGATTGCGATTTGGCGACAGGTTGATGCGACATTCTTATTGTGTTTGATACTTGGTATTGCGACGAGTTTTGTTACCTTGGCTGGTATCATCAAATATTTGCTAGACAATCAACCACTGCTTATTTGGTCATTCTTTTTTGGATTGGTGGTCGCAACGGTATTTATCTTATTAAGTGAGATTAAGCGCTGGAATATAGGACGTGTGGCACTGTTTGCTGCCGGACTCATTGCTGCTGTGGTCATTAGTAGTCTGCCATTACTCGCGGCGACACCTAGCTTACCATACTTATTTTTTGCAGGCGCGATTGCGATTTGCGCCATGATATTGCCTGGGGTCTCAGGGTCTTTTATATTGTTGTTGCTAGGGGCTTATGACACGGTATTGGAAGCCGTGCATACTCTTAACTTTACGGTACTATTAACTGTGATGGCGGGCATGGCAACTGGATTGTTATTATTTACCCGTGCTCTAAAATGGTTATTAGCCCGCTACTATCAAGCCACCTTGGCATTGCTGACCGGTTTTATTGCCGGCTCTTTGGTCAAGGTATGGCCGTGGAAAGTAGATGTATTAGGCGCTCTTAACAGCGAGGCGATCAATAACGTTATGCCATGGCAGTATCCTACTGGTCCCCACTGGCTGACCACAGTTGGTCTTATGCTACTCGGTGCTATTTTGGTGTCGTTACTATCTTGGTGGGGCAGACGAACCAATAAGGCTTAACTGTTGATCCTCCCTGTGTAAATATTTGATTAAAAAGCCTCTGTTTGAACCATTACAACGACTCCTACCCTCCCCAATATAAGCGCCCTTTTTTGCGGCGCTTAGCCTACCAGCTAACGATTAAAAATCGTACAAGCTATCCAAAAAAAAGCAACCTTAATCTAAAAAATCAAACGTCAACGGTTGTCGCAAAGTCGCCTAGCGCCTCTTTAGCTTTGCTCAGCAACCTTCCATAATAGTCTCATTGGAGTTCACCTTATGAATAGCGAGATGAATGATGGCAATGACTATTTTTTCTTTTATTGGCGTAGAGATGTGGAGCAGCTCAGCATGGCTAGGCTATAGCTTACTGGCAGGTATGATCGTGGCGCTCGCTCTATCATCGCAGCGTTGGCTGTTGTTATATCTACTTGGTGGTATGGTCTACTGGTTGGCTGTTGAGATGATACAGAATATCTTGGTAGGTCGTCCGATGCTGTCTGCGCTTTCGGAATGGCACCGTTACGTCATCGCGATGGGAATCAGCTGGTTACCTTTGGCCGGCTGGGTACTATACCGAGCACTACGCTACGAGGATGTGAGTCATGCAGTCAGTCGGCAACGCGAGTTAGAAGCGGCTCGCTATGTCGAACATACGCCTGTTTACGATGATGATTATAAGCCACGCTTTCATTGATACTGCCATACTGATACGAATACCCTACCCATAACAGTGATATTTAATGTTACAAGATACTTAACGCTTTCTACTTAACTCCTAAAGAGTTGAAATCACTCAGTAGGTTATAATCTAGTTATATGTTTATCATAAAAACTGGTATAAAGTACGCTTTATTCTTATGCCCTACCTTTAGGAGTTCCACTATGTTTACTATTCCTGTATTAGATATCAAATCTGACCCATTAGATGCGCTGCTAGCAGTGGTTGGCTATCGTCTGTCTATGCTCGCTGATAGCGACAACGAAGACGTCAAAGCACTCTTTGCTGATCGTAGTGTCACGATTGAGTTTGCCAGCACCGAATCTGATATCGCGCGTTCTTTTCGCTTTGATAATGGACAATTTAGTCAACAAAGTGGTCATGCAAAAGCAGCAGATTTGACCATTACTTTCAAAGATTCTATGACGGGCGTCAAGCTATTGACCAAAGGTAGCTTGCCTGCATTTATGACTGCCGTGCAAGAAGGCAATCTAAGCATCGAGGGTGACTATAGCCTAATGATGTGGTTCAACAAACTTGCTAAGCATATCGTGCCAGCTGTTCCAGAAGAGTGTAAACCTTACCTCCAAAAAGCCAAGCCTTATGCGTATAAAGCACAGAAGTTTGCTGAGCACTGGGTGGGTTTTGCTAAGCATAAATTGGGCAAGTAAATAGCTGATCCTTTCCTATAAATGAGTAATGCATTGCATGATATTCACTGGTAAAATGGCTGAAATAGGATCAACTAGATAGTTGCTATTTATGTGCGCTATTGTGACAATTATACATGCTCTCTAGCAGTGTTCTGATTTTCTAAAAAGGTTGCGGTATACTATACGGCAACCTTTTTTATTACCTTATAAATGACAATAGACACATACATTGATATTACCTGATACCATTTAATTTTATAAAAGGATTTACCTTATGGCAGGACTGCTTAGCATCTCTGAACCAAACGCCGATAGCACAACTGACCTACTCAGCCAACCTGATACTCACAAAGCCGCTCACACATACAGTCGTGACGACATCGCTCAGTTGTTTGATTTGCCTTTGATGGACTTGTTGTTAAAAGCCCAGACCATTCATAGAGAGCACTTTGTCGCCAACGAAATACAAATCAGTACGCTACTGTCTATTAAGACGGGTAACTGTCCTGAGGATTGTGGCTATTGCTCACAATCAGGTCATCATCGCGATACGACGAAACTGCAGGCAGAAAAACGCATAGAAGTGGATAAAGTCATCGCCGCGGCCAAACGCGCCAAGGCAACCGGTTCATCTCGCTTCTGTATGGGTGCTGCATGGAAACACCCAAGCGCCAAAGACATGCCTTATGTGGTCGAGCTCATCAAAGAAGTGAAAGCGTTAGGACTTGAGACTTGCATGACGTTAGGTATGCTCGATACCAATCAAGCGGCGCAACTCGCGGATGCAGGACTGGATTATTACAATCATAACCTAGATACCTCGCGCAGCTATTACGAGCAAGTCGTCAGCACGCGTAGCTATGATGTGCGCTTAGATACCATCGAAAACGTACGCAACTCTGGTATCAATGTTTGTAGTGGTAACATCGTTGGTATGGGTGAGAGCCGGGATGACCGTATTGATTGGGTGCATGAGCTCCTAAAAATGCCGAAAGCCCCTGAGTCGATTCCTGTTAACCTGCTAGTCCCGATTAAAGGCACACCGATTGGCGATAAAGTATTGGCAGAAGGCCAGTTATCAGTGCTAGAGTGGATTCGTACCATTGCCGTGGCACGTATTTGCTGCCCGACTAGTTATGTGCGTTTGTCTGCTGGCCGTGAAAGCTTATCAGATTCAGAGCAAGCCTTGGCATTTATGGCGGGTGCTAACTCCTTCTTTTATGGCGACAAGTTACTGACGACGGGTAATGCCAGTCAATCAGGCGACGACAGACTCATGCGTGAGCTTGGTCTCACCAAGCAGTTTGCCGCACCAAGATCGCCCAAAGTGTTGCCTGTGATGGATGCGATGAGCGGTCATCAATCGCAGATGGTATTGGCCGATTAGTTTGGCTGTGTGCGGCTAACAACAATGTATGAAAACAAGCCTGATATTACACGGCTGATAATAAGAGATTAAGTAATGGCAGATTATTTTAACTGGATTAAAGCTGCACACATCATCTCGGTGGTCTGCTGGTTTGCAGCGATATTTTATTTGCCGCGTCTGTTTGTCTATCATGCGATGAGTGACGATAGCATTAGCCAAGAGCGCTTTACTATTATGGAGCGCAAGCTGTATCGCGGTATTATGACGCCCTCGATGATAGCGACATGGATATTCGGTCTATGGATGTTAGGACTGGGCTGGGATGTTTATAAAACCCAAGGCTGGCTACACGTCAAACTACTGCTCGTCGTGTTGCTATCAGGCTATCATGGCGCTTGCGGCTTTTATCGCAAAAAACTGATTGATAACCCTCATTATAAATCCCATAAGTTTTGGCGCTGGTTTAATGAGGTACCTGTTTTTGCCTTGGTGATTATTGTCATTTTAGTGGTCGTTAAACCATTCTAAAATCCAGTCGAAATGCTTATAACTGATGACCTACCAATAAAAAGCGTCCGTCACTTATGGAAGTGGCGGACGCTTTTTTATTTGTTTTTTGGACTGTCTACCAAATATTATAGATCAAACACTAGGGCGCATGATTTGATAGACATTGCTCAAATCATAAACACGATAACGCGCCGGCTCACGGCGGTTTTCACCAGCATAGCTTAATATCAATGCTTGCTTAGCACGCTCATCGACCCAACCGACGAACAGTCCACTGTGCTCAATGCCATTGTAGCCATGATTGATATAGTAAAGCCAGTCACCTGTCTCAATGTCGCTACTATTGGCATA
Organism: Psychrobacter pacificensis; assembly: GCF_900101915.1. Classification (GTDB taxonomy): domain Bacteria; phylum Pseudomonadota; class Gammaproteobacteria; order Pseudomonadales; family Moraxellaceae; genus Psychrobacter; species Psychrobacter pacificensis. The sequence goes on along the minus strand of NZ_FNAL01000006.1, from coordinate 2,569 downwards.
AGGGCCTTGCGCATACGTGCCTTTATGAATGGTATTACGCGAAACTCCCGCTCGATTAAACACCGCATTCAAATAATCCCAGCAGCCGCCTTTGATAATCGTCCGCTCATTCAGTGCCATTTTACGTGCCGTGCTGACCACTTCGCGGGCAGCCATACTGCTTTGCGTCTCCGCACTACTCAATAGCGGTAAATACTCGCTATCGACATTGTCATAACTCCCTGATAAAAATGCTGGCAACACCGTAGGTGCCTGACGCTGCATTTCAGGATAACGGTAAGTAGTACTTAACGCTGGCTGATTGCCATAACTGCTCATGCTATCATTGCTATATGATGGTGAGCGCGCGCGTTGAATAGTAGATTGTGTACTGACTTTGACGGAGGGAACTGCTGGATAAGAAGACATATAGCGCGCACTAGAGTCAGACTGGACGGACTTTTGAGCGATAAGGGCACTCATACTATCTGCATGGGCTTGTATGCTACAAGTAAATAATAATAAACTGCACGATGCTGCGACTGACGACATAGGCAAACGCGACATGACTAACTCCTGATCAAAAAAGTATCAATGACAGTATGGATAATAGTGAAGATTGAATTTTGTAATCTTACTTATAAACCATTTAGACAGGCATCTGCAAGAACTATTCACCTTAGATTGGCGATAGACGGTATAAAAATCATGACGAATGGTCATAATAAAGAAGAGCGTTCAGAAGGGTCAAAGAAGACAAAGCGCGGTGGTGTTAGATAGGATAGAGACTGGAGTGACTTTTAATGAATCAAGCGACTGAGGCGTAAAAATACTAATCACTACTCATTTTAATATTTACGTGGCGTTTTGTCAGTGCTTGCCCTTCTAATATGGCTTTAGTCACTTTCGCCTCTTGGGCACTCTCAAAACCAGTAATATGATACTTGCGTGCCTCACTGCTATCGACAATCTGCAGCCCATCACCGATAAGCACAACTTTATCGTCGTCAGTCAAATGAATGTGTTCACGTTTGCCTAGATTGTCATGTACCAACTCATCCGCTCGCACCCATAATGTACCGCTACTAATCATGCCACTCATGGCTTTTTTATGCTGCTGACGTTTTTTGTTAAAAATAAAACTACCGACGATAAGCAGTGCCAGCGCACCGATAGCCAATCGCTCAGACAATAAGCTCATTGCCATAGCAACTGCCACCGCCCCTATCAGTAATGCAGATCCAAACCAAAACATACCGTTGTCAGCATTATTCGGCTGACCCTGTAAGGTGATTTTGGCGCCATCATCAGTCAGCTTGAGCATGCATTGTTACCTATTGCGAAATGTAAAAAGTGTTTTTTATGAAAAAACTGCCTATCAGAAACCAACAGGCAGTTATCAAAACTAAAAATAAAGACAGCAAGTTTTATCTAAATACCAGACTACCAACCAAGTGCAGTCTGCTGCATTTTAATCAATTCAGCAATGCCTGTTTCAGCCAATGACAGCATAGCGTCTGCTTGAGCGCGAGTGAACGGCTTTTCTTCAGCCGTACCTTGAAGCTCAATAAACTCACCTTTTTGAGTCATAACAACGTTTAGGTCGGTATCACAGCTAGAGTCTTCTTCGTAGTTCAGATCCAGATAAGCTTCACCACCTTTCATACCAACAGAAACCGCAGCAACCAATCCAATCAGCGGATCAGCTTTGAGTTTTTTGCTCTTTTGGATAGTTTCTAACGCATCGATCAGTGCAACTGCCGCACCAGTGATACTGGCCGTACGAGTACCGCCATCCGCTTGCAATACATCACAATCAAGATAGATGGTGTTTTCACCAAGCTTACTTAAATCAATCATGGCGCGCAAGCTACGACCGATCAGACGCTGGATTTCCTGCGTACGGCCTGACTGCTTGCCGCGAGCCGCTTCGCGTTGATTGCGAGTATTGGTTGCGCGTGGCAGCATACCGTATTCGGCGGTTATCCAACCTTTACCTTTACCTTTGAGCCAGCGCGGTACACCAGATTCGACACTGGCCGTACATAGCACTTTGGTATCGCCAAAACTGACCAATACTGACCCTTCAGCATGCTTAGTATAGTGGCGCTCAAAGCTGATAGAACGAAGTTGGTCAAGTTCACGATTGTCAATACGCATAAAAATTCCTAGTACAATATTATAAAAGCAGTGTCATAAAAGTACGCTATCAGTGGCTAATAAGCAGACCGACAGGTATCTGGTATAGTCAATTCCACCTAAAAGTGTTATAAATTAATTATCAAATCCAATTGTTATTATAAAGACCATGACTTACTCACTAGATTTTCGCAAACAGGTACTAAAAAGCTTAGACGAGGGTATGACCTTTGCCGAGGCGGCTGAGTCTTATAATCTGAGCCCAACCACCATACAGAACTGGAAGCGGCGTGTTCATAGTAAAACAACCAGGCAAACCAAGCCCTATAAAATACCAGATGATGTGCTACTTAATGATGTCAAAGAGTATCCCGATGATTACCAGTATGAGCGAGCTCGTCGTCTAAACTGTAGTAAAACAGGCATTCATCATGCCCTAAAGCGCCTAGGC
>NZ_FNAL01000031.1 GCF_900101915.1 Psychrobacter pacificensis | reverse complement strand
AGCGCCAGTGAGGTTGCAGGTTAAGACCATTACCTCTGACAATGGTAAAGAGTTTGCTCAGCATAAGAAGGTGAAACAAAAGCTCTTTAGCCCTTTCTTCTTTGCCGATGCTTATGCGTCATGGCAGCGAGGAACCAACGAGAATACCAATGGCCTTATCAGAGAGTACTTGCCTAAGGGTTGTGACTTTAGACAAGTCTCTGATAATGAAATACAGGACATTGAGAACAAACTAAACAACAGACCAAGAAAACGATTAGGGTTTAAAACGCCTATGCAGGCGTTCTATAATATTAATTAGCGTTGCACTTGGTGTGTTAATCTAAGTTATAAAGCCATCCGTCATTCTTATCATTTTCACTATCTCTCTTTAAATATATCGTCATGGGTTCAACCATCGGTATCACACTATGAATAAAACTCCTAATATACATGCCATGATTGTCGCAGCTGGTCGCGGCAGCCGTTTTGGTGCATCCATTGCCAAACAGTACACAATGCTACAAGAGCAGACGTTGTTGCAGCACAGCGTGGCTAGGCTTGGTCATAGCGATTATATTAATAAATGCCTATTGGTCGTAGCAGCAGACGACAGCACAGCGCAGGAGCTAGAGTTTGAGCTTCCTATATATTACGCAGTTGGTGGGGCCGAGCGTTGGCAATCAGTGCAGGCAGGGGTAGAGGCCATCAGTGAGTCAGGCGCCGATGATTCGGATTTAGTACTCATTCATGATGCGGCACGTCCCGCTGTACCGAGTGTAGATGTCGATCGAGTTATTAAAGCGGCGATGAGGGAGCCTTATGGTGCTATTTTAGCGACACCGGTGGCCGATACGTTGAAGACCTCCCATCAGAAAATCACACCTACTGAGAAAGATAGACTCATTCCTTATGCGAAATGCACTATTGACCGTAGCAACATATGGCAAGCCCAAACCCCGCAAGTTTTTCGTTTAGGTCAGCTAAAACGCGTCCTACGCTATGTGTCTGAACATCAGCTTAGCATCACAGACGAAGCCAGTGCTTTTGAGCACTTAGCGCTACCTATACGTTTGGTGCCGGGTAGTCGACAAAACATCAAGCTTACGTATCCTGATGATGCCATATTACTGGCAGCAATTCTTGATATCCAATTCTCACATTAATCAAATCTATAGATTTGCTTCGTATTTATATCAGATAGCTCAAGGTAATGACTGTCAATATCGCATCAATTTCACGGCAAGTTTTAGATTCAATAAAAGTTAAAATATATTAGGGGCTGTATAGAATTGAGAAAACATTGAAAAAAATAAGCAACGCCTTACTCTAATGTTTACCACAACAAAGAAATAAGGCATCACTTATGACTCGCACCAAGCTCAACGATGAACATTGGCACAAGCTATTTATTATATTGCGACAAATTAACGTATATAACAAGCCCAATCTAAGACGTACCGTTGAAGGCATGTTGTACCGCATACGAGTAGGCTGTCCATGGCGAGACTTACCTTCTTATTTTGGTCATTGGTCTCGCATATATCATCAATACCGTTACTGGCGTAAAACCGGTAAATGGCAAAAGCTCATGAAGATAGTCACAGCAAACTATGATAGTGAATGGTTATTTATAGACGGTAGCGTGGTCAAAGCTCATCAGCATAGTTCAGGTGCAGCCAGTCATCTTGATGAGGCCATTGGTAAAAGTGTTGCAGGTAATAGCAGCAAACTGCACTTAGTGGTCGATGCTTGTGGTAACCCTATACATATTGAGCTGACAGGTGGGCAAGTGCATGACGCTAAGATGGCAAAGACGTTGATAGATAGCACGATTAATAACCAGACTAAAGCGGTGATTGCAGACAGGGGCTACGATAGTAGTGATATTAGAGAGTGTATCTTCAAGCACTGTGCTGAGTCAGTCATACCCGTTAAGTCGAACTCTAAAAGCTGTAACGACACACTAGATTGGTATTTGTATCGTTGCCGTCATTTGGTAGAAAACGCTTTTGCTAGATTGAAACATTTTAGGGGCATTGCCACGCGATATGATAAGCTCAAAGATAGCTATGCAGCGGCGGTAATGCTCGCTTGTGTCTTTATCTGGTTGCCACTCATTTGAATTCTATACACACCCTAATTTAATATATAATATATATTTAAAACATGTTTTTTGTATATAAGCAAGACTATCAATTAATAAAAGGTTGCTTTGATGACCAATCTAACCTATGATGTAACTAACTTAATACAATTAATATAAAAAAACTTATAAAATCAATAATATATCAGATCGATTCATTACGCTTAGTTATGTTGTCTCTATATTTTCTGAAGTTAGCATGATTGTTTTAGCGACATTTACCTGATAATAGGGAGAAGCTGATTGTCAACAATCAACGATTCAACAAATCCAGTAACGACAGATCTCTGCCAGCTTGTATATATAAGCCGGATTACCTCTACTGGTCTTTCAAGTCCTAGCACGCTTAATGATATCTCAGAGACCTCGGTCGAACGCAATCAAATAGATAATATCACGGGTATTCTTTGCTATGGCAATGGCTACTTTTTGCAGTGTGTCGAAGGCTCAGAGCAGGCACTAACCAACCTAAAAAATCGTTTGTTGATAGATGATCGACATAAAGAATTGAAGGTTTTAGATTTTTCTGAGATTACCAAACGTCGTTTTGCCAGTTGGTCATTACGTTCAATTACCCTTGAGCGTTGGATGACTAAAGAGCCTGAGCTTAAAAAGTTAATGCCATTTAAGCCGTATGAGTGGGATTCTAATGAGTGGCAGAAGTTCTTAGACATATTGCAGGGCTACTATGAAGAGCAAACGAGAACAGGTAACGTTGATACGCCTCCTGTCAAATACAGTACGCTAGGCGTGACGTTGAGTAAGGTCGTTGGTCAACACCAAGCATTCTTTTTAATTCAGACGGTACTCGGCTTGATGATAGCTGCCACATTGCTATGGCTAATGCTGTAATCAATAAATAATATAGTTATAGGCGTTAATTCTCTTATGATTTTAAGTATGTTCATACGATTGCTCATCGAGCTAAATACTAATTATATCTAGTTGAGCAGACAAACAAGAAAAAGCCAGCATTGAATCAATGCTGGCTTTTTCTATTTAAACAACTAGCTTGGATATTAAGAGCAGACATAAAAACCCCCACTCATAACATATTATGAGTGGGGGTTTCGGTGGTACCATTGTTAGTCTTATTGAGTGCTAACAAGTGACGCCAAATAGTGGCGTCCCCAGGGGGATTCGAACCCCCGTTACCGCCGTGAAAGGGCGGTGTCCTAGGCCTCTAGACGATGGGGACTAGTAACAACACTTCAACTGTTTTCACCATTTATGCTGAAGTGGTGCGTATTTTAGTAGCGTCTGCGTTTCCTGTCAAGCCTTTTTCTACGTCTTTTTAAAATTAAATATCTTTTTTTAATTGCACGGCGAGGATGGAGATCATTGCGCTTTAAATGATACCGAATCCATAGGGAAGTACAAACACTAATAGTTAAAGCGAGCAACATATAGCCTAGGATGGTTCCCCATAACTTAAGTTGTGGATCCATAATAAAGTCCCTCCTATTAGGCCTCGATAGTATTCGCTAACAAGGCAGAGTGAGCAACTTGAACTATCTATAGGATATAACTGCATCGCTTAAGCGCGACATTCATCTTAAGTAGTCATATTAGCCGTCCAAAAATATGACATTTATTATTATACAAAATAATTCCATCTGCTTATCGTGATATCAATCATATCCCTATTGATTATCAAATCAAGATGTCAAAGTCATCAAATATTACAAATAGCACTATTATTTATGATTGGCAATATATGATATGTGACTTATTCACTATCGTTATCAGCTGATGCTTCTGTAGCTTCTTCATTGTGCATCGCATTAGCGAGCATAGGATAATTATTGAGTATGTGACAGAACAGCTCGGCTGTCTTTTGAGTGTCATACAGTGCTGAGTGAGCATTTTTACCATCAAACTCGAGTCCTGCTGCCTTACATGCCCGTGCTAGTACAGTTTGTCCAAATGCCAGTGCAGACAAAGTCACGGTATCAAACACTGAAAAATTGTGAAAAGGATTGTGATTTTTACTATTGGTACGTAGCACAGCTGCATTTAGAAATGCCAAATCGAAATGCGCGTTGTGTCCAATCAGAACACATTGACGGCACTCTTCTTCGCGGCGTACTTCTTTTAAGCCTTTGAAGATACGGCGAAGGGCCGTTTTTTCATCTTCAGCAATGGCTTTGCGCATTGGGTTGTTAGGATCGATGCCAGTAAAGGCAAGGGCACTGGGCTCTAAATTTGCCCCTTCAAATGGTTCAATATGCGCATTGAATGCCTCACCTGGGTAAAATACGCCATGTTCATCAAGTAGTACAGGGATACAGGCGATTTCTAATAGCGCATCAGTCTGAGAGTTAAAACCCGCTGTCTCGACATCGACGACGACAGGCAAAAACTTACGAAATCGGTCTTTTAGACTCAAGGGTGTTTGCTCATCGTCGCCCTTGTCTTCAGTAGCAGCACTTGGAATTACGTTCAGGTCGTCATCCGTGGAATTTGAGACATCTGCGTCAGGCAAGGTTGCTGTATTTTGATTGGTCATATCAAGTTCAATCACTTTTATCAGTCGTGCTGGTATATGGAATTGCACATCATTATTTCATAACATCGATAACGCCTTTGCACTAATGAGGTTTAGTACAAAGGTATCATTGGCATTATAGAAAAAATAATAGGTTGCTTTGTTAGTGCTAGGCTGTGTGGCTACTAAATCTTAAGCGACCAAGGTAACGTTTCACCTGCCATGAGCGGCGTTAATGATGCACCATCAAAGTAAGGGTAGTCGTTTGGTACTTGCATAGGCGTGTTGACAAGTGTAATGGTACTCTCGTTTAGAGGTAGACCGTAGAACTGCGCGCCAAAGCGACTGGCAAATCCTTCTAGCTTATCTATTTTGCCAACGCTATCAAACGCAGTGGCATATAACGGCAGGGCAGTTGCTGAACTATAGCAACCAGCACAGCCGCAAGCGGCTTCTTTCTTGTCGGTAGCATGTGGCGCAGAGTCGGTACCCAAGAAGAATTTTGGATTACCACTCGTGGCCACATCCAACAGGACTTTTTGATGGCTTTCACGCTTCAAGATAGGTAAGCAATAAAAGTGCGGTTTGATACCACCAACTAATAGATGGTTGCGATTAAACATTAAATGCTGCGGCGTAATAGTAGCAGCAACATGGTTGCCTTGAGCCAATACAAAATCTGCTGCATCGCTGGTCGTTATATGCTCTACCACGATTTTTAATGTTGGAAATTTGACGATGATTTGCGCCAACACTTCATCTAAAAAGCGTTTTTCGCGATCAAAGATATCTATATGGTCTTGCGTCACTTCACCATGTATCAATAGTGGTAAATTGTGCTTTTCTAGTGCTTCAAATACATCGACACAGGCATTGATATTGGTCACACCATCGGCAGAGTTGGTGGTCGCTCCAGCAGGATAAAGTTTGACCGCTTGTACGATGCCTGACTGTGCGGCCAATTCGATATCTTGAGCAGTGGTATTGTCCGTTAAGTACAGAGTCATACGTGGATCAAAGGCTGATTTTCGCTCAAGACTTAAATCGCTTGCTGCCAAAGTTTCCATGATACGCGCGCGATAGGCCTGCGCATCATGTGCATTTTTGACTGGCGGCACCAGGTTTGGCATACAGATCACACGGTTAAAGCTACCTGCTGCGTGCGGCACAGTGGTGCTCAAAGCCTGATAGTCGCGCAAGTGAATATGCCAATCATCTGGCTGAAGGATGGTTAATTCTCTAATCGAATCAGTCATAGTGTCAAAGCGCTCTATATCGTCAAATAAAGGAAAAAAAGAGGATAATACTGTGCGACTATCATAACAGATTTGCCCAGTTGACTAAATATAAGGCGAAATATCTGTACATAATTCATTGAGTACTATTTAACCCTTTTTAAGATTTAAGCCAAAAGCACACGCCTTATGGCAGTTAGACTTTTGCCTATAGTAAATATGATGTACACTGAGCAGGTAATTTCTTTTTAACTTGCTTACGATTTGATCTTAGCGCGTTTACTAAAACTAAATTCTCATAACAGGAGTTTTTCATGGCTCAACTTGATCCAAAAAATATTAATAAAATCGTATTGGCATACTCAGGTGGTCTTGATACCTCAATCATCGCTAAATGGCTGCAAGAAACCTATGATGCGGAAGTGATCACCTTTACCGCTGATATCGGTCAAGGCGAAGAAGTTGAGCCAGCAAGAGCCAAAGCTCAAGCAATGGGTATCAAGCACATCCATATCGAAGATTTGCGTGAAGAGTTTGCCCGTGATTACGTATTCCCGATGTTCCGTGCCAATGCCATTTATGAAGGTGAGTATTTACTCGGTACGTCTATCGCTCGTCCACTAATCGCAAAGCGTTTGGTTGAGATTGCTAAAGAACACAATGCCGATGCCATCAGTCATGGCGCAACTGGTAAAGGGAATGACCAAGTTCGTTTTGAGCTAGGTGCTGTCGCTTTGTCACCAGACGTGGTAACGATTGCTCCTTGGCGTGAGTGGGATTTATCAAGCCGTGAAAGCTTAATGCAATATGCCAAAGAGCATGACATCGCTATTGATTATGCAGGCAATAAGAAAAAATCTCCTTATTCAATGGATGCCAACTTGTTACATATCTCTTATGAAGGTGGTGTTCTAGAAGAGCCGTACACTGAAGCAGAAGAAGACATGTGGCGCTGGTCTGTCAGCCCAGAAGACGCGCCTGATGAAGCGCAATATCTAGAACTAGAATACAAGAAAGGCGATATCGTTGCTATCGATGGCGAAGCCCTAAAGCCTTATGAAGTCATGATTAAGCTGAATGAAATCGGCGGTAAACATGGTATCGGCCGTTTAGATATCGTTGAAAACCGTTATGTTGGCATGAAGTCACGTGGTTGCTACGAGACGCCAGCTGGCACAATTATGCTAAAAGCCCATCGCGGTATCGAGTCACTAACGCTTGATCGTGAAGCTGCCCACCTAAAAGATGAGCTCATGCCACGCTATGCAAAAACCATCTACAATGGCTATTGGTTCAGCCCTGAGCGTATGATGCTACAGGCATTGATTGACAAATCACAAGAATACGTCAACGGTACGGTACGTGTAAAATTATACAAAGGTGCTGTGAGCGTCGTCGGTCGCAAGTCAGATGATTCGTTATTTGACGAAAAAATTGCAACTTTCGAAGATGATGCAGGTGCTTACGATCAAAAAGACGCAGAAGGTTTTATCCGTCTAAATGGTCTGCGTTTGGCTATCGAAGCTAGCCGTGGTCGCGATTTGTCTAAATAAGCGTTTCGATTATACATAGTTAATTAACTATTTAGCTCAACAGCAATAAAAAAGAGGCCTATATAAATAGCGCCTCTTTTTTTATGGCTGATGCGTTTCTATCAAGACTCTGTTTTGAACATTAGTTTATTAAAAGCAGATGTCTTTATTGAGCTTGTGCTGTCTCTGCCGTATCAGACTCTTTATCGTCCACTCTCACAATAGCGACATCTTGTTGCTGCCGCTCATCAGTGATATCTTGTGCTAATATTTCTTCGGTGGCGAGCACGACGCCATCAGACTTTTGCGATTGATATTTGAGCGTAGCGAGCGCCCCCAGTACACCGATGACAAGTATAATAATAAGAATGACAGGGTTTTTCCAAAGCGGTGTGGAAGCGTCATATTCTATCGGCTTGTCGCTCGTTGTCGCTGGCGTGTTGTCATTATTGCCACCGATCAATCCTAAGCTTACTAAAGGCGGCTTTGGTGGATTGGCAGGTTCAGAGTTAATGCGCAGCCGGTTTCTGCTGAGATAGATATCAGAGATTTTCGCCAGCTGTAATAACCAGCGCTGATGTGGCAAAGCAATAGCATGCATCTCTTCAAATACTAGCATGTCGTTGTGACGACCCTGCGGCAAGTTCTCCGGTGAGCGTCCAATAGCTTTTAGGTAATTACCCGTTGCCAATTGCATGTCTTGTACAGGCTCATGGTTTTTAGGCTCGAACCCTGTCAACTCGTACCAGTGGCTATCAAAAGGTGGCGGGGTGCTTGATAGCTGCTCAGCGTGTAATAGTTTGAGTTCTACACTCTGCGCATGATTTTCCAAAGACTTTTTGTTTTCTACAGACTCTGTCAGTGTGGCCGGCTCGCTGTTAGCACGCTCTGACTCAAGAGTAGGCACTGCTTGCGTTTGTACATTGTTAAAGCGTGCTGCGGACAAAAACTGTGGCTGTAGGGCAAACCATTTATTCATCTCGTCACTATCGAGTTGACTGTATTCTGTCAAGATGGCCAGTTCTCGAAGGACAATCACGCATAAAGAGGTGAGTAAGATTTGAACTTGCTGCGTTTTTGCTTGAATATCTTCAGCAATATGATCACTGATTTTTATCACACGGGCGCTGTTATTAAAAACGGCATCTGCTGCATCGTTTCGGTGATATAACGTCGCCTTAAGAGTCGCAAAATTCATGGAGTTATATTGTCGTAACTCTTTGACAGCAGCACGTCCAAATAGTCTTTTACTGAGTGCTTGTTCTTGATGTTGCTGCTGATAGGCAAGAAGCGCGCTCACAATAGCTTGTAGACTGGCATCCATTGCCAGCCTCGCTTGTGGCAATGAGAGCTGTGCGGCATCAGCCAAAAGTGGCAGCATAGGCTTGGTATCATGATATAAAAAATCATACATCGACACACGTGTCGGTGAAATAGTCGTCATAATCTGCTAGCATCAAAAAGTGTGCCTCTATATTACGGTGCCAAAAGCATTGACACAATCCCTTGATAATAGAAATTTTGAATCAGTTTTACTAATTACCTTAACAGTTATCTTATGGATGATTGATAGCGGGAAGCATTTATGACGAATAATGAAACTTTTAATAAACATCTAGTGATTAATATTGCTAAGCAGACATTAACAATGCATAAGCAGCAAGCTGAGGTCACTGAATATACCGTCTCTACGGCAAAAAATGGCATCGGTAGTCAGCAAGATAGTGGTTGCACGCCACTTGGTCAGCATATCATTGCAAAAAAAATAGGCGGCAGTGAGCCTATGAATGCTGTGTTTGTGGGCCGTGTGCCGACTGGCGAGGTGTATGATGCCACTCTTAGCACGTTACATCCCAAGCGTGATTGGATACTGAGCCGTATTCTTTGGTTGAGCGGTTTGGAAGAAGGCTCGAATAAAGGTAGCAACAGTCAAGGCGGCTGTGATACTTATGAGCGCTACATCTATATCCACGGCACACCAGATACTGAGCCGATGGGTATACCGCTTTCACATGGCTGTATACGTATGCGTAATACAGATATCGTGGAATTATTTGAGCAAGTCGAAGAGGGTATGCCGGTAATGATCGTTGCAGATTAACTAAGATTAATTGTGCTTATTATTTCTACATTTCTATAGCATATTTACTTATCGGTATTTGAGCCAAAAAATCCGATGACGGCTAAGGGTGGTAGTGAATATAAATATTGAACGATAAGATCGAAGCGAAGAATAAAATGGTTTATCTATAAAAAAGGACAGCTTCATTGATAAAAGCTGTCCTTTTTACTAAGCAATGTATCTTTATCGAGGTATCTTTACCGAGTAATACGTTTTACCAAAATGTTGAGCTGTCTTTAAATTTAGCCAAACGCGTTTCGATATAAATTGGGTCATCGGTGAGCATGGCAGCAAACCAACCTGCACCATATAGAGCATTGGTATCTTTCGCTGATTTTAGGGCATAGAACTGTTGATATTGATTGTCATCATTGCGTTGCTCTAGCGCTATGTGCGCTTTTATCAGACGCTTTAACCAACGCTTGGTTTTCTTCTTGGCTTTTTTCTTACTTAACAAAGGCGCAGAGAACTCACTTATATAGCGTAACGCTTTTAAGTGATCGCATAGTAGCGCTTCGTCTTGATTATCCTCAGAGATATCCATATCAACATTTACATCATCGCTCCCAAGCTCGGTACTGCTTACTTCATCAGTTTCTTTATCTGCTTTGAGGCACTTGTTATATTGTTTCGATAGAATTTTTGCTAGCTTGTCGAGAGCAAGTTTATCCGTTTGAGGCTCAATACTAGGGTCACTCATGGTAAAGGCAATCAGCTCTAGCAAGGTGAGCTGAAAGTCATTGGCTCGGAGTGTATTGATCGGTGTGATTTTTATGTTCTCGATATCTGTCGTCCAATCAACAGCAGGGGCTCCGAGTGCCTGTAGCTCAGGCTCGATATAGGTATTGATATGAGTGAGTTGGTAATAATTGTCCAGCAACGACGAGGTTTGCTTTAGTATCGGTAGCCAGTCAGGATTGATCTCGTCAGAAAAGCTATCAAATGCTGTTAACGCAGCCTGCAAGCGCTCAAGACCAATGCTTACCTGCAAAACATGCTCGTCATCAATGCTTCCAGCGACGATAGCACTGCTATTTGGCAGTATCTGTAATAGACAGTTATGTACGGCTGCTCGTATAAAGGCGGGCATGCTACTGTCTTTGTTCAAATCTAGTTGGCTTAGGTCAGCGCCAACTGCTGGACTGTGGTTCTGTCCGTTGATGAGCAAGCCACCGTTCTCAGCTTTGGTCACGGTAGATAGACACAGCTTGTAACGTTTGCACCATGTTTTGGCTGTCGTAAACAAAAAATCTAAATCTCCTGACACCAACTCGAACTCTATCTCCTGAATGGTTTTTCGCTGAGAGTCATCAGTACCATGGACAACTTCTCCATGATCGTAAGCCATCTCGATACAACTATTTGTTTCGTCACTACTATCTTCTATCAGTAAGCGCGTGGTGCGCTCGACGTTGGTGACATACAGTCGTGTTAGGTTTTGTGCTAACTTTTTGAGTTTAAAATTAGTCAGCGCAGAGGCGACAGGAGTTTCTGCATATATCGTCAAATCAGGCATCAGCCCATTATTATGAAGCATTTCCTGCACTTGCTTGTCATCTAACACAGCGTTGTGCTCCAAACGAGCGGCAATGCCATCGCCACCAGCTTTGATGGTTTGTACCCAAGTATCGCCTTCTTTGCGAATACGCAGACCGATACCTGCCTGTGCAAGCTGCTGGTCAGGAGTATCGTAGTAATGTGCAGCCAGTTGCGTCACTTGGGAAGATTTAACTTTTACTTGCCGCATTAAACCCTTTAGACGTGACTCTGGTACTAAAAACTTCAGCTCTATCTCTTGCATATTGGCTCCTAATAATTCTGACTGATGGCTTTGATTGACGGTTTTGCTTGATAATTATTAGTCTACCACTCTCTGATTATTTAAACCGCAATAAAAAACCGCCCTACATGATATAGGGCGGTTTTTTAAGTACGTACTGCTAGTCTAGGGTTTATTAGAACTGGTTCATCGTGTTTTTGCCACCACCAGCTTTTAGTGCGTTGTCACCTGAGAAGATTTCTTTGTGGTCATCGCCAAGGTCAGAACCAGCCATTGCTTGGTGCTTAACACAAGAGATGCCTTCGCGGATTTCTTTACGTTGTACGCCAGCTGCATAAGCAAGCATGCCTTCTTCACCGAAGTAACCTTTAGCAAGTTCATGAACGCTAAGAGCAGTCGTGTGGTAAGTCGGTAGCGTGATTAGATGATGGAATACACCAGCTTCACGTGACGCATCACGTTGGAAGTTCTTAGCGGCAACGTCAGCTGCTGCATCAAGTTCAGTACCGTCGTAGTCAGCACTCATCAAGTCATCTTTATTGTATGCAGAGATGTCTTTACCTTCTTCTTCCCATTTCGCGATGACTTGCTTACGGAAGTTAAGCGTCCAGTTGAATGATGGGCTGTTGTTGTATACAAGCTTGGCTTTAGGCTGTTGCTCTTTAATACGGTCAACCATTGATTTGATATGTGCTACGTCTGGAGTCGGTGTTTCGATCCATAGTAAGTCAGCACCGTTTTCAAGAGCCGTTACACAGTCAAGTACAACGCGGTCGATGTTGGTGTCTTCGCGGAATTGGTACAGACCGTTTGCTAGGCGTACTGGGCGTACCAATTTGCCATCACGTTTAAGCAGCATGTCATTTTCTTTTGCTTCGTCGATTTCAATCTCTTCAACTTCAAGGAAATCGATGTACTTAGAAGCAAGATCACCTGGTTCGTTTGATACTGGGATTTTTTGCGTCAACGATGCGCCTTCAGAGTCAGTACGAGCAACGATAACACCGTCTTCAACACCAAGCTCTAAGAATGCATAGCGGATGGCGTTTAGTTTGGCGATAAAGTCTTCGTGCGGTACAGTCACTTTACCCGCTTGGTGACCACACTGCTTCACATCAGATACTTGGTTTTCGATCTGAATAGCACAAGCACCAGCTTCGATCATTTGCTTAGTCAATAGGTAAGTCGCTTCTTCGTTACCGAAACCTGCATCGATATCAGCGATGATTGGCACAACATGTGAATCAAAGTTTTCGATTTTTTCTAGGATAGCTGAGGTGTCTTGACCCGCTTCTTCAGCAGCATTTAGCTCACGGAAGTAGTCGTTCAATACTTTAGCGTCAGCTTGACGCAAGAACGTGTAGATTTCCTCGATTAGCTTAGGTACGGATGTTTTTTCGTGCATAGATTGGTCAGGTAATGGACCAAACTCAGAGCGTAACGCCGCTACCATCCAACCTGAAAGATAGATATAAGTTTTAGAGGTCGTACCGAAGTATTTTTTCTTGGCATACATGGTTTGCTGTGCCACAAAACCATGCCATGCACCTAGAGACTGTGTATACTGAGACGTATCATTGTCATAATCTTCCATGTCTTGACGCATGATTTTTGCAGTATACTTTGCGATATCCAAGCCCGTTTTAAAGCGGTTTTGTGACATCATACGTGCGGCATCAGTCTCGCTAATGTTCTGCCAGTTGCCGTGCTTTTGCTTTAATTCACGTACTAGGTCGATCGCTGATTTATATGCAGTTGACATCTATAGTCTCCTTGGTAGGGTGTAAAAAATAATAAATTGAGCGTTAAAGTAATAATTTGCGTTATCAATAAATTTGGTAGTGATGCTATCAATACCTCGTAAAGGTCTTCTTTACCCTAAACAAACCTGTGCATGAATACAAGAAGATTGCTG
Organism: Psychrobacter pacificensis; assembly: GCF_900101915.1. Lineage (GTDB taxonomy): Bacteria > Pseudomonadota > Gammaproteobacteria > Pseudomonadales > Moraxellaceae > Psychrobacter > Psychrobacter pacificensis. The sequence continues at coordinate 9,647 of NZ_FNAL01000031.1, read as the reverse complement.
AACTCAGCAGTTGACAAATAATTACTGATGTATAGTGTTGATTCAGCTTGTCCATGTCTATCAAAGGTGTTTGAGCATTTAATAAACAGCGTTGTCATAATTAGCAACAAGAGATGTTACAATTATACTGACACTTGGTAGTGTTTCACTGTCGAGATAAACCGTTACTATGCTATTTAACTATGTTGTTTTCTGGACGATAACCCGTTCGTAAAACTCAGGTTTGTGGTCTGTACCGCAAATCCTTTATGGAACTCACTATAACTGCCTTACCAAGATTTATCTAATTTATGATACTTATCTTTAGTATTTTTATAGGTTATAATGTAGTTATAACAGTATCTTATGGTGATGAAATTGAGTTATGCTGAGTATCTTTTGCGGTAAAACCAATAAAAATTCGCAAAATTATGCGGTCCTAGATCGAAAATCACCATTTCAGTACTGATAACACCAAGCATGCCGTGGTGCTTATCTTTTAAAAGCTAAGAGAAATACATATGAATTTGCAGCGGGTTGATTTAAATTTATTAGTCCATCTAGATGTGTTGCTACGAGAAAAAAACGTCACTCGCGCAGCTGAGCAGCTTGGTATCACCCAGCCTGCCATGAGCAATATCTTACGCCGTCTGCGTAAGTTATTTAATGATCCATTGCTGGTGCGCTCCTCTGAAGGGATGACACCGACTGAGCGCGCCCTTGAGTTGCAGCCACGCATCCGTGAGATACTTGCAGATTTGACTCAAGTACTAGAGCCGCGTACCGAATTCCGTCCTTATAGTACCTCTCGTGTTTTTCGAATCATGACATCAGATTATGCCGAAGCGACTTTGGTACCGAGGCTAGTGAAGGCACTACGTTCGGAAGCACCCAACGTCATTTTGGATTTTTTGACACCCTCAGATGTCTCTTATCGCGATATGGAGCAGGGGCGTGTTGATTTGGCGATTAATCGTTTTAATGAGATACCACAGAGCTTTCATCAGGTATTGGTATGGCGTGATACGTTTAGTTGCTTGCTATCGTCTGAAAGTCCTTATGCCAACCGCTTTAATCTGAAAAACTACCTTAAAGCGCAACATGTTTGGGTATCTAAAACAGGGATGGGCGTGGGATTTGGGGTTAATCCAGAAAAATCAGGTGGCCTAGGATCTATTGATCAGGCATTGCAACGTTTGGGCCAAAAACGCCAAATTAGTGTCTTCACTCGTCATTATCAGATGCCAGCCATGCTTGCCGCAAATAAAGACTTGATAGCGACATTGCCAACCCGTGTGGCTCGTATGCAGGCTAATAACGACAGTATTATCATGGAAGAGCCGCCGTTTTTTATTCCTGAGTTTGAGCTGACCATGGCATGGTCACCATTGCTACAGCACCATCCTGCTCACCGTTGGTTGCGTCAATTAATCATGCATGTGGCACGGCAAGTAGTGGCTGAGGAAGAAAATCCACCACAAGAAATACCTGTGATTAATCACTTGTTTTAATAAGAGTTTTTATAAAGTAGTAAGTATCTTATAGTAAGTAATCAACTCACTTTGAATATTATTGTTTAACCTATATTTGGTATATTCAACGAGCCAAACCAGCCACTAGGCTGGTTTTCTTGTTTAGTATCGCTATGTAGTCTTGTTCAATATTTAGCTATTCTTAATAAGAAGGTTACACTGTTAACATCTTCAACACACTTCACAATATATTGTAAAACTCTTCGCCAAATACCTTGTTATGATAAGCACAGATAGAAACAAACTTATCGATTCATTTATTGAGTTATCCTATCGACGTAGCACCAAACAATGACGTAGCACCAAACAATTAAAAGTGCCAATAATACTGAATATATAAAATCAAATAATAAGGACATCTACATGTCAGATATTACTACTGTTAACCCAGCAACGGGTGAAGACATTAAAAATTATGACTACATGAGCAACGACGAAGTTAACAAGATTGTCGACGCTTCACATAATGCATTCTTAGAATGGCGTACTGTGAGCCATGAAGAACGTGGACGTGTCATCAAGTCCATCGGTGACAAACTGATGGAGTATAAGGAGGAGCTATCTCGCCTTATGACCGAAGAGCGCGGTAAGCTATATGGTCAAAGTCAGCAAGAAGTAGATCTCTGTAAAGCAATTTGTGATTACACTGCTGAAAATGGTGTCGCTGCGCTTGCAGATGATGAGCGAGATATCGAAAGCATGAAAAAAGGTATCGTGACTTATCAACCAATCGGCGTCATCTATGGTATGCAACCTTGGAACTTCCCAGCGTATCAAGTATTCCGTTATGCCATTGCTAACTTGATGGCAGGTAACAGCGTTCTGCTTAAACATGCAGCAAACGTCACAGGTTCTGGTTTATTGATCGAAAAAATATTCCATGAGTCTGAACTGCCAAATGATTTGTTCCGTACGATTTTGATTGATCATGACCAATCAGAAAAATTGATTGAAAATGACAAAGTACGTGGCGTAACGCTCACAGGTAGTGATGCTGCTGGTCGTATCGTTGGTCAACAAGCGGCCAAAGCAATCAAAAAATCAGTACTAGAGCTCGGTTCAAATGACGCCTTTATCGTACTAGAAGATGCCGATATAGAAACCGCTGTAGAGACCTGTACCCAAGCCCGTTTAGTCAATAACGGTGAAACTTGCGTAGCAGCAAAACGCTTCATCGTGGTCGATAGCGTGTATGACGAATTCCGCAAGCGTATCGTAGAAAAATTTGAAGGTACAAAATCTGGCGACCCAATGGATGACAGCTCAGATATCGGTCCATTAGCGCGTGCAGACTTGCGAGATCAGTTGCATGAGCAAGTAGAACAAAGCGTAGCAAAAGGTGCAACGATTGCTGTTGGCGGTAAAGTACCAGAAGGTAAAGGCAGTTTCTATCCAGCAACTATCTTAGAAAATGTCGAGAAAGGTCAACCTGCCTACGACGACGAATTGTTTGGCCCAGTGGCGTCATTGATTCGCGCCAAAGATGACGACGATGCAATGCGCATTGCAAATGACAGTCGTTACGGCCTAGGCGGCGCTATCTTCTCAAAAGATGAAGAAAAAGCTATTCGCTTAGCCAGTGAGCAATTCGATACTGGTATGGTCTATATCAATGGTTACGGTCTTGCCAATCCTGCACTGCCATTTGGTGGTGTGAAGAACTCGGGCTATGGTCGCGAGCATGGTGGATTTGGTATCAAAGAGTTTGTAAACATTAAAGCAGTACACGTATTTGGAAAATAACAGTGAATAACACGTAAAACTGTTAAAGACTAAAAAGAAAAACCCAGCTACTTAATAGCTGGGTTTTTTTGTGCGGTTGAAAATAGGGCGTGTCCCTATTTTAAAAATGGTGATAAAAATGAGATAAATCACAGGCAAACAAGGAAAATAACGCAGGTAATATCAAGATATTGACCAGCTATTTGACACCGTTTGCCAAAGATTTAGCCATTTTTAGCCCATTTAGTCATAAACACTTGAATTAGGGACAGGCTCTAATATCTTAAAACAACTAAGCGTCAATCAATAGACGTAAGGGCAGGGCAGGCAAGATGCTAGAGGCTTGCTCACTTGGCGTTAATGACACGCCGCCAATAGCGATTTGCAATATCGTCCACGGCAATAGTTGATGCTCCAACACTTGCACGCGCTTTTGCAAACTATCAGGCGTATCGGTATGACGAATAGGCAAGACCGCTTGGCTTAACACTTGTCCTGCATCCAGCTCAGCGGTGACCACATGGATACTACAGCCGTGCTCACGCTCACCTGAGCAGAGTACACGGGTATGCGTGTCTAGCCCTTTATAAGCGGGAAGTAGCGATGGGTGCAGGTTAATCATCGGTGCAGGCGCGTTATCAATAAAGTCTGCACTCAATACCCGCATAAAGCCTGCCAAAACGACCAAGTCAGGCTGCCACGCTTCAAGCTGTGCGGTGGCGTGCTTTTCAAAGGTTTTGATGCCCATGCGCTTGCCGCTCTCCACGTGCGAGAGTACGGCGACCTCGATGCCTGCGTCTTTGGCGCGGGTGACGGCATAAGCGTCGTCGCGATTACTAATGACGCCAACGATCTCAATCGGTAGCGCACCTGCTTGCATGGCGTCTATGAGGACTTGTAGATTACTTCCACTTCCTGATACCAAAACCGCAATGCGTAATGGTTTGACAGGTTGGCTTGTCTGATCAATTGACATTAACGGTATACCACGGCATCGGCTTCACGTTTGACCATTTCGCCAAGTTGCCAAGCGTTTTCACCAGCGTCAGTTAACGTCTTGATCGTTGCTTCAGCTTTGTCTTTAGGCACCACGATGACAAAACCAACGCCGCAGTTAAAGGTGCGGTACATCTCACTTTGCTCAATATTGCCTTGGGTCTGTAACCAAGTGAATAACTCTGAGAACTGCCAGCTGCTGGTATCGATGCTAGCCGCTAGGTCATCAGGGAGCACTCGTGGCAAGTTGTCAGTGAGACCGCCACCTGTGATGTGTGACATGGCATGAAGCGCTGAGCTGCCAAGGGTATCCTGCAATGCCTTGATTGCTTTGACATAGATACGAGTAGGGGCCATCAAGGCATCTTGAATAGGTTGACCATCTAGTTGCTCATCGCTAGTAGCCACGTCAACACCGCTAACTTCGATGACTTTACGCACGAGCGAGTAGCCGTTTGAGTGCGCGCCACTCGAAGCTAGGGCAATCAGAACATCGCCTTCGGCAACATTGTCGCCAGTCACGACCTCGCTTTCTTCAACCACGCCCACGCAGAATCCAGCGAGGTCATAATCGTCGTCTTGATACATACCTGGCATTTCAGCAGTTTCACCACCGATAAGCGCGCAGTTGGCAAGTTTACAACCATCGCCGATACCAGTGACCACAGTCGCAGCTACATCAACATCAAGCTTGCCTGTTGCGTAATAATCTAAGAAAAATAGTGGCTCTGCACCGCAAACCAACAAATCATTGACACACATCGCGACCAAATCAATACCGATGGTATCGTGACGATTGAGCTGTAATGCCAATTTTAGTTTGGTGCCCACACCATCAGTACCAGACACCAATAACGGAGAAGTGTAGCCTGTTGGGATACGGCATAACGCACCAAAACCGCCAAGTCCACCCACGACTTCAGGACGAGTAGTGGCTTTTGCAACGGACTTGATTCGCTGAACCAAAGCATCGCCTGCATCGATATCAACGCCGGCGTCTTTGTAGCTTAAAGAAGGCTTGTCACTCATAGTCATCTCACAGTTGGGGATAGATAATTGGAATTAAAAAGTAAGGGAGTCAATCACGCTACAATCAGCGAGATAAAGTTTAAAGATAGTGCGCGCATTATACCCAAAAACTGACCACACTCGCAAAGCAACTTACCGATATTTGGCTAAGTTTTGCATTAAGTGGCAAATAAGCGATTAAGAAACAAAAAATGACTGATTTTTTGTTGTACTCTGCGATAATAAAACACTAAATTTACGACTCCTGACGGCTCAAGTACCGCAATTTTTGTCACTATCTCAAATCAGCCCACGTATAGGATTACTTATCATGATAAACCAACCAATCGACCCTTTTTTCAGACGTTTATTTATCGTCGTCGTTTTGGTTGTGGCGCTATTCCTTCTCTACCTGATGATACCAGTCATTGTGCCGTTTATATTTGCTTTTATGCTGGCTTACTTGTTCAATCCTTTGGTAAAGCGATTGTCAAAACATCTCAAACGTTGGATCGCAATTATTATTGTGTACTCTACCATCACTGTAGGGATGGCGCTGTTGCTCTGGTGGTTGGTACCGACATTGTGGCATCAGCTGCAAGCCGCTTGGGAGTATCTACCTAAAATATCTAGCTGGTATAATCAAGTGGTACGAGAGTGGTTCAACAGTAATACTCGTTTTCAATTGCCTGTCTTAGAGTCGAAGGATTTTTCTGAGACGCTGGTCGAGTATATGCAAACGAATTATAAGTTTGCTGATGCCAGTACCATGATGAGCCAAGTACTGACTTCAAGTATGAACTTTATTAACAGTGCAGGACTGATCGTGTTGGTGCCAATTTTAACGTTTTATTTTTTGTTCAATTGGGATCAGCGTTTACAGACGTGGAAGATGGCGATACCAGGAGCATACTGCAAACAAGTCATTGGCATCGCCAAAGAGTGCGATCAGGCCTTAATGGCGTTTATTAAAGGCCAGCTGCTGGTGATGGTGCTACTGGGTGCTATTTATGCAATACAGCTGCAGCTTATTGGTCTAGAGCTTGGACTTATCATCGGTATGGTAGCGGGTATTGCAAGCTTTGTACCTTACTTGGGTTTTGGCATTGGATTTGTGGCCGCTATCATCGCTTGCTTGTTTCAGTTTGGGTTGGATTGGACCTATTTGTTATTGGTCGTTGGGGCGTTTTTGGTCGGGCAAGCTGCAGAAGGTTATATTCTGCAGCCGCTACTATTAGGTGATAAAATTGGTTTATCACCATTATGGGTTATCTTTGCGGTATTAGCAGGCGCCAGTCTATTGGGTTTTGTGGGTATGTTAATTGCGCTACCAGTCTCTGCTGTCTTGAATGTATTGTTCCGCCACCTATATGCGTATTATCGCACGACAGATTTTTATAAAGGTCGTAAGCAATTGCTACTGTTTGAGAAGAAGTAAATATTTTATTATTGAATATAGTGAGCGGATAGCGTACAAATGGGAAGAAAAAAGCAAATGGTTGATCAGGCTTAGTAGGTAAAAGACTTGTCAGTCATTTTGCAAATATGTTATATATAGTCGCAGTGTTGATCGTATCAGCCGTTGCTATATTTTTTATCAAGATTAGCCTAATTAGGGCAATTCATCCATCATAAAAAAGCTATATATCCACTGCACATATTTTTATCAGGTAGTATGGATAGTACTGAATAGCAATTTATTCCTTTTTCTACTGCACTTTTATATTGCACTACGCAACACGAGTTGATGATCCATGGCAGAAGCACAGCTAAGTCTCAATCTGGACATTAAGCATGATGCAAGTCTTAGTGACTTTGCCGGTCCTGGTTGGATGTCTATTATTGATGCAGTGCGGCAATTACATGTCGGCCTGATTGGTCAGTTATACCTGTTTGGTAGCCCTGCGACGGGTAAGTCTCACTTGCTCTCCGCTATTTGTGAGTCATTTATTGAAATGGACAAATCAGCCATTTGCTTGTCGCTCAATGAATTGATCCATACCGACGTCCATGTATTATCTTCTTTAGAAAACTTTGATCTGATCGCTATCGATGATTTAGAAGTGCTTGAGCAAAGTAGTCAGTGGCAAGAAGCGCTGTTTCATCTAATCAATCGTAGCCGCGAAGGGCAGCGCCAGCTTTTATTTGCAGCCAATAAGCCGGCTGGCGACTTACCGTTTCAATTGAGAGATTTATTAACGCGCCTAGCACAAGCACCAGCTTTTAAGGTGCCTACTGGTCATGATTTAGCAGACCGTCAAGCACTGCTTCAGTCCATTTTGCGTCGGCGCGGCTGGCAGTTTGATGATCGAATTATTAATCATTTATTGACTGAAGGGCCACATCGTATCGGTGCAATGATGGAAGTGCTCAATTATATACAGCCAATGTTTTCTAACCTTGGCCGCAGTAATATATCAAAAGCGGTGATCAGTGACGCGCTGCGTACCATTGATGAGCAAACGCTTGCAGCAGAGCTGGCTGATATAGCCCAAGAGACGCAAGTAGACAATGAGACGACGGATCAAGACCAACATACGATGCCACTTGATTTCTAGTCGTAAAACTTTTAATTGTAAGACTTTTAGCAGCAAAAATACAAATAACAGTAAGAATACGAACTTTTTATCCAACCTGCTTTCACTATTAATGGAATAACCTATGAAATCGAATGCTTCTTTGCTAAAAAAATTGACGATTGGACTGTTGTTTGTGGGTGCGACCTCAGTCTCTGTGATGTCACAAGCCGCTGTGACGCTATTGGTTGATGACCATATCAAAGTGACTGCCATCAATGGACAAGAAGTTCAGCAAAGTCTATTTCAACCACTAACTAAAAAGTTTACCCTTGAGCCAGGTCAACACGCTATCACTGCTAAGTATGACCGCTTATATAACTTGCAGCGTGATGAGCATGATTACCTGCGTTCAGGTAACGTCAGCGTGACGGCGGAATTAGCAGATAACCAAACGTATCGTTTGACGATGCCGAACCAGCCAGAAGATTATGAAGCCGCTAAAGATTATGCTAAGCAGCCAACACTCGCTATTCAGCAGAACAATACAGTTATCGCAAGTCAACAGGGTATGGCTGGTAATCAAGGTGGACTGCTTTCAGGACTTGGTAAGGCGCTAGGTGGTGTGTTTGGTGGGGCGGGCGATGCAGAATTACAAAACCAACGTGCGATAGCAGCATTAGATCAACCAGCAGCAATGCCAAACAATACTAATGTTGGTACGACCAATATCAAGCAAACCACGAGTGTGAATACCTCTACCAATACCTTAGATTCATTTATGCAGATTTGGCTACAAGCAACACCTGCTGAGCGTGAAAAGATGCGTCAATGGATTCAACAGTAAATCAATCTGTTACAGATCGCTGACCATAAAAAAGCACCCAGCTGGGTGCTTTTTTATGGTTTTAAGTTTTACTGTTATTTGGTTTTATTTAAGCTAAGTGTGATCAGCTTAGTAAAGTATCAACCCAAAAAGGCATTGTACATCCATACCAGCTTTTCTTGCTCTTGTACGTATTCATCAACCAGATCAGCGGTACCTTGATCGTCGCTTTCTCCTGCTAATGCTGATACTTGACGCTGCTCGGCAATGAGCGCTTGTAAACCAGTTACTACGCCTTTAACGCAAGATGTACCATCTTTGACGTTTTTGTCTTCGCTAATGCTCGTGTGCTGTGCAAAATCGCTATAAGCGTGAAGTGGTGTACCACCGAGAGTCAAGATACGCTCAGCGATCTCATCAATCTGTAACTGTAGCGATGTGTATAATTCTTCAAACTTTGGATGCAAAGTAAAGAAGTGCTCACCTTTGACATTCCAATGATAGCCACGTACATTTAAGTAAAACACATGGTACGTTGATAGCAGATTGTTTAATTGAGCGATAACTTCGCTCATGTCTGTTTTTTCTAGGCCGATTTGGTTAGTAGCGTTATTAGTATTACTCATAATATTGTCCTTATAGTGTGAGTGTTGTTATATAAAATTGAAGAAAGACGAGTAGTAGTTAATTAGCATAAAAATATCTTAACTTTTATTAATATCTATATAATAGACCTCTTGCAAAAGTCATAGTCTAAGCTCGGAATTAATGATACCAGCAAACAGCTTCATTCTAAGATCATAGCGCTGACGACGGTTGCGATATTTATGAGCCACGATTTTGAACAACTTGATTAAGCCTATTTTGTGCTCAACCACAATACGGAACTTTGCCAGATAGTGATTGGCCTGTTTGCATATCTCCAATAACTGACCACCACGAGGTTTCTTAAATGGTGTGAAGGTTTGCTTATGTAGATTTGCTATACCCTGATAACCACTGTCTGCTAGATAGTTAGTATTCTCAGGCAACCAATCAGGACAAGTATCTTTATACAGCTTAAAATCG
>NZ_FNAL01000020.1 GCF_900101915.1 Psychrobacter pacificensis | reverse complement strand
GTTTGAGTAGCTTATTTATGTTTGGCATGGTTCCTAAAAAGTTATGAGTGTCTTCCTATTTTAATTCCCTTTGCTACTTTTGCAAGAGGTCTATTCACTATGTGTTGTAGTCTTTTGAATGTTCCAACATGATCTGGAAGGTTAGCAGCATTACTATTATTCTTTAATAAAAGGTAGGCGTGGTTAAGAATTTCTGTCGATAGTTTTTTCGGGTGAGTGTCAGAGGTAAGTTCTTGTAGGGAATAAAACCAACGCTTTAACACTAAAAGTTCAGCAACAAGCTTTTGTGGTGAAACATTACCGTTAGCTTGGCGATAACTGTACACTAGCATGGCTTTACAAAATTCTTGATACTCTTCAGATATATTTATATTTGACAGCCCTTTTACTTTGCTTGTAGAAAAAAACCTGAGGCTTAGCTTGTTTCTTGATAGTAGCCAGCTTGAACCCACACCAGTCTTTAACCAAAAACCATCTTCCCATAAGGCATCATTTGGTTTGTATAAGTTGTTTTTAAAATATACTTTTTGCTCATCAATGAATTTACTGTAATTAGTCATCTGCATTTTTCAACTCACTATTTAACTTACAGCGCTTAATGACTGACTGTATTTCAAATTTAGTAGCTTCATTAATAGCAATAATCGGGTTTGATGAGTTATAAACAGCATCAGACATATATATGATCGATTCTAGTTCATATTGAACACATTCTAAAACCTCTTTATGATTACCATTTATATAAGGATGAAAATAGACACATCCATAGCAACTACGCACAGGTTCAAGGAAACAGTTGGCTTTATAGCTACATTTACCTATATTGATGTGGATCTTATTATTAATAAATCCTATTACATTCTTTCCATGATCTTGCTCATGAGTAATAATATCACCAGTCATTAGCATGGCTATTATTTGTTGGTAAACAGGATTTCTACCGAGTGCGATAGCTCGAATTTGAGCAAGATTGGGCGATGAAAAAATATAATGTCTAGCTGTAACTAAGGATGAATGGCCTAAAATGTAAGCAATGTCTTCAGCACTTGATCCTGACAGTGCCATTGAGTAAGCTACATGATGGCGGAACTGAGAACTTGTGTATTTAATTTGGATTAATTCACCATTTGAAACTCGTTGTTGATATTCCTGTGGTGAGAATTCAAAGAGTTGTTCATTGATAGCAGTAGTACAGTAAGTAACTGCATAATTACCTAAATCAAAAAGCTGATTGTTTGTAGGTAATTCAAACTGTTTGATATATTGTAAAATAACTGTAGCAATTTCCTCAGGTAGTTTTATAGAAACTTTAGCATGATTGAATCGCCCTTGTTTTGCATAAGGTACAACTATGCTGTAGCGCATATTTTCACCTGCTTCCGTATAAGTGTCTATCTTTATATCTTCAACAGAAAGTTTTGATAATTGAACGGGTCTCATACCAGTTACATAGATAAGACCAAGGATAGAGGCATTTTTAATGACATTGTCTGCTATTGATTGTCCCTCCAAAATTTCTAAATTCAATTTTGCAAAGCCATTTTGTATCATTGTGATCGTAGGTTTACTAATAGGATCTTCAAACTCTTGATAGAACAATTTTGAGTTAAAAGATTTTGGTCTTTCTAGTATTTCAAGATCAAGTTCATCTTCTTCACTAAATCCTTCAAAACCTTCAGCTATCAATAATCTGACAAAGTTCTTTAGTGTATAGTATTCTCTATGTTTAGATTCATCTACGGCTAAATCTAAAAGCACTTCTTTGAAACTTAGATAACTAAAAGAGTTGTTGCTTTTTATTAACTTATGAAATTCAGACCTGACTTGTTTAAAGTATCTTGATAAATAAGCAGGGCTATTAATTTGGGAGTAGTAAGCTAAAAAGAACTTTAATAACTTAATCTCATGCTTATCTAGATAATTTTCTTCAGTAAAGTCTATGTACTCTTTTCTACCGGAGTAGAAAAACTCCCAAGTACTTGAGGTAGAATTGATAAATTTCGTTTCATATCTATCAGCAAGCATAAATCGAATTATAGTAGGAATATGTAGACTTTCAATTTTACTTATCTGAGCCTCAGAAAATAAACGATGACTCGAGTAGTTAGGAAACTCTAGTGCTAAATTATTATTAGTCATAGTGTGCACCCACTTTTGTAATTCGATGTATATTAGATAAGTTAGCATTTTCCGAGATAAATCGGCTAGCATATAAGTATGGCATAGTACTGTTGAGTGACCACCCTGCCATCTTTCTTAAACTTTCAATAGCATTCTCCATTGCCTGCGCCTTGTTGTAACTGTCCAAATATGATTGATAACTATGTTTAAGCATCATATACGCCCATGTATGACGAAGAATATGAGCTGAAATTTTATCAATTGAATCTACATAATTTTTGTCAAAAAATTGAGGATGCTTGCTTTTTATCTTCTCATTTATCGTAGCTATGAGCTTTTTAAGACCTGATTTACTAAGAGGTGCGTAGGGTGCTTGTAACGATAGAAATAGCATGTGACTTTTAGAATCTCGAGATCTGATATTGTTGATATACATGTGAATAAATTGAGCATCACGTTTTTCTAATAATATGGTTCGAACGGATTGAACGTTTTTCATCTGCGGCTTCGATATACGGTTATCTGTTCTATCTTGTGTATCAGTTATAACGAGATAAGTATTACATGTTTTTAAATCAGTCTTAATTGAGTTAAGAGTTAAAAGTAACAGCTCGCCAGTCCTCAAACCGTAGTTTAAGAGCAGATGTACAATGAGAAAGTTTCTTAACTGCGCTTCCTTACTCTTAAATAAAGGTTCTAGTGCTTTTGGCGAAATAATAGAATATAGAGCTTCTTTTATTTCCTCTGTAAGGCTTTTAAAGTTTGTCCCATTTTTATGGGCTTTATGGTGATTAGAGGACAAGTTTTTGACAAGATCAGACTTTTGGGAAAGTGTAGATTTATATCTAACTATTTGAGGGCTTATAGATTTACCGTGTACTTGACTAAAGGTATCTAATAAATAGTTTAAATAGCTGAGGATAGCCCGCAAACGATGTGCAAGCGTATTGTAATTAATTGAAGGATTGCTCCCTAATCTAATTAGCTTTTGGTCAACTACCCGCATATTTTCCAAATATAATATAAAGCTGTCTATTTCTTTAATCATCAAATTAGGGTTAGATTTATGTTCACGGAAATACTTGCAGAATGACTGATTATGTTTTTCTTCCCAGAACTCGTACCACTGCTTAATGCCCTGCAAGTAAGCTCGTTGTGTTGATTCACTTTTAAACTTCAATGAGCTATTAATATAAAGCATAGGATATAAGCAGGGAAGTGTAGTAGTGCTATCAAACAATAGACTAAGCTGAGCTGAGTTGTTTAGAGTAATAGATTTTATTTTCAGCATTTGAATCAAATCCTACGAATATATGAACTTTTATATAGGTGTCTCTTATGATTTAATATTATATTAATACTCTCTACAAAGCAATGAAAATTGAATGATATAATCAGCTTAAAGTAGTTTTCATACAGAGTCTCGCAGCTTATCTATATAGTCAGCCCAATCTTGCATCATGAGTATTCGAGTATCGATTTCATCCAATCGGTTATAAGCGCCACCATGCGTATCCTTTATTCGATGTCCTAATTGCAGCTCAGTCACAATATCTGAGTAACGTAGTTCAGATTGTTCCATAAGCAATGTTTTGGCCGATGCTCGAAATCCATGAGCACACTGAACATCTTTGTATCCAAGCCTATGGAATATCTGTACTAGAGTCGCTTTACTAATATAGCTATTGCTTGAGGCACGCATCGATGCAAACACATATTCTTTATGACCTGTAATTGCTTTTATTCTTCGTAAGCGTTCAATAACCTGAGTGGCTAGAGGTACAACTAAGTGCGATACCATATCCTCACGACCTTCGCCTTTAGTAGGAGAAAACTCCCATAGCTTGTTATCCCAATCTATATCTTGCCATCGCATAGACCGCAAATCGATACTACGCACAAAAACATATGGTAATAAGTTCATTGCTTCCAATGTAATCTTACTTGCACCTTCAAAATTAGACATATCGTTTAGGAGAGTGGCAAACTGATCAGGCTTAGTGATGGCTGGTAAATGGTTGCCTGAGCTGGCAGGTGCGAGCTCGCCACGCGTATCAATAGCTATGTTTCTATCGCATAATCCTCTTGCAACAGCGAATGAGAAGACTTTTTCAGTATAAAGCCGAGTGCTTGCACCAACGAAGGTTGCTTGATTTTCATTATTCTGAATCGCCTCACACACACTTAATATCATCTCGCTCGTGATATCGTTCATTCTTAAGTCGCCAATCTCGCGACACATATATCCTAGACATAAATCCCAAAATTTAAGGGTAGATTCACTAAACGCACGCTTTCTAGAATTGCTACGATTACGACTTGATGTTTTGTGGTCTCGCCACGCTTGTGTAATTTCAGAAAATGTGGCGTTCTTTAGATGAGCATACTTATTGACTTGTTCTTTTTTATGGATAGCTTTAGGGTCAGAGCCTTGTGCGACCATCTTAAGTATACTTTCTGCTTTATGCTTAGCTTCATATAGACTGATTTCTTCGACCTTACCTAGCATCATTCTAGGACGCTTACCATCGATATGCGGATGAGCGTACCTCAAGTAATATTCTTTTTTACCATTTGGATAAATACGAATACTTAGGCCCGCAATACCTGAGACACTAACCGAGTAATCTTTATCTCGGCATTCAAGTATATTAATATCATTTAAATTGTCGACAGCCATAATGCACATCCGTAAGTTTTATAAGCAAGGTAAATTGTGAATGTTAATCTATTAACTCTATACTGAGATTTAGAATAATCTTTGCACATACTTTATAAATTCTGAAAAAGTATCTTTTGGAAAATATAGATAGTTATTGGACACTGAAATGGACACGGTTATTAATCTATTAAGACATAAAACCCTTTAAAATTAAGTATTTTAGGTACAATTATCCCCAAGTGAAGGTTGGGGATAATTATAGTATAGTGGAGAAAGAGGGAGTAAGCTATTTTTTTTGTTGATATATATGGCGTTTGAAGGAATAAACTTCATATAGATTAAAAGTAAGAGTGCTGTTTGCTATTGGCAATAGAGTCCTTCGACATATTTGCACGAAAAACCGTGCTCCTGTACTCGCACAGAATACCTTAATCAGGGTGATAGTACTGTTCTGTGCAAATTTGGAAGGTATCAACTCAATGCTTTAGATTAAGATATCTCAGTAAGAACGAGAGATGTTAGAAAAGACCAATGAATGTTTCACTAATCAGGAAGGCTGTTTTGGTGACTCTAAATGGAAACGTAGTTAGCTATGATAATAGCAGCTATAAGGTGTATATAGACTTGGACTTACTGAGATGCCAAGTAGGAGTATTATCAGAGCTTGTATACGTTCTTATCAATGATATAGAGTAATAGGCATTCAGAAGGGTTATTGCTTTTACTTTGAGCTGATTGTCACTTGGTGGCTAATACTTCTGTACCTAACGTAGTTCAAGCACATTCGCATTAATCAGGAAGTCGGCTAAGCTACCAACAATCGATTGATGAGTGATTTGTTTATTAGGTGATGATTAGGAGTGACAGATTATTCAGAGGGCTTATTGTGCAGTATGAAGGTAGTAAACTTAGCAATGATGAGTAGAACAAGTTTATCAAACAGGTTAACTAGCGACATGGTTTAATACGTTAAGCTCGATTACAAATACAATAGGATTAATGATAGCTCTGTACATTAACTCCTTAAGACAGCTCAGCTAGTAACTGTATTAGTGGTGATGAAGATGACTTTATGAATAGGTAATACGTATGAGAATTAATCAATCATCAACCAATCTTTATAGGGATTTATCATATAATTATAATCCCATGAACTTATTGTATGGTACCCTTAGTTTAACATAATATACATTATGCGAAAACATACCGGCGGTTTCAGTATAAGAGTAAATATCAATCTGCGTCATATCGTTTCTATATTTAACTGCGTATTTTTAAATTTAAAATAGCTTGGCGCTGACATTTTTAATATCAATTCAGTTTTCTACTAACGACAAGTTTCAAGCAAATGCTTACTCAAAGTTCCACCATCTTCATTTAAGCTAACATCTGCGATTTGGCAATCTTTATCATTGCATGTCAAATCATAATAAATATTGCTACCTTGCGCCAAGCTGACTTTAACCAATCCTTTATCAGTCATCGAAAACTTCTTGTCTTGAGTATAATCAGGGTCTTGAGAATCCCACAGCACATCATAATCAACATTGCAGGACGTTTGATTTTTATCAAAGTAATCTTGTTCTAGCTGCATGGCTGCTTGTAAATCAGCATTGGCATATTGCTGTAGCACTATAGGATTACTCATACCTTGGTCATCGATATCTTGTTGGTACATTTTTGTGATGGTCGTGATTTTCATATCAGCCACAGCAGCTTGTTTCTGAAATGCTTTTGTCACATCTGCTGTGGCAGTACCGACAGTTGTCAGTGCTATGGTTGATAGTAATATCAGCGATTTGTATGTTGGCATGTCGTTCTCTACGAGCTTTTATCTTATAAGTGTTACGGTCTATTACATCATAGCCATATAACGACTCTGCTGTATTATCGTATCATTCAGGTTCACTCATCAAAATTCCGATTACATAGCGCTTTTATGCTCTTTTATCTATTGTGATGACAACTTTTAGTGGCTTATCGTGACGTTTATTTCACTAATAACTGTGGTAAGGATGCTTTTATGATAATACTACCTACCTTTTTCAAGGAGAAATCTGCGGCATTGGCCTCTAGTAGCCTTTTATTGCTTGCTTTGACCGCGACTGGCTGCCAGTCCGCTTCTGAGTCCAGCGAAGCGATTGTCGCTCAACCTACCAGCACCTCAGCAACGGCTATAAGTACTGATATCAGTCAACAAACCCTAAAGCAGCAAGCGTTGCGTATACAGCGGGCACTCGCCAATAAGGATTTTGCTAGAATTACTGATGATATTCATCCCACACGTGGCGTCCGTTTTTCGATGTATGCCTACGTGCGCCCTGAGTCAGACAAGGTTTTTAGCCGCGCGCAATATGCACAGTATTTGCAGCAGTCCAAAATCCGCTTTACTTGGGGTGAACGTGACGGCTCTGGTGAGCCATTAATCATACCGCTACCAGAGTACCTAGACACTTGGGTAAAGGCCAAAACCTTTAATGACGCTACCCTTAGCGTCAATGAGTTTCAAAAAAGTGGCAATAGCATCAATAACCTAAATAAAATATATCAAAACTCTGATGTCGTTGAGTTTTACTATAAAGGTAGTGATGAATACAGCGGTTTAGACTGGCGGGTGTTGCGCTTGGTGTTTGATGAGTATCAGGGTAAGCGTTATCTCGTCGCTGTCGTTAACGATCAGTGGACGGTTTAAATAACAGCGTAAGCATCTTTATGGTCAGATAAATTATATTAAACAAGGGCAATGCGTCATATATGAAGCACTGCCCTTTTTGTCTCTTTATCATATTGAATTATATTTAATTTTTGATATATATTTTACTTTATGCTTTTGGCTGAAGTGGACTTTGCTTAAAAAACTTCACCATAATATCGTAAATGTCAGGATAAGCATCCACTAGCTTTTGCGGCGTCTCAAAAAATACTTCGCTCAATACCGCAAAAAACTCGGCAGGATTGGTCGCACCATAACGATCTAAACCTGACTTACGATGCGTTTGAAAGTCTTCGAAATCTCGCGACATGATTTGTGT
Organism: Psychrobacter pacificensis; assembly: GCF_900101915.1. Lineage (GTDB taxonomy): Bacteria > Pseudomonadota > Gammaproteobacteria > Pseudomonadales > Moraxellaceae > Psychrobacter > Psychrobacter pacificensis. Next base: position 46,025 of record NZ_FNAL01000020.1, on the reverse strand, counting down.
CCAACGTGCAGGATCCATGTCAGGCTGCATCGGTGGAAAGCCATTAGCGCGGCCATTCATCATATCAAGCTTATGCACAAACTCGTGAATCACCACATTGTGTCCGTCACGCTCACCTGAGTGCTTGGCATCCTTCCATGAGAGAATGACAGGACCTCGCTGCCATGCTTCCCCACTACGGTGCTGACTGCCCTCATGGACGATACCAAATTCATCTACCGTTGTACTCTCACTTTTGTACGAACCTTGATAAATAATAATAGATGACCAACCGCTATACCACTCAAGGCTGAGGTTTAAGATAGGCAAGCACGCCTGTAGTGCAATGGATTGTCTGACCGCATTAGTAATCTCAAAACCTTGTGCACCCACAATCGACTTATCATCCAAAAACAAAGTCGCCAAGTCAAACAAGCGGCTTAGCTCGTCTTCAGTCAACCTATCCAATATCATGATACACTCAGCCGCCCGCGCCCAGTCTTCATGCGTGAACTTGCTGTTGTCCAATATACGCTGCTCACGCCAGTCTTTTATGATGTCAAACATACACTTTATCCCTATTCTTCTTAGTATATAGGCCAGCCGTTCTACGTATATTATAGCGATAACCAGTAGCACGCCATGATAATTACTATATTAAAATGTATAAAAACGCCGCTCATAAATACATTACTGAGCGGCGCAGACTGTCATCCATACATTATGTTTTAAAATTGATATTGTAAGCCTAACTGTAATGACAGTTTAATCTTACCCAAAGGTCGCCGTATTGATGAGGGTGATGAGTACTTTAATACCATCCGTCATCAATGGTCAGATGCGTTGCGTCGCACGTTAGTTGAATTGCCCAAATGCCCTGATAATTATTGGGGATACCCTTCACTCTTAGACCCAATTTGAAAACTGGTCGTCACATCAATAAAATCACACCAATAAAAACGGTGCGGTGCGACTGTCTTCTGATTGGGCCACGTCTTCTGGCGTACCTTGAGCGACAATTAACCCGCCCTCATCACCTGCCCCTGGCCCCATATCAATCACCCAGTCGCTATTGCTGGCCACTTGCATATCATGCTCAACCATGATGACGGTGTTCCCCGCATCGACCAAACCGTTTAATTGCGTCATCAGCATGGATACATCAGCAGGATGTAAACCTGTGGTTGGCTCATCTAAGATATAGAGCGTATCGCCTCGTTGCGTGCGTTGTAGTTCAGTGGCAAGCTTAATACGCTGTGCTTCACCCCCTGACAACTCAGTGGCGGGCTGCCCCAAACGTAAGTAGCCAAGCCCCACTTGCAGCAACGCATCCAATGCGCGCAAGATAGGCGCTTCATCAACAAAGAACTCATGAGCCGCTTCAACGGTTAAATTTAATACTTCAGCAATGTTTTTATCTCGATACGTGATGGTAAGTGTTTCTTCATCATAGCGTTGCCCGTGACAGACCTGGCAAGGTGCATAGACACTTGGTAAAAATAGCAGCTCCACACTGACAAAACCCAAACCTTCACAATTTGGACAGCGGCCTTTTTTGGTGTTAAACGAGAAACGTCCAGCGTCATAGCCATGTGCTTTTGCTTGCTTAGTTGCGGCAAACAGCTTACGCACATCATCGAACAATCCTGTATAGGTTGCTAGGTTTGAGCGCGGTGTCCGCCCAATCGCCTTTTGATTGATATTAATAAGACGACGGACTTGCTCCATGCCAGCGACGATTTCACCACCAGTGACTGTCTCAAGCTCTTGCTCAAGCAAATCTGCCTCACCTACAGGCGCTTCAGTAACCGTCTTTTGCCCCAATACTTCACTGATAAGCTCTACCAATGCTTGGCTGATAAGACTCGACTTACCTGACCCTGAGACACCCGTGACACTAGTCATCACCCCAAGCGGAAACTCAACATCCAAGCCGATTATATTATTGCGCTCGATATTTGCGAGTTTCAGCCACGCTGTCGGTTGCCTTGTGTCAGATTTTGACTGATGATTCGCCGTGTCGTTAGCAAAGAGATATTGACCCGTATGCGACTGCGCAACCTCACGTAGCCCTTCTACAGGCCCACTATAGACAATCTCGCCGCCATGCGTGCCAGCCTGTGGCCCGACATCGACCACCCAATCAGCATGCCCAATCACACTCACGTCGTGCTCAACCACAAACACCGAGTTACCAGATGCGATCAACTCATCTAGCGCCCCAAGTAGCGCCTGCGTGTCAGCAGGGTGCAGACCTGCTGATGGCTCATCAAGGACATAAACCACGCCAAACAGTTGCGAGCGAATCTGGGTCGCTAATCGCAATCGCTGTAGCTCACCAGGCGATAGTGTTGGTGTGGTACGCTCAAGTGACAGATAACCGAGCCCAAGCCTTGTTAGTGCCTCAATACGAGAGAGAATATCACTGGCAATACGCTGGGCAACGATGGCTTTTTCGCGGTTTGGTGTATCATCAGCTATCTTGGTATGCGCTGTTTTCTCAAGTTTTTGGGCCATGTCCGTCAATGTAAGCTGTGACAGCTCACCGATATCGAGTCCTGCAAATTTAACCGACAGTGATTCTTTCTTAAGTTTTTTGCCGTGACATTCTGGACACTCGGATATCTGCATAAATTGCGACACGCGTTTCTTGGTGCGCGGGCTTTGAGTGGTGGCAAAAGAATGCAAAACAAAGTTTTTGGCACTGGTAAACGTACCCATATAGTTTGGCTTTTCCCCTTTCTCAATGGCCTCCCGTGTCTGTTCTATATCATACTCAGGATAAACAGGCACTGTTGGTGTCTCATCGGTAAACAAGATCCAGTCGCGGGTCTTCTTTGGCAGGGTGTGCCAAGGTTTATCAATATCATAGCCGAGCGTGGTCAATATACGGCTCAGGTTTTGACCTTGCCATGCCGGTGGCCATGCGGCAATAGCTCGCTCGCGAATGCTTTTGGTATTATCTGGTACCAGCAGATCCTCGGTGACCTCAAATACACGGCCGATACCTGAACACGTGGGACAGGCACCATCTGGCGTATTGGGCGAGAACGCATCGGCATACAGCATCTCTTGGCCGGCGGGATACTCTCCGGCTCGTGAGTACAACATACGAAGACCATTAGATATGGTTGTTACACTACCGACGGACGAGCGTACTGACGGCGTACCCCGCTGCTGCTGTAAGGCAACTGCTGGCGGTAACCCTTCTATAGTATCGACATCGGGTTCATCAACCTGATCGATGAGCCTTCTGGCATAAGGCGATACTGAATCAAGATAGCGCCGCTGTGACTCGGCAAATAGCGTACCAAATGCCAGTGATGATTTTCCCGATCCAGATATACCCGTAAAGACCACTAAGGCATTGCGCGGTAAATCCACATCGACGTTCTTTAAATTATGAACACGCGCACCTCTGACCTGAATATTTTCTTGATTAGGGTTGTATAGAGCGTTCTTGACGATACTTGTCTTATTTTCTGTTGCTTCTAATTGTTTTGGATTGGCCATGACGCTATTTTTCCTATTGAGACACTATTTATTGCTAATGTATTTATTATTATTCATCTGAGTAGCAGGAAGGTTAACACGTACTCATGCAGGGGTGTGGCAAAGCTTACGTATCAATAGCATCGATAGACAAAACGACAACTTAAGTCATTAGGCACCTTATAATAAAAAAACCCGCAATCATTGCAGGTTTTTTGAGGAAAAAATGCTATCAGAATATGGATAACCTAAACACTAACCCACTACCAAGCGCATCAATTGGGTACTGATATACCCGCCAAACGTACCCACCGCATAGCCCATAATACCCAAAAACACGCCAACAGGCGCAAGCGATGGATGAAAAGCCGTCGCGACGATCGGTGCCGACGATGCGCCACCTGTATTGGCATTAGAACCTACCGCCAAAAAGAAAAACGGCGCACGGATAAGTCTGGCAACCCCAAAGATAATCACCACATGGATACTCATCCATAAAAAGCCGATAAGCAATAGCCGCCACTGCGAGACAATACCTGCCAAATTAATCTGCATACCAATCGCGGCAATCAGCACGAAGATAAATACGGTACCCATTTTGGACGCGCCCACATGGTCGAGTCTGCGAATCTTAGTAAAAGAAAAAATGACGCCTAACAGAGTAATAATGACCACCATCCAAAAGAATGAACTGGCAAAACTATATTGCACCGCCCATTTATATGGGGCAAAAAAGTCAGCAATTTGTCCACCAACAAAGTGCGCCACTCCTACCATGGCAAAGCACAAGCCAAACATCACCATCAAATCATTAATGGTGGCTGGACGGGCATGATCGCGCTCATAGCTTTCGACGGCTTTAATGACTTTATCAATACTACTGGTATCAGCGCGCAAGAATCGATCGATCTTTGCGCTGTGTTTTGCCATCACCAAGATTGCGAGTAACCACAATGAGGCATTGGTGGCATCCACCAAGATCATCATGCCAAACAAATCATCACTGACCCCAAACAGCTCTTTCATTGCCGCTTGGTTAGCTGCACCGCCGATCCAACTGCCTGCCACGGCTGAAAATCCACGCCATAATGTATCATCGAGGAACATTTCAGGCGATACCCACTTAGCTATTCCTAAACTAATGGGACCGCTAATAACAATAGCGATACTGGCGGCAAAGAACATGGCAATCGCTTTCCAACCTAATCCTAGTATTTTGGGAACATCCATGGATAAGGTCATCAATAGCAAACTGGCTGGCAGCAGATACGTCGCGGTAAATCCATAAATCTGTGAACCCACCCCATCGGCGAACATCCCTAAGCTATTTAAAGTAGCAGGTATAAAGCAGCACAGCACAATACCGGGCAATACCGCATAAAACCGTCGCCAGAATTTACCCGGCAAACCTTGGGTATAGAATACTAGGCCAATGATTGCCATAATGATACCGAAAGCTAATGGCAGGCTATCAATTGCTAAAGAGGAGGTAGTAGGCATCAAGGCGCTCCGAGGCAAACAACTGGCAAAAGTGAATCAGTATAGACAAGCTAAAAAACTCGTGCAAGCAGCCATGTCAATGATCTTAATAACTGCTGAGCTCTAAACGAATCATAGTTAGTCATGCCTGCAAAAGCTTAACTATACCATCAGCGAACAATGGGTCACACACAAAAAAGCCAGATAACAAGTATCTGGCTTTTTACTACTTTAGACGATTAATGAATTAGTAATTAGTAGCTTTAATCGTTCGTTATAGCGATATTATGAGTTTTTACCACGGTTGCCACCGTTTGGACGACCTTGACCACGGCTGTCAGAACGATTTGCTGGGCGACCTTGGCTGCCACTTGGACGACCACGGCCTGTAGCTGCACGGTCACCGCGCTTGCCCTGATATGGTTTACCACCAAAACGGTCTTTTGGCTTACCTGATGAATCACGTGACTTGCCAGCACCTTGGCCTTGGTATCCACTATCATTGCTGGCGCGCTGGCCTGTTGCTGCGCGATCGTTTGAGCGACCACGGCCACCGCCAGTAGACTTGCCAGCATAACCACCGCTTGAGCGTCCGCGACCACGGCCACGCCCGCGTCCTTTGTTTTCGCTTGGTACGTAGGTTTTCTTAGGCTCCATGCCTTCGATAACGCACACTTCCATCTTGCGATCTAAGTAACGGTTGATGGCGGCCAATTGTGGACGATCGTCCATGCTGCATAGGCTGATAGCCACACCAGTACGGCCAGCACGGCCACAACGACCAATACGGTGGACGTAATCTTCAGTCTGACGTGGTAAATCATAGTTGATGACGTGCGAGATGGCTGGCACGTCAAGACCACGGGCAGCAACGTCAGTCGCTACTAAGATTTTTACCTTACCATTACGCAAATCTTGAACGATGCGGTTACGCTTGCTCTGTGGCAGGTCACCATGTAGGAAGCTTGCTTTATGACCCGCTTCTTGTAGTTGTTTTGCCAATTTTTCAGTGCTACGTTTGGTTGCAGCAAAGATAATGATTTGATCCATCTCTTGTTGGCAAACGATTTTGTCAAGCAAGCGGTTTTTGTGATCAAAATCATCACAGTAGTACACTTTTTCTTCGATGTGTGCAGATTCTACTTTGATTGATACGCGCTCAGGGTTCTTAGTGAAGCTGGCAGCGATTTTACCGACTGGGCCATCCCAAGTTGCTGAACACATGATCGTCTGACGATCGATTGGCGCGGCGCTTAAGATATCACTGATGTCATCAGCAAAACCCATGTCTAGCATACGGTCCGCTTCATCTAGTACCAACACTTCAAGGTTTGATAAATCCACACGGCCTGCTTTTATATGGTCAAGCAAACGACCAGGCGTGGCGACGATGACCTGTACACCTTTACGTAGGGCGGTGATTTGACCGTTGTAAGGCGCGCCGCCGACCAAGGGCACGCAGAACAAACCGCGCATGTCTTTTGAATACGTGCGTACGCTGTCATGCACCTGCTGAGCAAGCTCGCGCGTTGGCGTTAGGATAAGTGCTTTGGTCAGTTTATCAAAGCTGGTGGCACGGCTTAAGCGATCGAGTACTGGGATTACGAATGCTGCTGTTTTACCACTACCTGTTTGCGCTGACAATAAAAGGTCACGGCCGGCTAGTGCAAACGGAATGGCTTGTTCTTGGATAGGGGTTGGATTGGTATAACCGATGCGATCAAGCGCGGTCAAAATCGGCTTGGCAATATTAAGATCGCTAAAGGTTGTTTTGTCTTCTGAGGCCGCATCTGTTGCTGCTTGAGCAGTAGCGTCATTGTTAGAGGTGTCAGTGTTTGCAGTAGTGTCGTTGCTTTCGATGATACCGTTTTCAGCGGCAATTGCAGATAAGATGTCAGTCATAGGAATCCTTGGTAAGTATAAGCTGCTGTAAATTCAGCAAACTTGATGCATACCACTGATAACCGTTCATTACGCTGCTTTTATTAAAGGTTACCGAGCAACATAAAAGTGTCGATAATCAGAAACCAAGCCATTAGAGCTTAGCGTCTTTATAATAAATGCGTTCGTGCTGTCTGACGTATTTTGGTGGTAGTGCCGAGTGTCTTATCCATGCTTGATATACGCGCATTATCAATGCTTTGTCCAAAGCAGATAATCGCAAACAGCAACCAATCTAGACCCTATATAGGTCAGTAGATAAGATATGAGTCAAAAATAACTGATATGTTTAAGACGTTATTTAAGTACACAAAATCATCGGCAACAATTACTTATGGTCATCCTAGACCCAAAATCGCAGGCGATGTTATCAATCTCATAATTCACGAAAGCCTAAGCTTGCGTGGCGACGCAGTATAGCACAATAAAAAATTATGTGTAGCCATTTATTCAATTACTAAGTAAATAGCCCGAATAAGTCCTCTATTGAGCATGCTAAACGTCTCATTCAACAAAAAATCGGTGATTATTTGACTACTTTAACATCCGTGACATAAGTCGGCAGCTGCCATGCCCCGCCCGCTTCAATAAGACGGCACAGTCCAGTGGTGCTTTCATGGCTTTTCTCAAACGCGCGGCCCGTCCACACCCAATCGACTTGACTCATACAGTCGCCAATACCGCGACCTTTTTGTACTGAGCTAAGCTTACCTTTGTCGTAATTGGTGGCGCTAGTCGTGACCAATGTCGGCTTGTAAGGTTTGCTATCATTGATCACCCACACCCCACTACCCACATTGTAAGCAGCTGTCCAACAATCATGCTGTGCCAGCAGCTGTGAATCATTTAGGCGACTGACACGCCAAGGTGACTTGTCTGATAGATTTGGGCAGTCAGCATCGGCATCTTTCATCGTTCCTTTCATCAATGAGGCCAATTGAGAGGATCTCATGACAAACTTTTTATCGCTAGCAGCAGACTTACCACTAGGCTCTACAAAACGTAGTACAGGTACTGCTTTAGGGGGTAAGACATTACTATTAGATTTGGTCGCATTATCATGGTTCATCAGCGCACTTGGCGTACCCACGCGTCCTTGGACATCATCGGCCTTTAACATGACCGCACTAGCTCCTCTGTCTGAGAGTTGCCAGCGCGAGTTACGTAATGCGAATGTGATTTTGCTTGATCGCTGAAGGGCGCTAACTAAGGCGGTAACTTGCGCTTGGGTTAGCTCAGCACTGCCTGCGGCTGCAGAATACGGCTTGGTTTCACCATAATTTCGATCGTTAATAAATAGTGATATCCGGTGACGGTTACCTAATTGCATTAAGGCTTTAGAGGAGCTGTCTTTGGTACCACCAAGCTTGACTTTGCCATCTACAGCGGCGTTTGCCCCTGCACGGCGGGTCAATAAGACAGAGACAGGAAATTCACTATTATTTTCTGCTTGATAGCCTGCTATCCGACAAGTACGGGTATTATCACAGACCACCTGCCAATCTTGGCTGGTAAACTCAGTTTTGGCGTTCACCATACTCGCTGTACCAAACAAAGCCATACTAACTGCTGCAAGCATAGGTAAGCGCATTTTATTATTGTGTTTCATAATCCATTACTCATCAATCAAATAAGTATAAACACCTGTCTGTCACGGTGATAAGCGGTTATCTTAACGCTTTAATGTTTCTATCTGTTGTTCTAATGTACCATTATGTAAATACAAAAGAAAGTGGTCATCAATTTTATATTTATTATTTTAAATATAATAAAAATAAGCCGATAAGTGCGTAACTTAAACTTACCAGCCTAAATGTCATTGAAAATAATTAAATGATGCTCGTGCTAATAATTAATCGATTGGTTTTAACTCTAGCTCCACAGCACGCTTGACGGCAGGTCTCTCAGCAATTTTTTTCGCCCAGCGCTGTATGTGTTTGTAGTCTTGTACTTGCAAAAACTCTGCCGCATCATATAGCTTACCGAGTACCAACTGTCCATACCATGCCCAAATAATCATATCGGCAATATTATAATCAGCTTCATCATTACCGCATAAATACTCACTGTCTTTTAGATGGGTATCTAATACATCAAGCTGACGTTTAGTCTCCATGGTGTAACGATTAATTGGATATTCTAACGGCTCTGGTGCATAGGCATAGAAATGTCCGAAGCCGCCACCTAAAAAAGGCGCACTACCCATTTGCCACATCACCCACGACAGACAGTCTGCTCTCGCTTTTCCTAGCGATAAAGGTAGGAATCTATCAAATTTTTCTGCCAGATACATCAAGATAGCGCCCGACTCAAAAAGAGCAATCGGCTCGCCAGCGGTACCAGCAGAATGATCGACCAACGCTGGAATTTTTGAGTTAGGGTTAATCGCTACAAACCCTGAGCCAAACTGTTCACCTTGCGAGATATCAATTTTATAAGCATCGTACTCAGCACCGCTAATACCAAGCTCTGCCAGCTCTTCTAATAAGATATTAACTTTAACACCATTGGGTGTGTTCAGTGAGTATAGCTGTAGCGGAGCATCGCCTACTGGTAGCTCTTTATCATAACGAGCGCCAGAGGTTGGGCGATTGATGCTTGCGAACTTACCGCCGTTGTCTTTGTCTTGTGTCCAAACTTTAGGCGGTACATATTTATCGTTTTGTGTGTCACTGGTTGATGCATTACTCATAAAATATCCTTAGTTATTATTGCCATTATTTTTGGTTATATTAGCTTTTACTTATCTTAGTACTGTTTTTCTTGATATAGTCAATCCTAAATAAAACAGATACATTATATATCAAGGTGGGACTGGTCTAAATTTTCCTTGCGTGCTGTGCCTAGGCTGCTCGATGCTGCGAAAAATTTATCCCAGTCCCACTGTATCGTTTTTATACTGAATTCACTATAGCCATGCTAATTTCTCTATTAATTACCATGCTATTTATTAGCTAGGCTTTACTATAACGATAACCTCTGCTGATATTAAAGTCTTCTCTTGTAATCAATGTTACGATTTTACTGTGATTAATGACATACCACTCAATGACCCAAGCCCGCCATAATGCTTCGTTACCTTGAGGCACTTTAATTACCCTCTAAGCTTTCTTATACTACTCAACTTATATCGCGCAATCTGTTCGTAAAGACGCGAACCTCACGATTTTATAATAAGATATCCAATGGGATTGACATGCTGACGCTCACCCCAGCTCAAAATAAATACCTACCCTATGTGTTAGCAGTGGCGCTATTCATGCAAATTCTGGATGCCACTATCCTGAACACCGCACTGCCGCAGATGGCCTTGGCATTAGATGAGTCACCGTTAAAAATGCAGTGGGCCGTTATCAGCTATGCATTGACCTTGGCAATTTTTATTCCAATTAGTGGGTTTTTGGCAGACAAATACGGTACGCGCCGCGTTTTTCTCTCTGCTATTGTGATATTTTGCATCGGCTCACTGCTGTGCGCGATGGCCTCTACTTTAAATTTTTTGGTCGCATCACGGGTGATACAAGGTATTGGCGGCGCTATGATGACCCCAGTTGGGCGTTTGATTTTAGTAAAGTCCTACCCACGTAATCAGTTATTGACGGTAATGAATTTTGCAGTGATTCCTGCCTTGGTCGCGCCGCTGGTTGGACCCTTGCTTGGCGGGTATTTGGTCCAATATGCCAGTTGGCACTGGATATTTTTGATCAATATTCCGATGGGTGTGGTGGGGTTTGTCATTGGCAAAAAACTCATACCTGCGCTGTTTGGGGATAAGCAGTCTTTAGACTGGGTCGGTTTTGGGCTGTTTGCATTGGGTGCGTGCGCCTTAACCTTGGCAGTTGAGATGGGTTCAAAAGTGGGTCACGGTTACAATGCGCTATTGCTAGCTGCCGCATCGATTGGTTTTTTACTGGCCTATGTATGGCATGCCAAACGCCATGTTGCGCCGCTATTTTCTTTGACACTCTTTAATGTGCCCACTTTTCGTATTGGTATTACTGGCAATCTATCCACGCGTATTGGCATCAGTGCCGTGCCTTTTTTATTACCATTACTATTACAAGTCGTTTTTGAATACACGCCTTCGCAGGCAGGCTGGTTATTAGCACCCATTGCAGTTGGTGCACTTGGGATAAAACCCTTTGTCAGCAAAATTATCCAGCGTTACAGCTATCGCGTGGTATTGGTATACAACACCCTTATTTTGGGTTTACTGATTATTGTACTAGGACAGTTCTCAGATGCGGCGCAGTGGCCATGGATGATTCCGGTGCTGATTGTGATTGGTGTTTGTAACTCAATCCAGTTCAGTGCCATGAATACCATCACTATCGGCGATCTACAAGGGGCACAGACCAGTAGTGGCAACAGCTTAATGGCCGTCAATCAGCAAATGGCAATCGGATTGGGTATTGCCTTTGGTGCCGCACTGCTCAACTTGTTACGTGATCGGTTTCAAGTAGATACCTTACTTGCTTTTCAGGTCACTTATTGGATACTGGGCGGCTTTACTATTCTCTCAGGATTGGGCTTTTTACGGTTAAAACCAGAAGATGGGCGTGGTTTGTACTAACTACCTCGGTAAATACTTAAAAGCTGATTGCCGCATATAAGCCTTTAGTGGTTTCTAAACGTAAAAAGCCAGCGTGTATTTTGGTTAAAAACCAATCACACGCTGGCAAGTTTGTTTCATTGCTGATTGAGACGAATGCTAATTAAGACAAATTACTTATGGCTCGTCATCATCACTGATTTGTGATTGAATATAGCGTTCTGCACCCATACTTTCTATCAAATCTTCTTGCGTCTCTAGCCAATCCTGGTATTCTTCATTACCATCTTTTATCGTAACCAGTAGGTGACGAGACACATAGTCAGACTTTGTCTCGCATAGGGTAATCGCATCCGTAATGATACTGAATTTTTGTTTTTCTAAACGCAAGTTGCAATCAATCACTTCTGGCACATCCTCGCCGACCAATACCTTACCCAATTCCTGTAAGTTAGGTAAACCACCTAACAGCAAGATACGCGCAATCAAATCATCTGACCATTTCATCTCAGCGATAGACTGCTTATAAAGTGAGTCGTTAAGCGCTTCTAAGCCCCAATGACGGACGATACGTGCGTGCAAGAAATACTGGTTAATCGCAATTAATGATTGACCAAGTACCTTGTTTAATGCACGAATGACCTCTTTATCCCCTTTCATAATCTCTCTCCCTTTCTTATTTATATTAAATACTATAGTTTTTATTCGTATCTATGATGATATCAAACAAGATTAGGAGTGACTTCAGCCATCTGGGTCTGTAGATAATTAGGCAGACCAATCATGTCAATTAAGCGTAACTGTTGTTCAAGCCAATGCGCATGGTCTTCTTCCGTATCTTTTAGCTGCTCAACAAGCATCTCACGTGTGACATAGTCGTGCTCTGCTTCACAAAGCGCAATGCCTTCTTTTAGATGTTTTTGTACTTTATATTCTAAATCAAGATCAATCTGTAGCATCTCAGGAACCGTGCTGCCGATATTGACCTGATCGATCGTCATGTTAGGTGTACCACTCAGCATGAGAATGCGACGAATAATTGCTTGTGCGTGTAGTGTTTCGTCTTCCATTTCATGATGGATACGATCGTACAATTTGCCATAATGCCATTCAGCATACATCTCTGAGTGAATAAAATACTGGTCACGTGCCGCCAGCTCGCCGCCTAACAAGAAATTTAAATAATCAATAACTTTTTGACTGCCTTTCATAATGCACACTCCTCTATATGTTTTTGCCGATCTATATATTCATATTTTTATATATAAAGATACCTAAATACGTAAACTGATCAGTAAAGGGTCAAATCAATAAAACGTCTTACAATCTTTGACAGATATAGTAGCATACAGTCGTCACCTGGCATGTAATGTTGTGAACTAAGAATAAGATGCTAATTGAGAATTGTAATTAGCTACAGTTGTCAGTTACGATACTTGATACATATTGATAGCAGCGATGTTGGCATATCTATGAGGTTATATGGACGCCTGCTATTTACTCCTTATGTATAATAAAAGAATAGATGCAATATATTGAATATATTTGGTTGGATTAGAGATAAGATCGACTAAGCTAAAAGTAGTTATACTGCATACGCTAAGACATCGAGTGCTGCGTGATGTTCGTCTAAGTAATCATTGACCATAGGCTCACAGCATCCACAGCAAGTTGCAACGTCGAGAGTGTCTTTTAGACCATCAAGGGTATCTACACCAGAAGCAATGGCTGCTTGGATTTGCTTTTCTTTGACGTTATTACAGATACATACGTACATGGATTGGCTCCTCTGATTACCACTATTTGATAGCGACTACTTGCTTAGCATCACGCTGATTACATGCAGTATAATAACGATAATTGTTATCATTTTCAATAACATTCGGAACTTTTTTGGTCGTGATGGTACAGTTGTATTTCGCACCATTCACCTATGTAAGTGGCTATAAGCGTCCATGTAACCGAATATTATAGAAGGTAGTAAATTAACGACGAACTGTAATTTTGCTTATTTTTTAATCGATTTTCTAGATAACTGCTATTATATTGAACCCCTATAAACGAAGTCCATTGGAATTTTCCTATGTCTGATAATAATTTTACGATACGACCTATCGATTTGTTCAAAGTCCTATCTGATCAAACACGCCTAAAAATATTTCAAATTCTTTTTAAAAAAGAAGCACGTTGCGTGGGTGATTTGGTAGACATGCTTGATCAACCGCAACCAACGATATCGCGTCATTTGAACCATTTGAAAAAACTGGGTATCTTAAGCTGTGTACGTGACGGTACATGGATGTGGTATGAAGTCGCTGATGACTTACCAGAATGGTGTCAAGACATCTTGAATATCACTTATGATCAACTCTCTCCAAGTGATTCAGATAAAGATGAATCGAGACTTGCTTAAATGTTATAGATAGACAAGTGTAGTTAATTGCATTCTGTATGATTCAACAAGCCAAAAAAAAATCCTACCTAAGTAGGATTTTTTTGTCTCATCAGTTATGAATGACAGTGAGATAAAAGCTGAGCCGCTAAGCCAAATCTAAGAAGTCGCTGATAAAGGCATTAGCTGGCTGGTGTATCAGCTCCTCTGACGTTCCTACCTGCTCTACTCTACCTTGATTCATGACGACGATCTCGTCAGAGACGGCGCGGGCTTCTTCTTGATCATGGGTCACCATAATACTTGTGATACCAAGCTCGTGGTGGATATTCTTTAGCCAAGTGCGCAGCTCTTTACGTACTTTGGCATCTAACGCACCAAATGGCTCATCCAGCAATAGTAGCTTTGGCTTGACCGCAAGTGCCCGTGCTAGTGCAATACGCTGACGCTGACCGCCTGACAGTTGGTGCGGATACGCATTGGCAACTTGTGGGAGCTGTACCAGATCTAACAGCTCTGCCACGCGCTTATCGATATCCGCTTTGCTAGGACGTTCATTCTTTGGTAGTAACGTCAATCCAAAGGCAACGTTATCTGCGATGTTCTTATGACGGAACAACGCATAATGCTGAAACATAAAGCCAATATGACGCTTCTGTACTGGCGTATTGGTGACATCCATCTCATCAAACAGTACCTGTCCAGAGTCGGCATATTCCAGACCCGCAATGATACGTAGCAATGTGGTCTTACCGCAGCCTGATGGACCTAGCAAGGTCGTCAGCTTGCCAGTTGGCACAGTAATATTGATATTGTCTAAAGCCGTAAAGTCACCAAATTTTTTATTAACGTTGCGAATCTCAATGCTCATAATGGTATCTCTTATAATATCTTTTGTCGTATTGAGACTGATGTCTTAACGACTGTGTCAATATGATTGAACAATCCTGAATACTTACCCAAACAACTTATAGCTTACTAGCACTCTCAGCCGTTGACGTCGTCGCATTGGCACTCACTGGTAGCTCAGGGGCAGCCGCCAAACGTTCAGACTTAGCAAATTTTCGCTCTTGTACTTTGGTCATGACTTGCTGAATCAGTAGCGTCACTAAGGCAAGTGCGGCAAGTAAGCTCGATAAGGCAAATGCAGCGGTAAAGTTATAATCATTATAGGCAATCTCAACCAATAGCGGCATGGTATTAGTCTCACCGCGAATGTGACCAGATACCACACTGACCGCACCAAACTCGCCCATCGCACGTGCATTGGTCAAAATTAAACCATACAGCAGCGCCCATTTAATATTAGGCAATGTCACATGCCAAAAAGTCTGCCAGCCAGTCGCACCCAAGGTTAATGCGGCTTGCTCTTCAGAGTCGCCTTGGGTCTGCATCAATGGTATCAGCTCACGTGCCACAAACGGAAAGGTCACAAATAGCGTCGCCAGAATAATACCAGGTACTGCATAGATCACCTGAAAACCCATGCTCTCAAGCCAGCCACCAATCGTAGAGTTCATTCCGAATAGCAGCACAAACATCAAACCGGCAACGACAGGTGATACGGAAAATGGTAAATCAAGTAAGGTGGTGACCAGCTGCTTACCTTTAAACTGATAGCGTGTGACCAACCACGCAATCGCAATACCCATGACCATGTTGATCGGTAAAACAATCGCCGCTGTGATCAATGTCAGTTTGATCGCTTGTAATGCCTCAGGGTCAACCAATGACGCAAGATATAACTGCCAGCCGTTTTTAAAAGCCTCATAAAACACAGCCAATAATGGCACCACCAGCATTAAGACCATAAACAGCACAGCGATCACAATAAAGGTACGGCGTATCCATGGCGTGTCTTTGGTCGCAGCGTTACTTTGGTAGTCGTAGCTATTAGATATTTGCATATTAGCGAGCTCCTACGCGGCGTGACAGTTTCCACTGCATGATATTGATGGTCAATAAAATCACAAATGAGATGAGTAGCATAAACAGTGCAACCGCAGAAGCGCCTTGAACATCGAACTGCTCAAGTTTACTGATAATGATGAGCGGCAAAATCTCAGACTGCATCGGAATATTACCCGCGATAAAAATAACGGAGCCATACTCGCCAGTAGCACGGGCAAACATCATACCTGCGCCCATTAGTAGTGCAGGCAGTAGTTCTGGCAAAATCACTTTACGAAAAGTGGTTAAGCGATTGGCACCCAATACAGCTGCGGCTTCTTCAAACTCAACCGATAGCTCTGCGAGTACTGGTTGTACTGCACGGACGATAAAGGGAAAGCTCACCACAACCAATGCTAGCCAAATACCTATCGGCGTAAAGGCGACCTGAATATCGAACTTGGCAAACCATTGACCAATCAAGCCATTAGGCGCGTATAGCGTCGCAAGCGAGATACCTGTAACGGCGGTTGGTAGTGCAAATGGCAAATCAACCAAGGCATTAATTAACGACTTACCCCAAAACTCATAGCGGACAAGTACCCACGCAACCAGTGTACCAAAGACCATATTGGTCAGCATCGCCAAAAATGACATCCATAAGCTGAGCTTAATTGCAGCAGTGACTTGCGGCTGGGTGATGGTTTCCCAAAAACCCGTCCAACCCATCTGAGTTGTGGTATAGGCCATCATGGCAAACGGTAGCACCACTAGTAATGACAAACTAAAGACAGTGATGCCCATGCTCAGACCAAACCCAGGTAGCACATTGCGCTGACGCAAGCGTGTCAACCACCCTTTTTTGTTGGTGGGTTTGCTGGCAGAAGAAGATGTTGCACTCATAGTGATGTCCTATTGCCTAACTGATGGTACTTAGCGAGGGTGCTCACCGTAAGACCATTATTATCACAACTGTTATTAAAATTATTATTGGTCGGCTTACAATATAAAGGACATAGTGCATACGACCATGTCCTTTATGGGGTGCTTAATGACTGACTGTACGATTAACTGCTTCAACCAGTTTTAGTGGTTAGCGCACTAGCAGTTCTTATATACGTAGCAGGCGATTACTGCGGCGCATTAACAGCCAACTGATCAAACACACCGCCATCACTGAAGTAGGTGCTCATGATCTCATCCCATGTGCCAAAGGCATCGTTCGGGCGGAAAGTTTCAACAGGTGGCAATTTGTCACTGTTTTTGTCAAGAACGCTCTTAACGCTAGGACGTAAGTATAAATCGGCTGCTAGTTGCTGAGCAGGCTCACTCCACAAGTAATCAAGATACGCTTTGGCCGCGTCTGTGGTACCTTTTTTGTCTGTTACCGTCTTCACAACTGCCACAGGGCTTTCTGATTTGATTGAGTATTTTGGATAAACGATATCTACTTGACCCGCACCAAAATCAGTCGCTGCAAGGTTGGCCTCGTTTTCAAAAGTGACCAATACATCACCGATACCGCGCTGTACGAAAGTCGTTGTCGCGGCACGTCCGCCGTTTTCATAGACTTTGACATTTTTTAGCATGTCTTTGACGTAGCCTTGAGCTTTTGTTTCATCTTGATTAAAAGCATGTAGACCATAACCGTAAGCGCCTAAGAATGCATAACGACCGTTACCTGTGACCTTTGGATTGGCCATGACAATCTCAACACCGTCTTTGGTCAAATCTTCCCAGTCTTTGATATTTTCTGGATTGTCTTTACGTACCAAAAATACGATCGTACTGGTAAACGGCACTGCGTTATCAGGGAATTTGCTTTCCCAATCTGACTCAACCAAGCCTTTTTTCTCAAGTAGCTCGATATCAGAGCCTTGGTTCATGGTGGCAACATCGGCTTGTAGACCATTTGCGACAGACAATGCCTGTTTGCTTGAGCCGCCATGTGACTGCTTGATTAGAATCTTGCTGTCTGGATGCTCAGCTTTATAGTGCTCAACAAACAAAGGGTTGTAGTCTTTATAGAAGTCACGTGCCACATCGTATGAGACATTGAGTAGCTCAATATTCTGCCCTTCTGTCGTCGCTGAACCGTCAGCTGCCGCCTCAGTAGTCTCACTGTTGCTACAGCCAGCTAGACCCAATGTCAGAGCAACGCCAGCAATGCTCAAGGCACTAAGGGTTTTACTCTTTTGTTGATAACGAGCTACGTCTGTCATAAATACCTCAAAGATGTCTGTTGTGTAATGCAAGTATGCTAACAGCGCCATCTTATTATGTTTAATGATGAATATGCGTATGTTATTGCCAAAAGGGAATAACAAGCAGGCAAAGCCAATCATATCAATAATTTATGAAAATTATATACGCATAACCAACTGTTTTCTGATTTTAACATTGGATACGTCTTATCTATCTTGTCCGTGTTTCACTGATAACGGCCAAGACAGATCATTCTACAAGCCAGAAATTAACGACTACTTAGTACTTGCCAGCTGATCGAAACGACCACCGTCTACAAAGAAAGTATCCATAATCTCTGCCCATGGGCCAAAGACGGCGACAGGCTCAAACGTTTCAATATCAGGTAATGTGTCCTTGTGGGCAGCAAGTATTTGCTCATCACTCGGACGCATATACATTTTTGCCATCAGCTCTTGTGCAGGCTTGTCCCATAATCCTTTTAGATAGGCACTTGCCGCTTCGGTCTTGCCCGCTTGATCAGTCACTGCCGTAACGACTGCTACTGGGTTGGCAATCGTAATCGAGTAACTGGGATAGACAATATCGACCTGACCCATGGCAAATTGCTGAGCGGCCAAATTCGCCTCATTTTCGGTGGTGATGAGTACGTCACCTAGGCCGCGCTGGGTAAAACTGGTCGTCGCAGCACGTGCGCCATTGTCATAAGTGACCACGTTTGCCAACAGCTTTTTAATAAAGTCATTGGTTTTAACAGGGTTGTCGCTACTGTTTTCTTTGAATTGGTGCAAGCCATAGCCGTAAGCCCCCAAAAAGGCATAACGCGCTGTACCACTGGTCTTGGGATTGGGCGTGACCACATCGATATCGTTACGGGCTAAATCTGACCAATCCTGAATGTTTTTTGGATTACCTGCACGAACCAGTAGCACCATAGTGCTGGTGTACGGCACAGCATTATTGGGTAGTGCCTGCTGCCAATCAGAATCGACTAGACCTTTTTCCACCAACAGATTCATATCGCTCTCTTGGTTAAAGGTGACCACATCTGCTTGTAGTCCATTGGCAACAGAGAGCGCCTGCTTGCTTGAACCGCCATGCGACTGATTGATATTTACTTTGCTGTTTGGATGGGCTTTTTGATAGTCAGTGCTAAATAGCGCGTTATATTCTTTATAAAAGTCGCGAGATACATCATAGGAGACATTGAGTAGATTGACATCCTGCGTCTCACCATTAGCGTTGTTTGCTGCCTTGTTTTGCGCCTCTTCGGTTGGGCTACAGCCTGTCATCATGATCGCTGCTGCGAGCATGCTGCTAGTGGTAAGTACCCGCGCTTTTATATGTTTATTATTGGTTGGCTGGATGCTAGCCATGCGGAATTTTTGGAATTTTTTTTGCATGATGCTCTCGATAAAGGTGGTAGAAGCGTGTTGTTAAAATTCTGATCATCATAGGGCTTACAATCATTTGAGCTTGGTTTTTTTGACTTTTACTCTGTTGATTTCGGCTTTCGGATGATGAAAGCTATGCTAGCAGCATAAATAGCAAACGCTTAGTGACGAATCCGCTTATCAAGTCTTGATGTTGGCATAAGCACTTAGCATGTGCTTTTAGGAAATTATGGGAAACGTGAGGTAAATCATTGCAGGCAGGCTTATTAAATAGGCTATAATTTAGCTAGGCTGTACCCTCATTCTATATGGTAGGGCCCATGCGCCAATGCTATATCCATTTTACCGTCTTATTTAACCAAAGGCCTTTTTATGACTCTTTCGTCCCATCGCTTTCATTCTATTGCAGCATTAACATTGATAGCCACTACCTTAGCTGCCGTAACGGGTTGTCATAATGTGACGCCCGCGGTGAAGAGTTCTGCGAGCAATGCTGTAGCGGTTTATTCAATTCCAGTGGATGTTATGAAAGACTATATTTCTGGTGATTATGCTTCTGCAGATTATGACAAACGCGCACAAGGCTATGACTGGGTTGGCGTCATGGTGCGTGCAGAGAGTGACCAACAAGTCGATATAAAAGTTCGCTCACGTAGCGATATCAAAAAACAGACTTGTCAGTTTGATGGTAAGGCGATATTAATGGGGCAAGACGCGGCACACGGTACAATTTTTCAGGCACAGGCAAATGACAGCACCGTCTTTTTTCAATTTAAAGACAATATGCTGACGATTGATAGCCCAAATAAATATGCGCTGAATTACTTTTGCTCAGGCGGTGCCTCACTTGCGGGAGAATATCAAAAACTGACAGAAGATTTAGCGATTTGATAGCTCACGCTAACTGCGGTGAGAGATGCTAAAAATGACAAAAACAAAAGGTGCCAGACCATAAGTCTGACACCTTTTTTATGCTTGAAGATTTTAAAACTATCTTAAACTGCAGAAGCGCCAGTCAGCTTAACCTCAGCGCGTTCTTCTTTAGCAATACCGGCATAGTAATTACGCAAAATCTCTAGCACTTCTGGACGGCTAAAGTTGTCGGGTACCTCCAGATCTTCTGATAGCGCTTTACGCAGTTTAGTGCCTGAGACTTTGACGTGCTCGCTTGCATCGTGCGGGCAAGTTTTATCAGAGGCCATCGCTTGACACGCATTACACCAAAAGGTCCAGCCAATTTTTAGCGGCTGGGTGATGAGATCGTCTTTGCCAACCTGTTCAAAAATGGTTTGTGCATCAAACGCGCCATAGTAATCGCCCACACCAGCATGATCGCGACCAACGATCAGATGACTACAGCCATAGTTTTGGCGGAATAACGCATGTAATAAGGCTTCACGTGGACCAGCATAGCGCATATCTAATGGATAACCCGCTTGAATGACTGTGTCTTGTTTGAAGTAATTATCAATCAAGGTTTTGATGGCTTCTTGACGCACTTCTGCTGGAATATCACCTGGTTTTAGTGCGCCGAGCAATGAATGAATCATCACGCCATCGCAGATCTCAATTGCGATTTTGGCCAGATATTCATGTGAGCGGTGCATCGGGTTACGCGTTTGGAAAGCCGCCACAGTCTTCCAGTTTTTCTCTTCAAAGATTTGACGCGTTTGCGCGGGCGTTTTATAGATACCAGGATAACGCGTTGGGAACTCGCCCTCGCTCAGTACTTCTACGCTACCTGCAATATTGACCTCATCTTGATCCAACACTTGCTGGACGCCTGGATGCTCTGGATCTGTGGTGGTAAATACTTGCTGACACTCGTGTTCTTTATCAATGGTATAGGTCTCTTCTACTGTTAAGATGCCCATAACTTCACCATCTTGTGCGACCAATGCCACTTTGTCGCCTTGACTCAAACTATCCGCCGTCGCTTTTGGTGCAGACAAGGTGATCGGAATGGGCCAAAACAAACCTTTATTATCCCCACTTTGCAAGCGCATGTTGTCAACCACACCTTGCCAATCAGCTTTATTCATAAAGCCATTTAATGGTGTAAAGCCGCCAATACCGAACATGATCAGATCACCACGCTCGCGTGAGCTTAAGGTAATGGTTGGTAAGGTGCTGGCAAGCTCTAGGGCTTGCTTGCGTGCTTCGCCTTCTAACAACAGTGGCTTTAGCTCGGCACTGCCATGTGGTGGAACCAACTTTGATTGAGTTTGGCTTTGGGTCTGAATCTGGGTCTGAGACATATCGTTATTAAAACCTCTTATTAGAAAGAATGGTTGGAAGAGATGAGCAAAAATACGAAAGTGATTAAATATACAAAACTGAGAAGAAAGCCGTCGATAGATAAGAAGTAGCGTACTAGTGATCAGGCGTTAAATTTGATAAGCATAGGCTACCTAACTTTCGTTATGAAAATTTATGCTGTGTTTGGATATGGATATGTCTGAAAGGAATTTATGTTTATAGATAGAAGCTTATATGATGTGACCCTGAATTGTTTAAATTGCGATTTGTGGTAAAGTCTATCACCTACGAGCACAGATATTAGATTGCTGCCATCGCTGCTTTTAAGACTAAAAACAAAACTGAGATTACGTCATGTATCAATATAATTACGCTGACCAGACGTTAGTAGACGAACGAGTTGCCCAATTTCGCGACCAAACTGAGCGATTTTTGGCAGGTGAGCTGCCAGAAGAGCAGTACTTACCACTGCGATTGCAAAACGGCTTGTATATCCAGCGTTATGCACCGATGCTCCGTATTGCCATTCCTTACGGCTTGCTTGCCAGCTATCAGCTACGCAAATTGGCTGAGATTACCCGCAAATACGACAAAGGCTACGGGCATTTCACGACTCGTACCAATATTCAGTTGAACTGGCCAAAACTAGAAGAAGTGCCAGACATTTTGGCAGAATTGGCAACGGTACAGATGCATGCCATCCAAACCTCAGGCAACTGTATTCGTAACACCACAACCGATCCTTATGCGGGTATCTATAAGGAAGAAATCGCTGATCCACGTCCTTATTGCGAAATCATTCGTCAGTGGTCAACCTTCCACCCTGAGTTTGCCTTTTTACCGCGTAAATTTAAAATTGCAGTGATCGGTACCGAAGCGGATCGTGCGGCAACGCAAGTACATGATGTGGGTCTGCACGTCGTTACCAATGACGCAGGCGAGCTTGGCTTTGAAGTGATCGTTGGTGGTGGCTTAGGACGTACGCCTATTATTGGTAAAACGATTCGTAAGTTTTTACCTCGTGAGCATTTACTCAGCTATCTCGATGCCATTTTGCGCGTTTATAACCTGCACGGTCGCCGTGATAACAAGTACAAAGCCCGTATTAAAATTTTGGTCGACAGCTTAGGCGGCGATCAGTTTGCCAAACTGGTAGAAGCTGAGTGGGAAGCACACACCAAAGACGGTCCGCTGACCTTGACGGATGACAATTTTGACACCGCTGCTAGCTACTTTAGCATGCCTGATTATCAGTCATTTGATGCGCTCGCAGTACAGTCTGAGCTACAACAACAACTAAACGCTGATAAAGACTTTGCCAACTGGTATAACCAGAATACTGTGGCACATAAGGTGGACGGTTACCGTGCGGTCGTGATCTCTTTAAAAGCCGGACTGGTGGACGGTCGTTATGTGCCATCAGGTGACTTGAGTGATGCGCAAATGGATGCGCTTGCCGATTTGTCTGATCGTTATAGCTTTGGTGAGTTGCGCGGTACGTATCAGCAAAATCTGGTATTCGCTGATGTGCAAACCAATGAGCTTTATGAATTGTGGCAGCAGCTATCAGATTTGCATTTAGCACGCGCCAATATCAACACCTTAACCGACATGATTGTCTGCCCAGGTTGGGATTACTGCTCACTGGCCAATGCGACTACGCATAATATTGCTGAGCAAATCGAAAAGCAGTTCGATGATTTGGATTACTTGTATGATCTTGGTGATATTCGCCTAAACATGTCAGGCTGCATGAATGCCTGCGCTCACCATCACACAGGTGATATCGGTATCTTGGGTGTGGACAAAAAAGGCGAGCACTGGTATCAGATTAGCCTTGGCGGTAACTCTAGTAATGACGCCAAATTGGGCAAAATCTTAGGAAAAGCGGTGCCAGCGGATGATGTGGCCAGCACCTTACAAACCATTTTAGATGTGTATCTCGATATACGCGGCACTAACGAACAAGATGTTGAGGGTTTTGGTGACGTGATTGACCGCGTTGGTATCGCCCCCTTTAAGGAGAAGGTCTATGGCTAATCATCATGTGCTCGATAGCCATGGCGCAGACATCAGTGGCGAAGATACTTGGCAAGCACTAGCGACAGCGCAGCTGCCTGACGGTATCGCGTTATCAAACCTGACCTTACTTGAGCTGTTACACAAACAAGAAAAAGTTGATGTACTTGTTCCATTAGCAGATTTATTAAATGCTGATGGAAAACTGGCAAACGGTTTGCTCGCGCAAGTATTGGATATCCTCAAGCAGCACAGCAGCCGATTGGGTGTGTGGATCACGTCCAACACCGATGCTGATGATCTGTCTGATGTAAAAGACTTTTTATTGACGCAAGACTTGATCGTCATTCATGTCCCAAGTTTTGTGGACGGTCGCGGTTTTAGTTTTGCACAGACCCTGCGTCAGCTTGGTTATGAAGGTGATATTCGCATGGCAGGCGCGTTTGGTCGTGATCAAATCGCTTATTTGCTGCGCGCTGGTGCGACCAGCTTTGTACTCAATGAGCATGATGCTAAATCTGATATTAGCCAAGCCTTCACTGCCCTAGCCAGTAGCTATGATGGTCGAGACGCTTCAGCATTACCGATGTTCTCAAAAAACTGATTTTATTATTCACTATCAAATCGCTATTTTTATATTAACAATTATTAAGGAATGTATTATGAGCCAATTACACCCAAACCTAGATATAGACCAAGCAAACCAAGATTTGCAAGGTAAATCACCTGAGCAAATCGTTGAGTGGGCATTGACGCAAGCCAAAAACCCAATCATCACCACCAACTTCCGTCCTTATGAGTCAGCGATCTTGCATTTGGTTGCCAAGCAGCGCCCTGACATCACGGTATTGTGGGTAGATTCAGGCTATAACACCGATGCGACCTATCAATTTGCCAACAAATTGATTCGTGATCTTGATCTCAACGTTGTGACTTATATCCCAAAACAAACCGCTGCACACCGTGATTCAACCATGAATGGTATCCCAGGCATTGACAACCCGCAACATGGCGAGTTCACTGAACAAGTGAAACTTGAGCCATTCCGCCGCGCCCTTGCTGAGCTAAAGCCTGACGTATGGTTTAACGCGATTCGTAAAGACCAAACTGAGTTCCGTCAAGGGCTTGATGTACTTAGCTTATCAAAAGACGGTGTATTGAAAGTAGCGCCATTGTTTGAAAAAACCGATGCAGATTTGGATGTGTACTTAGATGAGCACAACTTGCCAAACGAGCATGACTACTTTGATCCAACTAAAGTAGAAGAAAGCCGTGAGTGCGGTCTGCATACTCAGCTTTAATTTTAGTGTTTTCTGAATGAAAAAAGCCCTTTCTTTAATTTAAGAGAGGGCTTTTTTTATGATTGACGATCATATTTGCAACTACTAAAGCTATTTGCGACCTAAATAATAGCACCGACACCTTGCTTGATAAATGCGGAATCACCATTTTTGAAGCCAGATAAGGCGCTTTGATATTAATCGCCATCAATTTATCGTAAAAATCTTCTTCTAGCTCAACAGCATTGTCATAACCATCATGAATATCAGCACCATTGTACAAAATATCAATTTTATCGTAAGTCGTTAATGCGCTATCAACTACGGCTTGAATATCACTCTTTTGTGTTACATCAGCTTTTACGAAGATGGCATCTTGATTGTTATCTGTAATGTCTTTGACGATTCGATTGCCATCTTCTGCCATCTTCCTCATCGCGTCCTGTGACGACGACTTTAGCATCTTCATTAGCAAACGCCTTTGCCGTCGCCTCGCCCAACCCTGAAGCGCCACCAAATATAATCGCCACTCTGTCTTATAGTTTCATAGTATGCTTACTCTTTTTAAATATTGTGAATTATTGATATACGATTAATTACCTTAAGACATGCTAGCACACCCTAATTTTGGGATATGTTAGCGTGTATTAGAGAATTTATTGATTTGAGAAAATCATTTAATCTATTCCTATTAGCAAGAAAAATATCAATTAATATTCAAAAAACAAATATACTAATGCCAATTCATTAGGTGAGAGTGTGTCTGTGATACCTCATAATGGCGGCATTCCTTATATCTTTTCTACTTTTATAGTCAATCAATATTAAAAGTGGTACAAGGCAGACGAGTGCAAGTACTACAGTAGTAGGCTAAACGAGTCTAACGCTGTAACACTTTAATAGTGGTTCGACTATATAATAAATAATTCAATATATGGTGACACTATGAACACCTTCCCGCTATTTTTTAAATTAGAAGGCCGTAAAGTGCTCATCGTGGGCGGCGGCGAAGTGGCACTGCGTAAAGCGGACTTGCTCAGCCGTGCGGGTGCGTGCATTACGATTCTTGCGCCTAATATCAGCCACGAAATACGAGAGTTACTGAGTGACAATAAGCACGAGTTGATTGAAAAAAACTATCACAAATCCTATATGTCAGGCGCTCGCGTGATCATTGCCGCGACTGACGATGAAGCGCTTAACCATGAGATTCACGCAGATGCGACTGAGCTAAATATCCCGGTCAATGTGGTCGATACGCCGCCATTGTGCGATTTTATCTTTCCAGCCATTATTGATCGTAACCCTATTGTCATCGGCATTTCATCAAATGGTAAAGCGCCTGTATTGGCACGGCTATTACGGGCACGCCTTGAGACCTTAATCCCGCAAGGCTATGGTAAATTGGCCAAGTTGGCAGGGGATTTTCGCAGTGAGGTAAAGTCCAAAATACCAACGCTGACTGGACGCCGCCAATTTTGGGAGCGCGCGTTTGAAGGTCAAGTCAGCCAGTTGATGTTTGCTGGTAATGAAACCGAAGCGGCTGCTCAGTTGCAAGCGGATTTAGATAGTACTGCCGCTGCTATTCATGATAAAGCCCATGCTGCGGAAAATACAACGCCTACGCTATCAGACGAGTCAGAAAAAAAATCACCCCCCGTCGGCGAAGTCTATATCGTTGGCGCAGGCCCTGGTGACCCAGAGCTTTTGACATTTAAAGCGCTGCGTTTGATGCAGCAAGCCGATATTGTCTACTATGACGCATTGGTATCTCCACAAGTGCTGGATCTTTGCCGCCGTGATGCAGACAAAGTGTTTGTCGGTAAAAAACGCAGTAACCATACTGTCGCGCAGCTTGGCATCAATGAGTTATTGGTCAATAGCGCCAAAGAAGGTCGGCGTGTGGTTCGATTAAAAGGTGGCGATCCATTTATCTTTGGTCGTGGCGGTGAAGAAATTGAAAGCCTGCGCGCTCATGGTGTGCCGTATCAGGTCGTACCAGGGATCACCGCTGCCAATGCCGCTGCTAGCTATGCTGGCATACCCTTAACTCACCGTGACCACTCACAGTCCGTACGTTTTGTGACAGGATTCTTGAAGGCAGGTGCACCCAACAACAACTTTAAAAACTTCTTGAACACCGATGAGACGGTGGTATTTTATATGGGTCTGCATTCGCTGGCGCGCTTGACTGAAGGCTTGGTTGACGCTGGTCGTAGCGCTGATACGCCAATTGCCATTGTCTCTAATGCCAGTATGCCCAATCAGCAAGTCCTAACAGGTACGCTTGCCAGCATCGTCAGTCAGCAAGAAACCGCTCAGCTGCCGACGCCTGCCCTGCTTATTATGGGCGACGTGGTCAGCTTGCATCATGATTTGGCTTGGTACAATTTACAAAATCAGCAGCACAACCAAAGCAGCGATGACATAGCTAAAAACTGGTTACGTGAAGGCTCAAGAGGTGAAGCAGTCAAACAGCCCATAGATCAACAAGCTCATGCGCTATCGATGATTGCAAATCTTGCGACAAATTCAGGGGACGATCTAGAGCAGCTCATCATCGATTAATCTTCTGTGTTTTATTATTACCTGTACCGCAAAGCGACCCTGTCAATTATCTATTGGTAGGGTTTTCTTTTGGCAACAGAGAAAATCTCAACGATTCTTGCTAGAATGGAAGCTACCTAATTAATGTTCTGACGTTTAATGATAAGCCAAACTATGCCCCTATCTATTGCTTCTAAATATATCTCTGTTAGACCTTTAAAAATATTGCACACGTCCGATTGGCACTTGGGGCGCAGGCTTTATGGTCGTCTGCGTTATGAAGAGTTTGAGGCATTTTTGCAGTGGCTAAAAGACACCATTAGCGCACAGCAAGTAGATATATTGATTGTCGCAGGTGACATCTTTGATACCATGACGCCCAGCAATAAAGCCCAAGCGCTATATTATGAGTTTTTGGGTAAGGTCTCACGTTCCTGCTGTCAGCATGTGGTCATTGTCGCAGGCAATCATGACTCACCGACGTTTTTGGATGCGCCAAGCAATGTGCTCAAATTTTTGAATGTCCATGTGATTGGGACTGCTTGTGATGATTTAGAAGATGAGGTATTGGTCTTAGGTGATGATGATAACAATCCTCATTGCATTATCGCCGCTGTACCCTACCTGCGCGACCGTGATGTACGTAGCAGTAGCGCTGGCGAGTCTGCGGATAGCAAAGACGCCAATGTTATCAAAGGTATTCGCGCCCACTATGATGAAGTAGCAGCGATTGCTAGAGAACAGCAGGCCAAATTAATCGAGGTACATCAACGGCATATCCCTATCATTGCCACAGGTCACCTATTTGCAGCTAATGGCAAAACAACCGATGATGACGGCGTGCGCGATCTCTATGTTGGCTCACTTGGCAAAATCTCCGCTGATATGTTTGATGAGGGTTTTGACTATGTCGCCCTTGGGCATTTGCACGTACCACAGCGCGTTGGCGGCCGTGAGACCATTCGCTATTCAGGCTCACCCATTGCAATGGGCTTTGGTGAGGCGCGCCAGCAAAAACAAGTGTTGCTCATACAGTTTGGCGCAGTAAAAAACGAGTTTAGTGATAAAAAACCAATGTCAAACAATACCGCTGCTCGTACCATTGCAAGCAATGCGCCTCAGATCACCCGTACAGTTGCTACAATTGAAACATCGGTAGAAAAAGCGGCTAAAAAAGTAGCCAATCAGACGAGTGGTTTTATGGATGATTTGTTTGGCTTTGATGATTCAGTAAACAATGAGGGCCGCGACAAAAGCAATGTAGACGAACACCATGTAAAGCAAGAAAGCAAGGTTGATGACCTCAATTCAAATGATGTTGACTCAAAAATGACCTCTCCACCGCAGCGACTACATTTTGACAAATCATGTCAGATGCAGATCGCTTCCTTACCTATTCCCACGTTTCAAAAACTGGCACAAGTCTCAGGTGATCTACAGTCTATCCAACAGAAAATTGATAGTACTGCTCAGTCTTTAGATGACACGGAGTCTGTTTGGCTCGAAGTGATTTACACAGGTGACGAGCTGGTCAGCGAGTTACGTGAGCATATCCAGGCGATGGTAGATGGCTTGCGGTGTGAGGTACTAAAAATAAAAAATACCCGCACTTATAATAAAGTGCTAAACCAGCAGCAAACCTCTGAGACACTACAAGACTTGGATGAGGAAGAGGTGTTTGAGCGCTGTCTGCTTCTGAACAAGGTCGCAGATGAACAAAAAAACGCCCTGCGAGAAGCCTATCAGCAAATCATATATAACTTGCGTCATGAAGACACTCAGGCGGAATAACAGCCGCTCATGTCAACTACTTTGATAACCACTCTATAGACCTATCTAAAAATAAGACCTGCTCATGCGACTGATTGAACTGCGACTAAAAAATCTCAACTCCCTAAAAGGCGAATGGCACATTGACTTTAGTGATCCTGCTTTTTTGAATGAAGGCATCTTTGCCATTACTGGGCAAACAGGCGCTGGCAAGACCACCATCTTAGATGCGATTTGTTTAGCACTCTATAGCCAAACACCACGATTGGGCGATATTACCGGCTCAACTAACGAGATCATGACCCAAGGTACGGGTGAATGCTCAGCAGAAGTCATCATCGAGATCGACTCTACACGTTATCAATGCTACTGGTACCAGCACCGCGCGCATAAAAAAGCCAAGGGTAACTTATTACCGATTAGACATGAGATCAGTGAGGTTAAAACTGGCAAGATTTTAGAAGAAAAAAAGTCCAAGACATCCGCCTATATCCAAGACCTTATCGGTATGGATTTTAATCAGTTCACCCGCTCCATCATGCTGGCTCAAGGCAGTTTTGCCGCATTTTTGAAGTCGGATATTGGTGATAGAGCAGCTATACTGGAAAAAATCACCGGCACTGCCATCTATGCCAAAATATCGCTCAATGTCCATGAAAGACACCGTACTGAAAAAGAAGCGCTTGGCAAACTACAGGCAGGCGTGGACAGCCTATCTTTACTGAGTCCTGAGGATGAAAAACGACTGGCAGCAGAGCTTGAGACGCTTAACCAGCAACAAAGTAAGCAGCGCCAACGCTTTAAAACCGTAAGTGAGCAGCTGCAGTGGCTGGAGCAGGTTGAGCAGCTACAGCAGAGCCTTGCGAGTTATCAAAAAGATTTTTCCGCAGCGCAGCATGCACAGATAGAATTTACTCCAGAGGCCAAGCGCTTGGAGCTAGCCAGTAAAGCTTTAGAGATTGACAGCCAGTTTCATAAGCTTGGCTATAGCCGAGAGACGG
Source organism: Psychrobacter pacificensis (assembly GCF_900101915.1). Classification (GTDB taxonomy): domain Bacteria; phylum Pseudomonadota; class Gammaproteobacteria; order Pseudomonadales; family Moraxellaceae; genus Psychrobacter; species Psychrobacter pacificensis. The sequence continues at coordinate 15,825 of NZ_FNAL01000020.1, read as the reverse complement.
TCAATCGGCTTAGCAGTGAACAACATCAGTTACTCAGTAATACTCCATCTCAGCAAGCAGTGCTTGCACAAGTTACGACCCATTTAAACGATATCACTACCATTGAAAAACAAGCAACAGATAATCTGCAAACTACTCTGCCTGTTATTTCAAAAACACGCGAATTGGATGCTGAGATAAAACAGCAACTTCACTCTTTGGCAAATGACAAGCAACGTAAAGCCGACTTAGTCAATAATACGAAACGATTACATCAAGAAATAGCCAGACACAGCCAAACAGAGCAAGAGACGAAGACTCAGCTTGGCAGTCTAGAAAAGTATTTTGATGATTATAAAGAGCTAAACGACCTCGATACAGACATGGCGACCTTTGATAGCAGCTGTGGCCGATTAAAGACGCTGCTAACAGATAATGTCGGCTTGACTACGGATAAACTTGCGTATGACCATCGAGCCGGTCAGCTACAAGCTGATTTCGATAAGCTGTCTAAGCAACAAGATTCAGATCGTTTATTAATAACCAAGAAACGCGAGCAACTTGCCAGCGTACAACAGCAGCAAGCGGCACTTATCGAAAAACAGTCGCTTGCGAGTATGCGTCATGAGCAAGAGCAAGTCGACCAAATCAACACTCAGATTGCACAAGCCAGCTATAAGTTACAGCAGCTGTCCGATCTTGCTCACCAAATCGAAAATACCAAACGTTCACTACCGACGCTCAATGAAGAGTTAACGGCCTTAGAAGGACTCATTGCTGATCATCGATCAGACATTCAAGATGCCAAACTCAAGCGGCAAGAGAAGCAAGAGCATCTGAATCTACTACAAAAGGTCGCTAAGCTTGAAGACTACATAGCAGAGCTTGAAAATGGATCGCCCTGTCCGCTTTGCGGCGCCACTGAGCATCCTTATGGTAAGCATCATCCATTATTAGACCGCAGTCACCAGGATACCAGCCAACACCAACCCTCTAAGACGCAACAAACACAGCAGCAAATAGCGGAACTAGAGACCGTTATTGATAACCTTGAACAAGCTTTATCAAAACACAATATCGAATATGCCACCAAAAAACAGACGCTGAATAACCAGCAGCAACAACTGGCGCCACTACAGCAGCAAGCCGAAACCTTACATAGTGATGTTCAGGCTTACCTTTCCTCGCTATTTGAGGCTAAAAACAATCACTCTGAAGCAATCGCAGCAATTATCGACCCACTTACGCAGATAAACGATAACATTGATGCGGCTACTGCGAACCTAGAGCCTAACTTATCCTTATTAGATACCGCCAAACACGATCTAACTGAACATAAACAGTCTCTTAAAACCATAGTAATCGAATATGACAATTTAACTGAAACTGCTGCACAGCTCAGTACTGCGATTGAAGTCGATGAAAAGCAGCTACAGGCAGTGAGTCTCAACATCAGTAACCTCACGACTGACATTAAGCTTAACTCACAAAAAATTGTTGGGATAAAAGATAAGATCACTGCTAATTTCTCAGAATTAACGCCTCTGCTGAGCACCATTTCAGCTCTGGTAAATAAGTATCCCATGGACCAACATAAAGCATACTTAACCACAGCGCTCAATACGGCAGACTTATCTGACGCACTTACGCAGTTGGGTCATAGTTTTGATAAGCAAACCGTAATAGACAGCGCAGAATGTGACCATCATATTGAAAAACTGCGGCAACAGCGCAGCGCTTTAAGTCAGTTAAAACAACAATTCAATGAGCAAAAAAACAGCCAACAGCAGCTGACCAACACCTTAAGTAGCCTGACTGCGCAGATTGAAACCAAGCAAGCACAGCTGCACAGTGATGAAACAACGCTCAACGAGCTAGAGCGCTTAATTGCTCATAAGGTCAAGACTATCGAACAATCAAAACAAGATAGAACAGAGATTTTTGCAGATAAAGATACAGATGATGAAGAAAATAAATTACGCAATGCTGTCGATGCTGCTAAAGATAAGCAAAGAGTAGCGCAAAGGCAGCTAGATACCGTACAACAGTCATTAGAACAATTAAAGAGTAGAGAGCAGCAGCTAGCAACAGAGCTACAATCGGCGACGACCACACTGAACACTCAGCAAAGTATCTTTACAGACTTACTCACAGCGTCCGATTTTGTCAATGAAGCCGCTTTTGTCAAAGCCCGCTTGCCCAAAGAGGAGCGTGACGCCCTACATAGACGTAAAGTAGCGATTGATACTGCGCTGCATCAAGCTCAGCTGCAGCTGGACAGTACGCAGCAAGCACTGACGCAAAGTCTTGCTGCGCCTATGACGAATGCAAGCCGAGAGCTCCTTGCTGAGCAATATCAGCAGATACAAACAGACATCGACGAGTTAAATCAAAAAATTGGTGCCATTGATCAAAAGCTTAAAGACAACGAGCAGCAAAAAAATACACAAGCGGCGCAGCTGATCGCTATTGATGAGCAAAGACAAAAGCTACAAGTATGGCAGCAGCTGCATATGTTAATTGGCTCGGCTGATGGCAAAAAGTATCGTACCTTTGCCCAAGGCCTAACGTTTGAAGTCATGATTGGCCATGCCAATACGCAATTGCAAAAAATGAGTGACCGTTATTTGCTGATTCACGATGACAGCAACCCGCTTGAGCTGAATGTCATTGACAACTACCAAGGCGGCGAGATTCGTAGTACCAAAAACCTCTCCGGCGGCGAAGGCTTTATCATCAGCCTAGCACTGGCACTTGGGCTGTCGCAAATGGCCAGTCATAATATCCGTGTCGATTCGTTATTTTTAGATGAAGGTTTTGGTACGCTTGATGAAGACTCACTTGATATCGCACTCGATACTTTGACCAGCTTACAACAAGAAGGCAAGCTGATTGGGGTTATCTCCCACGTACAAGCCCTAAAAGATCGTATCTTAACCCAAATCAAGGTCGAAAAACTCTCAGGCGGCTTTAGCCGAATTAGTGGTCAAGGATGTCACAAAGTTGTCAGTGAAAAAGCCTCGTAATTTAAGCTATTCAGTTTGCTACTTTCTACTCTACTTTCGATTAAACGATTTTGTTTAGACAATAAAGAACCACCGAACATTAAGAACGGTGGTTTTTTTGAACTTACAGATATCTATTTCTTAATGAGTAACTGATTATTTAGTGACTAAACCACTCAGCTCACTCATCAATACTGACAGCGTTGACAGACCAATTTGACCTTCTTCATCGTTGCTATGCAGCTCATCTAACTTATTCATCTCTGTCGTGACTGCTGCAAGCTGATCGACGTGTCTTGCTTTCCATTCACTAAAGGCTTGCTTGGCATCTGGTTTTGAGAGTATCGCGTCCATCAGCATACGCAAGCTGCGTGACAGCTCATTGACTAACGCATGACGCGCGCGGCGATCCCAATAGTCTTGCTGTGGTAAGGTGGCGATATTATCCATCATCCAATCGAGCTGCAAGACATGATACGCTTCAAAGTACAATGTGGCGATTTCATCGACAGGGCGATCATATTGCTCAGCGAGCAATGCTGCATCTAGCGCATCCACGTGATATGGCAACATCGCAAACATCGTCGCATCATTTTCGGCCAAATCCTCTTGCATCAAGCTTGTGGCATCTTCTTGCAAATACTCGGCAAATTGCTGCTCAATAAACCCGCCAGATTTGGTCAGTTTTTCCACACTGTCGCTAAATCGGCCAATCATATCAGCGACTTGTAAGTCCTGACCAAAGGCATTGATAAACCAGACCACGCCATGCTCTAGTGCATCACGCAGACGCAGCTCAAGGTTCAGCAGTAGTGTTGCTTCAACTTGGTTATCTAGTGCTTCTAATGCTTGCCAAGCGCGCGATACGTTGAATACATCACGGCTAATCGCATAACCACGCACGATAGTCGCTAGTGATTGATCGGTTTCCTCAAACAGACGGAATAGCGCTTCAATACCTAAGCGGTTGACCACACTGTTGGTCAAGTAAGTGCTGATGATTTCACGATGCAAGCGGTGCTCAGTCATCTCATCAAAAAAGCGTGACGCAAGCTCATCTGGGAAGTACTTACGTAGCTCGTTAATGAAGTACGGATCATCTGGTAAATCAGATGATAACAGACTGTCATAGACCCACATTTTGCCATAAGCCAAGACGACTGCGAGCTCAGGGTTGGTCAGACCAGTATCTGCTTTTTGACGCTTCGTAATCTCTTCGTTTGATGGTAGATACTCAATCGCACGATCCAGGCGCCCTTCACTCTCTAACATTTGGATGAAGCGATGATGATCGCTTAGATTGGCTGCGGCGCGAATATGACTCAGTTCAATGGCTTGTGGTTGCAAGTAGTTCTGACGTAGTACCAATTCTGCTACGGTGTCAGTCATACTCTCAAGCAATTCATTACGCTGCTTCAGCGTCATATCGCCTTGCTCGACCACTTTGCCAAGTAAGATTTTGATATTGACTTCATGATCCGAGCAGTTTACACCGCCTGAATTATCGATGGCATCTGTATATATGCGTCCGCCCGTTTGAGCGTATTCGATACGACCTTGCTGGGTTAGACCTAAGTTACCACCTTCACCAACGACGGCTGCGCGCAGCTCATTACCATCGATACGTAGCGAATCATTGGCACGATCGCCAACATCGGCATGCGTCTCATTTGCACTTTTGACATAAGTACCGATACCACCATTCCAGATGAGATCGACAGGCGCACGTAATAACGCACTGATCAAATCGTTCGGTGCAAGGCTGTCTGCACTGATATCAAAGAGCGATTTCATCTCAGGACTGATAGCGATAGTCTTGTCTTGGCGTGAGAATATCCCACCACCTTGACTGATTAAGGAGTCGTTATAATCTGCCCATGATGAGCGCGGTAGCTCAAACAAGCGTGCGCGTTCCGCGTATGAGGCCGCCGTGTCTGGATTAGGATCAATAAAGATATGCAGGTGGTTAAAGGCAGCAACGAGCTTAGTATGCGTTGAGAGCAGCATACCATTACCGAATACATCCCCACTCATGTCACCAATACCGACCACGGTAAAGTCATCACGGTTTTGGATATCCATACCGCGCATACGGAAGTGACGTTTGACCGACTCCCAACCACCGCGCGCTGTAATACCCATTGCTTTATGGTCATAACCTACTGAACCACCTGAAGCAAAGGCATCATCCAGCCAGAAGTTGTACTCTGCTGCGAGCGCATTGGCGATATCAGAGAAAGTCGCTGTGCCTTTGTCCGCTGCGACAACCAAGTACGGATCATCTTCATCATGACGTACTGTGTTGGCTGGCGGGACGATGTTGCCATCAACGATATTGTCAGTCACATCGAGCATACCGCGTAGGAATGTCTGATAGCAGGCAATGCCTTCTGCTTGGAACGCTTCACGGCCATCAGCCATGCTTTTGGTTTTGACAATAAAGCCGCCCTTAGAGCCAACAGGGACGATGACGGCATTTTTGACCATCTGTGCTTTGACGAGGCCAAGCACTTCGGTACGGAAATCTTCCATACGATCTGACCAGCGCAAACCACCACGGGCGACTTTGCCACCACGTAGATGCACCGCTTCAACGCGCGGTGAATAGACAAATATCTCGAACATGGGCTTTGGCTTGGGCAGATTTGGAATGTCTGCTGCCAAGAACTTAAACGACAAACGATCTTTGCGTTGACCGTCGCTATCTACTTGATAGAAGTTGGTACGAACCATGGCATTGATCAAATCTAAGTACCAGCGCAAGATACGATCTTCGTCTAGGCTATCGACATCTGCTAACGCAGCGGTGATTTTCTCTTGAATTTTCGTTGTTTTTTCTTGGCGCGTCTCATCACTATATTCAGGGTTCATGCGCGCATCAAACAAGCTGCCCAATGCCACACTGATATCACTGTTTTTAACGACAGTTTGTTGGATATAGGCGCTAGAGAATGGCGCACGAGCTTGTAGCATATAGCGAGACAGCGCACGTAATACGACGACATCGTAAGTGTCGAGCTTGGTCGTTAGTACCAACTCATTGAACGAATCGCTCTCAACACGGCCTGCCCAAATTTGCTTGAGGCTGTCTTCGAACTGACCACGCACGACTTGCATATTGACCGTATCGACATGCTCTAGCGTCAGCTCGTACTCTTGCATCCAGATAGGCTGCTCTGGCAAATCAAACTCATAAGTTTGTGCTGAGATAACCGATACACCAAAGTTTTCAAGTATTGGTAGCACTTTTGATAGGATAACAGGCTGCTCGCGACCGTATAGCTTTAGGTGAAGTTGGTTACGTGCATCGCCTGTCGAGTGGTATAAATGCCAAATCATTGGGTTTTCTGCGGTCAGTCCCGCCAGACGCTTCGTATCTTCGACTGCGGTACGAGCATCAAAACGCTCTTGGTACGCAGCAGGAATATAGTCTAAAAAGCGACGAGTCAAAGCGTTGGCTTGTTGCTCACCCACATTATCGAGTAGCATTTTTTGATAATTATCATCCCATGACTGCATAAGTGCTGACAATTTGGCTTCAAGTGTCGCGATATTAACGTCATTCACTTGACCTGGCACTGTGCGCACATGGACATGGACGCGGGCGTGCGCAGATTCATTGAATTCAGTGGTAAAACCTGAAGACAGACCGTTATAAGCATCTTTTAGAACGTTTTGTACTTTGATGCGTAGCTCAGTGTTGAACTTATCACGTGGAATATAAACTAAGCACGAGACAAAACGTTGGTAATGGTCGATACGGCTAAATAAGCGTAAGCTCTTTTTGTCTTGTAATTGGCTAATACCTGAGACAATTGGGTACAGCTCTTCGACGCTGGCTTGGAACAGATCATCACGTGGCAAGGTATTAATCACATGCATCAATTTATGATGAGCATGACCATCACGTGGCAATTCTGCCATGGCCATAATCTGGTTGGCCTTTTCGCGTAGTAGCGGTATTTGCTGTACGGTAAGCTGATACGCTTGTGATGTCAGCAAACCGATAAAGCGATACTCACCAATCAATTTACCATTATCATCGAACTTATGGATACCCAAAAAGTCCATATATACCGAGCGATGTATCGGAGATACACGGCTTGATTTAGACAGCATCAACACGCGCGGCTCAGTTAATAATTGTTTTAGCCCTTTAGGCAGTTGATTGAAGCTTTCTGATATTTTGTCTTCTTCTGAACCGCGCAATAGACCAAGACCGCTATTACCAATGGCAAATAAATCCAAATTAGTAGGTTCGGTGACTTCGTTTTCGTGACCGCCTTCTAAACGGTACTCGCGATAACCTAAGAAGATAAAGTGGTCATCTAATATCCAATCTAAAAATGCTTGGATTTCTTGTTGTGAGTAGAACACTTCTGGCAGTGGTTTGCTAGACAGTTCAGCTTTAATGTCATTTAACTGCGCACGCATTTGTTTCCAGTCGCCAACGACGGTATCAAGCGTGTCAATTTTAGACATAAGCATTTGTTGTAATGCTTCCAAGCTTTCATTATCTTGATAAGCAATTTCACAATGAATCAACGACATATGAGAAGTGGCACTTTCATGTGCGCCTTCAACATAAGTAATCTGGCCGTCCTCATCGCGTTTAACACTTACGATGATATTGTAAGTACGATGCACATCGATACCTTCAGCTTCAAGGCTCATCAAGATCGTATCGACTAAAAATGGTCTATCATATGCCACGATCTGAATGACCGTGTGCGAGCTATGAAAGTGCTGCTCTTCTGCTAAGGGATTCAATACTGCCAGTTGTGGTTTGCTGCAATCATAGGCTTTGAGCAATGTAAAGTGATGTAGCGCCATGCCCGCCAAATCAGCATTACTGATCGCCTCTGCAGTTTCTTCATGCAGCGGCTCATAGTAGCTATGGATAAAATGATCAAATAGCGATTTGTCTTTTTGGACATAACTGGTAGCAATATCGCTTATCTGGCTAATGCGCTCTTTTGCGATACTGAGGGAGTTTGGCATTGTCCTTCGTCCTTTTTATAGGTTTGGTTTATCTATTTATGTTTATCAATCTGTGTTAATTACCGTCATTGCATATAGGGCTTTATATAGTCAATCAATATTAAAAGTGGTATAAGGCAGACGAGTGCAAGTACTACGGTAGTAGGCTAAACGAGTCTAACGCTGTAACACTTTAATAGTGGTTCGACTATAACTTGTGATGCAATGGCAATATATCCAGTCACGCGACTTATTCTTTTATTATGACGTCTAAAGACTTTCTCCTTTTTTACTCTTATTTTTATGAATATGTAGCCATCAGGATTTAATGCCATCAATATAGTGAAGTTTAACGCACCTGCGGCGCGAGCTAAAGCGTACAACATCATTTCATGAATCAACGACATGTCGATAACCTTTGCTAATGAGACAATGATGTTCAATGCCATAGCATTAGCATTAGCATTAGCATTAGCATTAGCATTCGAGATTAGGTGCTGGCAAGTGGATACTCATAGTAATCAATACTGTTTTTTTGTTAGAATATGCCGATATATCTACGAGCGTACGAATAGCTCATTATTAACTTTAATGCTAAGGGCAAGAGGTATGATGAATATTTTGGTGATTGGTTCAGGTGGTCGTGAACACGCGCTGGCATGGCAGTGTGCAAAAGATGACAATGTCGAAAATGTCTATATCGCTCCTGGTAATGCTGGCACGGCCCTTGAACCTAAATGCCAAAACGTTGTCTTAACGTCTACTGATGCCAGTGAGCACAGCGCTGTTATCGAATTTTGCCAAAACAATGATATTGACATGGTCATCGTCGGACCAGAAGCACCTTTGGTCACTGGTATCGTTGATGCGTGCCGTGATGCTGGTATCAAAGCATGGGGTCCAACAGCCTACTGCGCTCAATTAGAAGGTTCGAAAACCTTTGCTAAAGAATTCATGGAACAAAACAATATTCCAACGGCTGCTTATCAAGGATTTACAGACGCTACTGCTGCCAAAGCTTACGTTGATGAGCAAGGCGCGCCTATTGTTATCAAAGCTGACGGGCTTGCTGCTGGTAAAGGCGTCATTGTTGCTGAGACTATTGAGCAAGCGCATGAAGCGATTGACGATATGCTAGCGGACAACAAATTCGGTGATGCTGGTAGTCGTGTGGTCATCGAGCAGTTCTTGCAAGGTGAAGAAGCCAGCTTTATTTGCATGATTGATGGTGACAATATCTTGCCAATGGCGACCAGCCAAGATCACAAACGTGCTTTTGAAGGGGATACGGGTCCCAACACTGGCGGTATGGGTGCTTATTCACCTGCGCCAGTCGTGACCAAAGACGTTCATGACAAAGTGATGTCACAAGTCATTCAGCCAGTCGTCGATGCGATGAAAGACGCAGGACACCCTTATACTGGATTTTTATATGCTGGTCTTATGATTGATAAAGCAGGCGATCCTTATGTCATTGAATTCAATTGCCGATTTGGTGATCCAGAGACGCAGCCTATTTTGATGCGCCTGCAGTCATCAATGGTAGACTTGGTTGCACAAGGGTTGGCAGGTCAACTGCCTAGCGAAGCCAAATGGGACAACCGCCCTGCTCTAGGTATCGTAGTTGCATCGAAAGGCTATCCTGAAACATCATCGAAAGGCGATGTGATTGCTGGCTTGCCAGAGCTGGACACTACGAACGATAATGCTGTTAAAGTATTTCATGCTGGTACGGCATTCTCGAATGACAATGAGAACGAAGTTGTGACTAACGGTGGTCGTGTATTGTGCGTGACTGCTTTAGCAAATAATATTTCTGAAGCTCAGCAAGCAGCACTAGCAGTCACTGCTGCGATTAGCTTTGATGGTGCGCAATATCGCCGTGATATCGGGCATCATGCCATTGCTCGTGAAAATGCTTGATGAGTTAATCCTTGTCAGATAACGTGAGTTTTTCACTCCATATGTCTGATTAAGCAAATATGACTGATACGCTATACATTATTTGACCTAGCATCATGCATGCTAGGTCTTATTTTTTGACAGTCATTTTTAGGTCTATTTTTGATGAAATGCTCATAAAAAATGAGATAGCGGCTTAACGATAGACCAAACATGAGCACAACTCTCAACATTAAATCGGTAAAATATCACGCAATTATTTTGACTTACAAAGTAACTATCAACAGCCTGTGTGCGCTCATAAAACCCATGCACTTTATATGATACAATTTTATACCCGTGCATCACATCTCCCTTGTATTGTAGGTCTCGAACCCGCAAATCAATACCAACTGGATGAATGATTATATTTATGGCAAATGATACGTCTAAACCTTCTAACAATAAGCAATCAATCGATAGTCTAAAAACCTCAGGGTTTGATCGCCGCATGTCGATTGCTAAAACCTCCTTAAATATTGGTCGTCGTTGGGCGGGTAATAGTGTGTCTGGCATGTTTTTGAATAAAGAAGCACGGACCGCACGTAACCAAGCATTTATGGAAGCTCAAGCGAGTTATCTGGCATCAGAGCTTGGTAAATTGAAAGGTTCAGTTGTCAAAATTGGTCAAATGCTAGCCATCTATGGTGAACATATATTGCCACCAGAGATTACGCGTGCCTTGCAAACGCTCAATGATGATACGGCGACGCTTACCTGGCCGACAATTGAGCAAACATTGCGCCAGCTATTGGGTGAAAAACTAAATGAGCTTGATGTTGACCCTGTTCCTATTGGAACGGCTTCTCTTGCCCAAGTCCATCGGGCGACAGTATTAGCAACTGGTGAACAAGTCGTGTTGAAAATTCAGTATCCGGGGGTGGCCGATGCCATCAACTCTGATCTCGCCCTATTTAAGCGACTACTAAAGGTAAGTAACATCGTCCCCCAAACGCGCGCGCTCGATGCTTGGTTTGAGGAAATACGGGACCTACTCCACCATGAAGTCGATTATGAAGCAGAAGCAGCAACAACAGAGCGTTTCTACGATCGTCTAAGCAATGATCCACGTTATATCGTGCCTAAAATTAATCGTAATTACTCAAAAAAACGTCTGCTATGTATGTCATATGAGCCAGGTATCACTGTCGTGTCTGAAGCACTACAGCTATTGCCTCACGAGCGCCGCAGTGCAATTGGTCAAGCTGCCATCGAAATTATGATGCAAGAGATTTTTGTCTGGGGTGAAATGCAGACGGACCCTAATTTTGGTAACTATTTAGTTCGAGTTAGTGAAAGTACAGATGATATGGATAAACTTGTTTTGCTAGATTTTGGTGCTATTCGCCAATTTGACAGTAATTTGCTTACGATTGCCCGTGGACTATTGAGGGCAGGATATCACCACAACCATCAGGCGATGATTCTAGCGATGACGGGTTATGATTTCTTCGATAGTATGAGTGATAAAGTACGCTCTGATATTGCCTCATTGTTCCTATTGGCTACCGAGCCATTCAGTGATCCTGAGAAAAACGATGACATCCCTACAGATTGTTTGGATGAGCAAAATCGCTATATTTGGGCCAATAGCAAATTGCATTCACGCTTATCCACTAAAGCTACTCGTGCGATGCAATCTTTTGAATTTAACCTTCCTCCAAAAGAATTTATGTTTATTAGCCGCAAATTTATTGGTGCATATACTTTTTTAACAGTGCTTGACGCACATACCAACCCTAATACCTTGGTCAAACCTTATTTATAGTTTTTAGTAGTGCGAAATTTTGGCCGTCCTTTAGTGACGGCTTTTCTGATTTATATTTTTCTGCTTAGGCTATTTTTCGCCTATTATTAAGCTTGCCAATTATCAAACCGGGTTTTATACCATTTTGGCTTACGGATGCTTAACTCCCAGCATACCTCCTGCCGCGCTAGGTACTTCACTTCAAAATGCGTACGCTGGCTGTCGACAGGCACTCGGTAGCGATTATTTGGTAGGCACCAAAGCTTAGCTGCTTGATGCTCTGCATTGTCCATATAAGATTGAATATTGGTGGCCAGTATTATCTCTCCCCCTACTTGCAAGCGAGATAGTAGAAACTCAAAAAAGGGCATATTTAGCCATTGCTGATTGGGATTATGCTGTTCAGGATTGGGATAAAGAATAAATATTTTAGCCACACTATTGGGTTTTAGCGCATGCACCGTCCAAGCAATCGCATCTGCATGGATCGCATCTAGGTTCGATAGGTCTTGCAGTGTAGCCAGCTTTGAGAAAGCATCAAACTTATTGCGTGTGCGCTCAATGGCGATCAAATGCTTATCAGGATTTTGCAGGGCAAAGCTAAGTGCATGCTTGCCCTTCCCTGCTCCAATCTCCAAGATTAACGGCTTTTCGTCTTTATTATCACTGATGATTTTTGGAATCATAAAGTCGCGCGGTGCGGAGAGTCGTTGTGGTTGAAAGGCACGCGCTTGCTGATGTGTGAACTCGATATTGTCTATCATCTACTATCCTTAAAGCATTTGTCTTTTGTCATTATTCTGCCCCATGCTATTATATAGCCAATCTAATTGAATAGTAATATAACGACAACTAGTACTCCTCAATTCATCACAATTTATATGATAATAAATAACTATCGTGCGCAAATGATACTAATAACATCAAGGATACTCCCACCTTTATTATGACTGACTCTAATACCAACACTGCACCCAAAACCTACCCTTGCCCACGTTGTGGCACTCAAACTGCTTGGCAAGACAACAAATATAAGCCATTTTGTAGTGGTCGCTGTAAGCTGATCGACTTAGGTGCTTGGGCAAATGAAGAATACACGTTACCTGCAGAAACCACACCTTTTTCTGACGAGCTATAACCTACCTCTTTACTCAATTTATTATACCAAGGATGTTTTACATGTCTGCTACTTACCTAATGCCCACTTATAATCGTCAACCGATCAGCTTTACCCGCGGTGCAGGCAGTTGGCTCTATACAAAAGACGATACGCCATACTTAGATGCCTTAACTGGTATCGCGGTATGTGGATTAGGACATTGCCATCCACAAGTGACCGACGCTATTCAACAGCAGGCAGCGACCTTGGTTCATACCAGCAATCTGTTCGGTATCGACTGGCAAGAGCGCGCAGGAGAGAAACTATGTACGTCAGCTCAAATGGATAGTGTGTTTTTTGCCAATAGTGGCGCTGAAGCAAATGAAGCGGCACTAAAGCTTGCACGCCTGTATGCGTCGCAACAAGGCTTTGCACGCCCAAAAGTCATCGTGATGGAGCAGTCATTCCACGGCCGTACATTACTATCACTATCGGCCACTGCTAACCCAAAAGCCCGCGAAGGGTTTTATACTCTAGATGACGACTTTATCCGTGTGCCATTTGGTGACATTGCCGCGATAAAGCAAGCGGCGTTAGACCATGAGGACATCTGCGCCATTTTTGTAGAGCCGATCCAAGGTGAAGGTGGTCTTAATACTGCGGCCAATGGCTTTACCTATTTAGAAGAGCTACAAGCAGAGTGTGATGCTTATAACTGGTTATTCATGCTTGATGAGGTGCAAACCGGCAATGGTCGTACTGGTAAATATTTTGCCTATCAGCATAGCAATGCGCGCCCTGATGTATTGACGACTGCCAAAGGCTTGGGAAATGGATTTCCAGTCGGCGCTTGTATGGTACGTGGGCGTGCCAATGGATTATTTGGTGCAGGGAGTCATGGCTCTACTTACGGTGGTACGCCATTAGCCAGTCGCGTGGTACATAGCGTGTACGATGTACTTGCAAATAGCGACATCATGGAGAATGCGGTGACGGAAGGATTGTTTATCCGAGAAAGTCTCGTCAATGCACTAGGACAACACGGCGTAAGTAGCCGCGGTGCCGGTATGATGATTGGTATTGCGCTACCTGAAGACATGGATTGTAGCCAATTGGTAGATCGTGCCCGTGACGAGCAAAAACTTATCATCAATGTGACAGGTGGCCATGTGGTACGTTTGCTACCACCGCTCAATATGAGCCGTGATGAAAGCACACAAGTCGCTGAACGATTGATCAACTTATTAAAGCCAACATTCTAAAGCTTGCTTGAATATGTAGCATGTAATAAAAAAGCCTATGGACAACTCTATCCATAGGCTTTTTGCTGACCGATTATTGAAACAACCAATATTTAGTCTGCATAACACTTAGTTTGCATGAAAATATTTCTTCAGTACTTCTAGGCAACGAGTGATTTTAGCTGGTTGTTGGTCGCGGTTTAAGGTAACGGCATATAGTACAAAGCTCGGCAACTGATAACCAGTCAATACCTCTACCAACTCTCCACTCTCAAGCTCTTTTTTGATGTCCATTTCCATCATTCTCACCAAGCCATGACCTTCTTTAGCTAAGGTTGTCGCCATGAAGACATTGTTGGTGTAGATACGTGAGTTCATTTTTACACGCGTTTTTTTGTTGGTCTCTGTCTGAATCATATCAATCTGATTGGCATCTTTCATGATTTCAATACAAATTAATTGATGATCAGCCAAATCTTTTGGTGTATTAATCTTAGGATGCTGACGCAGATATTGGGGTGAAGCCACGAGTAACTGGCGCACATCGGTGAGCGGATAGCTACTTAGACTCGAGTCATTAATCGATGGACTCATGCGAATCGCGATGTCGATACGTTCATCAATCATATCGATATAATGATTGTCTGCGAGATAAGTGACACTCAGATCATCATGCGCAGCCATCCATGTAGAAAGCGCTGGCAATATATGATTTACGCCAAGCTCAGGCGTCGTCGACACCCGTAGACTACCTGCTAGCTCATCACGCAATTGATTAACTTTGATTCGACCTTGCTCAGCCGCGCTGACCACATCTTTTGCCGACTCATAAAAGCTCTCACCAGCTTCCGTTAAGCTGAGCTTACGAGTCGAGCGATGCAATAGCACAACGCCAAGCTCATTCTCTAGTGAACGAATTTGCTGACTGACTGCACTAGTAGTAATACCAAGCTCGCGAGCAGAACCACTAAAAGAGCCGTGTCCGACCACACTGGCGAACACAGCCATACCGCGTAAATTATCCAACATATTCTCACCTAAACTTCATTTCAGTTTTTAATATAACTTAACCATTATAACGAATTTTAATTTATATTATCGTTATTAAATATTTTTCATTTTTTAAGAAGGCAAATTGCTTATTCAAAAAAAACAAAAAAATATCAAGGCGATAGCACAATATCACCTTGATATTTTATATAAAACCATTGCTAAAACATATCTATATTTTTAAATGATGTTAATAACAGCTTTTTTTGAAACTTAATATAGCTGTACCTTACCCATTTTTCCTTCACCGCGCTCAGTCAAATATTGCATGACGGGTGTATGTCGCAACTTCATCTCAGCAACCGTTTTGGCTTGCTCCAAACGTTTTTGCTGGCGACGCTCTGGTGTTTTGTTATCGCTTTGCATAATACTACTATCAATTTTTAAATCAATCTCTGCACTTGTGAACTGTTGCTGCAGCTTAGCAGCTAACTGCTGGAAAGTCGCTTGTAAATGTCTACTATCGACACTGGTCAAAAAAGTGGCTGTGCCATTACATTGACCTACCATCGTACCTTGACGGGCAAGTGCCAGCTCGTCCTGTGCCAACACTTCTGCCTCACGAGCTGTCTGTAGCCAGTAATCCCATTTTTCCGAGTTCCACTCCCCTGTCAGCTCTTGAGGGGCGCAGCGTAATAAAGTACGAGGATCTTCATCTGATGGTACTGCTAACTGAGAATCATTTGCGTCAGGCTCAACAATTGGTTCAGGCTCAACAATTGGTTCAGGCTCAACAATTGGTTCAGGCTCAACAATTGGTTCAGGCTCAACAATTGGTTCAGG
>NZ_FNAL01000016.1 GCF_900101915.1 Psychrobacter pacificensis | reverse complement strand
AGTGAGGTTGCAGGTTAAGACCATTACCTCTGACAATGGTAAAGAGTTTGCTCAGCATAAGAAGGTGAAACAAAAGCTCTTTAGCCCTTTCTTCTTTGCCGATGCTTATGCGTCATGGCAGCGAGGAACCAACGAGAATACCAATGGCCTTATCAGAGAGTACTTGCCTAAGGGTTGTGACTTTAGACAAGTCTCTGATAATGAAATACAGGACATTGAGAACAAACTAAACAACAGACCAAGAAAACGATTAGGGTTTAAAACGCCTATGCAGGCGTTCTATAATATTAATTAGCGTTGCACTTGGTGTGTTAATCTAAGATGTTTAAAAATGACTCAAAGTGAAAGTGTCATATGTATAAAGAAGCGCCTGCTAATATTAGCAGGCGCTTCTTTATGCTCATAGATTTAATTAACTTAAAGATTTATCAGTAGGCTTTTTTTTGCGGAATACGCTTGCGTAAAAATAGCAATAAAACAAAATAGAGCAACCACAAGCCTGCCAACGCATAAAACCCTATGGCGACTTGAGAGATACTTGCACCCATTTGGTTAAGCTGTACAGAGGTGTTGATCGCAGGGGTAGTTGGTACGATCCAGCGTATTACTTGCAAAACTTGGGGCAACTGGTCGGCTGGCCAAGGGTAGCCGCTTAAGAAGAATATCGGTAGGGAGATAAAGATTAAGATCTGCATACTGCGCTCACGCTGCCGGAACCATAGCCCAAGTACACAGCCGAGCGTTGCGACTGTCGGACAAAACAGTGCTAAAAACAATAGCGTTCCGAGCATATTTTGCCCACGTGGATAATGATGCAGCTCAAACGCCCAACCATAATAAAAACAGCCAATGATAAAGCTTAGCGTGCTCAGCGCTGTGATACGTCCGAGCCAACCGCGTACACTCGCAGCATGACGCCGCTGCTCATACCAAGTGCCAATCAGCATGGCGGTTGCCATCAATAGTGTCTGTTGTAAGATAATGACGGAGACGGCTGGTACGACGTAGGCACCGTAGCCTTCAGTTTGATTATAAAGTGGCATGATTTGTAGTGGTACTGCTTGAGCGCTCTGTGCTGCGGTGGGTGCATAAGCGCCTTTAGCGATATTTTTCTTTACCTTGATCCCCGCTGATACGGTACCAACTGCTTTAGAGAATCCCAGTTGGACGTTCTTATTTAAAATAAAGTAGCCGCCATTGCCGAGGACGCTAACATACGCTTGCTGTCCTGACATGACTTGTTCTTCAAGGCCGCTTGGAATCACCATATAGCCTGCAATTTGATCGGACCATATGGCTTCTTTGGCCGCTTGTTCATTGATAAAGTGCTCAGTATCTAGATATGGACTGGCACTTGCATAACGAGCGAGCGTGCGCGACAAGTTACTATTGTCATGATCAACAATACCCACTGGTACATGGTTGACCACTTCAGTTGAGTAGGGCCAAGGATAGAAAAACCCATAGATAATCGGGGCAATAATCAACATCAAAAGCACGCCTTTATCCCCAAAGACATCTTTTATAGTTTGAGAGAAGCTTGCCCAAAAAGTCTGCGCAGTTAAAGAAGTGGTGGCTTTAGCGTTGTTTTGCTTGGTATTTAAAGGTGATGACATCAGCGTGCTCCCCAGCGTTCAGGATGCGCCAATGCGCGTTTGGTCAATAGGGCTGTCAGTAGCATGGCGATGATAGTGGCAAGCGCCAGACCGTAGACAATAGGCACAGAGATAGCAATAGGCGCTTGCATTTGTAACTGGGCAATATGTAGCTTGAGGTAATGTGTCAGTGGCAATGCATTTGACCAGTATTGCGCGCTATCACTAATCGCAATATAAGGAAAGGTCACACCAGCAAAGGCATAAGAAGGCGCTGAAATAAAACCAGTGGTTGACAAACCCATACGCAGTGAAAAGGAGTTCAAAGTAAAAATAGCACCAAGCCAGAATGACAGTATCATCAAACACAATAGGCCGATATATACTGCGATGATTGACCCAATGCTTATATTTTGGTTCGACGTTACAAGCCACAATACCAAAGCCGACCATAAGCTATAGGCCAATATTGGCCAAAAATACTTACCCAATAGACCGGATAGCAATACTGATATACTCACCGAATTGGGCATTTTTGAGTCTGATGATGGTGCAGTGTTGTTGGTGCTATCTTGTGTGGTGTTTAACGCAGCTGCTTTTTTAGAGGATTTAACCAAAGCTAAGTCAGGTGTACCTGTACTGATAAAGCGATACCAGTGACCAATATTTTTATCGCGCAGCTCGCGACCAATGGTGGTTGCCCCGACGACCATCGCTAATATGTGTAGCAGGGCAGGTATGACGGTCGATGCCAAAAACTGCTGATAATCGGTTGCAGCATTGAACAAACTAATACGCTGGATACTGATAGGCGAGTAAGCAGTCATGGCTTGCGACGGCCCTACGCCTTGCTTTACCAATCGTTTGATCTCTACCCCTGCGGATAAGGTGCTAGCGACTGCTTGGACAGCCGTTTGAATAATGCCAGAGTGCGTACCGTACTGGGCGTTTACTTGTAGGATTAAAGGGGCAGGCTTGTTAGATAAAATGTTACGCGAAAAGTCTTCAGGAATGATGACAACCGCATAAATATCACGTTGCAAGATCGCAGCCTCTGCATCCGCTGGTGAATAATAAAGTTGTCTAACCGTAAGCGTAGGACTGGCTTCTAAGTAACGTACGGTAGTATTGGCAACAGCACTATTGTCTTGATCGATCACTCCAATGGGTAAGTCAGTAATCTGCGTTTGTGAAAATATCCACCAAATCAGCAGCACTGTGGCTAGTGGTATCCATACCACCATACTAAGGTCCCAATGGTTTTTGGCTAAAAAACGGCGCTCATAAGCGGCGCTACGTAAAAAAGCCTCACTTAACTTAGTCAAGTGCATGGCCTACTCTTGGTTCTGATTGATAGGATTAATATGCACAACCACACTCATTCCTGAGCGAATGCGAGTATCAGGCGTGGATGGTCGTGCTTTGACCTCAAAGGTACGCACATCAAAACCATCATCATTGTTGGTCGGTCGCCAAGTGGCAAAATCAGATAAGGTCGATGTCGCATAAACAGTAAACTGCTTGCTATAAGGCTTATCTGCTGATGATAATGCGGGAATAGTACCTGTAAATGTCTGACCGATAGCGAACTGGTTTAAATACGACTCAGTGACATTGAGCACTACCCATTGGTCATTGGTATCCACCAACGTCAGCAAAGGAACGCCTTGACCGATGACTTCTCCAGCACTAACGATGACATTGTCCACAACACCAGCGATAGGGCTCTTTAGATTGGCCTCTTCTTTTGCTGCCAGTGCTTCATCTAGCTGGGCATCAACTTGTGCGACTTGAGCGGTAGCCGCTGATTTGTCTTCACTGCGAGCACCTTCTAATGCCAAATCATATTGCAAACGTGCGGCTTCAGTTTGGTCTTGAGTGGCTAGGTATTGGGCATAAGCCTCATCGCGTTTTTGCCGTGCCATCAATCCTTCTTCATACAGACGATTGACACGCTGATAGGTGTTTTCTGCCAAATCAGACGCGGCTTTATTGGCTTGCCAAGCGGCTTTGGCTTGAGCGATCTCTTGCGGGCGTGCCCCGTTTTCTGCTTTGTCCAATTGACTTTGTGCGATTTGCTTACCAGCACGTGCTTGGTTGATCTTAGCGTTAATCTCAGGCGAATCCATCTCAATGAGTTGTTGACCCACCGTAACCGTATCACCTTCTGTCACCATAATGTTAGCAATGCGGCCTGCTACCTTTGCAGCGATAGAGGTTTGCTGCATTTGCATTTGCCCTTGGAGGGTAATGACTTCTGGTTCATTATGCTGATTGCTTTTATATAAACCGTATGCAATTGCGCCAAGAACACCTAATACAAACAGTACGAGCAATATCTTTTTCATACGAGCAGATTTATCAGCTTTTGCGTTGCCCCGACTATAAGCGGGTACAGATTGCTCTGGAACGTCAGACCCACTAGATACATTTTCTATTGGATCGACGGAGGCTTTTGTATCTTGAGAGGTCACTGACTCGTTTGAATCAACTGATTTATTTGAGTTGTCTGATTCGTTTGGAAATTCAGTCATGACGGTGTGATTCCTAAAGCAGCAAAGTTGAGAACAAAGGATTTATGATTAGTACACTCGAACAGCATAAGGTTTGGCATTGTCTATGGCTTCAGAATTAAAAATCGCACCAAAAGCGACGACAAAGGCTGAATAATATAGCCAAAGCATAATGACCACCGCCGCTGATAGCGCCCCAAATTCAGCACTATAGTTGTTGAAGTTTTGCACATAAATCGAAAACAGTACGGACAATATAATCCAAAGAATGGTCGCGAGCGTTGCTCCTGGAACCAGTTTTTTTAGTGCAACGGCATCGCGATTTGGCGCGAGACGATAAAGACTTAAAAAGCTTAAAAAGATAATACCCGCCAATACAGGCCATCTGGCCCACAGTGCAACCGTTTCAGCCACTTGAGGGAAGGGGAAGTAATTCGCTGCTACAGGGATAATAGCAATAGAAGACACCGCTATTATCAAGACGACTACTGCACCAAAGGTCAGGCTCACTGCTCGAACCGTGCCTTGTATAAAGCTGCGCTCTTGGGTGATATGAAAAGCGAGATTGACAAGGGCAATTAAAGATTTGATGCCTTTGGAACCAGCATAAAGGGCAAGTAAGGTCGATATGATCAGGCTAAATGTCAGCGTGGATTTGGTATTAGAGACCAACTCGCTCAGGCGCGAATTGAGGACTTCGTACACTGTATCAGGTATAAACGGACGCAAAATGGAGATATGCTCCTGCATCTCAACGGGTGAAAATACGAGACCATAAATCAGCACAAATACCGCCATTGCTGGAAAGATGGATAAAAAACCAAAAAATCCGACACTGGCGCAATGTGCCCAAACATTAGTGGTATTCGCAATAGGCCACGTTTGTAGCAAAGTTTGTAGCCAATTATTTATCGATTTGGACGTTGGTTTTTTCATAAAACAGTGATTCACTATAGTAATAGTATGGTTTATTGAGCGTTATTGTTTGATAGCGTCATGCTGATTTGGTATATATCTTCGCTCATTAGCCTTATAACACTTAAAAGTTGAAACGACGACATAGCGCTTATTCGTATACTTTATAAGCTTTCATATACAATCATCATTCAGTGTACAAAGTCGGCAGCTGGATATCAGCGGCATTAAGATAAGCGTTAAAAGCAAGCGGCGTACCGCAGCTTTGCATGAGTGCGGCCAATGACTGTACATAGTCGTTTGCTGCTTGCGCTTGCTCAGTACGTGCTTTGAGCGATTGCGTTTGTGCTTGTACCACATCGACTGTGGTATTCACGCCTTCTTGCAATCCTAAGCGGCGCAATCTTAACACTTCTGCAGCCAAATCAACGTTACTTTGTAGCGCTTGATAGCGTGATTGAGCATTATTAACATCGTGCCAGTTTTTTTCTACCAGCAGTAGCAGGTTGTCGCTGACTTCAATCTCAGAAAGATCTGCCTGACGTATTTGAGCATTGCTTGATGCCAATGACGCGGTTTTATCCAGTCCGCCCCATAGCTTCCAACTGGCAGAGATACCAGCGACCCAGCTTGGGTCTTTTTCGAGCTGACCATAACCATATAGCAAGACTGTCGGCTTGTAGCCAGTATCTGATAATGCATGCAACTGCTGAGCCTGCGCGCGTTTGGCGGCGACCTTTTGTAATCCTGGATGATTATTCAGTGCCAAATCCTGAAAATAGCTAACATCCGGTAGGGGACGGCTAGAGACAAATAATGGCGTCGTCGGCTTAATACGATAATCAGTACGTAGCAATCGCTGTAGCGCAATCATGGCTAAGCGCGCGTCGTTATTGGCATTGACGGATTCGCTTTTGGCATCGGCAAGCGCAGACTGTGCTTCTAGTCTATCGACGCGCGAAATAAAGCCTTCTTCAAACAAGCGTTCTGCCATATGATCCGTTTGCTGCAAGGTATCGTAAGCATCCTCACGTAAGTAAGCGGCAATGATCGCCAATTGGGCCTTAAAATACCGTTCAATTAACGTATTATAAAGCTCGTTTTTATCAAGGATGCTATCGGCGACTGCTTCTTGTGTGCGTGCATCTGAGGCGCCAGTCAATGCGTCCGTACGTCCAGCTGTATAAATAGGCCAGACCACACCAAGACCTGCGCCCGTCGTCGATCCTGAGCGCTTAATATTATAAGAGTCTGGAATTCGCTCACCGACCAACTCCCCAAAGTTTGGTAAATCTGGCAGGTCTGCAATCGGAGGAACCGCGTTATCGACGGTATTATTTACTCCGTTGACGATACCGTTTCTAAGAGACGATAGATCTATATCCTCATCAAGATGGTAAGCACTGGCAGAGACGCGCGCAAATACGAGGGGGTTGTCGATGGTTCTGAGGGCCTCAGTTTGGTATTCGCTGGCAGCGATGGCTGCTTGATTGGCCGCTATTTTGGGCGAGACTTGAACCAAAAGCTTTTGCGCTTGTTCTAGGCTTAAAAAGCTAGAGACTTCTAATGGATAGCTATTATCCACGGCTTTGTGTGTGATTGGATCGATAAGGGTGTTTAATGCACTGTGCTCAGCATGAGTCTCTGCTAATGTATGACTAGGTGCCATTGCTGTCTGAGCTGTCTGATTATTAATCTGACCATCGGCATCCACAATTTTTGTCACAGTCACCGGTGTCATGTCATCTGATGATTCTATATTATCTGAGCCCGTGCTCGCATAAGTCACTATAGGGCCGCTCATGAGTGCAACTGTCATCATAGCAGTCGGTAGCGCTGATAAAGTGAATTTCATAAGTCACATAAGCCATTAATTAGAATGTAAGGTATTATAAAATAACGGACAGCATTAATAGATTTTATCGCTCAGAATATAAAGCGGTCATACTATTATAAACGATTTGCTAGTAAGCGAATAAATGATGCTGAAATAAAGTATTTGTACTGAAATATCAGAATGCTTTTTAATAAAGTGCGTGCTAATACGAAAGCGCTAAAAATGTATCATTCAAAACAAGGCGTACACTGTATAGCCACAATGGTGACGGGTCAATGCTCAGTATTCTGCTACTCTCTATTGTGTCATCCCTAGCGGTATGATAGAGGTTTGAGCTGTTTTTTAAATATTCGTTTATAAGTAACATCATAGCGAATAAGACGTCTTAGAGTTAACCAATTTAAATTAACGTGCTGTTATTTTTATCATTAGGGCGTCTTGAACATTCGACCATGGCACTGACAGCGACTATTTTTTAGGCGATTCGATGTTAAGAATAATAAGTTTAGTCATTTTAAGCGCTTATTTTTAACGATGAAGCGGCAAAAAAGAGTCCTATCCCCTGCTTTTATCGTTGGGGCTGATGCTAAAATTGCCCCATACGGCGTTACAAATCTCGCTAAGGCATCTGCATTATCGTCGCTTTGTGCCTTGTCTGGAACCATTTTAGCGATCAGCAGTGCCTATTTGCGAATGTTCAACACGCCCTAAATAATTTGGCCAGTCATTTATAAAATATACAGTGATTGATTAACAGCAAATAATGAATAGCCACTGGTTTTTATCAAATAGAACCAACAATATCAGTAGAGGATATGCGTAATGGCAGGATATATTTTGGCGTTAGATCAAGGGACAACGTCGAGTCGAGCGATATTATACGATGATCATGCACGGCCTATTAAGATGGCACAACAGCCAACGACGCTGCAAACGCCAAAAGCGGGATTTGTTGAGCAAGACGCACAGCAAATCTGGCAAACTCAGATTAGCTGTGCGCATGATGTTATCAATCAGGCAGGGTTGCTTGCTACTGATGTCACCAGTATCGCGATTACCAATCAACGCGAGTCTATTGTCATGTGGGACAAGCAAACAGGGAAACCGCTCGCACCCGCTATCATTTGGCAAGACAGGCGCACGGCAAACTATTGCAAGACACTCGCTGCTGAAAGCGCTACCAATAGTATGGATGATAGCGTTCATCAGGGTGCTGATAGCGCCAATATGGCCGATGAGGTTCAGCGCATCACAGGTCTGCGCTTAGATCCGTACTTCAGTGCCAGTAAAATTGCTTGGCTGCTCGAAAATAATCCCAAACTCAGCGTACGTGCGAGTAAAGGTGAGATAGCAGTTGGCACCATCGATAGCTGGCTGATTTACAAGCTAACTGGCGGCGAGCATGTCATCGACGTGACCAATGCTTCTCGTACTTTGCTATTTGATATTCATAAATTGGCTTGGTCAGAGACGCTTTGCGATCGGTTTGCCATTCCTATGACTATATTGCCTAAGGTACTGCCATCTGACGGTGATTTTGGCAAAACCAAAAAAGGCCTATTTGCAAAGCAAATACCCATTCAAGCCGTGCTCGGCGATCAGCAGGCCGCGCTTTTTGGGCAAGGCTGTCTCGATGCTGGCATGGCCAAAAATACTTATGGCACAGGGTGCTTTATGCTGATGAACATTGGTCAGCAGCCAAAACTGAGCGAGCACAAGCTGCTAACCACCATCGCATGGCAGCGAAAAATATCGCCAACTCGTCCAGACAATTTATCATTTGATCAAATCTTACAGTCAGGTAAGCGAATGCTACAGCCACCCAAAAAAGAAGTTACCTATGCCTTGGAGGGTAGTGTTTTTATGGCAGGAGCTATCATCCAATGGCTACGTGACAATTTGGGTATGATTCAACAAAGTAGCGATGTTGAAGATTTAGCTCGCCAAGTAGACAGTAGCGAAGGTGTGGTGCTATTACCTGCTTTTACCGGATTGGGTGCGCCTTACTGGCGTTCTGATATCAGTGCTAGCATCACTGGTATGAGCCGCGGTACTACTAAAGCCCATATTGCCCGTGCTGCGTTGGAAGCAGTTGCCTACCAGACTTATGATGTACTCATCGCCATGCAAAAAGACAGCCCTCATCCCTTGACTGAGCTGAGAGTAGATGGCGGCGCGGCAAATAATGATTTGCTGATGCAGTTTCAGGCAGATTTGCTAGATGTTCCGGTGCTACGTCCAAGAGACACAGAGATTACGGCAAAGGGTGCAGCACTACTCGCTGGTTTAAAGACTGGGCTTTACGATGAGTCAACCATGAAAGCATCATGGCAAGTAGATCGTATTTTTGAGCCAAGTATGTCGATTGATGCTCGTGAGCAACACCTTGATAAATGGCAACGTGCCATCGCAAGGTCATTAATGCAGATATAGGGTTGATTTCTATAGTAAATTTATCAATGCTAATCTCTTATGATTACCCAAAGTATGAGCGCACCGTACATAGACGTCATAAAGATACAGGCTGTAACGCAATGTAATCGCAATACGGACACAGTTTACATAATCAGGCTATCTGTCTCTACCTATAAGTTTCTATACTTCAGTTGGATTTAGCAATATCGCTAATCTTTTAGCAAATAAATAATTCAACAAATAATAAATAATTTAGGGACAATACTATGAGTAACCATGACGCTATCGATCGCAGTGAAGTAAAAAACATGTCTAAAGAGACAAAAGAAGATTTGAATGCAGACATTATTACAGGTGAGCCAGGCTCACATCCAGTAGGTACAGGTATTGGCGGTGTAGGCGGTGCAGCAGCAGGTGCAGCCATCGGTACTATGGCAGGCCCATTAGGTACGCTCATTGGTGGTGCAATCGGTGCAGTTGTTGGTGGCGGCGCAGGTCATGCAGCAGCTGAAGCCATTGATCCAACCCATGAGGAAGCTTACTGGCGCGCAGAGTATGCCAATGCTGATTATTACAAAGAAGGTTACGAGTTTGATCGCGACCTACACCCAGCGTATGCGGTAGGCTATGCAAATCGCGCTCGCTATCCAGTAGATGCACGTTTTGAAGATCATGAAGCCGACTTAGAGCGTTCATGGAATGAAGTGAAAGGCGATTCTCGTTTGGCGTGGGATGAAGCGCGTCTAGCATCACGTGACGCATGGCATCGTGTATCGTAGTACGTGTTTTACAAGAAAGTCAGATGTTAAAAAGACTTATGAATATGACTACTGTTTACTCAATGACTTTAATAGATAGCTAACTTAGCAGACGAGCTGTCTCTTAAAAACGCTGACAATAGATTACTATTTCGTTGCTGAAAATAGATTGATTGTACGATTGGTTCTATTAATGACTTTGACCAGCAGTATGTATGTTATTTTAAAACTTCCAAAGTCAACCTTTGGGAGTTTTTTTTGGCATAAAATTTGCTATGAATCCATATGTATGAATATAATATAAGAAAAACAGGGGACTTATGACTAATAATGACGGTAGTAAACAGTTTTATATTGCCACAGCTAATTTATTGAACTTTGCTAACCCTAATCGCATTTATTATGAGAATGCCCCAGCTTATGATAATAAAGCCTATGAGCATAAGCGACGTGGTCTGACAGATCTGCTGGCTAAAGCACACGCTGATATCATTGCCGTACAAGAAGTATGGGATAGTAATGCACTAGAAGCACTAGCTGTCGCACTAGGATTCAAACCAGAGCAGGTGGTTATTCCGCTTGCAAGCAATGACACTGCAAGTCCATATACTCAAGGTAGAGGCGCACAGCATACACCAGCCGTTGGTATTATTAGTCGATTTGAGCAATTAGAGACGACCTTATTAGAAGAGATTGCACCAAAAGCTGTGATTGATATCCCCGATATCGGGCCTCATCAGCATTTTAATCGTCCACCTTTGATATTGCGTGTTGACGCATATGGTCAACCAATAACGATCATCACGGCGCATCTAAAAAGTAAACGTGCGTTTTTCTTACGTGACGAAAATGGTAACCTATTAGAAGACATGGATGATCCAAATATCCGTATTCGTGCCAAGCTTCGTAGTTTGTGCATGCGTGCTGCAGAGGCGGCATCTATTCGTATGTCGATCATGGAACGTTTGCATCACACGCGTGAGCCATTGATACTGCTTGGCGACATGAATGATGTGACTGGTAGCGTAACAACCCAGCTGATGACGGAGACTGGCGAGGTTAATTATGATAAAAGTATGCGTGATGTCGCACTTTTTGACGCCGCTCGTATTCAAGCTCGCTATGGTTGGATGAAAGATGTGGCTTACACCCATATTCATCAAGGTATGCCAGAAGTGATCGATCAATTATTTGTTTCAGAAGAGTTCTTACCTGATAGCAAGTTTTCGCTCGGTCAGGTTGAAAGAGTTGATTATTTCAATGACCATCTTAAGTGGGATTATTCAGATAGGGTGACTGATCATGGTATTATAAGAGCGAAAATTAAACTGAATGATTAACTTCATAAAATTAGATAGTTAACTCTAGTAGAGTGTTAATCGATACATTAACTTTTAACCCATTCATGTCCCTTGCTTGATAGTGTACAAGCGTTTATGATGCCTCCTCATTGAGGTTAGTAGCGATAACGTTGGCTCTACATTTGAGCCACTCGTTGATTCTCCAGTGATTTAGGACGAATGCTACTCAATGAAGATTGAATTTATGAAATAGGACGTAACATTAAGAGATTTACAATGAGTGATAACAAAGACGAAAAAATTGAAGATGTGTTAGTAGATTCGGAGTTGGCAAAAAAACTTGTACCAAACAAGTTTAAATTTACCAGCCAACAGGGCCGCGCACGTCGTCAAAAACTTTTGGCTGGTGCCAAAAAGTTGAGTGAAACACAAGCTATTAATGATATTACTCTAGCAGCTGTGTGTGAAGAAGCAGGAATACCAAGAGCTTCTGCTTATCATTTCTTCCCTAACATTGAAGCAATATTTTTAGCATTGCGCTTTTTGAATGCGATTGAAATATTAGAGATGGTAGAAACCGTTGATATCGGCAACTACGATAGATGGCAAGGATATCTAACCGCGCTGATTGATCAATGCGTGACGATCTTCCATAACGATGAGACCAAAGCCAAACTCATTTATGACACCAATACGCCTGATTTTGAAGGTGATGAATTTGGCGAAGATATGGACCATCAAATTGTTGACTTGGTCTATAAGCGTTTATCAGAGCGTTATGAGATGCCAAATTTTGAGGATATCCAAAACACGCTATTGATTGCTTATAGTATTGTTAATGCGATATTTACCTTGTCTTATCGTCGTCATCAGACCATTACGGATGACTATATTCAAGAAGCAAATACCGCATTTATCGCGTACTTACGCTGCTATCTACCAGAAAAACTACCACGTAAAAACCGCTAATTTTATCTATAGTAGACACAAAAAAGCCGACAACTCTGTCGGCTTTTTTACCTCTGTTATTTAGTAAGGCGCTTTAATTATTAGGCGTTAGATCTTGTCCGCGGCAGATATCATCACTGGCATCTAAAGGCGCATACTGCTTATAGTAGCTGACGATAGATTGCTCTAAAGCCACATTGGTCTGCGCATCATGGGCATTAATATAGGCTTCGCGTGCTTGCTCAAGCCAGCGGTCCGCCATACGAAAATGTATGCCTGACTCACGCCACCCTCGCTTACATTGATTGGTCGCCGCCCAAATTAATGCCACTTCACTAAATGCCATCTCACGTGGCGCTGACTCTATACCGCCACTGTCTTTTAGCGCACTCAGCGTCGCCCACAGATCAGGTCGCATTAGAGCAGAGGTAGTAGGGATATCTTGCTGTAGTTTGATGCTTTGCGCTGTATCGTTCTTTAGCGATTGTAAGATAGACTCTGCCGTTTCTGCCGCAACTATGCCCGCAGCTGAGCGGTTATTCATACTGTCTTGATGGATCGCATAAGTAAGCCATGCTTGTGCTTTGTAAGCGAGGTACTGCTGATGAGCGGTTTTGTCTTTTTGCTGATAGGGCTGTAGTTGCTCTACCATACAGTTGAGTACACGTTGCTGCGTGCTTTGATATTTATAAGAAGGGGCTTGAGCCTGAATATCATCACGACAGTCTACAGCACTATTCGCATCAACGATTTGAGCCGTGTCGTTAGCGATGCTATCTTGTGCTGAAGCAAGGGATACGACACTCAAAAGTAACAGTGCCGAGAGTGCAGTATGTACTGGTTGTTTATAAGCAGTGGTTTTGATGGCAGCTTTAAACATGATGCAAACCTTATCTGAAGGTAATGAGTGTGGGTATTTACCATTATTAGGGCTGACTCTGCGACTCCTGTCTAATCGCTTATTATATTGCCAGTAGACAGGAGTTAAGACGCTATCATTAGCTTACAAGGTAGTCGTATTAACTTGCGTAGAGTCACTGTTTAAACGCTTGTTCTTACGTGGGTCTTCACGCTTGAATAGATTTTCATCAAACTTAAAGCGCAATCTAAAGTAAGCCCCTTCTTGAGTACTGTCGTCATAGGCGATGTCTTCATCTTCAAAGCCCATAAAGTTATAGCCAAGTGACAACCAAAGGTTGGTCATTGGGCTATAGCCCACTTCAGCACCTAACATATAAGACAAATCATCTGCTTGCTTATTCCAATAAGTACCCGCTTGCAAACCAACATCCCAACGTTCGCTAATATCGTACAGACCGCGACCATAAACGGCATGAGCAGTATTGTCACTGGTAATGTTGTCTGCTTCATATTCTGTATACTTACCCGCATAGCGACCAGACAAGGTTAGGGCACGCGTTGGATGGTAGTTACCATTCCATGACCAAACAGTGGTGTCTTTTTGATAAGTATCATCACCCGTGTTATTGTCATCCAAACGATACTCAAGCTTTGCAAGCATGTCTAGTTGATTGCTGTCGTAATCACGATAAGCGGCACCAAGTTGGAAACGATTAATCGTGCGATCACCATCATTATAGTCGATGCGCGAATAGGTATCTTTGGCCAATAAGGTAATCTCATCGGTATAACGATAGGCAATACCTGCGTTACCAAGTAAGGTGTCGCTTGTCTCGCCCCAACGTTTCTCAACACGTCCTGATGCTTTGTAGTTTTCTTTGGCAAGATACTCAACGCCAAAACCTGCCGCCGTGGCGGTGTTGTTCTCTTCGCCTTCTAATGACTCAACGCGCTCAAGCAACGTATTTAGAGTCAGGCCTTCTTGTACATACCACTTGTTTTTCAGACCGATAGCGGCTTCCGCTTCACGCGCACTGATCGCGTCACGCATGCGGTATTCGCTATACACTTTACCGTCTTTCATATAATTGACGTCAAAGCCCACAACGGTACGTTGACGCTCATCAGTATCATCAAGACCATAGCTACCAGACAAGCTATTGATCAAATCATGACGTGCATACAGACGACCCAAGCCACCGATTGGCGTCTCACCACCGATGGACGTCGCGTTACGTGAGCTATTTTCGATATCTTGCTCATACTCTGCAAACACCAAGCTATTATTTAGCTTGGGTAGGCGAGAAGTGATACGGGCACGAACCGTTGTGCCTTCGATGTCTTTGTCAGCATCACTAACGCTATTTAATGCTGACTGGTTGATAATGTCATCGTTAAATAACGTATCGTCAGTAACGTCTACGACATCTGTTGCCGCTTGCGTATTGCGTGAGGCTGCCGTGGCATCTTGTTTGTAGTAACGCACACCGATTTCACCAACGACATTTTCACTCAAACGTTGCTCGATACTGGCTTGTACGCCTTCACGACTCGCGTCAGTAGTATGATCCTTGGTACGCACACCTTCTAACTTCAACGCTGTTTTTTTGTCGTTGAATGTATGGATGACTTCTACGCCAGACTCCGTACGTCCAGCAGTCAGTGGTGATGCACCAGTGACAAATCCTTCATCTGCATCATTGTAATAAGCCTTGGCACGCGTGTCTTTCTTATTATCAAAGTCAAGCTCGACACGTAAGGCATTGCCCTCAACATTATTATCGTCTAATTCTGTGGTGTTGATCTGATTGCTTGGCTGAAAATTAGGGTTCTCAGCTTTGTTCATTGCGTATTCAGCGACCAGCTTTAGCTTATCGTTGAACTTGATAACGCTATTGACACTAGCCAGCTCTTCTTTGTTCAATGGGTCGTCGCTATTGATATAGCTACCACCGATAGCGACTTTATTAGTCAGTTGCTGTTTGGCAGCGATACCACCAACCAAATAGTCCTCACCACCTTCATCCACTTCTACTGTGACACGAATGTAGATAGGATTGCCTTCGAGATCTTGACTCGCAATCGGTGATTTTAGATATAAACTGCGGCTAATCGGGTCTATCTCATAATCAGCAAAACGAGTTAGCGTCTCACGGTTGACGATTAAGCCAGGGTTATTACGGTCGCGAGTGATCACTTCGATAGTTTCTGAGTTCTCTAACACGGCATCGAAGTCTTCAGCTAATGGGTAGGGACCTGAAATACCTAAACCGCGAGTCTCATTAACGCGCTGGCTAGTACTGGTCTCTGCCAAAAACGTAGTCACGCGAGTATTATTATCTTCAAATTGCGCCTTTAGACCAGTCAAGGTGCGATTGTACTGACCAAGCTCAATGCCTTCATCATTGTCAATTTGTGTTTTTAGGTCGCCATACATAGCAAACGAGCGACCTTTGTCTAGACGCACATAGAGCTTACTGGTTGATTGCGCATCAAAGCCCTTAGCCGATGAGTCACCATAGACAGGATAGTATTCGCCAGGCTCGATATCACGGAATAATCGCTCGCCTTTTTTGTCACTGTCATAAGCCAACGTCAGCAAGTAATCTCCGCGCACTTTGCCTTTCAAGAACATTGCCGCACGACCAGTGGCTGAATAATCATCATTGCCTGAGATTTCATGCAGCTCTTGCTCGAACGCGCCTTGTGCGTCTGTGATATTGCTGCCATCAAAGTCTTTGAGAGAGATAGCACCTTCGACGATACCCACAGCAATGAGTGGACGCAGCTTAGCCGTGAACTGTAGTGGGATAATTTGCTTGCTACTACCCGTATCGATGACCAACTCACCTTTGCCTGGTGCGCTTGGCGCGATGACTGGTATTAATAGCTCACCCCCTGATACAGTAACTTGGGTACCGGCTTGATCTTGGCTGCTGTCTTTCAGATTGATACGACCGATATTAGTATCAAGTGTAAGAGAAGTAGTACCGATATAGGGGCGATTGTCGCGATCTTTTAGACTAATAACAACCTGATATTCGCTGATACCATCTGCTGGGACTAGTTGTGCTTGCGTACGATAATCAATCGCTTGCAGACTATCAGGTGTCAATACGGTGATGGTCTGCTCGGAAATAGTTTTGCCATTGATGTCAGTTGCCACACCACGTAGAGTATTGCGTCCGCGTTTTAGGTCAACCGCATAATAGTCAAAAGCCATTACATTTTGCTTTTCTTGCTCAGCAGTTTTACCGATTTGCTGCTCTGATATCGCTTTGCCATTGGCGTATAGAGTAAATATTGAACCAAGTGGTGCTTGTACCTGTACCATCTGCTTGTAAGTACTGAGCTGTTGACCTTCATTTAGGTTAATGAAGGTGACATTATTGTTAGCCACTTCTTTTAGATATTCTTCGAGCTCTTTTTCTACTGGAGGTGCAACCGTTGTCACGGCCATGTCTACACGATTGGTCGCATCCCCAATCATGTCGTTGACAATAGCAGAATCACAGTTGTTACCAAGGTCTAGGTCGCCATTGATATTGCAGCCACTTGCATCGACATTATCAGTCGTGTCGGCATCGTAGTTTGGCTCTAATGTTAGCACTGTTTTTACCGCTTGCTCTAGCGTATCATTCTTAGCACTCACTGATTTGCTACGAGCGATTAACTCGGCGTTCAGACGCTCAGTACTATCGCCCATGCCGCCCACAATCGCAAAATCTGCACGATGTAGCTCGCCATATTTCAAATCGACAAAACGGCTGCCAGCATCACCCGCATTACGGTTGCTTTGGGTGACCAGCTCTGTTTCTCTAGGGATCGTCGTGCTATCTACTTTTAGTACGTGTGTTTTGGCACTGACCCCATAAAAGTTGTATTTACCTTCAGGATCGGTCACGATGAAGTTGCCGTTCTCCATATAAATACGGACACCAGCAACCCCAAGCTCGCCGTCTTCTTTTTGCTGAATACCATCACGGTTGATATCGTGATAGACCTTACCAATGATGATACCGTCAGTATTCATGACGCCGCGTTCTACGTCGATTTTCCACTGTGCTTCTCTTGATACTAAGCTTTGGCCTTGCTCATTGTTAGCAACTGCGATTGCGCGGTTGATACCATCACCACCTAGTGATGAAGCACCGATAAGCACACGATAAGTAATTTTTTTACTTTCGCCATTTTCCATGTTTCCTAAGTTCAATACCTGATATTTACCATCAGCTTTAAACTCGGTGGTCTGTGCTTGATTGATATCAATATCAGTCGTTGGACTAACACGTACACTATTCTCAACGTAGTCAAAACCACGTGGTAAGGCATCTTTTAGCTGTACATCGTAAGCAGTAGCGTTACCATTGTTCGTGATATTGATGGTGTAGCTGACATAATCGCCGAGTTCAGCACTTTTTACGTCACTTTCCTTTGTGACAACTAAAGCTGGGTTGTCATCGACGATATTAATTTGTGAGCTCAGGTCACTGATACGCACGGTGAAGTCAGACGCGTTCGGCAGTTCATCAGCACCAGTACCAACCGAAGGGGCGATACAAGCATCTAAACTGACAGTCAATGTGTCGTTGTTCAACGTTTGGATAAGCTTATCGTCAATAGCGTTAGCGTTATTTTGAGTGGCTGCTGATAGCTGATATTTACCTGTGTTATTACCGGTTTCTATAGCTTTAAGTGAATAGCTATCTCCAGTTTTTGGTGATTTGATGGTTACCCATACTTGATCAGGCTTGTCAGTTTGTACATTACATTGCGCATAGCTGGCACTGACATAAACGTCATCATTAATTTGTGAAATCGTTTTGCTTTCATCAAATTTAGGGGTGGTGAATTTGATACCAGATTCGATAATGACTAAACTATCGGTCGCACTCACGCTAGTCACTGACGGGTCTTCTAAGACAACTGCACCAATCTTAATGTCAGCCGTATCTCCATCCTTACCATTAGCATCTGATAGAGCTTGCACAATAAACTGAATGTTTTCACTCTGACCAAGCTTGATTTGGGCACTCATGTTATCAAGAATCAGTTGTGTATCACCACTATCGACAATGCCGTTTTTATTCAAGTCTTGATAAACTTTCAAATTAGATAGAGTTGGCGATACATCAAGCGTCAGCTCAACAGTCTGATCACTATAGCTAGTATTACTAAGAACATTAACCCAATTCACCAGTGTGTTGGGTGCAACAGTACGCACAGGTTGCTGAGTTAAGTTAATACCATATTCAGATAAGGCAGAGGCTTTGATTTGAACTTGGTTTGAAATGCTATTTTGTTTGATAGAATTGACGTCATAAGAAGCATTAGCGATATTGTTGATAGTTTGTACGAGAGTGGTGGGCGCAGCAAACGCCATATTTGATTGCATAAGCAACATTGCAGCCGTCAGCGCAGAGATCTTCGCTGTATGCAACGTAATACGATTAGACGGTGTCATTAAAGATTTAGTCATATGTCGCTTATCCAATAAAACATAAAAGGGTCGGATAGTAATTCTCCAGCTTGGCTCATCAAAATCAATTAGGTCAAGCTGGAGCGTTAGTCTATAAGCGTCTTGTGAAGCTTATAGACTTTAAAATGTTAAATATCAATTAACGAGCGTTTTTAATTTTGATTTTAAAAGTCAAGGTGCCAACGCCCTGAGGAACTAGGGTATAGTTAGTACCAAGAACTGCAGTACTGGTAGTACTAGCTATGCCTGCAGTAGATGAGGCAGTCGCAGAAGTAGCAGGTGAACCAGCTACTAAATCCGCACCAGCTGAAAAGTTAGACAACAAATCCGAAATGGTTAAATCGTTAAGATTAAAACCTAACGCTGCTGAAGAAGTATTAGTCGCCTGAATACGATAGATAACACACTGATCAGGTTTCGCATCGATCGCAGTCTGAATAAAGGTACTTGCAGCAACCGTACTTGAACAAGTCGCATCTAATGCTTGAGACTTCACTAAAGTTAAGCCTCTAACGTTAGTCGTATCAGTCACTGTAGTAGCAGCAGGTGCATTAATACCAGCAGGTGTTAGTGTTACAACAGAAGTTTCAGTGCTACCAACAGCTGCAGCATCAGCAACAGTTGCAGGAGCAGCTACATTGCCCGACGACACTTTGTAGTTGATTGCTAATGTGCCACCAGGTGCAATACCATTTGGAAATTGAGCGGTTGGTAGTGTAGTGCCATTAAGAGTATATGTATTACCACCAGCAACGGTAGGTTGCAGCGTTATAGTAACCGGAGCGCCATTACCAGGCGGCGTATAAGTAGCACTAACAGGACCAGTAACAGGTCTGACAGCCCCATTATTGCCACCATCAGCAATAGTGAAAGTCAATGGGTTAGCATTGGTACCTTCACCATCTTGACCGCTGTTAGTAATGAGAGTTGAATGAGTCGCTTGACTAGCAGTACCTGAGGCAGGGGGGATTTCTCTAGTCGTTGGATTGCTCACCACAACCGCTCGTCTGGTAAAGTTAGTCACACCAGGACTATCTATACCAGCGCCGTTACCTTCACCCGCATCATCAGGTACTCTAGTAACACCTATAGTGCTATCTGTACTATCCAAAATATCATAGTCAGTACCAAGTACAGGATTAGCAGGTAGCGGGCTAACCGGACCGACAAACTTATCATAGACTTCTGCGTTGTTAGTTACTGAACTATTAGCAGATGTAAACTGATCTCTATCGACGTTAACCGTGAAAGTAATCGTGCGACTTGCGCCAACAGCTAAGTTCGCTACGGCAACATCAATAGCTTGTCGAGTACCAACAGTAGAAATCGTAGCGGTACCAGCACCACCAGTTACGGTCACGTCTGATGCTGTGCCATTAGGTAAACTCAAACCTACAGGAAGGACATCTCTGATAACAATATCAGTCGCAGCAGCACTATAGTCAGTAATCGCGTTAGTGACTACGATACTATAAGCAATCTGTGGGTTAGCGACTGTCAAATCGACAGTACTGGTCGCTGTTTTTACAATTTTGAAAGTAGGCAATCTCACGATAGTTTGGTTTTCGTTCACCAATGTCGCACCAGGTGCATTATTAGCAGTAAAGAAAGTACTGGTCGCTGTTAATGTGCCTACACCTTTGTCATTACCGTTACTATCGTCTGGCGTAGCTGCTTCGTAGCTTAAGTTAGCTCTAGTACCTGGCTGTAGTCTAATAGTACCGCCATTAGTTAGGGTACCTGTCTGTGCTTGAGTTCCTAAAGCGGTGACCTGAGCATCAGTTAAAGGAGTACCATCTGCTTGTACAATAGTAAACGTAACAGGCGCAGTACCTAACGCATAGTCTGGAGTAGCCGTTACCAGTGATGAGTCATTACCTGTGGTATTGATGGTATAAGTATCCGTCACGTTACCCGTGTTGGTTAAATTATGAGTAAAGGTAGTTGTGCCACCTGGCGTAGCAGTCTGATTGATAGCAGTATCGTCACCAATACTACCATCATCAACAGTCGATGTGAGTGCAAAGTTAGCCGTTTCGCTAACGTTAACGGTTACTGTGTTAGAGGTTACAGATGGCTGACTGACGCCAGCAATACTGTAGCTTGCAGTTGCTACGTTATTAATTGGCGCAGCGCCTGCTGTTACAGCGTTAGCTGGGGTCGCTGCATTAGCGCCAGTAGACACACCCATTACTGCGGCGACGCCGACAGCTAGCAGGCTATAGTTAAAAGTGGTTGATTTCATATAATGCTCCAGAGTTAAGATTAAAAATTGAAACGTTAAAAGCGTGAAGGTTTAATGTCTATTGAATTAATTAACGGTGGTATTGAGAGCAACAGCTGCTGACTTTTTAGCTGGCAATAACTTAATATTCCAACGCAGAGTGCGGTATTCAGAATATGGAATCTTGACCATTTTGCCATCGACTTTACGCATAAGTGGTATATCAGCGTAATTCTCACCATCGATACTGGCTTGTGCACTTGCAGGCATCGCATCGCCAGTAAATGTCATATTGGCAGGAATAGGTAGCGTCACCATTAAATCGTTAATATCTTTATTGATGGTATTGGTATAATTCGCTTTATACTGAATCACAGTACCTGCCGGTGCGGTGCGTACTGGCTTATAGACTGTTTTACCTTCCGCATTCTTTATGACTTGATTGGCTGTTAGTTCCATTTTTAGAGCATCATCAGCATGTGCTACATTTAGTAAAGAGCTAGAAGCTATAGTAGCTAATAGAATATTGCGTAGAATCTTGAAACGTTTCATATAAAATCCTTTCTTATACCGTTACTATCATTGGGATACTAATGCTTTGGGCTGCCGTGAAACTGTCTATCATTTGCTATCAGGGTCGTCTGTAAAAAGCACACATTCCCCTTTAAGCTATTGTAACGTAATCGATACAAGTATCAATTATAAAGATGACAAATGGTATTTCAAGATGACCAAACGGTAAAAGCCCTGTCTAAGAAGACAGGGCTTTTTTGTATTAGAAAAGGAAGTAGTAATAATCTAGAGTTGCAATAGATAATAGCTACTGAGTGTTCGCTGTAGTGCCATATTTGGTATTAAAACGAATGGCCTGACGGCGAGTGGCTGTAGTAGCACCTAAGGAAAAAGTATTGGTGATCACTGTACCGTTGTTACCAATAGATACTGAGTTTGTTGCAAATGATGGAGTGCCACTATTTTCACCAATAGGTATTGGATTAACTAAGGTAGAGGTAATTAGCGAATTATTAGAGTCGTTTTTACTCTGTAGCCTATCCTTAATAACAATATCGGCTAAGGAAATATTACCTCGATTGATAGCTTCAATTCTATAAGCGATACATTGTCCTGGCACAATGCCAGATATTGGTTTTATACTATACGCGCTGCTAGCACTACCTTCATAATTAACACTAATTGTGG
This sequence comes from Psychrobacter pacificensis, assembly GCF_900101915.1. GTDB lineage: Bacteria > Pseudomonadota > Gammaproteobacteria > Pseudomonadales > Moraxellaceae > Psychrobacter > Psychrobacter pacificensis. The sequence continues at coordinate 44,248 of NZ_FNAL01000016.1, read as the reverse complement.
CAAGGTTATTTAGACTACAGTCATGAATATACTGACTTTTGATCAATACCAATGCAGCATTTGCTTGAATAACATCACCGAAATCATTGCTAGGATAGTTGTACTGACTATTAATGATGTTTATTTGTCGCACATCGCTTGTCGTGTCTACAGAATATGTATAATTACTAGGTTCATTCTGAGTGACACAGAGTCTTGTGTAACTACCTACTTGTGCTGGCGTCAAGCTAAAACTATAGGTTCCATCATTACCAATGTTTACCGTCTGAGGTGAGAACGTACCACTATCACCGGCACATTTATTCAAAGTAATGGTGTGACCAGTAGTAAAGGGGATCCCAGATTCGGTAGGTGAATCGTATTTGCCATTGAAATAAAGACTATTATTTAAGTACTTGCTAGATATATCATCCTTAGATGGATTTGAAACATTACCGTTATCGTTAAATACGGTGCCTGAGAATACGTAGTTTGCACTATTAGTGATAGTACATGTAATTTCATCACCATAAGTAACATTACTAAGGGTGAATGAACGCGTTTTAGTAGTAGGGTTATAGCTCATTGCAGTCGTAGGCATTACTGTTGTACTACCTGTTGTGGCATTACTACAAACGTAAGTCGCATTGTAGTTAGCTATATCACCTAGGGTCGTACCATTCATCACGCGCTCAGTAATAGTATAATTTGTGCTCTCTGCTAGGGTAATCGTTGCACTGGTTCCGTTCGTGATTGTTGAGCCTGTACCAGTAGTGGTAAAACTATTGGCAGCTAATGATCCACCACTAACGGCGATCTCAAACTGATCGTTAGTATTGACACGTGTACCACTCAACGCTTTTTTTACAATGAGTTTGGGCGGCGCGAGGCAAAAGTAGAAATCGGAATAGCCTACTAAATGATCACCAGTTGACGTTGTCGTGGAGGCACCAGAGTATGGATTACCATGTGTGGTTACAAATGGCGTATTTGCTGATTGGGCTCCCCATTCAATATTAAAATTACATGGACTACTAGGACTACAGTTTGCCCACTGGTTTGCAGTAATCGTTTTATTCGAATTGGATACAGTAAAGTTGTTAGCGAAATTGCTAAAAGAACCACCTGTAGTAACAATTGATACCGACTCAGTGTATCTTCCAGCAGCATTTGCATCTAAGTCTTGAACGACAAAACCGTATTTTGTAACGGGTTTATTAATAGTGGCCGTCAACCTGTGATTCACATCAATTTTTTCGCTGCCATGACGCATGTTAAGAGCATTGGTAGTAACACCAGCAAAACTGCTAACTTCTGGATAGCCAGTTCTAATAAAGTTGATATCGGAAAAAGATAAGACGAGTTTAAGACCACTGTCAAAGCTATAAGTGGTACTAGAGTTGCCTGCTGCTGACCAACTCAATGTGGCCTTAGGCGCTGTTGTAGTACTCTTAGAGCCTAAGTAATACATAGCATGTCCACTTGGACATACAGGATCAGCTTCAGCAAAAGCTACATTGCTAATCAAAAACATAGGAATAGCAGCTAACAATGTCATTATCTGACATATATATCTATTGAATAAATGCTTTTTCGTTGAATTCAAAAGTCGCTCTACCTTTTGCATCTCAATATTCCTATGTATTAAAGCCTAATGTAAACGTTTATTTACCAAAAAAAATCGTGTTATACATATTTTGTATTTTAAGTAATATTTTTGTAAAAATCATATTAAATAGATGAATGGCATTTTTGTCATGACCAGTTACCCTATGTTGCAAGATTAACCAGTCATATTCCATAAAGCTATCAATTAATAATATTTACCTAATAACTAATCATTATTTATTTAAAAAATACTTGTTATTTATCCATTTCTCTACAGCCATAAACAATTGCCTCGCAAACGCTTATAATAGAGTGTCAAAATCATTCATGACTGAATATACAGGGACAACAGTATGATCTGTTTTGTAGTTTCGTCCATTTGACGCAGATGTCAATTCTCAGTGGCACTATTTTGTATAATCTAGCTGTATCTCACCGTATGAAACAAGGGAATGCTTGGACATAGCAAGGAAGTCATAAGTAAACCTATATCTCACTTCACACCAGTATTTAACAAAGCCTTACCGTCTAGATAGGTAGGTATGACTGATATAAAAGGATCGACAAAAATGAATTATTACAAGGATGCTGATAGCACCGAGACCCAAGAATGGCTACAAGCCTTTGAGTCTGTTCTCAAACATGCAGATAAGGATCGCGCGCAGTTTCTTCTAAAAGCCTTGTACAATATGGCGGTGCAAGAAGGCCTGCCATTCAACCGCCTTGATACTGCTTATATCAATACCATCGCAGTCGAGGACGAGCCAATGTATCCAGGCGATCTTGGTATGGAGCGTAAAATTCGTGCGTTGATTCGTTACAACGCTTTGGCAATGGTCATGCGTGCCAACAAAAATGATGATGATTTGGGTGGTCACTTGGCGTCATTTGCCTCTAGTGCCACGCTTTATGAAACAGGATTTAACCATTTTTTCCGTGCGGCAAGCGATCACTTCGGTGGGGACATGATTTATTATCAAGGTCACTCAGCGCCAGGTATCTATGCACGTTCTTATTTAGAAGGTCGTCTAACCGAAGATCAGCTTGATAACTTCCGCCGTGAAGTGGGTGGTAAAGGCTTATCAAGCTATCCTCATCCATATTTGATGCCTGACTATTGGCAGTTCCCAACGGTATCAATGGGCTTAGGTCCGATCATGTCGATCTATCATGCTCACGTGCATCGTTACATGGAAAACCGTGGCTTGCTCGAAAAAGAAGGCCGTAAAATTTGGGCATTCTTAGGTGATGGTGAGACGGATGAGCCAGAAAGCTTGGGCGCAATCTCTCTTGCTGGTCGTGAGAAGTTGGACAATCTAATTTGGGTCATCAACTGTAACTTGCAGCGCCTCGATGGCCCTGTGCGTGGTAATGGCAAGATTATTCAAGAGCTAGAGTCGGTATTTCGCGGTGCTGGCTGGCGTGTGATTAAAGTCATTTGGGGTGGCAAATGGGATAGCCTGCTTGCCAATGATGATACTGGCGTGCTCAAACATCGTATGGAAGAAGTGGTCGATGGTGAATACCAGCTATATGAAGCGCGTACGCCTGAATTTACTCGCAAAGAATTCTTTGGTAAATATCCTGAATTAAAAGAAATGGCAGATGCATTGACTGATAAAGACATTGCACGCCTAAACCGTGGTGGTCATGACCCAATGAAGGTCTATGCTGCGTTTAGCGAAGCGATGAAAACCAAAGGTCAGCCAACGGTCGTACTGGTCAAAACTGTCAAAGGCTATGGTTTGTCAAGCACAACACAAGCGGTCAATAAATCGCATCAAATCAAGAAGCTTGATCAAGAGGCGCTTGTGTATTTCCGTGATCGCTTTGATTTGCCATTTACCGATGAGCAATTAGAGACTCTACCATTCTACCGTCCTGAAGAAGGTTCGGCAGAGATGAAGTATCTAAAAGGTCGCCGTGAAGCATTGGGTGGTCATCTGCCAAACCGCCGTAGTGGCCATATTCCGCTGAACATCCCTGAGCTGTCGATATTTGATCGCGTATTAAAGGGTAGTAACGGCAAAGAACAATCAACGACGATGGTATTTGTACGTCTGTTATCAGCCATGCTGAAAAACAAAGACATCCAAGATCGCGTGGTACCAATCGTACCAGACGAAGCGCGTACCTTTGGTTTAGAAGGTATGTTCCGTCAATTGGGTATTTACTCTGCGGTCGGACAAAAATATACGCCAGAAGATAGCGAAGCATTGATGGGCTATAAAGAAGCCATCGATGGCCATATGTTAGAAGAAGGTATCAACGAAGCGGGTGCGATGAGTACATGGATTGCCTTGGCAACCAGTTACTCTGTGAACGCGCTACCAATGATTCCGATGTACATCTATTACTCGATGTTTGGCTTCCAGCGCATAGGTGACTTGGCGTGGGCAGCAGGTGACTGTCAGGCACAAGGCTTCTTATTAGGGGCTACTGCGGGTCGTACGACTTTGAATGGTGAAGGCTTGCAGCATCAAGATGGCCATTCGCAGATTTTGTTTAACACCGTACCGAACTGCGTGAGCTATGACCCTTGCTATGGTTATGAGTTGGCGGTCATCATGCATGATGGCCTACGTCGGATGTACGGAGAAGGCGAGCGCGTTTATTATTACCTAACGCTAATGAACGAAAACTACGACCAGCCTGCCATGCCAGAAGGAAGCGAGGAAGGTATCAAGCGCGGTATGTATTTGCTTGAAGACAACGGCTCAACTCAGGTACAGCTATTGGGTTCAGGCGTGATTCTACGTGAAGTACAAAAAGCGGCTCAGATCCTAAAAGATGAGTTCAATATCACATCAAACGTTTGGAGTGTCACCAGCTTCAACGAGTTGACTCGTGATGGTATGGTTTGTGACGACTACAACCGTCTACATCCAATGAATGAAGAAAAAGTGCCATGGGTTACTGAGCAATTAGCACCGCACGAAGGCATCGTAGTTGCAGCCACTGACTACATGCGTAACTACTCAGAGCAAATTCGTGCTTGGTTACCAGACAACCGTCCTTATACCACGCTTGGCACAGATGGTTATGGCCGCTCTGATACTCGCGAGAACCTACGCAGCTTCTTTAACGTTGATGCGGCTCATATCGTTGTCGCCACGCTTAAGCGCTTAGCGGATGAGGGTGAAGTCGAGATGCGTTTGGTAAAAGATGCGATTTCAAGCTTAGGCATCGATGCGGATCAGCCACCTGCATGGCACCAACAGTCTTATTATGATCATTCTCCAGATGCACCTGCACCAGGCAAAGTCAACCCAAGTCCTGTGCCTGAGTTCGTTGCTGAAGACGATGAAGATATCAGCAATGAAGGCCGCGCCGAAGATCAAGCAGATGCGCCCTTGCTCAATGACGGTGATGTCAAAGAATAATAATCATAAGACTAGGAGATAAAACATGGACATTAAAGCCCCCGATTTGGGTGTCGATAGTGCTGAAGTCAGCGAAATTATGGTAGCAGTGGGTGATGTCATCGCAAAAGATGACAACATCGTTTTGTTAGAGTCTGACAAAGCGTCAGTTGAAGTACCAAGCTCTGCTGCTGGTAAAGTCACCAAAATCAATGTCGCCATCGGCGATCAAGTCAGCGAAGGCATGGTATTGATCGAAGTAGAGAGTGCTGACGCAAGCGATGATAATGACGATACTGCCGAAGAAGTAACTGATTCAGAACAAGCAGACGATAATAATGAAGACGCACCTGTTGAAGATGATGCAGATGCAGAAGAAGCGACTGATGATGCTGGCGAAGGCGCATCGACTACCCATGCACTGCCAGATATAGGCGTTGATGAAGCGCAAGTGGCTGAGATTATGGTGAGTGTAGGCGACACGGTCAGTGCCGATGAGTCTATCCTACTGATTGAGTCAGACAAAGCCTCAGTCGAAGTGCCTGCACCAGAAGCAGGCGTAGTTGAAAAAATCTTGGTTAATGCTGGTGACACTGTTGCCAACGGTCAAGACTTTATCGTTATTAAAGCGGCAGGTACTCCTAAGGCAAAACCGAAAGCAGATACTGCTAAAACTGAAGATAAAGCGGACAAGCCTGCACCGAAAACTGAAAGCAAGTCACAGCCAGCCCCAACAGGCGAGCCAGAGCAAGCGCCTGCACCGACCTCAACTGCTGCACCTGCGGGCAAAAAATTGAGCGAAGCGGAAGTCAATGAAAAGTTGGTTGATGTATATGCAGGTCCTGCTGTACGTAAATTGGCTCGTCAGCTTGGCGTCGATATCACACAGGTAAAGGGTTCAGCACTAAACGATCGCATTCTAAAAGAAGATCTGTTTGCGCATGTTAAAAACCGTTTGACCACCCAACAAGCCGCACCAGCTGCTCAGGGTGCTGTTAGCTCAGGTCTGCCAAAACTACCTGATATGAGCAATGTTGAAATCTGGGGCGAAACAGAAACCCAAGATTTAAGCCGCTTGCAAAAAGTGTCAATCCCGCAGCTGAACTACAATACCTATCTACCGCAAGTGACACAGTTTGATTTGTCTGATATCACCGAAACTGAAAAACTACGCGGTGAGCTAAAGGGTGACATGAAGGCGCAAGGTATTGGCCTGACTATTTTGGCCTTTATTGTTAAAGCAACTGCTTACGCCTTGACTCAGCATCCACGTTTCAACAGTCATTTGAGCGACGATAATACACAAATTATCTTACGTAAGAGTGTCAACATGGGTATTGCGGTTGCGACTGATGACGGCCTAGTGGTTCCTGTGATTAAAAATGCACAGGACAAAGGCATCAAGCAGATCGCGATTGAAATTGGTGAGCTTGCAGGCAAAGCCCGTGATAAAAAGCTCACTACTAAAGATATGCAAGGTGCCAGCTTTACCATATCAAGCCAAGGTATCTTGGGCGGTACATCATTCACGCCACTGGTCAACTGGCCACAAGTAGGCATCTTGGGCGCATCAGAAGCGACCATGCAGCCAGTTTGGAATGACGCTAAGCAAACTTTTGAGCCGCGCTTGATGCTGCCATTATCATTGTCTTATGACCACCGCGTCATCAATGGTGCGGATGCAGCGGTATTCACTCGCTATGTTGCTACATTGCTTGCTGATCCACGCCGTATTTTGCTATAGCTGATACGCTACTTTAAAAACTAAAACCAAAAAAAGACTGCCTAAGGGTGGTCTTTTTTTTGAGCAGTACTGTATTAGATATGAGTAACTATCAGCCAAAAAAAAGCCAGCATCAGCGCTGGCTTTTTATACTTAGATCATCGAGTTTAATACGATTTGTGATTAAAACTGTTTAACAAATGCAATGCCATATGCCCAAGGGCTGATATCGATTTCACCGATGTCACCGCCATCTAAAGTAGCATCTGTTTTGATGTCCATATAGCGTGCATCGATACGGAAAGCTTCAGTTGGAGCGAAAGGAATGTCTAAACCGACATGACCAGCCACACCAACACTATCATCAAGATCTAAATCACCACCAGTAGAGATTCTTTCTTTAAAAAAGGTCGTATAGTTCACGCCAACACCAACGAATGGCTTGATATTCATTGGCATGTTGTCAGAGTCAAAGTGATATTGCACAGAAAGAGTTGGTGGTAAATGTTGGGTTTTACCTGTTAAAACTTGTGTGCCATCCGCACTGTTTAGATCAAAATCATGATGAAATGGAAGTGCTGCGAGTAGCTCAACACCGACATTGTTGGCAATGAAATACTCACCACTAATAGTTGGCTGTATATCGCCGTCAACATCAACAGACAAACCATTATCTAGAGTGCCATTATCACTTTTAGGGTCAACATAATGTGCACCAGCCGCAATAGACCAAGTGCCAGAAGGTACGGCAAAAGCAGTGGTCATGGTAAGGGCAGTGGCAGCGGCTAAAACTAGGGATTGTAGTTTCATGATTTGGTTCCTTAATATATTAAAAGGTTATCAGTGCTAATGAGGGATGACATTGCACACTGATACATAATGTTATAATGGATGATAAAGCGGTAACATTATGACTCCATTATAGTATAAAACCACAATTACTGTAAGGTTTTAATTGTGCTTTACTAAGTTTTATTTAATTATTTATAGTAAAGGCGATAACGGTATAATTATTTTGATTATTTAAAAAAATTGATTATTGTGAGGTAGGGTATAAGCCTGTTGTGATACTCTGAAAATAGGTAGATAAGAATTATAGTCAATCCATTAAAAAAGCGTTACAGCGTTAACCTCGCTTGAAGTATGACGTATACATCTGCACTCGGTTGCCTTGTACCACTCTTAAATTGGATCAACTATATATTGATTATTGCTAATGTCTAAACGGTAGAATTGGAAATAAATGGTGACGGCTTACTGAATTGATATTCATGATTTGATAAAAGGCGTACGTATTATGCTTGGTTATTGTAGCAACTCCCCACTACGTTGTAAGAACGCCCGTTCTACCAACATATTGAATCAGGTAGATTCTTGTTGCCCTGAGTGCCATTTATTTTTAGTACCTGCTCAAGACATCAGCCAGCAATTGCCCGCTGATGAGCAGTTTTTACGATTATCAGTAGTAGGCACCGCATTGGTGCTATTAATAGCAGTCTATCTTTATTATCTACATGGGACATAATATAGTCGAACCACTATTAAAGTGTTACCGCGTTAGACTCGTTTAGCCTACTACTGTAGTACTTGCACTCGTCTGCCTTGTACCACTTTTAATATTGATTGACTATAGCGGCTGCTGATGAACAGGCGATAAGCCAATGCCATGCTGGGTCATGTCAAATAGTTGATATTTTCGTATTGATCAAAGTGCATTGATGAAAGCGCATTGAATAAAGCGTGTGCTCTTGATGATAGAGCGCTTGAACACCTTGCAAGGCAGTTAATTTATTTTATTTACATAATACCGGTATTTCACCGAATAGGGACGGCATGCTACTCCAATCTATAAGGCGCTTACGTCATTTTGTTTATGATACGTTGCAAAATGATGAACATGACACTTTATTTAGCCGCTATATTGATTATTTTCTCATATTTTTGATCATGACCAATGTGGCAGCTGTGATTGCTGAGTCAGTTGACAGCTGGTACTACCCTTATCAAGATTATTTTACTTGGTTTGAAAACTTCTCTATTGTGGTCTTTTCGATTGAGTATCTGCTGCGGCTATGGAGTGTCGCTGAAGCAAAGCCTGATAATACAACGTGGAAGCAGCGCTGGGACTGGATCAGAAGTCCATCTGCTTTGGTAGACTTGGTTGCTATTGTGCCAGCCTTCTTGAACTTCTTTGTCAATATCGATTTGCGCTTCTTACGTATTTTACGTTTATTTCGTATTCTCAAACTGACGCGTTATTTTGCTTCTATGCGTATTTTGCTGGTGGTCATCAGTAAAGAGCGCGGTTCGTTTCAAGCGGTTATTTTTATATTGATTATTATGATTGTAACGGCCTCAAGCGGGATTTATTTGGTTGAAAACCATGCGCAGCCAGAAGAGTTTGAGTCAATACCCAAAGCCATGTGGTGGGCGGTGGTGACGCTTACGACGGTGGGTTATGGAGATGTCACACCAATTACTAACGCTGGTAAAATATTGGGGGCGATCATCACGATATTGGGTGTGGGTTTGGCTGCACTGCCTGCAGGTATTCTGGCGACAGGTCTGGCAAATGAATTGGCACAACGCCGCGAAGAGCTGGAGCAGCATTTTCGTGAGCAGCTGATCGATAGTGATTTTGATTTGGTACAAAATCAGATGATGATTGACAAGATTCGCCGAGAGCTGGGACTGGATAAAGAGCAAGCACAAAATATTGTACTGCAAGTGCTACGTGAGCAAGAGCTTGAGCGGCGCGAAAAAGAAGTGGAGGTGCGTCAAAAGAATTTTTGCCCGCATTGCGGCGAGGCTTTATAACCTAAGTATCTGTCCGATAGTATTCGATAACAATAGACACTTATGCCTAGAGTCTTTTAAACAAAGGTTATCGGTTTGAGATAAAAGGAGACGGTGTGGCAAAAATGCCGCCTCCTGTCATTTTGATTGTTGGCGTTATATTCCCTGAGGGATAGGCAGCGAACGTGCCAATTCATGCGCAACTTCTTGCGCCGCTTTTGAGAGATCTTCTGCGCTCAGTGGTAAATTTTGTAGCGTTAAATGCCAATCATCAACAGACCGGCGCAAATGAGCGACCCAAAGCGTTTTACAATCACGTGGGAGCTGTTTTAGGTTAACTTCAAAACAGCGATTGCCCTCATCATCACTCAGATGTATCTCACCTTTTTTGACTCTAGAGAGAGAATGTCCGTGATACGAGTTGGCAATCAAAGCGATATGGGTGATGTGTAAGGGAATCTCCGCCAACTCTATTCTGATCTGCTCTTGATCCAGCGGTGCTAAATACATCGCTTGCTCTCCGCGATCCTTGCCATTTAGACTATCGCCTTGATGCTTGATGGCTTCAGCTTTATCACGTAGTTGTTTGAACCAAACAAGGTCGCTGATGATGCAGTTTTCATCATATAAAACGCAAGCTAGATCGATATCGACCGCGCTTTTGTCTTTTTTAAAGCGCTTAAATAACCCTTTTGGCTCAATCTTGGTAAATTCATAATTGAGTGCAAAAAACAAGGTTCCAGTGTCCAAGCCCAGTCCTCTCAAACTGTCGGAAAGCAGCGGTGATGGCGCAGTGGTCGGCATAATATTCCTTTTTTAATTTTTAGTGGTTAACGATTAGTGTCATTCGAGTGTTATTCGTTGTTTGTCATTGCAGGTTGGTCCAATACCGCTTGATAAAGGAGTGCAGGCTTGGCGTCTAACAGTCCACTGCCAAAACCACGTAACCACCAAACCAGCTGTGAGGTCAAATTAACGGTCGCTTTTATTGTTAGGGTGTCGTCGTCGTTTGATGTGACGATTTGATCATCACTCAGCTTGCTCTCAGTGAGGCTTCGGCCTGCTTTTTGGGTAAATTTTAGCTCAACGGCTGTGTTTTTACCACGCTCAGCCAACTCACCAAATAATGGATGACTAAAGCCCATACTGCCTTCATCCAAATACGTATCGAGCTGAAAGTTATCTGGTGTCTTTGCTGCGCTCTCTAAAATCTCGACTCTATCAAATCGATGTAGCGCAAAGGTACGAATGGTGGCATCGGGGTCATCGGTACGAGTCGCCAGTAGATAAATAATCACGCCACGCTGAATGATAGCAATAGGGTTTAGCGTATATTCGCTGGCCTCTGATTTATTGCTGCGAGTGTAGCAAGCATTAATTTGCAGCTGATAAAACAATGCATGGTAAATGTTGTCTTTGCTATCTAAATCTATATCTGGGGCAATAAGTGGCTGGGTCGCAGGCTCGATACGTACACGGTCTATCCATGAATGCGTGACTTTACTGTTTTTGAGCTGTCGTCTTGCTAGATCAAACCACGGAAATAGCTCATCTAAAATCACAGGCGGCAATAGCTGAGTGAGATTGGCCTCGACCATATTAAAAGCAACTGCCTGCGATAGATTCATATGCGGCAAGCTTTGCAGCGGTGCATCTTCCTTCCAGCGCCAACCTTGTGGATTGGCGTTGTTTTTTTCGATAGGAAAGCGTTTGGCCAATGCGTTCAAATCACGTTGCACGGTACGCAGGCTGATGTCAAAACCGGCCATCATGAGCTGTTCATAAATATGAGTCGTACCTACCCAGCGATTGCGCTGTAGCTGTGACAGTACTTGCCATTGACGAGCCGTTGTCGCTGCCCCATAACGATTATCCTGGGTCTCTTTTAACACATCATTTTCTGCCGCCTCTATTGCAACTGCTTGCTCATCAGAATCTGATTGAGCTTGAAGGTTATTGGCATTAGTAGAATGTACAGTCATCAAAAAATACCCTTTATAAAGTCACAGGTTATTGTTCTACAGATTTTGGCTGGTTGTTTATCATCTCAGAAAAGTATCAAAGCGTCTAGGGACGTTCGTATACATTTAGACATCGTTTAGGCGCCGTTTAAGCACCGTCTAAACACGTCCTAATTATCATTTTGGTGTGTTGTCATTGACACTTTAAGCTTCACTGTGCTCACGGTTGTCAGTGACGTCACTATCGTTATTTTCGCCTTTGCGATTTTCTTTTTCTATTTTGTCCTCTTTTTTTTGGCGCTTGGCTTTGCGTTTTTTCTTCTCTTTCTTTTTTGACTTTTTATCATCTACCTCATCGTCGCCGTCTTGGTTCTCATCCCATAACATCAGACGATTTAGGACTTTGCCAAATAGGGTGTCCTTGCGGTAGCGACCTTTTTTATTCATGGTATCGATGGGTAGGCCTGTCATCAAGGTCAATGCTTCACTCAAGGTATAAACGCCATAAATATGGAAGTCGCCGTCTTTTACCGCAGCAATGATATCGTCGCGTAGCATGAGTTGTTTGACATTGGCCATTGGAATGACCACGCCTTGAGCGCCCGTCAACTCTTGCTCACGGCACGCATCAAAAAAGCCGGCGATTTTGGCATTGATACCACCAACCGCTTGTACTTCGCCCAGCTGATTCATAGAACCAGTAATGGCAAAGGATTGATCAATAGGGACATTTGCTAAAGCGGATAGTAGCGCACAACCTTCGCTAACGGTGGCACTATCACCATCGATATGGGCGTAGCTTTGTTCAAACGCGAGCGAAGCGCTGAAGTTTAGTGCATGGTGTTGGCTAAATAACGCGCGCAAATAACTGGTCATGATCAACATACCCTTGGCGTGCAAGCTACCACCCAAGTCTACATCACGCTCGATATCAAGGATTTCACCTGCGCCAATATTGGGCTGAATAACGGCAGTGAGGCGCGCTGGCATGCCAAACTCACTATCGGCATAGCTGACGACGGTCAGGGCGTTGACTTGCCCAACTGCACTACCTTGGGTTTGAATCAGCTGCTGGCCGTTTTTGAGTTCGTCCCAGTATAGATCGCGCAAATATCCTGAGCGCTCATCCATGTCGTCAATTGCCTGAGTGACATGATCTGCTGTCACCATTATCTCATCATTTAAACGAGCGTGACGGTTTGATTCATGCAACAGTTTAATCAACAAATCACTGTGTAGGCTTAAACGGTCCTGCTCTTCAGCTTGCAAGCTTAAATGCTCAAGCAACGTGGCTTGCGCGCTACTATCGAATGGATAGAGATCAGCATAATCGATGATGTCTGCCATTTTCGCTACCAGTGCCAATTCATGCTCGCTGGTGCGCGTCACATCATCATGAAAGTCCGCGCGAACTTTAAACACTGCATCAAACTCAGGCTCAAGCTCAAGCAGCTCATAATATAAGTCTGCTTCACCTAATAAGATCACTTTGATATCAAGATCAATGGGCGCTGGTGATAAAGACAAGCTACCTGTTAGCGTTAGCATTTGCTCAAGGCTTGAGAGCTTAATTTTGCGTGACTGTAGTGCGCGCTTTAGACCTTGCCATGCATAAGGATGCTCAAGTAAATGGCTGGCTTCTAGCAGCAGGTAGCCGCCATTGGCACGGTGTAGGGCACCTGCGCGAATCATACTGACATCAGTCGTTACTGTCCCTAATTGAGTGATTTGCTCAACATGACCCAATAAGTTTAGATGGGTTGGTAAGTCTTCAAAGACAACAGGCGCGCCACTGTCTGGTGCGTGACTGACAATGACATTGACCGCGTAACGGCTGGGTGTTGTGGTCAATACAGCCGTCACAAACTCTTCGTCATCGCCGTTAACGATACGCTCTACATGAGTAACCATATCGGCAAATATGGCTTTGAGATAGTCAACCACAAGTGGGTGCGTGGCAAATTGCTCATAAACAGGCGCGAACAAAGGCTGTAGTGCACGGCGTGCGATACTGCGATGCAGTGATTCTATCGCATCGTTGGCTTCGTCTTCTAACTGCTCCAACGCAATGGTTAGTTGACTGAGGCGCTTTTGCATATGGTTTTTCTGTACGAAGTTATTTAACTCAGCCTCGTACTCACTGTTACCATACTCAGAATTTTGAGCGTTGTTTTGCTCTTCATCATGGTTAGTCTTATCGTTGCTCAATATATTGGCTTTTTCGTTATCATTTCTTGGTGATAAATTTGCACTGTTGCTAGATGATTCTGAAGCCTTTACAGGGTCGCTACTACTGTCTGTCGTCAACTGACTGGGATGGACGAAAACTGCCTTGTTATCAAACGAGCGAAACGTTAAGGCTAGATCATACTGTTTGCCCTCAGCGTTTAGCGCGTCGTAAGCATGACTCTCTTTTTGATGTGTATTGTTTTTAATCGCTTCGATTTTACTTTGGTATTGGTCGCTACGAAAGCGTTGGCTTAGTCGCTTTTTTGCCTGTTGCCACAAGTTATTGACCTGCTGTTGTAGCAAGGCGGCTTGTCCTGCAGGTAGACGCAGAGCCAGTGGCGTACGTGGATCGGTAAAATTGTGCACATAAACCCAATCATCAGGCGTTGGTGCGTCGGCGGCAATACGGGCCAACAGGCGACTGATGACAGTACGCTTACCCAAGCCGTTCTCACCAGCAGCAAACACATGATAGCCACTTGCATTGATGTCTAGCGCTGTATGCAAGGCTTTGAGCGCACGTTGTTGACCGAAGCCAACATCTAAGTCAGGCGCAGTACGTGTGTCTGTAGGCAGCTCATCAGGGTCGCTATAGCGTTTTAGTTGCTCAGCTGAAATACGGCAGCTTTTTTGAACCTCAGTAAAAATAGGATTTGGGGCGTTAGATATTACTGGTTTATCGTCTTGTGAGTCAGCGGTAGGTGGTACCATATTATTAGCGTCTTTTGATATTTGAGACATAAGGGGGTAGGGTCGTTCGGTCATAGGCGTTTAAGAGATCATCTTAGCAATAGTAACAGAGTTAAAGAAGCAGTACGGTATTATAAAAAAGCGCTTCTTAGATTTTTATAATCAAGCAGAATATCTTACAAGATATGGCCACAATTTAGCGAAATCATTGAGCATACTTTTGTATCATGGTGAGATAACTATGTAGCAATAGGCGACTGGAGCATAAATTAAGCGGAAGTTTTGCGCTATTAAAGTAGAATAACGCCTCACAAACCGTGCAGATAGTATAAGATGTCCCACATTGGCGCAATCTGCAACTATTCAATGAGCAGACTGCATGATAAAATAGGCGGTTCACATGTCAAAACTGGATAACTCGTTGTATGTCAGCTTCCGCTAAAACCTCTTCGTCGTCTACTAGCACGGGTAATATCAATATTGATCCGACTGGCTTTGTGAAGCTTGGCTCACAATTGCCAAAGCTGGCCAGTATCTTAGCCCAAGCCGTAAATGAGCTAAGTCTATCACTAAGTGAGAAACAGCAGCGCACGTTATTATTATACTTAGACCAGCTTTTGTTGTGGAATAAAGCGTATAATCTGACCGCCATCACCGATCCAGAAGAAGCGCTGATCAAACATGTGATTGATTGCTTGTCTATTATAACGCATTTGCCGACAGGGTCGCTGCTTGATATCGGTACAGGTGCAGGGTTGCCTGCAGTGATTATTGCGATTTGTCAGCCTGAGCGCTCGTGTACAGCCCTTGATAGTAATCAAAAAAAGATTCGCTTTATTAAGCAGATCAGCAGTGAGCTTGGCTTACGTAATATGCAACCGATCGCTTCGCGTATTGAAGCGCACGAAGCCAGCTATGATGTGGTGACTTCTAGAGCGTTTGCCAGTTTGATAGATTTTGTTGAAGTAGCGCAGCCGAGATTGGCAGATGGCGGTTATTTGTGTGCTATGAAAGGCAAAGTGCCAAGCGATGAAGAGCTACAAGCGCTTGATAGTGATTGGCACATTAAGACGATTAAGCTGACAGTGCCGCGTCTGCATGATAGTCGTCATTTGATTGAAATGTCTGCTAAAAATGCCTGAAAGGTAGATACTTCTCAGTCATGAAACAGCAGTCGTTTTTTGTGAAACGCAGTTTACGTTTGTACCTAAATGGCATAGTATTTAAAAGGCACTGAAAATATACAAACGAAAATTGGGTGATTTATAAAAGAATTTTTTTATAAATGGCTGACTTTCATGAAGCGCTGATTTAGTAGCACTGCATAAGCATATAAGATTGAGCGGCAAATAAATTAAAAGAAAAAGTCAGTAACAGACCTTAATAAAATTGAGTGAGTGTATGGAAATCATAGCAATTGCGAATCAAAAAGGCGGCGTGGGCAAAACCACGACGGCGGTAAACTTGACCGCCAGTTTAGCTGCTAAGCGCAAGCACGTACTACTGATTGACTTAGACCCACAGGGCAATGCAACCAGCGGTACGGGTGTCGACAAAAACGAGCTGATGCTTACCATAGCCGATGTTTTACTGGATGGTGTAGCGCTTTCAGAAGCGATTGTGACCAGTCCGGCAGGGTTTGATGTGATCGGTGCCAATCGTGATTTGGCTGGTATGGACATCACATTGATGAGTAAAACGGACAGTCACGAGCTGTTCAAAACGGCGATGAAAAATCTGGTTGATGCGCAGACATCCTCGCAACAGCCGCCATACGATTACGTGATTATAGACTGTGCACCCAGTTTGAACCTACTGACGATTAATGCCTTGGTTGCAACTGATAGTGTGATTATCCCAATGCAGTGTGAATATTATGCATTAGAGGGATTAGCGGATTTATCACAGACGATTGAGCGTCTTACTGAATTAAACCCTAAGTTATATATTCGCGGTGTTGTGAGAACGCTGTTTGATGCGCGTAACACGCTTGCCCGTGATGTGTCTGCTGAATTAGAAGCGCACTTTGGCGATATTATGTATAAGACTCATATTCCAAGAAACATTCGCCTAGCAGAAGCACCCGCGCATGGTCTACCAGTGATTGCTTATGAGAGATGGTCAAAAGGCGCGCGCGCCTATCAAAAATTGGCCGCTGAAGTGATGAAGCAAAGTAGCTAGTTTTTCTATAAAAGCTTTCGAACAATAAAGCACTTAACATTGTATTTAGTAAGCCGCAGCAGTAATCAATTGGCTTTTATTTTAGCGTTAGAGGATAGGTAATCATGGCGAAGAAAAGAGGGTTGGCTGCCAATCGAGGCTTAGATGCCTTATTAGGGTCAATCAAGAAAGAAAAGCAAATCACCGCCTCTGCCTTGCAAGATGATATGGCTGCACGCGATGTGGCCGTGCCAGCTGAAACGCTAGACACCAACATGCCTGTGAAAACTGCCCCCGTCGATGCGGCTGCGCCCAAAGCCAGTAAAAAATCGGCTGCAAAATCCACTGATAATGACACTACTGTCAGTAATAGTACTCGTTCATCACGTGTGACAAGCAAGACGGCTATCAACAAAACGCGTGGTAATAGCACAGACGTAAACGCTTCAGAGGATCAAATCAGCCTCGTGCAGATCGATGTCACGCGTCTACAAGCAGGTAAGTATCAACCGCGCCGTGACATGAGTGAAACGGCACTGGCAGAATTGGCATCTTCTATTGAGCAGCATGGCGTGATGCAGCCCATCGTTATCCGCCCATTGCTCGCCAATGAAGATAAGAGTGAAGTATTTGTCACTCATGAAATTATCGCTGGCGAACGTCGCTGGCGCGCGGCAAAAATGGCGGGTAAGTCGGTTATTCCAGCGATTGAGCGTGCGTTATCTGATGAGCTTGCTATTGCATTGGCCTTAATTGAAAATATCCAGCGTGAAGATCTATCGGTGATCGAGCAGGCAGCCGCGTTGCAGCGCTTTCATACAGAGTTTGGTATGAGTCACGCCATGATTGCTGAAGTGGTAGGCAAGGCGCGTACAACGGTATCGAATTTACTACGTCTAAATCAATTGCATGATACGGTAAAAGATCATTTGGCAAATAGCGCACTAGACATGGGTCACGCTCGAACGCTTTTAGCATTGTCTTCTGAGCAGCAGCCAATCATTGCACAAAAAATCATCGATGGCGGTATGACGGTGCGAGAAGCTGAAAAGCTGGTCAAATCCATTTTGAACCCTGTACCCAAGGCTAACCGTGTCGAACAAGCACAGTCTCGTGACGAAGAGCGTCTCACGCAAAGATTGACAGATATGTTGGGTGCTGAAGTCAAGCTTAAGCACAAAAAAGACGGGCAGGGTAGTGTTGAGATCTTTTTTCACAGTCAAGACCAGTTAGCTGCTTTGATTAAACACATAGAAGCACAGGCTTAAGACAATACGCAAGCTAGTAGGACTGATTTATTAGTAACGACTATTTACGTATAAATCCATCTACGTAATAACTGTTTTTAAAAATATGGAAGAGAGCAAATATGTGGGAGTTAGTAAAGGCAGGCGGCTGGCTAATGACACCTATTGTCGTCTGCTCTATATTGGCATTGGTTATCATTATTGAGCGTAGTCATACATTGCAATTTAGCAAGACTGTGCCTAGCAGACTGCGTGAGCAGCTCATCACTCGCCTACGCGAAAATGGCGATATCGGCCGTACACAATTGATGAATGTCAAAGAGAAGACAGCGCTTGGTGATATTTTGGCAACGGGGCTGCTCTATCGTCAGTACGGCCTAGAGTCTATGACCATGCATATGCAAAATCGTGCTAGCGTACAAGTCCACCAGCTAGAAAAAAATATCAATATGTTGGGTACAATTGGTGCCATTGCGCCATTGCTTGGATTATTAGGTACGGTATTAGGTATTATTTCTTCATTCTTAGCGATTACTGATGGTGCGATGCAAGATCCAACAATGCTTGCTGCTGGTGTCTCACAAGCACTAATTACCACGGCTGCTGGTATGATCGTCGCCATCCCAGCGCTTGTCGCGTATCGATACTTTCAGCGGCGTATCATCGACATCAATGCACAGTTCGAGACTCAAGCAGGGCTGATGATTCAAGAGCTATACGACTACCAATTGCTCGACAATACTTACGTAGCGGCACCTGCTAATAGTATGACTACTATTGATGAGCGTGCTACTGATCGATTAGATGTAGATAAAAGCAATATGGCGACAATATAATTGTCATAGTTTTGATCCTGAGTTTGATGCTCAAAGTACGTTCGTAATAGCAGGTAAGTAGAAGAGATTCATATGCGCTTTAGAAAACCGACTGTTGAGCCGCTTGAAATTAATCTGACGCCCATGATTGATTGCTTATTGTTTTTAATCGTCTTTTTACTACTGGCTACTTCTTTTAATCATTTTAGTCGTTTAAATATTATCCTTCCTGAAGCAGAAGGTGTGGCGCAGACAGAGCAAAAAAATAGTATAGAAGTAGCTGTACAAGAAGATGGCAGTTATTTGGTGAATGGTATTACGCTTGCTAGTAGTAACGAGGCTGAACTGACCAGCATGTTGCAGCAAGAAGCAGGAAGCAATCGCGATATGCTATTTGTCATCGCAGCGGATGCCAACGCTACCCATCAATCTGTCGTACGGGTGATGGATGTTGCTGGTAAACTCGGATTTTTGAACTTAAATATCAGCACCGTTGTCCCACTTGGTCAAACTTTGCCGCAATAATATTTGCCGCATCATTACTATAAACTGTGTATCAAGCACAGCCCATTCATGTCATGACACCTACATTGAGGCTTTTATGAGCCAAGCTTATACACCTGACTCTACAAAACCTTCTGCTAAAAAACCTTCAGCAGCCCCGTCTAATCCGCCAAAAAGTAAAACTTTACTGCGTCTATTAAAATATCTAAAACCGTATTGGTGGGCTTTGCTACTGACTGTTTTGGGCTTTGCTATCAACGCAGGAACTGAGATTTGGATTGCCAAGCTGTTGCAATACATTACTGATGCCATTAACCAAAGTGATCGAAGCAAACAGGCATTATTTCCATTACTCATCATTGCGCTATTTTTCGTACGCGGTTTGGGCAGTTTTTTGGGTAACTATTACTCGGCTTTGGTCTCACGTAATTTGGTTTATGAGCTGCGGGTCGAGGTTTTTAATAAACTACTGCGCTTGCCAAGTTCATTCTATTTGGCCAATCCTGCTGGTACGATCTCATCCAAGTTGATATTTGATGTTGAGCAAGTCACTGCTGCCAGTACAGACTCAATGAAGACCTTGCTGCGTGATGGTTTGACGGTTGTGGCATTGATAGGGTTTTTGCTTTATAGCAACTGGCGCTTGACTCTAATCCTATTTGTCGTATTGCCACCAATACTATGGCTCATTCGCATTGCCTCCAAGCGTTATCTTAAGCTCTCTAAAGGTATCCAAAAAACGATGGGTAGTGTCAGTCATATTACCAATGAGGTCATCAGTGGCTATCAGGTGGTAAAGAATTATGGCGGACAAGCATATGAAGCCGAGCGCTTTGATAAGACTTCAAAAAAGAACTTACGTCAAGGCATGAAGGTGGTCGTCACCAATAGCATCAATACCCCAGCAGTACAGCTGCTGATGGCGATAGCGATGTCGGTGGTGGTATGGCTTGCATTGAGACCTTCAGTTATTAGCGGTATTTCAGCAGGAGAGTTTATCTCTTATATTGCGGCAGCTGGTCTGCTCAGTAAGCCCGTCCGTTCATTGACTGATGTCAATCAAAAACTGCAAAAAGGCATTGCTGCTGGTGAGTCGATTTTTGCATTACTTGATGAGCCAGAAGAGGAAGACACAGGCACTATCAGCAAGGCGTTATCTGGTCAGATGTCTTTGGATAATATCAGTTTGGTATATCCAGATTCGACAGTTGCTCTACGTGATTTTACGTTAAATATAAAAGCAGGCGAGACGGTTGCATTGGTAGGACGAAGCGGAGCAGGCAAGTCCTCCTTGGTTAATCTCTTAACGCGTACTTTAGAAACCTCTTCAGGACAAATTACCTTAGATGGTGTGCCGATAGACCAGATTAAGCTAGAGAGCTTGCGCGCACAAATTGCGATGGTGAATCAGCAGGTTGTACTATTTAATACCACAGTATTTAATAACATTGCTTATGGGGGATTGGCCAACAAGAGCCAAGCTGAGGTCGAGGAGGCTGCAAAAGCGGCTTTCGCGCATGACTTTATCATGAAAATGCCAAACGGCTATCAAAGCGAGATTGGGGCCGAAGGGCTCCAGCTGTCTGGCGGCCAGCGTCAACGACTATCTATTGCTCGCGCGTTGTTAAAAGATGCGCCGATTCTGATTTTGGATGAAGCCACCAGTGCGCTTGATAATGAGTCAGAGTATTATATTCAGCAAGCGCTCGATAACGTCATGAAAAACCGTACGACGCTAGTGATTGCGCACCGCTTAACGACTATTGAATCTGCGGATCGTATTGCTGTGATGGATGGTGGTCAGATAGTTGAGCTTGGTACCCATAATGAGCTGATGCAGCTGCAAGGCCATTATGCGCAAATGTATGCTCGAGACTTTGAGTAGAATAGATTTATTTGATAAAGCGTCAACGCCTAAGCAGCGAATCGATAGGATACATGGCAATTATTTATGAGTATTGAGACGATAATTACTAATGCATGGCAACGTAAGGCCGCTTGGTTATGGCTGTTGCTACCTATTAGCTGGCTTTATGGACTGATCACCTTGCTTCGTCGTCACGCTTATAAAGTTGGGCTGCTATCAAGTTATCGCGCACCTATACCCGTCATGGTCATTGGTAATATCAGTGTGGGTGGTAGCGGCAAAACACCGTTAATTATCGCCTTGGTCAATCACTTGCAAAAACGAGGCATAAAAGTCGGCGTCATCAGCCGCGGTTATGGTGGCGATACGAGCCAAATGCCAGCATTGGTCAATGCCACCAGTTTGCCTAACGTAGTAGGCGACGAGCCATGTTTGATTGTTCATATGACAGGCGTTGCCATGGCAGTATGCCCGAATCGTCAGCAAGCAATTACTACCTTGTTGGATGCTGAACCTGATTTGCAATTGATTATCGCTGACGATGGTTTGCAACATTATGCGCTCAAGCGGGATATAGAGTGGATTGTGGTAGATGCCGCGCGAGGGTTTGGTAATGAGCAATTATTACCAACCGGATTTTTGCGTGAGCCAATGTCACGACTAGAAGGTGCTCATGTGATTTATCATGACAAGCCAAAAACAGACTTGTCGCATTATCATGAAAGCAGTAAAAATTCACACCCTCCTGAGCGCTTGAGCATGCATTTGCAAGCTGATGAATTGCAACATCTATGGAGTCCTCAATCACCTATTAAGCAAATAGATAATGTCGTTCCTGCCAGCAATAGTAGAGTACACGCAGTCAGTGGTATCGGCTACCCACAGCGTTTTTTTGATACGTTGGAGTCTCTTGGTTTTGACGTGATAGGGCATCCTTATCCTGATCACTATGACTTTAGTTTGGCTGAGCTTTTACAATACAGCGATTATCCTATCGTCGTTACCAGTAAAGATGCGGTAAAAATAAAAGCATTGCTGTCAGACTATACGGCGGAGCAAGCATCAAGTGATGAGTATGCACAGCTCGTTAGCAGGTTGTGGGTTTTGCCTGTGACGGCCGTATTATCCGATAACTGTTATGATAATCTAAACCAGCAATTAAAAGCTTTGGGTATTGAGGCTGACTCTGATGTTGGTACAAAAACGCCATCATAGATAATAGTCAATACGTCAAACTGACACAATTTTTAGGAATAAACCATGTCGCTTGTCACCACACCTGCCAAAACCCATATTGTGATTCCTGCACGCTTTAAGAGCACACGGTTACCCGGTAAGCCATTATTGAGCATTCATGGCAAAGCGATGATACTTTGGGTGGCTGAAAAGGCAAAAACAGCAACCTTTGCTGACGATATGTGTATTGCGACTGATGATGAGCAAATTGCAAAGGTCTGTATCGATGCCGGTTTTGATGTCGTGATGACAAGTAGCGAGCATGCTTCAGGCACTGACCGCTTGGCGGAAGTGGCGGCTATCAAAGGCTGGGCTGATCATGATATTGTGGTCAATATGCAGGGTGATGAGCCTCTTGTGCCGCCCTTACTGCTCGAGCAGGTACAGGCGCTTTTGGTAGCGGATGAGGCCAGCGTCATGGCGACACTCTGTGAGCCTATCGATGATTACGATACATTCCAGCGACCTTCTGTGGTAAAAGTGGTCAGCCAACATACGAATAATTTGCAGCGCGCGCTTTATTTTAGTCGAGCACCGATTCCTTGTGATCGTGATATCGTATTGGCGGATGACAATCAAAGACAGCCACCGAAGAACGCATATCGTCATTTGGGTTTATATGCTTACCGCGTTAGTCTATTACAGCAGTTTGTTGCATGGCCACAGACGCCGCTTGAGCAGCTTGAAAGCCTAGAGCAGCTACGAGTGCTAGAAAACGGTAAGCTTATCGCCATTGCAGAGGCCGCCTGTCAACTGCCGGCTGGTGTCGATACCCAAGAGGATCTAAACCGTTTAAATGCCATGTGCTTGGCTGATTTTCAAAACCCCACTAAATAATGATCTGAGCAAGCGCTCGCACATTATCCAGAGTATCATTAGCGTGCCGCATCCTAAATATCTAAAAACGTGATAGAGCTATTGTTATGAATGATCTGACAGCAAATGTAGGCGCGCAAGAGCGTTCAGATAGTATCTATTTTGCGCCCTTATTGCCGTGGCAACAGACATTGTGGTCGCAATTGACGCAGCGAGTATTGACTCAGCAGTCCTTGCCGCATGCATTGCTCGCTGCTGGTATGCAGGGAATGGGTAAACACGCCTTTGTATGGCGGTTGGTGGCTTGGTTATTATGCCGCGAGCATGATACGAATCCACTAGGCGCATGCGGCACGTGTGAAAGTTGTCAATGGCTCAAGTCGGGTACTCACCCAAGCTTGCAAGTGCTGCCAATCGTGAGTATGCCAATCAATGCGGATAGCGACACCCTCCAAGACAAATCAAGCAGCGCAAAAGACAAAAAAGCCACTAAGAGCACCAGCAACAGCGCGATTAAAATCAAAGTGGATGACATTCGTGCCTTGCAGCCTTTTATTTATCAAGGCGGGCAAGGGATGCGCATCTGTGTGTTAGATCATGCTGAGCAAATGACCGTCGCCGCTGCCAATGCGTTACTCAAAACCTTGGAGGAGCCGCAAGCGCAAGTTCATCTATTTTTAATCAGTGACACGCCTGCTCAGCTGCTTCCGACCATCAAGAGCCGTGTACAACAGCTGGCATTACAGACTATTGAGCCCGCTGTTGCTATCGATTATGTGACAAAAGCGCTCGGTCATACCATCAATCGTGAAGCCGTCAGTAAGATGGCGATTGAGCAGTTGATACAATTAGCAAACGGCGCACCTCTCGCTGCGGTAGCATTGGCACAGGCACCGTGGTACAGCAAACGTGCACTGTGGCTGACCACATGGCAGGCACTGCGAAGTGGTAAACGTAGTAGCGTAGCGGCAAGTGATTATTGGCAAAAACAGCTGAGTATTAAAGAGTTTATTCAACTGTCTGAACGGATGCTCCTAGACATAAAGCGCATCTGCCTAGGACTGAATGAATTACAAACAGATATCAACCTATCAGAAGCATTAGCCTCTTATCAACCCGATGCTCTCAATCTAGAAGTATTCGGCGATAGTTTGCAGCAAACCAAAGTTGCACTGCAACAAAATGTGCAAGAAAAATTTGCCTATGATAAGCTAATGCAAGAATTGGCCTGCTTGTAGGAGTGGTGACATAGCCTTTGTGAGCTATTGAAACTTATTGATATAAATTGCTTTTGTTTATATCTCACAATCATTTATAAAAATATATTTGACCCAATTGATAAAGGAAGCTGATTATGGCAATGCCAGGACGCGGCGGGATTTTAACCTGCCATATTGAGACTATCGAAACGTTGTATGCCAGCTATCTGTCTTTTGTGAACAATGGCGCTTTGTTTGTGCCCTCTGATCAGCCGCAGCAATTGGGTAATGAAGTTTTTATTGCTGTTACACTGCCCAACTCTAGTGAGCGTTTGCCAATGAATGGTAAGGTTGTTTGGATCAACTCCAAAACGCAGAGCGGTCGACCAGCAGGCTTTGCTGTGCAAATTGGTAGTGATATCGCAGGACAACGAATCAAGAACGAAGTTGAGCGTTTATTGGCTGGTAAAATAGATAGCCTGCAATCCACTTATACCATGTAGCCCATACCACTTAACCCAAAAACCTAGGCGTCTTTATCGATGGTCATCATGGCTATATTGTATGATTAATAAAAAAGCCTTATAACTGTATAAGGCTTTTTTTAGGATATATATCCATGAGTGCTAGTAGCGCGACGGTACGTACATATCATCAGGAATAGGCTCGCGGTAGTATTCGTCATCACGTTTGCGACTGGGCAATTCAACTTCCTCACGAGGTATCTCTTTATAAGGAATCTGGTCGAGCAGATGTGCAATACAGTTGAGCCTAGCGCGCTTCTTATTGTTGCCTTCAACCACCCACCATGGGGCCTCAGGGATATGAGTGCGCTCAAACATGGTCTCTTTTGCTTTGGTATAATCCTCCCAGCGCCTACGGGATTGTAAGTCCATCGGCGAGAGTTTCCACTGTTTTAGCGGATCGTATATTCGGCTCATAAAGCGTGCATGCTGCTCATCGTCAGTAATAGAAAACCAGTATTTCACCAAGCGAATGCCTGATCGCACAAGCATGCGTTCAAACTCTGGCACTGACTGGAAAAATTCCTCATATTGCTCATCAGTACAAAAGCCCATGACGCGCTCGACACCGCCGCGATTGTACCAACTACGATCAAACAAAACGATCTCACCTGCGGCTGGTAGATGCGCGACATAGCGCTGAAAATACCACTGGGTTTGCTCGCGTTCAGTAGGAGCAGGTAAGGCGGCAACACGGCACACGCGTGGATTTAGCCGCTGAGTGATACGTTTAATGGCCCCACCTTTGCCAGCAGAGTCTCGCCCTTCAAAGATAACGACGATACGCTCACCATTTGCGACCACCCAGTCTTGCAGCTTAATAAGTTCTCGCTGCAATCGTACCAACTCATGGAAATAGGTACGCCGATCCAGTTTTTCTTGCTCACTCATCTCACGACCATTGAAGCGAAAGTCACGTGCATAGTCATCTATTTCGTTTTCTAGCTCTTCATCGTAGGTATCGATAAGGTCTTGATGCATTTTTCGACGTAGCTCATCATCAAGAATGTCTTTTTCGATGCGCTCAGCCAAGATGGCTTGTTCTCGGTTGTATTGATCTAATTGCTCCTGGGTGGTGAGTGATTGAAAGTCAGTGGTTGTAATGGGTTTTGTCGTTACCAATTTATCAGAGCCAAAAATGATTTGTCTCATTTTTCTTAATAGAAACTTTTTTTTAAGTAGAAATTCTGTCTTACCCATAAATATTACCTTTGTTTGGCGTGTCAGCTTTTTTAAGAGGCTACTATCTAGGTCGGTTCTATCATAGCAAAGTACAGACAATAAAAAATGCCCTTTAACTATTTAAAGGGCATTTTTTATGAGAATAGATGAGCTGATAAAAATGATGAATCAAGTACTCATTTTCATTCGTTACTTACCGAACTTATTTTTCTAAGATGCAAGTCACGCCTTGACCACCGGCTGCGCAGATAGAGATTAGCGCACGGCCTGAGCCTTTTTGGTCAAGTAGTTTTGCGGCGGTGGCTAGGATACGACCACCGGTCGCGGCAAATGGATGGCCTGCTGCTAGCGATGAGCCATTCACGTTTAGCTTGCTGCGATCGATCGAGCCTAGTGGCGCATCAAGACCTAGGCGCTCTTCACAGAATGTCTCATCTTCCCAAGCGGCGAGTGTCGATAGCACTTGTGAGGCAAACGCTTCATGAATCTCATAGAAATCAAAGTCTTGTAGCGTGAGGCCAGCGCGCTCAAGCATACGCGGTACCGCATAAGCGGGTGCCATGAGTAAGCCTTCGGTAGTACCAGATTTACCGATAAAGTCTACCGCTGCTGTCTCTTGGTGCACGATATAAGCCAGTGGTTTTAGACCATGCTCTTTTGCCCATTCATCAGTACCCAATAGGACACAAGATGCGCCATCAGTCAGTGGCGTTGAGTTAGCAGCAGTCATCGTTGGATTGGCGTTCTTTTTGCCAAATACTGGCTTTAGCTTACCCAGTTTCTCTAGCGTGGTGTCTGGACGTAAGTTGTTATCACGAGTCAGACCTTTGTATGGGGTGATCAAGTCATCAAAGAAACCTTCGTCATAAGCGCGTGCTAGGTTTTTGTGACTGTTAAAGGCAAGCTCGTCTTGAGCTTCACGAGTGATGTTCCACTCAAGCGTGGTGATGGCTTGGTGCTCGCCCATCGATAGACCAGTGCGCGGCTCGCCATTTTGCGGTGAGTCAATCAAGTCTTTTGGATTTAGACCCATCAATGCCTTTAGGCGTTGCTTGTTGTCTTTGGCGGCACCAAGCTTGATCAGTACTTTACGCAGACCATCACCAATAGCGATAGGCGCATCTGAAGTAGTATCTACGCCGCCTGTAATGGCTGAATCGATAATACCCAGTGCGATTTTGTTCGCAGAAGCAAAGGTCGCTTGTAGGCCAGTTCCGCACGCTTGTGAGATATCATAGGCTGGTGTGTGTGGGTTCAGCGCTGTGTTCAATGTTGCTTCGCGAGTCAGGTTGATATCGCGGCTTAGCTTCATAACGGCACCAGCGACCACTTCGCCGATGACTTCGTCTTGTAAGTTGTAGCGCTCAACCAAGCCGTCTAGAGCCGCAGTCAACATATCTGTATTGCTGACGTCAGCGTATGAGCCATTTGAGCGAGCAAATGGAATACGGTTACCACCTAAGATTGCCACACGATTCTGGTTTGTAGCAGGTTTGGTTGTACTCGCTTTTTTAGTTGCAGTCGCTGGTTTTTTAGCTGCTGTGGTTTCTACTTTTTCATCATCTGGTTGTTTGCTAGTGGTATTTTTAGTCTCTGAGTCGTTGGTATCAGTTCCTTTAGCGTCAGATTTTTTAGTAGCTGGCGCTTCTTTTTTTGTGTTGTCAGCTTGTGTGCTATCAGCCTTGGTATCGTTGGCCTTAGTATCAGCTTTAACGTCAGCAGTTTTAGCAGGTTCATTGTTTTCAGCAATTTCTTGTGGTTTTGCATCGCTGGCTTTAACAACAGTGCTTTCGACAACTGGACTATCAGGGTGGTTATTTTTATTACTCATAATATTATCCTTAAAAAGTATGGGCAGAAAAGTTGAAGGGTAAAAATAAAAAGTGGCAAAGTCATGTTAAGCAAAAATCAAATATTATCATTTATCGCCTAGTGTCGCTGTGTATGATAAGTCGTTTTGTGCTCGTTTAATGTATGTCTTTAGCAAACGATGTGTCGCTTGTATAAGTTCAATGACAGCTTTAAGCGTACTGGTTAAGGCGCTGATAGACTGACGAGTACCAACGAATATCAGATAGTAGCATTGCATAATGATATGTTTGATAATATATTGTTATCAATAATTATGTTTGCCATAACTTATACGTCAGATTTTAACATGTTATGATGGTCAGTAAGTGGGTAAAAAGTCGTCAGCTTGTATACTGACTTGTTTACAGATTGTTGTAGACATTGTCTGTTTTTGGACATGTTTTTAATGGCAGTGTATAGTTTGGCCAGTTTTAAAATGATTTACCAAATATCAATAATTACAATGTTGATGAGTCTATATAATAGGCGTATTACATTTAGTGTTTATTATTATTTCAACCATTCATTATTTATAGGGAATATATTATGTCAGACCGTTATGGTGATTTTGTTCAATCTTCTATTGGTAAAAAAGTCGCAAAGAACTTAGGTTTGCCAATGCCAGCGACGCTTGATCGTTTTGAAAGCGGTGAGCGTTTGGTTCGTGGCAGTGTACTAGTTGGCCGTGCTAATGGTGAGGACAAAAGCATTAGTGAATCTGTTGCACGTATTTTGTTAGATGTGCATGCTGATGTATATGTAAACAGCAGTGATGATGTTAAAGACGCCCTTGCTGATGCAGGCGTTGAAGCAAAAGCCAATACAGGTGGTGACGATCAGTTCAAAGTATTGCTTTTTGATGCAAGTAATATCAGCAATGCAGATCAGCTAAAAGAAGTGTACGAGTTTTTTCATAGCGTTGCGCGCCGCGTTGAAAAATCAGGCCGTGTGATCGTTATTGGTCGTACGCCAGAGGACATCACTGATATCGAAACTGCCATGGCACAACGGGCACTTGAGGGCTTTGTAAAATCAGTAGGCAAAGAGTTCAAGCGCGGCATTACAGCTCAGCTTATCTATGTAGAAACAGGCGCTGAGCAAAACCTAGACTCGACCTTACGCTTTTTCACTTCAGCACGTTCAGCTTATGTCTCAGGACAAGTGGTACGCGTGAGCAAGGGCGACTCAGTTGATGTCGATTGGAATCAGCCTCTAGGCGGTAAAACGATGCTAGTGACGGGCGCAAGTCGCGGTATTGGCGAAGCAATTGCTCGCGTCTTGGCTCGCGAGGGCGCGCATGTAATCTGTCTTGATGTACCGCAGCAGCAAGCTGACCTACAAAAAGTTGCTAGCGAAATCAGTGGCTCTGTATTGACAGTAGACATCACTAGCGATGACGCTGGTGCAGAAATCGCAGATGCGGCGCAAAAGCGTGGTGGTCTGGATTCAGTCATTCATAATGCTGGCGTGACACGTGATAAGACATTGGCCAGAATGGATGAGAAAAAGTGGGATATGGTCATCGATATTAACTTGGGCAGCATTGCTAAGCTGAATCGCTACTTGCTTGATAATGACGTGCTAAAAGAAAACGCCCGTATCGTCTGTGTGTCATCTATTTCAGGTATCGCTGGCAACATGGGTCAGACCAATTATGCCACTTCTAAAGCGGGTGTTATTGGCTTGGTTAATGCGACTGCTAAGCAGTTAGAAGACAACGCAAAAGGCATGACCATCAATGCAGTAGCACCAGGGTTTATCGAAACACAAATGACGGAAGCGATTCCGTTTGCTATTCGCGAAGCGGGTCGTCGTATGAATTCAATGAGCCAAGGCGGTTTACCAGTTGACGTGGCTGAGACCATCGCATGGTTGGCTTCACCTGCTTCGGGTGGCCTAAATGGCAACACAGTTCGTGTTTGTGGTCAAAGCTTACTTGGCGCATAATACTGATTTGTTGGTGAGACTGTGTGGCAAATGAGGAGAAAGTAGCGTGATGGTATTATCCCTTGTTTTTGATTTGCCTCACATATGCTTACGAAATATTTGCTGATAATTTGTAATAAAGCTGCCCACGGGTGGCTTTTTTATGATAAAAACACAAGAGCCATCAGCCAAACTATTTTTTGCTATTAAAGATACTTGCAAAATTGATTGAATATAGTACTCATTGATAATAGGTATCAGTCAATGACTGCTTAATGTCTTTAGATACGTTAAAAATCTTGTTCAAGCCACATTTAGGATTTACTTATGCCAGACACCCATTATGACGCGTTGCCAAAAGCGCACACTACCTATGCCAATATTGTCAAAAGCTTACTACCGATTGGTAACAGCGGCAAAGTCAGTAAAGATCAATTGCCACAGGCCACCTATTACGTCGATGATTTGCATATCGATCATGATAATCTAAACGACTATCGTAAAATTTGTGGCTTTGCTGATAATAGTAAAGTTCCAGCGACGTACTTTTCAGTACTATCACAGACTCTACAGATGAATATGATGGTCAAAGAGCCGTTTCCGTTTGCGATGTTGGGTCTGGTACACGTAGACAATAGCGTCACGCAGCATCGTCCTATCGGTGAGCGCGAAACGGTGTCCATGTCGGTCACTTTTGATAACTTGCGTGACCATGCTCAAGGTCAGCAATTTGACTTTGTCACCACGGTCAAAGCAGAGGACAAAGTGATCTGGGAAGGAACGTCAACTTACCTATCACGCAGCAAAAAAACGGCCAGCAGCAAAGATAAAAAAAGCACACCGCGTCCAGTTGCTGTGAAGCCAGAAGTAGGTAAAAAAGACGTACACAGTATTTTTGAAGTGCCAGAAGATATCGGTCGCCGTTATGCTTTTGTTTCAGGTGACTTTAACCTGATTCATTTGCACCCACTATCAGCGCGCGCGTTTGGCTTCCCTAAAGCGATTGCACACGGCATGTGGTCAAAAGCTAAGTGTCTTGCTCTAATGGATGAGCTGCCTGATGCTTATACCGTTGATGTTTCTTTCAAGTTACCGATCTTTTTGCCAGCAGAAGTGGAGCTTATTGCGCAGCCAATCGCTCAGCTTGAAAGTGTCGGCGATACCTGTGATTTTGGCTTATATAGCTCCAAAAACAGTAAGCCACATTTGGCGGGTGTCGTGACGTTAAATAGCAAGTAGCAAGCATTGTACGACGTATTCAAACCGATATCTTAATAGCCATATTTAACCAACACGTTTATCATTATGACTGCACAAAACATGAATTCACAAAATAGCGCGACAAGTACGGATCAAGCTGACAGATCAATGACTATTGATACAGTAGCTGCTAATGACAACGCTGTCACTAATATCTCAATTAATGACCATAGCGATTCTGACAATGGTGTTGATTTGTCCGCTGTCTTTGAGCCTTATTTTCGTCCGGATGCCAATACTATTGTGTGCGGCGCGTTAAATGAGGAAAAAGTCGCCGCTCTAGCAAAAGCTGGCGTTGAGTTGGTGATTAATTTGCAGTCAGAGGATGAGTTGAGTTTTAATGAATCAGCGGCCGTTGAGCGTGCAGGAATGAGCTATGAGCACCTGCCTATTAATGGCGCTGAAGAGCTAAAGCAGCTTAAGATATTGGCTTTTGATAATATATTGCGTCAGTATCATGGTAAAAAGATGGCCATACACTGTGGTTCAGGCAACAGGGTAGGGGCTGCCATTGCACTACGCGCAGGCTGGTTGCGTGGTCGCAAGATGGATACGGCTATGGAGCGTGGACGTAGTCACGGCTTGACCAAGCTTGAACAAGAAGTCCATAATCGCTTGCTAGTACCGCGCTAAATTATCATAATAATTGAAGCATAAAAAGGCGACCGATAGGTGGCCTTTTTTATTGGTTATCAATGCATTTATACTGATCTCCAATATCTCTATAACGCATGTACCCAACTGATTTTAATACGAGGTCAGTTCACAATACTGGAGCAAGGTAGCAATGATGGACGACAACAAGCAAAATAATGATAAAAATATCGATACATCTATGAGCATAGATTTACAACGCCGCTTACAGCAGTTATTTACAGACTTACAGCTAGATGACGCGCCAGCTGGTGGTGCTGTGGTTGTGTATCAGGCAGGCGAGTGTATTGCACAGGCAAGTACAGGTATGGCGCGTTTGGATGCATCATGGCAGTCTGATACGCTTGCCATCAATTTTTCTACCGGTAAAGGCATCTTAGCGACGCTACTGCATGTATTGGTTTCGCAGCAGCTGCTTGGTTATGATGTGCCTATTGCTCACTATTGGCCAGAGTTTGCCGCAACAGGTAAAGACAAAATTACCTTGCGACAGGTGATGTCACATCAGGCGGATTTGTTTTCGATCACCAGTATCGATGTCGATAGTGACACGATGCTCGATTGGCGCGTTATGCTGAATCATATTGAAGAAATGCCTATCACAGCACCTGAGGACGCCGCTGTATATGACAGCGCTTATAGCGCGTTGGTCTATGGTTGGGTACTTGGCGGTGTGATAGAAGCCGTAACGCATATGTCATTAGCCGAAGCTTTACGTCAGTATCTAACCGAGCCTTTAGGTATTGCAGACAGTTGCTATTTTGGTGTACCAGATAGCAAAGTAGATCAAGTAGCAAAGCTTGCCAAAGACTTTGAGTCATCAAATGAGGATAGCGTACAACTGCGTAACAAGCGCCAAAAACCAACCCTAAAATCCGACTCACCAAGCACCTTACATACTTATGCAAGTCTGCCTAGCTATTATTGCTGGCAACAGAAAATGCTCAATGATGAGCGTACAGCTGAAACGCAAAGTAGCCTTAACGACGATCTGGACGATAAAAATATTGATAACATACAACCTGTATTAAATACTGCGCGTATTAATAGCCTATATTTTAATACCAGTCAGCTCAATCTTAAAAACTATAAAGCAGCGCTCATTCCTGCCGGAAAACAAGCACTTGATTATCACAATCGCAAGACACTACAGGCAATCATTCCCGCTGCTAATGGCGTCGCTTCAGCGGATGCGCTAGCCACTATCTATGCTATGTTGGCCAATGGTGGGGTTTGGCAAGGGCAGACGCTAATTGATAGTGCTACGTTTAAGCAGCTCTCCGCAATACAAGTCACAGGCCTAGATGCTGTCATGCCAGCGCCTATGCAGTGGCGACTGGGCTACCACAGATTATTCAGTATATGCAGTGGTAACGACACTATCGATAATAGCATTGATCCAGCACTATCAGGGTTTGGGCACATGGGATATAACGGCTCAGTCGCTTGGTGTGATCCTACGCGTCAACTGTCATTTGCCTTTATCCATAATTTTGATACCACCATGCTCAACGATATTCGTCAGTTTGCATTGACAGAAGCGGTTCTGGGCTGGGTTGATGAAGTACGCTGATAAAGGCAATTCTATAAATGAATCCACTTTATCAATGATAATAACAGCATGAGTGGTTAATGATGCTCTTTTGGTGTCATTTTAAGTAGCCTTGTTGCGCTCAGACCATGGATGAAGATGGAGGTCAGAATCACAATCGAGCAGACAATCCATAGTTTGAGCGCATCATCCTCAGCAAAGAAATCTGTGTTGAGCGCATAAGACAGATAGTACAAAGTACCAATACCGCGTATACCTAGTGCTGAAATTGCGTATTTTTCAGTACGGGGTAAATGAAGTCCTGATAACGCGATAAATCCGCCAATTGGGCGTATGAGTAGTAGGAAAGTAAAACTGACGATATACACACGCCATGTTAGCTCAACACCAGCTTGCAAACCTTGACCCAAGAACATACCAAAAATAACCAGTACTAACGACATCAACAAACCTTCTGATTGCTCAGCAAAATCGTGTAGTTTTTGATGGTAGGAGTGCTCACATTCTGAACGCCTAAATGCAAATGCAGCGACGAAGACAGCGATAAAACCATAGCTGTGCACATACTCTGCGACACCATATGCCACCAAAGTCAGAGCAATAACTACATATCCTTGCGATATCGTGGTCTCACGGGTGTGTTTAGAAAATACTACTTTGGCCATCGCCTTACCAACCAGCACACCAACCAATACCCCTGCGCCAATCTTCCACAAAACATCATGGGTGAACCATGACCACAGCATCTCACTGGTAAAAGCGTTTCCTTCACTAAAAGCTTCCGCAATTTTAATCGCCAAGTAAACAAAAGGAAAAGCCAATCCGTCGTTTAACCCTGCTTCTGAAGTCAACGTAAAGCGAGGTGTGTCTTCTCTTCCTGTATTAGGGGGGCCCACCTGAATACTAGATGCCAGAACAGGATCGGTAGGTGCTAATACCGCACCCAGCAAAATAGCAGCGCCAAGGCTCAAGCCAAAGGCATAATAGCCTAACCCTGCCATCGCAAAAATACCGATGGGCATCGTAATGAGTAAGAGCCTAACCGTCGGTCGCCACAGCTGCCAAGAGAAATCAGTATCAATTTTGATACCCGCACCAACCAATGAGACTAAAATGACAATTTCAGTCAGTTTTTCGATGATTATTCCATTATTGATAGGGTCCAAAAACGATAGAGACGTCCACCAGTAACCCATCATCAAGCCAAAACTCACTTGTAGCATAGGCAATGATATCGAGGTGCGTTTAAAGATAACAGGAAACAATGCCCCTAATAAAAAGGCGATACCGCAGATTAATAAAAATAAATTGTAGTTCTCAATCATAAGGTTTTCGCACGTTGTTATATTTTAAGGAATTGTTTTGAGAGGTTTGCTTTCGATATTGATAATGGTTGGTATAGATGTTTAATATCTAGCCTGCAATATGACTTATCATAACGATAAAAAAGAATTATTACCGAAAGAAATAGTTATCAGAACGACAGATGCGTTGTTTTTTGGTGAAAAAAAAGCCTGCATGGCGCAGGCTTGATAGATTTTTATAAATAAGTTATGAAAACGAAGGGTTTAGATAGAGTTCTTAGCGCTCAACTTGGCTTACGTCGCGCACAGCGCCAGTGTCCGCACTGGTCGTCATTGCAGCATAAGCACGTAATGCCGGCGAGACATGACGATCACGACTGACGGGTTTCCATGCGTCGCGACCGCGTGCTTCCATAGCTTCTCGGCGTGCGGCTAAGTCTGCATCACTGACTTGCATGTTGATAGTACGATTTGGAATGTCGATGTGAATGCTATCACCTTCTTCAACCAGACCAATGGCACCGCCTTCAGCAGCTTCTGGGCTAGCATGACCGATTGATAGACCGGATGTGCCACCAGAAAAACGACCATCAGTGAGTAGGGCGCATTCTTTACCCAAACCTTTTGACTTCAGATACGTCGTTGGATAGAGCATCTCTTGCATACCAGGGCCACCTTTAGGGCCTTCATAGCGGATGATGACCACATCGCCTGCAACGATTTTGTCGTCTAAAACTGCCGCGACAGCTGCATCTTGTGATTCAAAAATACGTGCGCGACCGGTAAAGGTTAAGATACTCTCATCGACACCAGCGGTTTTGACCACGCAGCCACGCTCGGCAATATTGCCATACAGTACAGCCAATCCACCATCTGCAGAGTAGGCGTGTTCGGCACTACGGATACAACCTGACTCACGGTTGACGTCAAGGTTTGACCACTCTTTTGATTGTGAAAACGCCTCGGTGGTGCGAACGCCACCCGGTGCAGCAAGGAAGCGCGCGCGTGCCTCATGGTTATCACGATTCATGATATCCCATTTATCAATCGCTTCTTTCATTGTCGTACTATGGATAGTCGGTACGTCAGTTTTCAACAATCCCGCACGATCAAGTTCAGCCAACAAGGCAAAGACACCGCCCGCACGATGCACGTCTTCCATATGGAATTTTTGTGAGGCAGGGGCTACTTTTGCTAGGCATGGCACACCGCGGCTTAGACGGTCAATATCAGCCATTTTAAAATCAATCTCAGCTTCATTGGCCGCAGCAAGTAGATGCAAGATCGTATTGGTTGAACCCCCCATGGCAATATCTAAGCTCATCGCGTTCTCAAAAGCGGCTTTGGTCGCGATTGAGCGTGGTAATACTGAATCATCATCTTGCTCGTAGCGACGTTTCGCAAGCGAGACAATAGTGCGTCCCGCTTCCAAAAACAGCTCACGGCGTAGTGAATGAGTAGCGAGTAGTGAGCCATTACCCGGTAGGGCCAAGCCTAACGCTTCGGTCAAGCAGTTCATCGAGTTGGCTGTGAACATCCCAGAGCACGAGCCGCAAGTCGGGCAGGCTGAGGCTTCGATAGTGGCCACATCCTCATCACTGATGCTGTCATCAGCCGCGTCCATCATTGCATCGACGAGGTCAAGTTTACGAATGGCACTGCTGTCATTACTATCGGTATTGTGGCTCTTACCAACGGTGCTGGCTAGGATTTTGCCCGCTTCCATTGGGCCACCTGAAATAAATACCACAGGTATATTAAGACGCATTGCCGCCATTAGCATACCCGGTGTGATCTTATCGCAGTTAGAGATACACACTAGCGCATCTGCACAGTGGGCATTGACCATGTACTCGACCGAATCAGCGATCAAATCACGACTTGGCAGAGAATACAGCATACCGCTATGACCCATGGCGATACCATCATCGACCGCAATGGTGTTGAACTCTTTTGCAACGCCGCCAGCTTGCTCAATCTCGCGTGCGACCAGCTGCCCAAGATCTTTTAGATGCACATGGCCGGGTACAAACTGGGTAAAAGAGTTGGCAATCGCAATGATTGGCTTGTCAAAGTCGCCGTCAGTCATGCCGGTGGCACGCCATAATGCGCGCGCGCCTGCCATATTACGACCGCCGGTAGAGGTTTTTGAGCGATAATCCATGTGATATTCCTTACAAATAGGCGGGGTTGTTAAAATCTGCACCCTCAGTTCTGATAAGGATAGTGTGCTTTTTATAGAGGGTGAGGACTAGTGAATAATACTAATTCGTTACCATACCATTAGATATGAATAATAAAAAATCATGTGCCAATAATAATGAAGTTATAACCATAAAAGATGGGTAAAAATGGACTATTCAAGACGCGCTAAGATGGCTTTTTCAAACCAAGGTAGTTCAGCTTTATCGGCTTCTAGCTTCATAATAACTGCCAGCGCATGGGTGGCCAAAAGCTGTTGATAGTCACTACTCGCATCAATCGTCAATAGCGATTCGGCAGGTAGCTCTTGCGTATTAGGGTTTTGCTCGTCAATACTGATTAATGTCTGCTTGTTATTTTTATAAAGGACGTCTACACGACCAAAAAACTGCCAGTCTTCAAAAGCGGCAATAATAGCGTCGGCGGCATCCTTAGTATAGATTTGCTGCGTCTTTTTGCCTGTATTGGTCCAATGCAGACGAACGGCTAACTGCAATGCCTCACTAAATACCACCAATGAGCCCATAATTTTTACATGCCAAGGACTGGTCAGTAGCTCCTCGTCAATGCCAATTAATTGAGCCGCTTCACGAGCGGACATAGGTGTATTGAATTGAAGCAGTAATTCAGGTGTAAGCGGATGCGACTGCTTGACGGCATCGTCTAAGCTATCATAATGATACAGAAAAGGCAGTGGCAAATCTTGCATGACGGTCTTTTTGATGATTTTACAGTTGTGTATCTGCCAGCCAATCGCCTTGTCAGTCAAAGCTTCTGCTAAGATGATAGCGTTTGGATCGATAGTTTTAGTACCGCTTTCACTCTCAATATCAGAGTATTCTTCCTTATTATCAAGGGTTATAGCAGTATTATTCATATCTGTTTGAGTTGGCAAAGTAGACGAATCCATAAACATAGCGTTATTAAAATAGAGGGTTAATATAACATTTAAAAGGCATGGCCCGCCAATAAATTAGTGGGATAAGCTAGGGAGTGTACAGCTTGATTTTATCAACGACGGAAATGATAGCAACTTGTACTAAACTTATATTTCGTCCACTATATGACAAGCGCTCTAAACCATTTTAAAAGCTGTTAAGCATCCAACAATCAAATAATCAAAGGAAAAAATAATGACTGAAGTAAATCAAAAGACTGCTTATGATGACAATAATATTTTTGCCAAAATGTTAGATGGTGATATTCCTTGTCATAAAGTCTATGAAGACGACAAAACCCTTGCTTTTATGGATATCATGCCGCAAGCCGAAGGTCATGTATTGGTGATACCCAAGCAAAAAGCGGTAGATTTGGTAGATCTTGAGCCAGAGTATGCCGCTGCTGTCCTGATGACTTCTAAAAAGGTTGTGCAAGCACAGCGTCAAGTGTTTGAGCGTGAAGGGGTTATTCAGATGCAGTTGAATGGCTCACAAGCCGGTCAAACGGTTTTTCATTATCATGTGCATTTGATTCCATCGAGTATTCACGAGTTAGGACGTCATGCAGTAACGCAGGCTGATCAAGGTGAGCTTGCAGATATTGCCAAGCGACTTGCTACAGCTATTAGTGCTGCCTGATATCGAGGCATAAATTGCTAGGATGATAGGTATATAAGATTGAAGGGCAACTAACAAGTTGCCTTTTTTATTGCCCAGTAATCATTGTGTAATAAACGTTAAGTTATTGTTGTAAACACGCGTTTATCTTGGGATTTGGCTAAAGTTTATGTTACATAGTATTCCCATCTACACAGAATGCGTCGGTATTATTGCTAACGTGCTGTTTTAATATTGATGACATCTATTGTTTGTAAATTGATATCTACTATGTTGATGAGTATCAGGGATAGGATTCTTTATCACTTATTTTTACGGATTTGAGGATACCACTGCTTATGAGTAACGGTTCACGCTCTACCATTTTACTACCAGTCTTTATACCCGCAGCTGTGATTATGCTGCTGTTGGTCATCGGTACCGCCATCAATCCTGAGGCAGCAGGGGCGCTGTTTAGCGATGTGCTTAGTTTTACGACCGAGACCTTCGGCTGGTTTTACATGCTGGCGGTGGCCCTGTTTTTGATGTTTATTATTGTACTGGCGTTTTCGTCTTATGGCAGTATCAAGCTGGGCCCTGATCATGGGGAGGCGGAATACGGATTCCTTGAATGGTTTGCCATGCTGTTTTCGGCAGGCTACGGGATTGCGCTACTATTTTATGGAGTAGCGGAACCAGTGATGCATTTTTCTAGTCCGCCAATGTCTGATCCGCAGACCATTGCGGCGGCAAAAGAGGCGATGCAGATTGCTTATTTTCACTGGGGTTTTCATATTTGGGCGATTTATGGTGTCGTTGGTTTATCACTGGCATATTTTGCCTTTCGTCATGGTCTACCATTATCAATACGTTCGACACTGTATCCGATTATTGGTGACAGGATTCATGGCCCTATCGGTCATACGGTCGATGTGTTTGCGATATTGGGTACGATGTTTGGTATTGCCACCAGTCTTGGTCTGTCAGTATCGCAAATCAATGCAGGTCTAAACTACTTATTACCTGATATTATCCCCGTGAATACTACCATACAGGTCGTGGCGATTGCATTAGTGACATCGGCAGCACTGGTGTCCGTATTGGCAGGGATGGACAAAGGGGTAAAACGCTTGTCTATTCTAAATATGGTATTGGCAACCGCGTTGATGGTGTTTGTATTTGTAGTAGGGCCGACGATCTTTATCCTAAATGCCTTTATGGAAAATACGGGTAGTTATTTGGGTAATATCATTGAGCGTACCTTTAGCTTACAAGCGTACGAGAATAGCGATTGGATCGGTAGCTGGACCTTATTTATCTTTGCATGGACGATTGCATGGGCGCCTTTTGTCGGTCTGTTTATCGCCAAGATTAGCCGTGGCCGTACCATCCGTGAGTTTGTACTCGGTGTGATGTTGGTGCCAACGTTCTTTACGTTCTTTTGGTTTTCGGTGTTTGGTGATACTGCCCTACATATGATTATGGTCGATGGCTATAACTCACTCATCAGCGAGGTACAAAACAACCAAGCGATTGCTTTATTTAAATTATTAGAGCGGTTACCGTTTACCGAATTTGTGTCGTCATTGACTATTTTGTTGATTATTACGTTTTTTGTGACGTCATCAGATTCTGGCTCATTGGTGATCGATTCGCTAGCGGCTGGCGGGCGTAGTGATACGCCATGGTGGCAGCGCAGCTTTTGGGTAGTGACTGAAGGGGCCGTTGCCGCGGTGCTTTTGATTGCTGGCGGTCTCACAGCGCTACAAACGGCGGCAATCGTTAGTGCACTACCATTTGCGATTATCATTCTGATCTCCATGTTCGGTATGTGGCGCGCATTGCGTATCGAGGGACATCGTAATCAAAGTCTCGATCAAAATAACAAACTACCGCCGCACT
Source organism: Psychrobacter pacificensis (assembly GCF_900101915.1). GTDB lineage: Bacteria > Pseudomonadota > Gammaproteobacteria > Pseudomonadales > Moraxellaceae > Psychrobacter > Psychrobacter pacificensis. The sequence goes on along the minus strand of NZ_FNAL01000016.1, from coordinate 4,164 downwards.
TGCTTAAACCGTCTGCATGGCGTGAGCGCATCGACTATATGGCTGATAAGCCCACACGTGACAAGGTGCTAAACTACATCAAAGAAGTGGTGATGCCCTCGATGATGGAAGTGTCGTCTAAATTTGCAGAAACAGGTTGGACGACTGAGGTGAATTATGATGCAGCCAATAACCGTGCCGTGCTTGAGTTGCAACGTGGTGACGATGTCGAGTTTTGGTATGAAGTGCGCTTGTCTGAACATGAAGCGCCTGATTATTATACTGAAAGCAGCGCCGACACCTTGCCGCAAGAACACTATCATCGCGCTGAGGTGTATCTGCGCCGTGGTGGTCAGACCTATGACTTATACGGTTATAAGTCTGAATCGGTGATCAATGATATCATCGATCAGTTTGAGAAGTATTTGCACTTCTTGAATGTGTCACCTGATAGCCTACCGTGGCGTATGCAAGCGCATGATGATGCTATCACGCTAGAGCAGGGCAGTGTGCTTGATAAATAATGAATAGAATGTATCAAAAATGAGTAATGCTTATGCAAGCTATTCACGTTAATCGCTTGCAATAAATGTAAGAATCCTTAGAATAACGGCTTGTTTTCCTTACAAATCAAGCCGTTTTTTTATGTCTATTGATTCTCCTGTGTTACCTTCATCCTCGACTTCGTCCGACCATCCATTGTTGCAACCCTTAAATATAGGTGGTCTGACGATTGAAAACCGTTTGATGGTTGCGCCGATGGCGGGCGTGACGGACAATCCTTTTCGCCGATTGTGTAAGTCATTTGGCGCAGGTCATGCGGTCAGCGAGATGATCATCGCTGATACGGCACTTTATGCACGCAAAAAATCCCTGTATCGTGCCAATTTCGACAATGAGATTGCGCCTATTTCTGCACAGATAGCAGGCGCAGAGCCAGACAAATTGGCTGAAGCGGCTCGTTATCAAATCTATAATGGCGCGCAGATTATCGATATCAATATGGGCTGTCCGGCCAAAAAAGTCTGCCGTAAGCTGGCAGGCTCAGCGCTGCTGCAAGATGAAGATTTAGTAGCAAAATTGCTTGACGCTGCAGTCAATGCCGTTGATGCGCCTGTGACATTAAAAACACGATTGGGGTTTGAAAACGGTCGTGAAAACATCCTGCGAGTCGCTAAGCGGGCAGAGCAAGCAGGTATTGCCGCGATTGCGATTCATGGGCGTACGCGCGAGGATATGTATACGGGCGAGGCGCGTTATGAGTTAATACGCGAAGTCAAAGACAGCATTAGCATTCCTGTCATTGCGAATGGCGATATCGATAGCGCGCAAAAAGCGCAGCATGTTTATGAGATGACAGGCTGTGATGCGGTGATGATTGGGCGAGCCGCGCAAGGGCAGCCGTGGATATTTCGTGATATTGAGCATTTTTTACGCACAGGTGACGTGCTTGATGCCCCAAGTGTGAGCGAGATTAAGGAAGTTGTACTGGCGCATTTGCAAGAGCTGTATGACTTTTACGGCGAGTACTCCGGCTGCCGTATCGCCCGCAAGCATATTGCGTGGTATACGACAGGCATCCCCAACTCCAACGCTTTCCGTCAAGCGATGTATGGCGAGGAGAGTACAGCAGGGCAGTTCCGCGTGGTTGAGCGTTTTTTGCAGACGCATGAGTAGTAATGATCTGTACAGTTTCATCACGCTTATCATAAGCATAAATCACTGATACCTCTTTCAGCTCTATTGATTAAAGCTATATTTTATCAACAGGAGCGGCTTCGTTAAAAGGCATAGCATCAGGGTTTTTCTCAGATGTTGGCTTTTCTTTTTGCCAAGGGAATCGGCCTTCTAGCTCAACTTGTAGTGATAAACTCAAAAACGTACGAATAAGCACGATAATACCCAATACTAAGACTCTGCGTAATGTCGGCTCTGTCACCACCGTTGCCATAATGTCTGCGGCAATCAGTACCTCAAGTCCCAAAAGAATGGATTTGCCAACGGCCTGCCTGCTCTCTACATAGGTATTATGGTTCAGGCCGCCCGATATCCGAAATGCTTTGTAAAAGGCAAAGAGGAGTCCAAAGAACATAATCAAGACACCAATGACTTCGACTATCTTGGCAATCAAGTCAATATAATGGGTTAGGTTTCCGATCAAAATAATGTCTCCTCTGTATCAGTCAGCAAAAAGTATGGTGCTAAATATCGTCACTATTATATGATGATATATCACTATAAACCTCTAAAACCGTCAAGTTAACTATCAGCTATTGGTGTTTTGTTCACTGTATGCGATATTTTTTTGCTATGCTGTAAACGAATATTCATTGGCATAGGACAGACAAAAAGGACTTTTTATGGCTAATCCCTCGAAAAAAGCAATAACAAAAGCAGTAAAAGGCAAGAATATTATCATTACGGGTGCATCAAGTGGTATTGGCGAGCGTACGGCTTTTTTATTAAGTGAGTGCGGGGCGCATGTTATTTTGTTGGCGCGTACTGAAGACAAACTAAAAACCGTCAAAGAAAATATTGAAATATTGGGTGGCAGGGCCAGTTATTATCCATGTGACCTCACCAATATGGATGAGATTGAGAAAATCAGCGAACAAATTCTTGCTGATTTTAAACATGTGGATGTATTGGTCAATAATGCTGGTCGTTCGATTCGCCGTTCAGTCCATGAGTCGGTCAACCGTTTTCATGACTTTGAGCGCACCATGGAAATCAATTATTTTGGCGCGGTCAAAATTATTTTGGGTTTCTTGCCGACGATGATTAGCCGCCAAACAGGTCAAGTCGTCAATATCTCTTCGATTGGGGTATTGGCCAACAGCCCTCGTTTTGCCGCGTATGTGGCGTCAAAATCTGCACTAGATGCGTTTAGTCGTTGCTTAGCCGCGGAAGTCAAAGGCGATAATATCAAGGTCACCAATATCTTTATGCCTTTGGTACGTACCCCTATGATCGCCCCCACCAAGCTATACCGTTATATGCCAGCTTTGATGCCTGATGAAGCTGCATTAATGGTCGCAAAAGCGATTGTCCATAAGCCAAACAGTATTGCCAGTAATATGGGCAAATTCGCCTCAGCCACTTATTCGTTGGTGCCAGCATTTAACGTCGGTATTCAATCAATTGGTTATCGTATCTTCCCAAGTTCGACGGCAGCGCAAACGACTGATAGCAAGCCTAACTTTGCTCAGCGTGCCTTTGCTAGAATTCTTCCTGGTGAGCATCACTAAGATAGGTTTATTCTTAATTATTACGAAAACAAAAAAAGGATACGATGGTATCCTTTTTTAATACTGTAAAAATGGCTTAAATCCATATAGTTAAGTAGGGGAGTGGCAGCATTTTGTTCTTAGCAATTTACTTCGGTTAAAGTTTATTTACCATATATGGGCTTAGCGTGAGAATACGACGTGCTTTCGTCCTTCCATCATTACTAATGAATAGACTAATAGATAAAAGTTTGACAAAAAACCTAAGAAAATATTTATTATAATGAAATATTCAGAACCCACTAGAAAGCTTCTCATGATTCTTGAGTTTCCCGCTGAGGTAAAGCCAAAGAACATAAACCAACCTATATTTATAAGAAGTAATATTAATGCAGTTATAAGAATAGTTCTTTTGGGATTTTCACCGACTGCATGACTTAACTTATCTGGGTTTTTTGCTGCTAGTTTAAATTCCCTGACAACTTTGTTTGATACCCCTTTCATGAAATAAGTGAGAGTAATTATAAAAAATATTAATACAAAATATAGTATAACTGCATCGCTCAGCAACCTTATTCTACCCGAAGCTAATTCCATTGATTGTGCAAAGGGAGTAATACCTTGATAGTTTTTGTACTTGGAGCCTAGTATTAAAGAAGTCTTAGATTAACACATGAAGTGCAATACCAAATGCAAGGTGAAAAAAAGACCTAGATGCGCTAGCATCAAAGTTTTTATCCACCGACCAAAGTGAGATTGCAACCATGAGCTATACACATCTAAGCCTAGGTGAACGATACCAGATTTATGCCCTTAAAGGGGCAAAACATAGTATTAATTTTATAGCGAGGGTGTTAAACAGAAGTCCCAGTACCATATCAAGAGAGCTTAGGCGTAATAAAAGCCTACGAGGTTACCGAGCAAAGCATGCTAATAACAAGGCTTGTGACAGACGGGC
>NZ_FNAL01000010.1 GCF_900101915.1 Psychrobacter pacificensis | reverse complement strand
GTTCTCTATACCATTAATATGATTCTTGTCATTAACAAAGGTTTTGGAGTGGTTGATGAGATAATGAGTAAACTCACTGACATCTAATGCGTTATAGCTTTTAAATGAGTCAGTATAAACAATGCTATCAGGCTTCACTTACGCTTTAATAGGCCAAACACGGGCACTTTGCTACCAGCACCTCGCCCTCGCTTGCCTTTACGAGTGCCACCAAAGTATGATTCGTCTACTTCGATTTCGCCTTCAAATAGACCAGGGTCTTGACTATTCTCGTAAATAAGCACTCGTAGCCTATGAAAGTAATAACTGGCTGTGGTTTTATTAACACCAATTAGGCTTGCTGCTGTTCTCGCGGTAGAACCGGCAACAAATAGCTCGATGAGTCTGTTTTGTTTATACCAACTTAGTTTACTCTTTCTCATAGTACTATCCTAAATAATTTTACTTATCTAGGACAGCCCCTAAGTTTTTACTCACTAGCCACTGAATGTGGATACTCTCGACTGACAATGTGAGCGGTGATCTCTGAATCTACCCCGCCATTTTTGCTCAAGGTCAAAATACTCTGGGTTCGTGTGCCATAAGTAGGCTTGCTGGTGTCAGCATTACCAAAGCTCACAGGCTCAATATAAACAGAGGATAGGGTCTGTTCAAGCTCAGTGCTCATCCCTGTATCTGGCAACTGATCATCCGGTGCCTTGGTATTATCTGACAACACATTGAATGCAGCTGCTTGCCAGTAGCTAGCCGCGCTGTCCTCGGCAATCAATGGCAACACCTCTTGGCGTAAACGCCCACGCAACCGCTCAGTCTTAAACCAGCTATCCTCTGGCTGACCGTTTGAAATCACATGCAATCCTGTATGTAGCGGCGTGGGGGCATGACCGCGATTATTAACAATGACTGCTTGCCGAGCGTCACCGACGATCAGATTAAAGCCTGCATAATTGCGCAAATCAATCTGTCGTGCAAACGCCATCGGACTGAGCGTACTGGTCAAAAAACGCTTTACCAACTCACCGCGCGAACGTTCATTGGCACTTGCCTGCACACCGTCCCGAAAGTTCAATACGGCCGCCCAGCGTCCATTTTGCTGATAAATAGTGTCATCCTCGCCTACTGTATCTGTTAGCGACTGCTGATGAATACCTAGCCATGTACCGCCGCTTTGACGGTCACGCCCTGCATAAATCGGCTGATCAGGCCATTGATGCAGCTTCTCTGTCGGACGCTGCAAAAACTCATCGCGATTAGACAATAGCACTAATGGCAGCTCGTCAAACAACTGCCAAGCAATGGCGACAATACACATAGTATTCCTTTGATAAACGTTTATGGGCCGCGTGATTTTTGGTAAAAATAAACATCATCGCTTAAAACTGATTTGCTGAGTAAGTATCATTTATCGATCACCAGTCAATATCTTATTGGCAGGGTAACTGATTTGGGAGGTTGAGCGTATCACCTGTGACTGTTTACTCGGCACGTTAAACTCCCACGCTACCATGCCTTGATTGTCATTCCAATTACGCTCGGTGACAGGCGGCGTGTGGGTGACGGCGACTTTGAGACTGTCATCACGGCTGATAGGCTCGCTCCCCAACACTTGCAGGCGCACAGGGCGGTTATGCTGATTGGTAAATTCATAGGCTTGGGTGGTTGTTAAGGTTTGGGTGCGGTTGAGCACGCCTTTTTCCCCTTGCTTGTCTTCATTGGTCAGTTCTTTGACTATCATGCCAGGATCACGACCAAAACCAATCCCCTGCTCTTTTAGCATTTGATAGTTATAGCGCGATTGTCCAACATAATTGTCATCACGGTACAGCTGTAGTGAGCCGTCCACCCACTCTGGCGTCAGAAATGGCGCTGATGCATACCAATAGGCGGCCGTCTCAACGCTTGGGGTACTACGAACCCACAGTTTACTGCTGCCAGACTGCTCGCCAATGACAGTACGCACTCGCCTGCCACCACTAGGTATACTCACTCGCTGCGGCAAGCGATATTCAATAATACCGTTTTTATTTTGGCTACTGACCGTAAAGTTCGGCAGTGGTGCCATATTTGGTGCTCTAGAATCGTCGCTATAACCTTCTCTGGCAGATACTACAGCAGGTAAGCTCTCTTCCATAGGCGTTACACGATGCACTTTTTGGTTTTCTTCATAAAGTGATAGGCGCGGCACATGAGGCAGTCGTCCTGTCGCGCGCTGGTTGGGGTTGGCTGTACTGAGAGTGACAGGAACGTTGGTCCAATTCTCGCCAGTTTGTTGGGCGATAATCGCAGAAGCGGTGATATTTAGGTGCTCGCTATTGGTGTTGAGACGCGCCTGATACGTAGGCTCCCAGCCTGCGCCTTGTACTTGATAATGCAATTTAATGCTACTTGGCGCGCGACTGGCAGTGCGTACACTCACTTGGGTCACATTACTCGCCGTTGACGTAACACTGCTTGCCATCATCTGATTCAGTGTATCTTGGGCGCTTGCTTGTCGCCGCTCCATCTCAATAATACTTTGGTTAATACGGGACGCCTGCGCCTCTATATCGCGTGCGTTACTAGCAATCGTACTCGCCGTGTTGACTTGCGTGGCCTTAGTCAAATTTTGCAAATAGGCTTTTGCTAAGCGCGCCGCTTCTAATTCCGCATTAATACTAGCTAAAGTATTTTGCTGTGTTTGTACCTCGGCATCGCCTTGATATTGGCACTGGATTGCTTGCTCTCCTGTTAACTCTTCAATGCTGATTTCACCAATATTGACACCACCTATTGCCTGCACGCTGAGACTGTCTTTATCCATATAAGGTGATAGGCACGAAAATACCACGGTTTGCTCACCGCTACCAGTAATGGGCAATGAGCGTGTCACACTCGCCAGCCCTTGATAGACAGTCACTTGCTCGATACTACTCGTTGCCGCTTGGGCGACGGGTAAGCCTAATACCGTACTGCCACCAAGCACAAGTGGCAAAACCATAAGGCGCGATCGTTGCGAGCGCCGTGATGAGGTGCGAGCATGAGCCGTTAGGCCAGACCACTGTGTTCGGTATGCGTTCATATATCTTTCCTTGGGGGTGTGATTAATCATGGCGTCAGCGTAATCTGTTCATGAGATACGTATGTGAAATAATGTCTATTCTATAGGCATTACCGTAGCCGTTTTGCCAGTCTTTGGCAATAAATGCTTTTGTTCGTTGTGCTATTTTGATAATAACGGCTCTTTTTTTGCTACCAGTCTGTCAATTGCACCAATTTTTTATCTCCTTCCCCGTTATGGTGCGCTCTATTAACAATCGTGCACTAAATTAACGAAAATCATAGAAAATATTTAATTATTGCTCAAATATTATACGATTATTGGCATTTTTGACTTGGCACGGAACTTGAACGCTTAATAACTGTTCAGGAGCCATACTTTATCTTTTGTGTCTATTTAGGAGATGTCCATGTTTTCGTTACCCACTTTAGCCAATCCTCAGTTTGTTAATGCTCACCTACATGGCAAAATCAAATCACGTTTTTCATTATTAGCGATTGCCGTCGTTGGTAGCCTGAGTCTAGCTGGCTGTCAAAAGCCTGCCGAAACTGCGACATCGACAGAGACAACAACCGAAACCACGACAGAAACAACAACCACTCCTGCCGCTGATGGCGACACGATCAAAGTAGGCATCTTGCACTCGCTATCTGGCACCATGGCCATTTCTGAAACTTCCCTAAAAGATACCGCACTGATGACCATTGACGAAATCAATGCCAATGGCGGTGTGCTCGGTAAGCAGCTAGAGCCTGTCGTTGTTGACCCTGCCTCTGACTGGCCCTTGTTTGCCGAAAAAGCGCGTCAGCTGCTTACTCAAGACAAAGTCGATGTGATTTTTGGTGGTTGGACCTCGGTCTCGCGCAAGTCTGTCTTGCCCGTGGTTGAAGAGCTGAACGGCTTGATGTTTTATCCCGTGCAGTATGAAGGACAAGAGCAATCAGAAAACATCTTTTATACTGGCGCGGCGCCCAACCAGCAGGCCATTCCAGCAGTTGAGTATTTGATGAGTGAAGAAGGCGGCGGTGCAGAGCGCTTTGTATTATTGGGTACCGATTACGTCTATCCACGAACTACCAACCAGATTCTAAAGGCATTTTTGAAATCAAAAGGCGTGGCTGATGAAGACATCATGGAAGAGTACACGCCATTTGGTTTTAGCAACTATCAAACCATCGTCTCGAATATTAAGAAATTCTCAACGGGCAAAAAGACGGCGGTGATCTCTACCATCAATGGCGACTCAAACGTGCCATTCTATCGTGAGCTTGCCAACCAAGGCATCAAAGCCTCGGATATTCCCGTCATGGCATTCTCAGTTGGCGAAGAGGAGCTGCGCGGTATCGATACCAGCTTGCTACAAGGACACTTGGCGGCATGGAATTACTTTATGTCGATCAAAAATCCCGTCAATAACGATTTTACCAAACGCTATAAGCAGTACGCCTTGGACAAAAACCTACCGAATGCCGACAAGGTTGTGACCAACGATCCTATGGAAGCCACTTATGTGGGTATCAATATGTGGAAACAGGCAGTGGAAGATGCTGGCACCACCGATGTTGATAAAGTCCGTATTAGTATGGCGGGACAAACCTTTGATGCGCCTTCTGGCTACACCCTCAAGATGGATGAAGAAAACCATCACTTATGGAAGCCTGTCATGATTGGTCAAATTCGCGCCGATGGTCAGTTTGATACGATTTTTAAAACGCCAGAGGTCATCCGAGCGCAGCCATGGAGCGAGTATATCCCGAAATAAATGGCTCTCTCAATAAATAGGTGCTGAAAAGCGCATGGTGGTAGCAAGTATGAATAGTCGACCAATAGACTATATCAATGAACGAGCCACCGCCTACTCGCTATCTTGAAGTTCAGCACTTATTCTCAAAATTTTAAGTACCTCCAAACCTTATCACGGCTTCTATGACTTACTGCGTTAAGTAATAGAGGACAAGGATTTGTTGTCTGTAAAAACAGGGAGCCGCACATGCAGCACCATACTTTACGCCCATTGTTGGGGCAGATATTATCCAAAAACAATAATGATCAGCAAGCATTAGCAAAGACATATGCGGCTAGGATCTCAATGGTTGTGCCGCGACGGCTGCTGGTATTAATTGCCTTACTGTTAGCGGCCTTCACCACCATCGTTCATGCAGATGACGATGCTCAATCGGTAAATATCGCCACTGTGACATCAGAGTCGATGACCGATGGTAGTGACACGCTGCGTACCAATAATGAGCAGTCGTTGACTACCCCGACACAGCCTACGACGGCAGTATCAGGCGATGCTATTCAACAATTTGTGGCGGGCGATTTTAGTCAGCGCCAAGCCATGCTAAGTGCTTGGCCAGGATCGGTTGAGAGTTTGGACAATCTGGTCGAGTTGATTGCCAATGATGAGCTGTATCAAGGCAACCGTGGCCAAACGTATTTGCTCAATGCAGAGGATCAACTCTTCACATATCCCGACAAAACCGAAACGTCCGATTGGCCAAGCGATTTGTCCCAAGTCACCTTGACCAATACCTTGCGCTCGGCGCTTATCTTTGGACAAGCCAAGGTAAAGCTCGAATCTGACAAGCCAGCACAGCGCTTGCAGGCTGTGGAGATTTTGGCAGATAACATTGACCAAGTCGATCCAGCCATTATCACAGCCGCTGCCGCAAATGAGGACAATGCCAACGTTCAAAAAGCACTAACGGCTCTACAGGCTCGTATTGATTTCAAAAATGGCGATTTACCCACTCAGATTGAGGCTGTGAACCTACTCGCTGATAGCGATAATCCGCAGGTATTGGTTGATCTTGAATCTGCCCTTGCATCTGACAACTTGGATCCGGCGCTTGAGGCAGCGCTCAGTGATGCCAGAGATAGCGTGGCACGCCGTATTGAGATAAGCACATGGACAGGTCATATTTTCACTGGCATGAGTACCGCCAGCATTTTACTACTCGCGGCACTTGGCCTTGCGATTACTTTTGGCTTGCTTGGCGTGATTAATATGGCGCATGGTGAGCTGATTATGATTGGTGCGTATACCACTTATGTGGTGCAAAACTTATTTCAAGCTTATCTGCCAGATATGGCGGGCTGGTATTTGCTTGCTGCTATTCCCGCTGCATTTTTGGTCAGTGCTGTTATCGGTATGATTATTGAGCGCATTGTCATTCGTCCGCTATATGGTCGTGAACTAGAGACGCTATTGGCAACCTTTGGCGTCAGTCTAATCTTAATGCAATTGGTACGGATGATTTTTGGCGCGCAAAACGTTGAAGTCAGCAATGTGGCGTGGCTCAGCGGTGCCTATCAAGTCTCATCAAGTTTGGTGCTGCCTTACAACCGTATTGCCATCATCGTGTTTACCGTCATTGTCGTGGCGCTACTGGTGTACTTGCTCAATAAAACCCGCTTCGGATTATTTATACGCGCCGTCACTCAAAACCGTCAAATGGCACGTGCCGTCGGTATCCCTTCTGCGCGCATCGATATGATGGCATTTGGTTTGGGTTCTGGGCTGGCTGGCATGGCTGGTTGCGCGCTTGCTCAAGTGGGTAACGTGGGTCCTGATCTGGGTCAGACGTATATTATCGATACCTTTTTGGTCGTCGTCGTTGGCGGGGTCGGACAAGTATGGGGCGCGGTTTTGGCCGCCTTGGGATTGGGTGTCAGTGGTACGGTGCTTGAGATTGGCATTGGCGCGGTATTAGCCAAGATTGTGTTGTTGGTTCTTGTGATTCTGTTCATTCAGAAGCGGCCACAAGGTTTATTTGCCCTCAAAGGCCGCTTTGTCGAATAAGGAGACTCTTATGATACTGACCAAATTACTGTCTGATACAAGGCGTAGCGCCATTTTAATCGGTTTGTGCTTTGCCGTGCTATTGATACTCCCTTGGCTACACTTAATGCCAGAGACGTCACCCTTTCACCTATCCGCCTACTGGATTACCCTGATTGGCAAAATCATGGCATTGGCAATGGTGGCCTTGGCACTGGATCTGGTCTGGGGCTACGCTGGTATTTTGAGCTTGGGGCATGGTTTATATTTTGCGCTGGGTGGTTATGCATTTGGCATGTACTTAACGCGTGAGACTGCTGGCGATGGCTTGCCTGATTTTATGCGCTTTTTGAGCTGGACTGAGATGCCATGGTATTGGGCCGGCACGCAGCATTTTTGGTGGGCGATGGCATTGGTAGTTTTGGTGCCAGGTGTGATTGCCTTTATCTTTGGATTTTTTGCTTTCCGCTCAAAAATCAAAGGTGTTTATTTTTCTATCATCACTCAGGCCATGGTCTATGCCGCCGCCCTGCTATTCTTCCGTAACGAAACAGGCTTTGGTGGCAATAATGGCTTCACGGGCTTTACTACCCTCTTAGGTTATGACATTACTGCTGCCTCAACCCGTTCTATGCTGTGTTTTGTTACCGCCTTGGCATTACTCCTCTCTTACATGGGACTGCGTTATTTGATGAATCAGCCGTACGGGCGAGTGCTAGGCGCAATTCGTGATAGCGAAAACCGCTTGCAGTATTTAGGCTATCGCACGCTGTGGTACAAGCTCTCCGCTTGGGTATTGTCCGCCGTCATTGCTGGTATCGCAGGTGCGCTCTATGTGCCGCAAGTCGGCATTATCAATCCAAGTGAGATGAACCCTGTGAACTCAATTGAGATGGCCGTTTGGGTAGCCACTGGTGGTCGAGGCAGCTTGGTGGGTGCGATTTTGGGAACAGGTGTGGTGAATGCAGTAAAAACCTATTTCACGGTTGCCTATCCTGAGTTTTGGCTATTGATATTGGGCGGGCTGTTCGTTGTAGTCACCTTATTTTTGCCCAATGGCATCATGGGCTTGTTCGATCGCTTCAAAAAGGAGAAACAGTAATGCTAACTGATAAATCAACACCATCTGAGCAGTCGAACCATGAGTATGGGCGTACTCATGGTGGTACGGGTCGCAGCCACCCAAAGCCAGCAGGCGTCGATTTTAGCCATGGCATTGCGCTATATCTAGAAGAGGTGAGCGTTTGGTTTGACTCGTTTCGCGCACTCAACAATCTGTCGCTCTATATTGAGGAAGGTGAGCTGCGCTGTATCATCGGCCCCAATGGCGCGGGTAAAACCACGCTGATGGATGTCATCACTGGTAAAACTCGACCTACCGAAGGCAGTGTGTTTTTTGGTCAAACGCATAATCTTGCCAACCTATCTACCGAAGAAATCGCTGAAGCGGGTATCGGGCGTAAGTTTCAAAAACCCACCGTGTTCGAAAATTTTACGGTAATGGATAATTTGCTACTTGCTGCGCCAAAAGACAAGCGCGTGGTCAAAAGCTTGTTCAACAAACTCGATGCCGATACGCGCGATACCCTCAATTCTACCCTTGAGCAAATCCGCTTGACGGACAAAATCAATAAGCCAGCAGGCTTACTCTCTCATGGTCAAAAACAATGGCTAGAGATTGGTATGCTGTTGATGCAAAGCCCCAAGCTCATTTTGCTCGATGAGCCTGTGGCTGGCATGACCGATGCCGAAACTGAGCATACTGCCGAGCTGTGCCTGCGCCTCAAACAGAACCATACCTTAGTGGTGGTCGAGCATGATATGACTTTTATTGATGCGATTAGTGAAAAAGTCACCGTATTGGCACAAGGGGCGATATTGGCCGAAGGTACCTTGGCGGAAGTGCAAGCCAATGAAGCGGTGATTGAGTCCTATCTGGGTCGATAGTTGGACAATGACTCAATACATCATTAGCCCATAAACCGCGAAACTATGCAAATGTCAAGCTATGCAAATGTCAAGCTATGCAAATGCCAAGCTATGCAAATGCCAAGCTATGCAAATGCGAAACCCTGCAAATATTAAAAATCATTGAAAGATTAGGAGACCGTCATGTTACAAGTCAATGGTATCAATCAATATTACGGCGGCAGTCATATTTTACGAGATGTCTCGTTTACAGCGCCTGTAGGCGCGTGCAGTGTGGTACTTGGACGTAATGGCGTGGGCAAAACCACGTTACTCAAATGCCTGATGGGGATATTACCGATCAAATCAGGACAAATTTTGCTCAATGACCAAGACATCAGCAAACTCTCCCCCGAGCAGCGCGTGCGAGCAGGTTTGGCTTATGTGCCGCAAGGACGCGATATCTTTTCGACACTAACGGTAGAAGAAAATATCTTAATTGGTATGGCAAAGTTTTCACGCGCTAAAGCCAAGCAAGTACCCAAGCATTTATATGATATTTTCCCAGTACTTGATGAGATGAAACATCGCCGCGGTGGTGATTTGTCTGGCGGTCAGCAGCAGCAGCTTGCCATTGCTCGTGCGCTCGCCTCCGAGCCGACTGTCCTTATTTTGGATGAGCCAACCGAAGGTATTCAGCCGTCTATTATCAAAGATATCGGCCGTGTGCTTCGCGACTTGGCTGACAAAGGGGACATGGCGATTGTACTGGTTGAGCAGTTTTATGAGTTTGCCGAAGAGCTTGCTGACAATTACACCGTGCTCTCGCGTGGCAAGGTCATCTCTCAAGGTGCAGGCGATACGATGGTCGACAACAAGGTACAAGATTTGGTCGCCATTTGATGACTCTTTCTCATACTTAGTTAGTCATGCTCGCTCTTTGCCACTGATAATTGTGTCTCTATCTTACGCTGTGCATCATAAGAAACTCTTTATGATCGGTCTAAACCGCTCGCATCACGCCTATAACCCATATCTGCGGCAGTGTATTCATCATATCTCATTACTACCTACCCAAAAACAGGGCATCAAATCAATGCCCTAAATCATCAATACCGCGTGCTTGCCTTGATAGCAATTGTGTATGACCAGCGCTTGAAATTTGCTATTATAGTCAGCACTTTATTATCGATATTATGACACTCTTATGATGATTCATCCTCAGTACGATCCTGTCGCCTTGGCACTTGGGCCCGTCCAAGTCCACTGGTATGGCCTCATGTATTTATTGGCGTTTGCTGCCGCTTACGGTCTGGCATGGTATCGCAGCACCAAGCGTGAGGGCTGGACAACAGATATGGTCTCAGATCTTGTGTTCTTTGGTGCACTGGGCGTTATCTTGGGTGGCCGTGTCGGTTACGTGTTGTTTTATCAATTTGGCGAGCTGCTACAAAACCCAGCCTACCTCTTCAAGGTTTGGGAAGGCGGCATGTCATTCCATGGTGGCCTGATTGGTGTCATGCTTGGGATGCTGTACTTTGCTCGCAAATATAAAAAGACTCCGTTTCAAGTACTCGATTTTATCGTGCCTTGCGTGCCGACGGGCTTATTGTTTGGGCGTATTGGCAACTATATCAATGGCGAGTTATGGGGCCGTGTTTCTGATGGTGGCTACAATTGGCTCACCTACTTCCCCCAAGCGGCTGGCTTTGATATGCAGCAGCTACAAGCCAATCCTGCGCTACAAGAGGTGATGACCGAGGTCAATGGTCAGTATTTATTGCCTCGTCATCCGTCACAGCTGTATGAAGCCTTTGCCGAAGGTCTGCTGCTATTTTTATTCCTGTGGTGGTACTCATCAAAGCCTCGTCCGCGCATGGCAGTGACTGGTGTTTTTATGCTGGGCTATGGCTTGAGCCGCTTCATCATTGAGTTCTTCCGTCAGCCAGACGTTGACCAAGGGTTTATTTTGTTAGGTTGGGTGACCAAAGGGCAAATATTGAGCACGCCGATGATTATTATTGGTCTGTTTTTAATCGGTTACGCTTACAAGCGTGGCATCTACGATTGGGGTAAGCAAGCGGCTTATTAAGCGCACTTGCACTATAAATGTCCAAAAAACAGATTAAGACTTATTTAATGACGCGCTTTGATAGCGTAGAAGAGCAATCTTATGAGCAGTTACAGTAGTAAAAACGAGCAGGCTTATTTGGACTTGCTGCGTCACGTCATGAGTGAAGGCAGCGAAAAAGGCGATCGTACGGGCACAGGTACGCTGAGTCATTTTGGCGCGCAGCTGCGTTTTGACTTAGCGGCAGGTTTTCCATTATTGACGACCAAAAAAGTCCACTTTAAGTCCATTGCTTATGAGCTACTATGGTTTTTGAGTGGCAGCACCCATGTTCAATATTTGCAGGACCATGGCGTGCGTATCTGGAATGAGTGGGCGACAGCGGAGCAAACCGCACGTTTCAATCGTCCTGAAGGTGAGCTGGGCCCTGTCTACGGTCATCAATGGCGTAACTATGGTGCAAGTAAAGACGCGGACGGCAGCTACAACGATGATGGTGTCGATCAAATCGCACAGGTCGTTGAGCAAATCAAGACCAACCCCAACTCGCGCCGCTTGATTGTTTCTGGCTGGAATCCAGGAGAGGCAGAGCAAGTGGCACTACCCCCGTGTCATACACTGTTTCAGTTTTTTGTGGCGGATGGTAAGCTCTCTTGCCAGCTGTATCAACGTTCGGCTGATCTTTTCCTAGGTGTGCCCTTTAACATTGCCAGTTATGCGTTATTGACGCATATGGTCGCGCAGGTTTGCGGCCTAGAAGTTGGTGAATTTGTTTGGACAGGTGGTGATTGCCACATTTACCAAAACCACCGCGAGCAGGCTGAGCTACAACTGACACGTTCGCTATATACACCGCCAACATTGACCCTAAACCCAGAGGTGAAAGATATTTTTGCCTTTAAATACGACGATATTAGCGTCAATAACTATGAGTCTCATCCGACCATCAAAGCCAAAGTTGCCGTTTAAAATACGTCTCATGCACGACAATAAATAAGACGGTGAGTTAAAATACAGACGTTTAAAAATATAATAGAAAGGACCCATTATGAGCTATGCCCACACTGAAGTTGCCCAAATCGCCGCCATAAGTAGCAATCGCTGTATCGGTAAAAACAACGAGCTGCCGTGGCATATCTCACAAGACCTGCAGCACTTCAAAAAAATGACCACACGTGACTCGCAAAATACGGCCTCTAGTAGCGATATTCAGGGCATCGTCATTATGGGTCGCAAGACGTTTGAATCCATGGGTAGCAAGCCTTTACCAAAGCGTGTGTGCTTTATCATCTCTACTCAAATGGACTATGCAGAACAGCAAGGACTGGTCGGACATGAATACGCGCATGTGGTGCATAATTTAGATGATGCCCTTACTCATGCCGCAAGTTTGGCACATGGGCTACATCTGGAGACGATCTGGGTGATTGGCGGTGAGCGCGTCTTTAGCGAAGCACTGATGTATACCGACCGCATTGAGCTGACCCACGTAGATACTGATATTACGGATGGCGATGCGTTCTATCCTGAGCTACCAGATCGCTTCAAAGTAGCAGAAGAATCTGAGCAAATGCACGATGAAAAAAGTAATTTGAGCTTCAAATTTACGACCTATAAAGTAGAAAAGACTGACCAATAGTATTTGATTGACTCAAAAAAAAGGTCAGCTTCAGATATGTATATTTATCAAAGCTGACCCTTTTTTATTTACTATCGTTTTAGCGTTACAAATCTACTCGTGTAATACTTTATAAACCGTCTTTGCCAGTACAGGGCCAATCCCTTGTACACCTGCCAACTCTTGCTGTGACGCGCCAAGCAGTTGCTGCATACCACCAAAGTGATTGAGTAAATCGCGGCGGCGCTTTTCACCCAGACCTGGAATGACCTCAAGTACCGATGAGGAGCGGCGCTTATCGCGTTTTTTGCGGTGCGCGGTGATCGCAAAACGATGCGCCTCATCGCGAATATGCATCAGTAAATGTAATGCTTTGCTATCCATGGGCAAATCTAATGGCTCATGATCCAAAAAGTGCAAGACTTCAAGTCCCGCCTTACGCCCTTCCCCTTTGGCAACACCAATGAGCAAGGTATCACCAAGAATGCCCAATTCAACCAGCACTTCTTTCGCCATACTCAGCTGACCCTTACCACCATCGATAAGCAACAAATCAGGCAACGGCTGCTTTTTATACCGCCTTGTCAGCACTTGCTTCATGGCTGCATAGTCATCGCCGCCTTGGATATCATGAATGGCATATTGACGGTAATCACGCCTGCGCGCACCGCCTTGATCAAATACGACGCAGCTACCAATGGTCGCCTCGCCCATGGTATGCGAGATATCAAAACATTCAATGCGATCAATGGTGCGATCAGTCACCTCAGCCAGTACGTCTTTTAGTGCGCCAAAGCGTGCGTGCAATTCTAAATAATCACCAAGCTTAGTCTTTAGCGCATTACTGGTATTGAGTGTTGCCAAATCTAGCCACTCTGAGCGATGCTCACGCACATTGGTTTTGATGACTACTTTGCTGCCAAAATGCGTTGCTAGTGCTTCGCTTACCGCTACCTGATCAGGAATCTCATGACTCAATATAATCTCTGCTGGCAGATCGTCCGTCACCTGAAAATAAAACGAGGTAATAAAATCTGATAGGTTATCTGCTAGCGGCTCGCTACTGTCCACATCAGGGAAATAGTTTTTACCGCCTAACACGCGACCACCGCGCACGGTCAGCACGTTGACGCAAGTCATGCCCGCCTGACTGGCAATGGCAATCACATCTGCCTCACCTTGCACCGTATAGACAGCTTGCCTTGCCTGTACTTCGCGTAGCATCGACAATTGATCACGGTACAATACCGCCTTTTCAAAATCTAACGTTTCGGCAGCGCCTTCCATTTTCTCGATCAGCGTACTATGAATATCACTAGAGTCACCCTTCAAAAAGCGAATGGTGTTATTCACATCTTCTGCATACTCTTCCGGCGATACCAGTCCAACGCAGGGCGCGCGGCAACGCTTGATTTGATACTCAAGGCACGGACGCTGGCGCTGCTTAAAAAAGGTGTTGGTACATTGGCGCATTTGAAACATTTTTTGCATCAACACCAGCGTTTCTTTTGCTGCATGGGCAGAGGGAAATGGGCCAAAGAAACGACCTTTTTGATGATTGCCTTTGCCGCGTCCATACGCCAAACGTGGATAAGGCTTATCCGCTGAGATAAACACGTATAGATACGACTTATCATCACGTAGCAAGACGTTATAAGGCGGGCGATACTCTTTAATTAAGTTCTGCTCGAGCAACAACGCCTCGGTCTCACTACGCGTGATAATGGTCTCAATATTATGAATCCGTGCCACCAGTGCCCGCGTTTTTGGATGATCGATCGTCTTGGCAAAGTAACTATTCACACGGCTTTTTAGCGACTTGGCTTTACCAACGTATAAAATATCGCCGTTTTTGCCCAGCATCTTATATACCCCTGGCAAATTAGGCAAGTTCTTGATCAGATGCTTAAGACGGGCTTTTTTGTCATCGACAGGATTCAATTCTGAGACAGTAACCATAGAATGTATTGCTCTTAAAAATCTTAGTAATACTGCTAGTTATGGGGCAGGAATCGTGGTTTTGCAAGCTGATTATTGCCTCGATAGCACGCACAAAAAAGCCAGCTTTATGCTGACTTCGTTTGTTCGGTTATATGCTAATCATCAATGGTCTAATGACGGAAGTTTGCCATTAATGCTGGAATACCTGGCAACATACCGACGATAGCCATCACGCCAGTCAGTACCACGAACATAATACCTGGTATGATCCATCGGCTCATTTTAGTCAAATTAGCACTGCGCTCTTTTGAGCCAATCAAGCCCAAATTATCAAGCAATAGCGTGAGCGACCAACCAAAGGCTGGGTTCACTAAGGCAGAAGCAAACACCACAATAGCAGCAGACTGCGTGGTTTTACCTTCGCGCGTCATCTCCATGCCAGCCTCTAAGAGTGGGATGAAAACCCCAACGATCAATGCCACGCACATCACGGGTTGCCAGATGGCCAAATCCATTGGATAGCCCCAAACACCTGCGATAATACAGAACAAGGCCGTCAATAAAGCACCAGCAGGAATCGGACGCCTAGCAATCGCCGCAGGGACAATATACGTTCCCCAAGATGACGCAAAGTTGGCACCGCCTAGCACAGAGCCCACTACCTGACGAAATGAAGCGCTGGTCATCGTGTCATCGATGTTCATGAGCACTTTTTCAGTACGCTTAGGGTAGCTGATTTTTTGGAATACCTGATGACCCAAGAAATCTGGTGACCACATAGCAACTGCCAAGATAGCAAACGGCAATACCACAATGAAGCTTTCAATCGTCGGTAGCCCTAACATCCAACCTGTATTCTCACCCCACCAATACATTGGGTTCATATGCGGTAGACCTGGTGCCGTTTTGAACGCAAAAGGTGCGCCTAGTGTAAAAGCAAGTCCGCCACCTAACACGCAACTGAGCGGAACCGCAAGCCAGCGCTTTTGCCAATGCTCAAGCAATGCATATAGCAGGATAGTCGCTAGAATAATAAAGAAAGCAATGTGCGACATACCAATCCCTTCTGCCCAAGCAAAAAGGTTCTTAACCTGTGACGTCGTACCGATAAACCCTAAGTAAATTAAGAGACCACCGCATACGCCTTTACTGGTTAAATTGGCCAGTAAGCTTCCTCCTTTACTAATAGCAAGCAGCAGGCCAAAAGCCCCAATGAGTAGGCCAAAAGCCATTGGATGCCCACCTGCAGCAACGACAATGGGAATCAATGGAATAAGTGGCCCATGAGTACCAGCGAGGTTGGCTGTCGGTAGCAGAAATCCAGAAAATAAGATAATAAAGAACGAGACAATCAACAGCTCATAACGAACGTTTTCTAAAACAAACGCATCACCTAAGCCGAGTGGTCCTGCAAAGGTTGCTGCAATAGCGCCCACCATGACCACTTTACCGATGGTCGCTGCCATCGCTGGGATAGTATCTTCATACTCAAAACGATAATCACGAAATGGTAAATTGGGACGCCAACGTTTTGGCTGCATGATTTGTAATTCGTGGTTGAGATAGGCATCTCGACTGTCGAAGCTTGAGCTTGGCTTATGCAAATCTATATAACTGCCTTGCAATTCGCTGTCTTGATTGGCTGGGTTTGGTCGCGGCGTATTAGACCCTGAAGATGAGGCCTGAATATTACTCATCACATTTCCTTGTGTTGATTAGGTTTTGATTGAATACTTTTTTGGTTTGGCGTTAGCTAAATGACCAATCGGTCATGATAAGCGGAAAACCATTGTATGTTAAGGCATAAGGAAATGCGAATTTAAGGTGAATTAAAAAGACTACATATATCGTTATAAAAATAAATGAAAGTTTTCATTGGGTACAATAATAAACTTAATAGGAAACTATTGGGAATAAACAGCGCTAATTTGGACATAAAATTAAATTAAAGGCCAATTTTCTTAAGAATAACTGACATCTGAACATTTTTTATCATATATCTAAATACTAAAGATAGTTATATTAAATATTGCTTTGCGATAACTATAAAGACTATGCTTAGTTACGCTTTGAAACTAGCGAGCGCAGTCATTTTTAACTATGATAAATGTCTTTGTCGTTTATCGTCTAATAGCAAGCACTAAGAAACAGCGCTACCAATATCACTGAAAAATCAATAAAAGCAACAGGATAGATTTATGAGTGTGCTACCCAGCAATTTTGAGACTTTGAAGCGTCGAGCCAAGCAAAGTATCATGCCGCTACTGACCCCGCATCTTTTAAAGCTGCGACTCAATACTTACGCGCCCTATATCGGTGCAGGCATCAAAATCGACCACATCAGCCTCGATCAGGGATTGTGCGTGGTCAGCATGGAACTGACCACTCTCAACAAAAATATCGTCGGTACTCAATTCGGTGGTAGTTTATACTCCATGGTAGATCCCTTCTATATGCTCATGCTGATGCATCAACTGGGTAGCAACTATGTGGTCTGGGACAAAAGCTCACATATTGATTTTATCGCGCCCGGTAATAGTAAAGTCACCGCACGAATGAAAATACCTAGCACTGAGGTGATTACCATTCAAGAGTTGGCAAAAGACGGTGAAGCTGTATTTCGGGAATACCAAGTCGATATCGTCGACGACCAGCAAAAGCTCATTGCTACCGTCACCAAAACCTTGTATATCAGACTACGCAAATACAGCAAATCTAAAGAGCAAGCCAGCCGAATTGAAACACCCCATACTGAATAGTTTTTGGCTACTTTACTGGTAAGGCTTTTTGACTAATGACAAGGCATAGTATCTATCAGCTGTGAATATCCAGTTAACACCCAGCAAATTTAAATTGATAAGCGCGCACATACAAAAACCCCAATCTAGCATTCGCATAGATTGGGGTTTTGTCTTTTTTGGTATGGCCCGCTTATTTATAAATAAACCTATGAATAAGGGCTTGTATCTACTATTACCTTATTTGAGTCAATCCTAAAATAATACGATCAACTCAAAACGGCAAACTTGTACTTAGATACCAGGTGCAGTATCAACGGCATCAGGTACACCAGCGTCAGTCTTTTTCTGAGCTGGACGTGGCGCAAGTTTTTCGCGGATACGTGCTGATTTACCAGAACGCTCACGTAAGTAGTACAGTTTCGCACGGCGAACAGCACCGCGGCGTTTCACTTCAATGCTATCGATCAGTGGTGAGTGCAGCTGGAATGCACGCTCAACACCAACGCCGCTTGAGATTTTACGTACGGTAAACGCTGAGTTTAGACCGCGATTACGCTTAGCAATTACAACGCCTTCAAAAGCCTGTAAACGCTCACGCTCACCTTCACGTACTTTTACTTGTACCACAACGGTATCGCCGGGTGCAAAGTTTGGGTGTTCACGCAATTGAGCGTTTTCGATGACCTGAACCAATGGATGCTTGTTGCTCATGAGAGTTATCTCCTCACATTAGATAATAGAGGCTTTACGCATATCACCTGTTTGTAATAATTAATTGTATCTCTTTATAATAAGACACAACGTAAATGGGTTATAACCAACGGCCACTATGCGATGACTCGTTTTATTATTGCTCAAAATTCTATTTGTTAACTGTTTATCAAGCTTAATGACGATAAAGTCAGGTATCAACAACCTACTTTTTATCTGCTTTTGCTAGTGCTTCAAGCCATTTCGCTTGCTCTACCGTCGGAGTAAACGCTTGCCACAAATCCGGACGACGCGTTTGCGTACGACTGACTTGCTGAGCAAAACGCCACTTAGCGATATTGGCATGGTGTCCTGACAGTAACACTTCAGGAACCGCCATACCCGCAAACTCATGCGGCTTGGTATAGTGTGGACAATCAAGCAAGCCATCGACAAACGAGTCCTGCTCTGCTGACTTGTCATCCCCCATGATATCGGGCAAACGACGTATCACACTATCCATCAGCACCATTGCTGGTAGCTCACCACCAGTCAACACATAATCGCCTAATGATACTTCCATATCGACATATTGTGACAGTAGGCGCTCGTCGATGCCTTCATAACGACCGCATAATAAAATCATGCCATCATAATAAGTCATACCGACGACACTACTCTCACTAAGCGTTTGCCCTTGCGGTGACATATAAATCACCGGACAATGCTCACTATCGACACGGCAACCGTATTCCTTGGCACGCAAGCGTGCATCCTCAATGGCTTTTGACAATGGCTCAGCCATCATCACCATCCCAGGACCGCCACCATAAGGGCGCTCATCAATACGGCGATAGTTATCAGTGGTATAATCACGTGGATTAATGCATTCAATCGTAACTTGCTCCTGAGTCACTGCCCGTCCCGTGATTCCAAACTCACGAATCGTGGCAAACATCTCAGGAAAAATACTAATGACGGCAAAATACATCTGATGTCTACTTACATTGAGGCTAAAACAATCGGTGTGACTATTAATAAATTCTGATAATAAATTCTGACTAAAAAGCCAGAAGCGATATCACCAGAGGCAATATTAATAATCACTTGGCCATGCCACAAGTACGGTTTTTTCAGTCGTATCGACTTCTATCACCGTTTGCTTATGCCATGGAATTAGGCGCTCTTCATTATCCAAACTGTCTGAATTGGCTGCCACGCGCATGATGTCATGGGCACCAGTTTCAAACATTTCAGTGATATTGCCTAAATACTCGTTCTGCTCGTTCATCACGCGCATACCGACCAAATCCGACCAATAATATTCGTCTTCAGCTGTTTCCGGCAAGACATTTTGTTCGACCCAAACGGTCACACCGTTCATGGTCTCAGCAACATTGCGATCAGGAATCTGCTCAAATTGAGCCACAAGTCCTGTGCCTTGCTCACGCCAAGCTTTCACAGTCAAAGGTTTCATGCCAGTAGCAGTTTTCATCCACCACGGCTTCATGTCGAATATTGCTGTACGATCATCCGTATCGCTAAATACCCAAAGCCAACCTTTGATGCCATAGGGCTTCTTGAGTTGACCAATTTTCATGAGATCACTAGCGTTTGGAGTGGATGACATAGCAGCTAACCTAACAATGATTACAACAACAATTGCAAAAACAATTGTGTCAAAAGCGATAAACAGTTAATGGCGCACCCTGGTCAGACCAGTTACGCTATGTGTTCTAAAGTCTACTGAATCAGCTTGTAATAAGACTACGAGCGACTCAATAACAACGGAAACTTAAGCAGTTGCTTCAGTTTGTGCTGCAGACTTGTTGTAAGCTTTTGCTAATGAAGCAACGCGATCTGAAGGTTGTGCACCTTTTGCGATCCACGCATTGTACGCTTCCATGTTTAGGCGTACTGCTTCTTCAGACTCTTTAGCGAGTGGGTTAAAAAAGCCGATGTTTTCAATGTAGCGACCGTCACGCGCGCGGCGTTGATCAGCAACAACTACTTGATAAAATGGGCGTTTCTTGGCACCGCCCCGTGCTAAACGAATAACAACCATGTGAATTCTCTCTTTCGCAGGTATACCAAAAAGGGCATAATTATATCACAGTCTTGATTTATTGAAAACATAAACTGTGCTTATTTAATTATTTATTAACAATAGCTTAAATACCCGTCTATGTAAAACATAATCGAGCATAACCGTACGTTTTATACAATTATTAAGGACTCTCTATTTTAATCAGTTACTAAAATATACCGCGCTTTAGATTTGGTATTATTAAAATATTGGAGAGGCACATAACAAACTGCTTAAATGAATAGCGTCACAGTAAGATTCATCGATTATGCTATTCTATGGTGTGTTGAAATAGACTGGCACACCCTACTCTCAGCCGCCATGTTTAGAAATAACCTGCTCTTTCTCCAAAATACAATTGCGGCTTAACTCAAAACCAAATTTAATCAGACATTTTCTTAATCTGCTGGATTTATATGATTACTCCAAACTCAAAGCCCCGTCGCAAAGGTTGGCTGCCACGTTCTTATTCCAATACTTGGCTGACAACCTTGATGGTCGCTTTTATTGTTCTCATAAGTGTGAGTTTGTCGATTTTATTCTTTTGGCGCAGTCTTTATCTGCCAGAACTCAAAAACCATGCGCGTTATTTGACAAGTGAGCTGCGATTAATCAATAGCGTAAACGAAGACTGGCAATATCGTCCTGATATCCGCCAATGGGTGTATCAACATTCTCATGTCGTGGTGGTGAACAACCCCAGTGACTTTCCAGAGGTGGCTGACAAAGCATTTGTGAGCTTCTTTACTGATGTGCTGCAGTATGAGATTGGTGCACAGCTGGGTCGACCTGTCGAAGTTTATTTCAAGTTCAAACCAACACCGCAGCTTTGGGTACAAGACAGCCGCGATGACAGTTTCTGGATTCGTGAGCCAGTGGTTTATTACTCGCAGTACAGCCCAACATTGCTCATATTGTTTTTGATTGGTTTGCCTATCTTATCGCTGCTAACGATTATTTTGTTAGCTAGGCAATTGAACCGCCCTTTACGTTATCTACAACGTGCAGCGACTAACTATATTCGTCTGGGTCATGCGACCACACTGCCAACGCAAAAAGGCCCTACCGAGATACGTCAAGTAAACATGGCTTTCAACCGTCTATTTACAACATTAAATCAAGCCCAAAAAGAGCGAACCATCATGCTCGCTGGTATCTCACATGACTTGCGTACGCCATTGACTCGTATGCGTTTGACTGCTGAGATGCTACCAGATGATTTTTTTCGTGAAGGGCTAATTTACGACATTGAGGATATGGATGCGATTTTAGAGCAGTTCATCTCATTTATGAAAGACGGCTCCGATGAGCCAGTTAGCTTGACCAATTTGGACACGATATTTAATGAGATCATGGTGCAGTTCGCACCCATGAAGTTCGTTTATCAATCAGAGTGTCACAAGGTCATTCCTGTACGCCCCTTATCCATCAAGCGTCTCATCATCAACCTGATCAATAACGCCAATCGTTATGGCAAACCGCCGATTTATCTATCAGCCACGGTGATACCAACATTTATAGAAACGGTTGAAGAAGAAGATAGCGATGTCGTCAGTGAGAACGTTGTCAATAAAGAAGCACAAGAGCAACTGATGATTTGTGTGCGTGACTGCGGTGACGGTGTGGCAGAGGATCAATTGGAGCGTATCATGCAGCCATTTGAGCGTGGGGAGACCGCACGTACTACCCAAGGTAGCGGTCTAGGACTAGCCATTGTAGACCGCATTGCACGATTACATCATGGCACAGTTGAGGCCATCAATCATCCCGATGGTGGGTTGCAAGTATGTGTGCGTATACCTCTACTCTCTAAAGTTGCTGGAGACAATACTTTGGCTGCTGATGCAGTCGATGACACATCTACAGTCGATAGTATTACATCGAATGCAGACAACTCTTAACACTATAGCTCAGACAAACCCTGCGTGGATAAATTAATCTTTGCTACCAATGATAGGCGGAATATATTCAGCACTATTAGTAAATGCTAATGGCTGAGTAATTTCTTATTTGGCTGTCTTTAGCGTTTGGGTTGTTGATGGCTGCTTTAGAAACAAGTAGTAACCCAGCGTAATCGCATTCAATAGCACCAAGCCACCAAATAAATATGGCATCCTTTGCCTCCTGTATTGTCAAACTATCCTAGAATAAGCTGCTGCAAGCATGACACCTGATTATCAAAATATTGGTAATCAGGTTCGTTTAATGATGACAACTTTTTACTTGTCATCATTGTTCAGCATTGTTATTTAGTATCAAAATCGCGTTCGCTTTTTTCTTGCGTCAATTCATCAGCAGCCAAAACTTGTGTCAATGGTTTGATAGGCCATGTCATTACGAATCTTGCGCCGCCAAGTTCTCGGCTCTCATCTACTTTCATACTACCATTAAACCAAAAGGCAATGCGCGATACAATAGACAGACCTAGGCCGTAGCCGCCTGATGCTCGTGTACGGCTATCATCCAAGCGCGAAAACGGTATAAATACTTTTTCACGATCAGCCTCAGGAATACCATGACCGTCGTCTTCGACGCTAACGAAAGCATTGCCCTTCTTAACACCAGCACTCACGATAATAGTAGTTTCAGCATAACGTAAAGCATTACCTGCAAGATTCTGAATCACACGGTGCAGATAGCGTCGATCAGCAATCGCGGTTACTTTCGCATTTGGCAAGTTGGTCACTATTTTAATCGGCTTACCTAGTGCATTGGTCTCACGCTCAATCTGCTGTAGCAGCTCTCTGAGATTTACTGGTTCTAAATCTAATTTTGGCGAGCCCTCTTCGAGCTTGGCATAAGTTAAAATCTCATCAATCAAGCCATTCAGTGATTCGATATCTTCATCGATATAGTCACGCTGCATAAAGCGTGAATCTTCGTCATCAGTATCAGCCAGCATATCTACCGCAAATCGAATACGAGCAACTGGCGTACGAAGCTCATGTGATACGGCTCGCGTGAGCTCTCGTTGCGACTCAATCAAACGCTTTATATGTGACGTCATTGCGTTAAAGGTGGCTGATAGACGTGCGATCTCATCTTGACCAATGACTTGTACTTGAATATCAAGGTTGCCTTTACTCACCTCATTAACACCAACTTGAATCAGCTGTAGCTTGCGCTCAAGTGGGAAAATGAGCGCATAAACACCCAAACTGATTAAAAACATACTAATCAGGATCATACTAATAATCAAATTAAGTGGAAACCAGTTAAATAAGGGTACAGGGCCTATCAAGACTGCCATATCATTGATTTCAGACGGAACCACTATCTTGATGGCCGAGCTACTGGTACTACTATTAGGGTCTTGTAATGAGATGACCACTTCATCGCGGCGTAGGCGTGACATTTGATCTGAATCTAAATCGAGCGTGTTAACAGGCACAAATGCCAGAGGAAAAGAAAATTTCTCCTCAAGTTCGGCCAAGCGTGCACGTTTATCAGACAAGGTGACTTCATAAGACAAATCGTCCAATAAAAAGACCGCAATTGCTCTGACTTGTTGCTCCGTAACCTCCGATATCCGTGCTGTTAGGACATTCTCATTATCCGGCAAGCGATAATAAACATCTGCATACACAGGCTGTTCGACATAACGCACAACGGTATTGTCATTTTCAAAACGTCTCAGCTCGCTTGCGGTAAAATCTATGTCATCAATAGGTATGATTTTAAAATTTGCCCCGAACAAACTACTTGCATCAGACAACCAGTATTCACGCTCTTCTGCAGTGTTTTGGTGAGAAATACCTTCGCTCACCAAATGAAAAGCCCCCATTGCCATGTTTTCACGGTAGGACTGTACACGCTCCATATTGATAGTACCCATCAATAACTGCGCAAACAATGCTACGCACAAACAGACTATGAGTAGTCCAGCATAGATACGAACAAAAATACTGTGTTTTAAAGAAGAGACTAATGACATACGTGCCGTGACCAACTTAATAAATAAAAACTGCTGATATCTTATAGCCTATGAGCACTGCTATATTACTAATATCAAGCTCTGTAGAATAGAATGATTAAACGCCAAATAATATACTCAAGTTCATATACCATTATGTTCCATAAAAAACGTGCAAATAGTTTATGTATTTAATCAGCGTCTATAATAATTGCTTAATTAAACCACATAACACCGCATTTAAGTTTAAAAATTAAAATTTAGCCACAAAAAAACCAGCATAATGGCTGGTTTTTTTGTGAAGTGATTCTCAATATTTCATGACTATATGAATCAGTTCGACCTAGTTACCTTCTTTCACGAACAGGTAGCCTTTACTACGTACTGTTTTGATACGTTTTGGGTTCTCTGGATCATCACCGATTTTTGGACGGATACGCGAGATACGTACGTCAATAGAGCGATCTTGACCATCATATTCAATACCGCGCAGGCGCTCAAAGATATCTTCACGCGATAAAATGCGACCAGCATTCGATGCAAGTAACCATAATAAATCATATTCGGCGCTAGTAAAATCTACCAGCTCATCACTAAGCGTGACTGAACGACCACCGTTATCGATGACCAACTCACCAAACTCTAGACGCTGTGGCACATCTTCTGATGGTGCATTTTCTGAGCGGCGCAATAACGCACGAATACGAGCTAATAGTACGCGCGGCTGGGCGGGTTTGGCAACATAATCATCAGCACCCATCTCAAGGCCGAGTACTTGATCCATGTCTTCAGTACGGGCAGTCAACATCAGAATTGGATTTTGATAATGCGGACGCACTTCACGGCATACGGTCAGACCATCGCTACCAGGAAGCATAACATCAAGTACGACCATGTCTGGTTGCTCATTGACGATACGGCGAATAGCGCGGTTACCATCAGTTTCAATTGCTACTTCTAAACCATTTTTGACCAAGTAATCTTGAGTCAACATGGCCAGACGCTCATCATCTTCAACAATCAAGATTCGGGGGGTGTTGTCTTCTTCAGTCGTTGTCATTGTTATATCCTCTAATACATCTAAATTAAAAGCAGTAAAAGTAAGAGCGGTAAAAATTAATAGCACCATAAAGTGGCACAATCGATGTTCGTATAGCTGTTACAAACTTAGCAGCACAGTATACTATTAAACCTATCGCTTGCTATACTATAGCTGATAGTCGTTAACAAAACCTATAAACTATACCGAATAAAACTTTAGTTTACGTCCAAGAATAAAGTGATTTATCCTCTACTGGCTAATCGTTTTATTCTGATTTGCCAATCACTGCCTAAATACATATAAATTGTCAAAATGAGTGATACATTAAGCTTACATGCGCTCAATCATCACTCCCTATTTACAATGTTTCATTGTCTAATATAACGACATATTACGATTGTCGCCAGTCACTTTTGGACAAATTCTCATATTATTTTATGTGACAATGGATGAGTGGCTATATTTTAAAGAAGACATGAATGATGGATTCATCTATTTGAATTTAGTGAATTTAGCTTAAAAAAGACTGACAATAAAAAATCCATAGGCACAAAAAAACAGTCCATAAAGGACTGTCTTATTGTTGCTTGAGAATCCAAGCTAAAAATATCTAACCAAAACTCTGCTTTACGCGCGGTTTTTATACTTGCGAATAGTTTGTAATTGTCCGACTGATTCTGCAAGCGACGCTAAAGCTGCATTGGTTTGTAGTGTATCAGACTGATTGACCAGCATTTGCTCTGCTTTTTTGCGTGCTTCAACGATTTTGCTTTCGTCAAGATTGTGCGCACGCATAGCGGTATCAGCCAATACAGTTGCCATTTTTGGTTGTACTTCTAGTACACCACCTGAAACATAAATGATTTCTTCTTCGCCGTTTGCTTTTTGCACTCGCATTGCACCCGGTTTTAGCAAAGTAATCAGCGGTGTGTGACCTGGCAATACACCAATCTCGCCTTCGGTACCAGTAGCTATTAACATGCTAATTTCGCCTGAATACAACTCTTCACGAGCACTTACGACGCGACATTGTAACGTTGCCATACTTAACTCCTTACCATCAAAGCGCAATCAAAAAACAGTAAACACTGCGATGCGTTACTAAAGAGTAGATATAAAATTTATATTATACCTACTCATTAACTCATGCTCATACAACTTACGCTGCAGAAGACTTCATTTTTTCAGCTTTAGCAACAACTTCATCGATGCTACCAGCCATGTAGAATGCTTGTTCTGGCAGGTCATCATACTCACCTGAGATGATTGCTTTAAAGCTAGCAATGGTATCGCGTAGTGGTACGTATTTACCAGGTGCACCCGTAAAGACTTCAGCGACGTGGAATGGCTGAGACAAGAAGCGCTGAATCTTACGAGCGCGATAAACAACCAATTTATCTTCTTCTGATAGCTCATCCATACCCAAGATAGCAATGATGTCTTTAAGCTCTTTATAACGCTGCAATACTTCCTGAACACCACGAGCAACGTTGTAATGCTCTTCACCGATAACTTGTGGATCTAGCTGACGCGACGTCGAATCTAATGGATCAACCGCAGGATAGATACCCTGTGATGCGATATCACGGCTTAGTACGACTGTTGCATCCAAGTGAGCAAACGTTGTAGCAGGTGATGGATCGGTCAAATCATCTGCAGGTACGTAAACGGCTTGAACTGAAGTAATCGAACCTGACTGCGTTGACGTAATACGTTCTTGCAGTAAGCCCATCTCTTCAGCGAGTGTTGGCTGATAACCAACCGCTGATGGCATACGGCCAAGTAGTGCCGATACTTCTGTACCCGCTAGTGTATAGCGGTAGATGTTATCAACAAACAACAGTACGTCACGACCTTTGCCAGTAACAGGATCTTTGGTATCACGGAAGTACTCAGCCATGGTCAAACCAGACAGTGCAACGCGTAAACGGTTACCTGGTGGCTCATTCATCTGGCCATATACCATTGCTACTTTAGACTTACTAAAGTCTTCAGTGTTTACAACGCCAGCTTCCTGCATTTCGTGATAGAAATCGTTACCCTCACGAGTACGCTCACCAACACCAGCAAATACTGATAAACCTTCATGTTTTAGAGCGATGTTGTTGATCAGCTCCATCATGTTAACGGTCTTACCAACACCAGCACCACCGAACAGACCAACTTTACCACCTTTAGCAAACGGGCAAAGTAGATCAATAACTTTAATACCCGTCTCTAGTAGCTCAGTGCTGTTTGATTGCTCAGCATAACTTGGTGCTTCACGGTGGATAGACCATTTATCATCAGCAGTAACAGGACCTTCTTCATCGATAGGACGACCAAGAACATCCATGATGCGACCTAGCGTACCAGTACCTACAGGCACAGAAATCGGTGCACCAGTATTAGTAACAGGTAGGTTACGCTTTAAACCTTCGGTTGAACCCATTGCAATAGTACGTACGATACCATCACCTAGCTGTTGCTGTACTTCTAGGGTGGTTTCGGTACCATCTACTTGCAAGGCATCAAAAATTTGAGGAACTTCATTACGGTTGAACTCAACGTCAAGAACCGCGCCAATAATCTGTACAATACGACCGCTACTCATTGCGTTCTCCTTGAACTTCTATATATAGGTGTAGTCAATTATGAAACAGCAGCAGCACCGCCAACGATTTCCGAGATTTCTCGGGTAATCGCCGCTTGACGCAGCTTGTTATAAACCAACTGTAAATCGTTAATAAGGTCACCAGCATTATCTGTTGCCGCTTTCATCGCGACCATACGTGACGACTGCTCAGAGGCAATGTTTTCCATTACCGCTTGATAAACAATCGACTCGATATAGCGACCAAGCAATTCATCAATCAACGTCTTGATGTCAGGCTCGTAGATATAATCCCAGCTAAGTTCTGTCTGTAGACCACTGTCTTCATCACCAAATGACTGCTCTGGTAGAGGTACCAACTGATTAACAGTTGGCTTCTGAGTCATCGCATTGACGAATCGGTTATAGACCACATAGATACGGTCAAGTTTACCGTTACTGTAGTCCTCAAGCATGGCTTGAACCGGTGCATTTAATTGCTCAAACGTTGGTTTGTCACCATAATCGGTCACAGCCGATGTAACATTACCACCAAAGTTTTTGAAGAAGCTGACACCTTTGGCACCGATGACTGCAAACTCAGCTTGTACTGACTGATCTTGATAATCTTGGATACTTTTAGTTAAAGCTTTGAATAAGTTAATATTCAAACCACCCGCTAGGCCACGGTCAGAGGTGATGACAATATAGCCAACCTTATTGACTGGACGCGATACCATATACGGATGTTTGTAGTCTGATGAGGCATGCACCAAATGTGAAATAACCCGGCGCATACTATCAGCATACGGGCGACCCACTTCCATGCGCTCTTGAGCACGGCGCATCTTACTCGCTGCTACCATTTGCATGGCACGAGTGATTTTCTGGGTGCTTTTAATACTGGTGACTTTGGCACGTATCTCTTTTAAGCTTGCCATAATGATTCCAATATAAGAGGGTTAAAAAGCATTGGCGCATGCAACAATCATTTGATATACAACATCACTTTTATAGAATAACATTTTATATCTTGTGGCATTACGCGATCTAATACCGGTCATGGTTAAGACAGTGGCGCCAATATCTAGTCAGACAACGCGCCACTTTTCTAACGACAGTCATAACCACTTCGGCTTAACCCGTTAAATTAATAACTGTGATTTTGTTTAAAGGTCTCTAACGCTGACTTTAAACGACCTGCGATATCATCATTGTAGTTCGCAGTGTCATCAATCTCACGCATCAATTCACTTTGTTCATCATGCATATAACGCAAGTAGGCTTCCTCAAAAGAACCAATCTTCTCGACTGGTACGTCAGCTAAAAAGCCTTCGTTTGATGCATAGATAACCGCTGCTTGCTCAGAGATTGACATTGGCTGATACTGCTTTTGCTTCATCAATTCAGTCACACGCTCACCATGATCAAGCTGTTCGCGAGTGGCGTCATCAAGATCTGAGGCAAACTGAGCAAATGCTGCCAATTCACGATACTGAGCCAGTGCGGTACGAATACCACCAGAGAGCTTTTTGATGATCTTAGTCTGAGCAGAACCACCAACACGCGATACCGAGATACCAGCGTTGACTGCTGGACGGATACCTGAGGCGAATAAGCTAGACTCTAGGAAGATCTGACCATCAGTGATCGAAATGACGTTGGTTGGTACGAATGCAGATACGTCACCAGCTTGTGTTTCGATGATTGGTAGTGCGGTTAAAGAACCAGTTTTACCTTTCACTTCACCGTTAGTGAACTTTTCTACGTAATCCGCGTTTACGCGTGATGCACGCTCAAGTAAACGTGAGTGTAAATAGAATACATCACCAGGATAGGCTTCACGACCTGGCGGACGACGTAGCAATAGTGAAATCTGACGATAAGCAACGGCTTGCTTTGATAAATCATCGAATACAATCAGTGCATCTTCACCGCGGTCACGGAAGTATTCGCCCATCGTACAACCTGAGTAAGGCGCGATATACTGTAGTGCTGCAGGCTCCGACGCTGAAGCTACCACAACAGTGGTGTATTCTAGTGCGCCAGTTTGCTCAAGCTTACGTACCACGTTAGCGATGGTCGAACGTTTCTGACCGATAGCCACGTATATACACTTAATGCCTGAAGCTTTCTGTGCGATGATCGCATCGATAGCCATTGCTGTTTTACCAGTCTGACGGTCACCAATGATAAGCTCACGCTGACCACGACCGATTGGGATCATAGTATCTACGGCTTTATAACCAGTCATCACTGGCTGATCTACTGACTGACGATCGATAACACCAGGGGCGATCTTTTCAACTTTGTCAGTCATCTTGGCATCGATAGGACCTTTGCCATCAATAGGATTACCCAAAGCGTCAACAACACGGCCTAGCAGCTCAGGACCTACGGGTACTTCAAGAATGCGACCAGTACAATAGGCTTTTTGACCTTCTTGTAATTTTAGGAAGTCACCTAGTACTACTGCACCAACAGAATCACGCTCTAAGTTAAGCGCCATTCCGTAGACTTCACCTTCAAACTCAATCATTTCGCCGTACATGGCATCTTCAAGACCATGAATCTGCACGATACCGTCAGATACTTTGACAATCGTGCCTTCATTCTTTGCAGTTGCACCCGCATCAAGGTCTTGAATACGCTGCTTAATCAGGTTACTGATTTCCGCTGGATTCAATTGTTGCATTGCCTTGTTTCCTTTAATTTATGATAACCCGCCCACTGACTCAAATGCTCTTACTGTCACGCAGACATTATATGACTGCGTCGATAAATGGCATTAGGCAGTTAGCTGTGTTTTTAACTGTTGTAACTTGCCGCGCATCGAATCATCAATGATTTTGTCACCGACTTTGATTGTAGCGCCTGCCAATAAGCTTGGATCCACTGATTCATGAATGACTATGCTTGCATTTAGTGATGTAGCAAGACGCGTTTGCAGCATTTGACGCTGTTCATGGGTCAATGGGTAGGCAGAAGTCACATATGCGTCAAGCTGCTTTAAGCTTATTGCCTTGTGACGGCGATAATGCTCATAAACTTCAGGAAGCAGCGCCAGACGCTCTTGTTGCGCCAACTGCTTAACAAAATTATTGAGCTGGGGTGATACTTTAGGGTAGCTAATACTGTTACCGTAGCGAGAACCTTTGCTCTCGCCCAGTAGCTGTTTAAAAGCAGAGTCGCTATCACCGGCTACTTGTGAGCCATAAAGATCGACCAAAGCAGCTGACTTATGCTCAGCAGAAACAGCTGGATTGTCTAGCCAAGTACTGAACGACTTGTCATTGACAACAGTGCTAGCGACAAGTAAGAAATCTTCCCACTCGTTTACAGCGCCGTTTTCATTGGCATAGTCAAACGCGGCTTTAGCGTACGGTCGTGCTAAGGTTGATAAGTCAGCCATTATATCCTCACAATTACAGCTTCGCCGCCAGTTGGTCTAACATACTGGCATGTTTTTGCACATCGACTTTGTCTTGCAAAATCTTCTCTGCACCAAGTACAGCCAGTTCAGCAACTTGGGCACGTAATGATTCACGCGCTTGATTGATTTCTTGGTCGATAGACGCTTGCGCTTGTTGACGAATGCGCTCGCTTTCCGCTTGGGCTTGCGATTTTGCATCTTCGATGAGCTGATTGGCACTCTTGTTTGCTTGCTCGATTAGAGCGGCAGCCTTGGTCTTTGCAAGATCAAGTTCCTGCTGGACATTTTGCTCCGCGGTTGCCAAATCTGCTTTTGCTTTTTCTGCGGCATTCAAACCTTCAGAGATTTTGCGCTGACGCTCATTGATGGCACCGATAAGTGGTGGCCACACGAATTTCATGCAAAAAACCACAAATATTGCAAAAGCAATGGCTTGACCGACGAGGGTAAAATTGATATTCACGTGATCACCTCTTTGTTAATGAAAAACCAGTTTCATTGATCATGTTTGGTAGTCAAATCTTGACTATATTTAATAGAAAACCCTTGAGCACCAAACATGTACAACTGAGCTTTCGGATTAACCTGCTAGAGGGTTAGCGAACAACAATAGCATAGCAATACCAACACCGATCATCGGAATAGCATCCAAAAGACCTGCTACGATGAACATACGAGTTTGCAACTGTGAGCCAAGCTCTGGTTGACGAGCAACGCCTTCTAAGAATTTACCACCTAGAATAGCAAAACCAATACCTGTGCCAAGTGCGCCAAGACCGATAAGTAGTGCTACTGCGATAACTGTGTAACCACCTAATACTGGATCCATTGATGTATCCTCATTTACCTATTGAATGTCTAATTAATGTTCAGTTGATGATGCAAGCGACATATAAACTATCGTCAGCATCATGAATACGAACGCTTGAAGTGTAATAACTAAGATGTGGAAGATAGCCCACGGTACCGATAACGCCCATTGAATCCAAAACGGCATTAGAGCAATCAGTATGAAAATCAATTCCCCAGCATACATGTTACCAAACAGACGCAAACCGAGTGATACAGGTTTTGCTATTAAGGTAACTGCTTCTAGGATGAAGTTGATCGGGATCAAAATCGCTTGTACGATTGGGTTTTTGGCACTAAATGGATGCAGTGTTAACTCACCGATAAAGCCGCCCAACCCTTTTTCTTTAATGCTATAAAAGATAATCAGTGCAAAGACAGAGAACGACATGCCAAGCGTGATGTTAGGATCAGTCGTTGGAACAATCTTAAAGAAAACATGATGGGGATCATGACCCATAGCAGCGCCAACTTGGCCAGCTAAACCTGGAATAAAATCAACAGGGATCAAATCCATCAAGTTCATCAAGAAGATCCAAACAAAAATAGTCAACGCCAATGGCGCGATCAATTTTGATGTACCACTATAAGAATCACGAACGTTGTTATCAACAAACTCAACGATCATCTCAACCGCTGCTTGAGTTTTACTTGGTACGCCTGAAGTAACCTTTTTGGCAACCATCCAAAAGATGGTACAAAATAAAATACCCAGACCCACTGACCAGAGCATAGAATCAAGATGGATAGCGTTAAAGCCCATTTGCGCTGCTTCTTCAGCAGTATGAGCGACTTTCCAACCTTCGCCCGGCAGATAACCGTACGTCCAATTCGTTAAGTGGTGAGAGATATATTCTGATGATGTTTGCTCGGATGCCATAATGTAAGCTTCTTATTAATCAACGATTTAATCAACTACCAAAAATATGGTTGTCATCTGATGGGGTTTGTTATTTCTATTTGCCCTGCAATTAAGCAAACAAATAAATCATACTAAAAGCACCCATGTAACCAACAACATCCAACCCATAGTTCTATTACTAATGCTATATTTGATAACTTGACATAAATTTTAGCTATCAAAAAAGGGCTTATGATAACTCAGTAATAGCCCTTGCATGTATACGCAAAATTATTATATATGTGCTTGTCTACTGGCCGTTTTTTACGACCGGCGCTTAGTGCAGCGCTTATAAACAAAATATTTAGCTGTCTATATTAATGCAGCGTAGTATTCGTGTAAAGTCAATTATGATTTTATTATCCAATGTATGAATAAGTTAGCTGACAATAACGGCTACTAATATAGTTAGTCGTCCATAACTAAACTGTAAAAATTTAATCATCAATGATATTAGTAGCTAAATTGACTCTACCCTATCATTGTGTCGTTGCATACTACGCCTCATATAAAGGCTCATACTTCGATTTTTATAATCAATGGTGCTGTCATGGGACAGTTTTGTACTTTGACTTTTTGAACTAGTCATAGAGAAGTTGGACGGCAGGGTGACTTGCCATTACTATGAATAAATTATCTATGTAGTGATCATTTATTAGCGCTAGCGTATATGCCACAACATCCAACTGTGACTAATTTGCATTACCATAAAACCGATAAATAGCGCAGGTGCCGATAGGGGTTGTACGGTAATAAAAATTAGTGCGAAACCAAACACAGTCAATAGCCATTTAGCCATCTGACCTCGATATAGCTGGCTAACGATATGTTGGCGCGCGCGATATCCAGTGTACCAAAAGATAAAAAAAGCAAAAACAACTTGAGTCGTAAAACTGAGCAGCGCACCAATGGCGGCGCTTTTTGCTACAGTAAGCTCACTACGTAACCAAATCGTATCTATAATCCAAGCAATAATGATAAGGATAAACAATATCCATGCTTGCCGTTTGATATAGATGCCTATTTTATCTTTTTGCGTGCGTTTGGCAGGCTTGGTCATCGATATTCCTATAGCCTTTCAGCATTGGGATAATATAGCATACTTACATCACTTTTATCCGTAAATGACTTACTCTACAGGCATTATCTTTAAACCAAAATAAAACGCCACTTATTATAAGGAGACAGCCACTATTAAGCAAGTAAAATATGACTTTTATCAGTCACCTAACGCAACCCACTAGTATTGCTATGTTACGTAGCCGTACCAGATACTTGAAAAACAGCTGTCTCACTCTTTTTAAAACTTTAGCTTATAGAACAACCCTAACGAATAGATTCCTATTCTAGGATATACATTGGTGGATTTGCTGAGCCATTTCTGTCCATCCTTCTACAAAGTCTTCGCTATCGCTCATGTCTTCGATTTGGACAGTGGTATTGATAGGCTGCAATTTGACAAGCAATCCTTTGCTAGCGGTGCTCTGATTGACTAAGCACATTTGTTTGGTTGGACGATTATCATTAAGCCAGCGCAATTGACTTGCTTTTGGAGCAAGGTGATGGTCTGGGCTTAAGCTACCTGCCAGCTTTATTTTTGTGGCATTTTCAATATATTGATAGGCATCGTGATAGGCCCAATAAGGACGCTGTTTTTGTGTGGATTGCTGTATTTTCGCTACAGCATTGTCCATACGCTGTGCAAATTTTTTGGCGTTGGCTTGGTAGGTACTTTTATACTCTGGATTGGCATGGCTATGAATAACAGCTAAGGCACGAGTAATGGCCTTTGCATTTTCAGGATCGAGCCAGATATGTGGATCAAACGTGCCCGCAATAGGCTTTCCTTGAATATCACGAAGAGGATGCCGAGTAAAAGCATCAAAAGCAAATAAGTCAATGGCATTAGGTGCCATCTCTAAACTGCCAGTCAGGCTGTTTTCTAATGAGGGACCAAACCAAACCACAAATTTACTGTCTTGAATGGCTTTCTTATCACTTGGACTAATACTGCCATGATGCCCCACATCGCCAGCTTGTAAAATTTGGTTAGCAGAAGGTGTGCCTTCCGTTACGGCTTGACTGAGTAAAAACATGGGATGATTGCTGACACTGACCGTTGCTGCGTGCGCGCTTAATGTAAAAGAGCCTAAGACTACCAATCCTGTAATCAGTAAGCGCTGTAACGTAATGATTGAGCGTCGTAAATAAGTAAAAGCAGAGTTCATGGTAAGCTCTTTAATCAATGAGTAACAAAGTTATGAGTCACAGTGTCGTGCCGCATCATTGGATAAAAAATGATCAATATATATAAGCGATGTGAGACAACTGATTCGATTTCACGTTTATTATGTTATACTATAACAATAGAAAACGCTATCATAAAAAACGTCATGCGATTACCATGCTATTTTGGGAGCCTGTACTATGTCTACTACCTCATCGAATTGCGAACATTTACATGATGTGCAAGATTTGACTCCGCATGACGTTATTGAACGCTTAGCAGCAGCAAAAGAGCACTGTCGTCTAAGTGGGGCACGTTTTACCCCTTTGCGCCAGCAAATATATCAGCTGGTTTTAGAGTCTGATCAACCTGTTGGTGCTTATGACTTAATCACGCAATTGCAGCAAATGCGCCTCTTTGAGATGGATGATAGTGATACGCTAAAAGCATCTGGCTTATCAAAGCAATCTGTAGAAAAACCATCAACCAAAAAGCGAGCGCCAAAAAATGTTGCGCCGCCGACGGTTTACCGCAGCTTAGAGTTTTTACTAAGTGAAGGGTTGATTCATCAATTAACGTCTATCAATGCTTATGTTCCTTGCTGCCATCCCAGAGCACAGCACACAGCTGCCTTTTTAATCTGCGATCAGTGCCAGCGAGTTCAAGAATGTAGCAGCTTACCAGTACAAGAAATGATGAGTTTCGCTGAACAAGATGTCGGTTTTACGGTTGAGCGTAGTGTTATTGAGCTGAGTGGTCGTTGCCAAGTTTGCCAGTAAGATTTATTGAGGCTCTTTGGTTGCCTGAAAAGTACGTCGCTGTCCTTGATTGTTTATTTGTATTATCCATTTACCTATTCGTTGTTATCCTATGAGCCTGTCTACCTCACCCTCTAACCAGTCGACTACTGCTATTGTGAATAGTAGTACCACGAATGAAGCTGGCAAACTGCTGAGCTTGAACGACGTCAGCTACCATATCGGCCACCAACGTTTGCTCTCACATATTGATATCGATATTGCAATCAATGAGACCGTCAGTATTATCGGACCTAATGGTGCGGGTAAGTCAACGTTGGTCAAGCTTATTTTGGGTCTGATCGAATCCACAAAAGGCAGTATCACAGCTCATCAACAGCTACAGTTTGGCTATGTACCGCAGCGATTCGCTGTGCCACCCATATTGCCGCTGCGCGTCTGCGATTTGTTGGGACAAGCAGATAAGAGACGCCTTACCGCTGAGCAGCGACAGTTTATCTTTGATAATTTATCACTAACGCATTTATTGTCACGACAAATGCTGCAATTATCAGGTGGTGAGACGCAGCGAGTGCTACTGGCAAGGGCGCTATTAGATAAGCCCAATTTACTTATTCTAGATGAACCGATGCAGGGTCTCGATCCTGATACCGAGGTTTGGTTATATCAATTTATCGATGAGTTGCCGGAGTTTTTGCGCTGTGCGATGCTGGTAGTATCACATGATCTGCACTGGGTAATGAAAGGCAGTCGCCGTGTCATTTGTCTCAACAAGCACATTTGCTGTGAAGGACAACCAAGCGAGCTTGCTATGAGCTCTGAGTTTCAAAAGCTATTTGGTCATCATTATGAGCAGCCATATGTGCATCAGCCACATGCTTGCGAGCATCATGCACCAAGCGAGCTATAACGATAATGACCAAAAACAATGATGAACTAAATCGAAAATAGCTAACATCAAATTCGTTAAAGCCAGCGTTACCAGACCGATAGACAGCACTAACTTTTCTTATAAAAATTTTACGGACACTTCTTATGACCGCTTGGTTAGCCATTATTGCACCTGCTTGGATCGCTGGCAGTATTTTAGCCCTACTATCAGCGCCTTTAGGATGCTTAGTCTTGTGGCGACGCATGGCATTCTTTGCCGATGCTTTAGCACATGGTACCTTGCTTGGAGTCGCACTTGCTGCTTGGTGGCAGTTGCCCATGGGTATAGGTGTGGCA
Organism: Psychrobacter pacificensis; assembly: GCF_900101915.1. GTDB lineage: Bacteria > Pseudomonadota > Gammaproteobacteria > Pseudomonadales > Moraxellaceae > Psychrobacter > Psychrobacter pacificensis. The sequence goes on along the minus strand of NZ_FNAL01000010.1, from coordinate 77,206 downwards.
TTGGTTAGTGCAGCGGTGGTGCTGTGTCTGGTACTGATGGATGATGACCGTCTGCCAGCTGATGCCGTGCTTGCGGTGGTAGCCGTCACGCTGTTGTGTTTGGGGCTATTGACTTTAACGCAGCTGACCAATCAACAAGCCAATGTCTTGGGGTTTTTATTTGGCAATTTACTTGAACTGGACTGGGCGGATTTGCCACTACTCGCTGGTAGTGTACTGGCTGGGTTGGGGCTACTATTGTATATTTGGCCCGCTCAAATAAAACTTGCAACTCATGAAGCATTAGCTCGCATTCAAGGCATTAACCCGACCCGCCAGCGACTATTTTTTATGGGTGTTCTTGCAGGGTTCTGTGCGATTGCGCTACAAGCTGTTGGAAGCTTATTGATCAGTGGTTTATTGGTATTACCTGCACTAACGGCACGCTTATGGTCTTCATCACCAAAACAAATGGTGATCACAGCGTTTATCATTGCGCAGCTCGGCGTGACGCTTGGCGTGTGGGGAAGTATCTGGCTAGATATCCAGACTGGACTCTCTATCGTATTGATATTAGCGATATTGTTTTTTATCGCGCTAATGATTTCGAAGCTAGCCAAAATAAAATTTCGGTCAGCGCGCTAGCGTGCTGATATATAGGCTATAGCAGCATTATACATCTGCTTTAGTCAACTTTATTTCATTGATATCACTAGAGCTTTCATTGGCTTTATGTTATAAACTTGCTTTGCCATTATTTGTACCGATTCACTATATGACTCGTCATTAATTAGTGTTAATAATAGATTAGGGCGTGTTGAACATTCACAAATAGGCACTGCTGATCGCTAAAATTGTTCCAGACAAGGCACAAAGCGACGATAATGCAGATGCCTTAGCGAGATTTGTAACGCAGTATGGGGCAATTTTAGCATTAGTCCCAACGATAAAAGCAGGGGACAGGACTCTTTTTTGCCGCTTCATCGTTAAAAATAAGCGCTTAGAATGACTAAACTTATTATTTTTAACATCGAATCGCCTAAAAAATAGTCGCTGTCAGTGCCATGGTCGAATGTTCAACACGCCCTAATATAATTTTGAAAATAGTAGATCATTTATCCATATTCGTTCTCACAATGACCATTGTTTTGATTCGATAAGGGACCGACCCAATGCCGAACTATCCCGTCAATAAAATCAGCACGTCCGATGAACAGATAAATATTTTACAAATCACTGATTTGCATCTATCTACGCCTGTCGCTGCTGATACTGACAGTAGTCATGTCAATGAAGTGGGTGATTGTCAGCGTAATTTTGAAGCTGTACTGCAGCAAGCACTGAGTGAAGATATTCGCTGTGATTTGATTATCGTGACTGGCGATCTGGTCAGTAAAGTAAAGCCCGCCACCTATGACCATATTTTTGCCGTACTACAGGCAACTCAAATTCCTTTTGTATGTATCGCTGGCAATCACGATGTGACTGATGAGAATGGTGAAGACTTGCCGTTTTTTCAGCGGACACTCATTGCCCAGCCTGCTGACTCACGCTTACTCAGTCGGCACATCATTGAGAGTGATCACTGGCAGCTACTGTTATTAGACTCGTCTATCACAGGGAAAGTGGCAGGTGAGATAACCACTACAGATATTGATTGGTTATGCAAACGGCTTGAGGCATGTGATAAGCCTGCGCTTATCGCCCTACACCATCACCTCATCCCAGTAGATTCTGACTGGATTGACACCCATATGGCGCAAAACGCTGAAACTTTTTGGGAGTATATGGCGCCTTTTGAGCATTTACAGGTAATCATTAGCGGTCATACTCACCAAGAGCAGATTCGTCATCGTCAAGGTGTGACTGTTTATAGCACACCATCTACCTGCTATCAATTTAAACCTTATTCGCATGATTTTGCTTACGATGAAGCTTGCTTGCCTGGTTACCGCTGGTTGCAATTAGCCAACAATGGAAAGGTTGCAAGCTGGATTGAAAGACTGGATACTTAATGCCCATATTTATTGGTGCATAAAATAGCTATAGCGCTTACACGTCAAGGATTTAGCACCTATTAACTGAAGTGGCACTAGAGAGTAGATTAAGCAAAAATGAGATCAGGATAAAAAATAACTTCATTATTATTAAAAACAATGATACAACTTGTAAAATGAAGCGAAATGACCTGATATCTCACATTAGTCAGCAATATAGTAGCTAAAATCGTTTTTCACAGTCAGTCATTTACCACATGATTGCAGCCATGCTATTGAACGAAAATTTTGCATCGCAGTATACCTAAGCAATGGTGTGTCGATACCGATAGACCAGCATAACGATATTATTTGATCAGCTGTGTTACTTGTGTTACCAAGTGGTAAAACGTTTGATAAAAGGACAAATTATAGCGTTTGTAAAACTGATAACGTCTTGTCTTTTGATACGTCGTTTTATTGAATTAATTTGAAAAAGTAGGATACCTATATGAGCACCGTGACCACAAATCCAAGTGAAGTCAAGTTTACTCCTTATGTGCCAGCCCCAGACGAAGAGTATATGTCTGATGCACAGTTAGAGCATTTTAAGGCGATTTTGTTGGAATGGAAAAACCAACTGATTGGCGAAGCGGATCGTACCAAAAGCTACATCCAAGACGAATCAAGCGCCATGCCTGATATCAATGATCGTGCCACTCAAGAAGAAGAGTTTGCCCTTGCTTTACGCACACGTGACCGTGAACGCAAACTTATCCGCAAAATCGACAAATCCATATTGGAAATCGAAAATGATGACTATGGATTTTGTGAAACTTGTGGCGTAGAAATCGGTTTGCGCCGTCTAGAAGCACGTCCAACCGCAACCCAATGTATCGACTGCAAGACCTTGTCTGAGATTAAAGAACGCCAAAACCAAGGCGCTTAAATCAGATAGAACTAAGATGACTGTAAAACAAAGCGACCCTATGAGTGGTCGCTTTTTGCATTTTAGACGACCGTTTAGATGACTGCCTCTTCACGCAAACGCTCCCCCTACTCTGTGTTGAGTAGAGGGAGCGTTGGTGAAATGTTGCCTTTGCTCACGAAACAATCTCATTTAATAAATATCTTTTGGACCTGATTTTTATTATTCTATCTGTATTATTTTTATCGATAGCCATTTATTGTGAAAACTATTCCTACTGATACGCCATCTCACACCAAATCATCCCAGCCTATTGGCCGCTTTGCCCCTTCACCAACGGGTGAGTTGCACCTTGGTTCTTTGACCACGGCACTTGCAAGCTTTTGCCATATCAAATCGCTCGGTGGACAGTGGCTGCTGCGTATCGAAGATACCGACACCGAGCGCTGTGATAGACAGTTTACTGAACAGATTTTGATGGACTTAGAGGTGCTTGGGTTGCACTGGGACGGTGATGTCATTTATCAGTCTGAACGTATTGATATTTATAACGAATACTTGTCTTCATCGTTACGCCCATTGACCTACGGCTGCCAGTGCTCACGCAAATACCTAGAGCAATATTGGGCGCAAGAGGAAATTAATAGACATCACAATAATGCTAACTTAACACAACCATGCAATCAAACGCAGCCAAACAGACAGCGTTACCCACGACGCTGTGTTGCATCTGGCCTTGATAGGCAACAGCATAAATTACGTATACAGCTGCCAGACTATAAAATTGGCTTTCACGATGGTATCCAAGGACTGCAATGGGACAATCCGCAGCAGACACTAGGAGATATGGTGGCTCGTCGTCAAGACGGTATGATCAATTATATACTGGCAGCCAGCATTGATGACGGCCTACAACAGGTAACTCATATCATGCGTGGTTTGGACATTTTACCCATGACCACAGCACAGATCAGTATCATGCAGGCGGCACAACTGCCAACCATCGACCATTGGTATCATTTACCATTAATCAATAATGCTGACGGTCAAAAGCTCTCTAAGCAAAATCTTGCGCAGCCAATTGATACCTCAGACCCAAGCCGTCTCATTACTCATGGATTAGAGCTACTCCAGCAACCAAAGGTCGATATCGACACACCAGCCAATATGCTCAAGCAAGCAATTGCTCAATGGGACAATACGCCGCTACGAGGGAAGCAGCAGTTGAATTCGCCTTATTGAAGATAACTAAAAAGCAACTCACAAAAAAAATAGATAGCAAAAAGCGCCACTGTTTGCGGCGCTTTTTTAGTGCTTGATCATAGAATGTATAGACTAATTTAAACTTTTTAGTAGTAGCGGCATTGGCTCTTTTCAATCTCAGGACTTTCTTTATATATTTTTAATAATAAAGCCACCATCATCAAGCTAATCAACATTGAAGAACCGCCATAACTAAAGAATGGCATGGTGAGACCTTTGGTAGGAATGGCACCCATGTTCATCGCCGCATTAATAATCGTCTGCGCAATAAACACCACACCGATACCGAACGCGGTATAGCTCATGCGCATTTGGCGACGTTTTAGCGCGTTGTAACTGATACGCATCGCACTACCGATAATCAATGCTTCAAGTATCAATACCATACTGACACCAACAAAACCCAATTCTTCACCCGTAATCGCCAATAAAAAGTCAGTATGCGCCTCAGGCAAATGCGACAGTTTTTGCACGCTTTCGCCATAACCAACCCCGGTAAACTGTCCACGGCCAAAAGCAATCAGACTACGTGCCAGCTGATAATCGGTATCCTGCACATCATCAAACGGATCCATGAACGACATCACACGTACCAATCGATACTCTGCCGTGGTCACCATCAACACTGCGCCACCAACGGCTGCCGCACCCAATGCTAAGAAATGCTTATAAGGTGCTCCAGCGATATAAAAAATCGCAAATAGCGTCCCCAAAATAACGACAAAAGAACCAAAATCTGGCTGCGACAATAGCAGTATCGTTATCAGTACCACCACTAGCATAATGCGTAAAAAGCCGTCTAGGCCATTACGAACCTCAAAAGAGCGGCGCACCACAAAATCAGAGACAAACACAATCATGACAAGCTTAGCCAACTCGGCTACCTGAAAGTTAAAGTCTCCCAGCGTGAGCCAGCGCTTAGAGCCGTTAATGGGTGTACTAAACAGCGTTGCCACCAGCAAAATACCAGTAATACCCAACAAAAGAAACTGCGTTTCAGTCTTATATAGCGTCCGTAACGACACACCATAATAAGGGATAATGGCGACGATTAACCCAATCGTCATGTAAAGTAGCTGATTATTGAAAAAATACAGCTCCGTCATACCGCGACTGAGCGCAAAAGGAATAGAAGCAGAAGCCACCATCAGCAGACTAAGTACCATCATGCAACCTACGCTCGATAGTAAAATTGCGCGCGCTGATGGCATAGAAAGCACACCATCTGAGCCAGAGGCTTGCTTGGTTTTGGGCGAAGAACGAAAAAAAGAAGAGAGCGCCATAATTTTATATACACTAACAAACGAAAAAACACGACGTCTATGAAACGCCACCGTTTAAAAAATCATAAAGTAAATCTTACTAGATAGACGATGATAAAAACCCTCAATCATCAAAAAATGCTTGAGCAATCATTTATCTAGCAACCAGAGTCATTACGATCGACAGTAGCAGCAATTTATAAGCAAAACAATCATTTATACGAGAAATGCTGCTTTGGTTAATAAGTAACTCACATGCTACTACACTATCTAAGCTAATCTGTTCGAGCCCATAGCCATTTAAAACTTTTAACTGATAATCGTGCTATCTGATTGTGCCGTGTCTAACTGAGCAACCAATCGACTGAAATGCTCACCGCGAGCCGCATAACCACTGTATTGATCAAAACTGGCACAGGCAGGTGACAACAATACCGCTTGCACTTGCGATAGGCTGCTGGCAGTGACTTGCTGAATAGTGACAAAGGCGTTTTCTAATGTTTGGCATTGATGCAATGCCACATCGTCGCTTAATTTCGTTGCGCGTAAATGCTGCTCAATCTGCTTGCCATCCTCACCAATAAACAGCACTTGGCTGACATACTGATTGATAAAGGGCGTCAACTCGCCAAACTGCTGACCTTTACCTTGCCCGCCCAAAATCAATAATAGCTTACCATCTTTTGGTGCATAGACCGCGCCTAGCCCTTCGATAGCAGCCATGGTCGAGCCAATATTGGTGCCTTTAGAATCATCAAAATAGTCGATATTAGCAAAGCTCCCTATATACTGGCAGCGATGCTCAAGACCTGTGAATTGCTGTAACGTTTCGAGCATACTCTCAAGGGGCAAACCTGCAAGCTCACCGAGCGCTAAAGCTGCTTGCGCGTTTAGCAGATTATGACGTCCTTTCATCAACAGTTTGTCTGCGGACAGTAACCTTTCTGTACCACGCGCAATAAATGTTTGACCTTCCCCATCTGTTATCAGGCCGTACTGTCCTTTGTCAGGCGCATGGATGCCAGTACTGATCCTTGGCAGATTGTCTGCAACCAATGGACGGGTGAGTGCATCCTCACGGTTGATGACGACGGACTTAGCGCCTTGGAAAATACGATGTTTGGCCTGATGGTAGCCCAGCATATCACCATGGCGATCGAGATGATCTGGTGACATATTGAGGACAGTGGCAACCTTTGCCCCCAAATTTGTGACGGTTTCTAGTTGAAAGCTAGATAGTTCTAGCACCGCCAGCTCCATGTTCGTATTATCCAGCAAAGTGAGTGCTGGTATCCCTATGTTGCCGCCTACACCCACATTGATACCAGCGTCTGCTGCCATTTGCCCAACTAAGGTGGTCACGGTGCTTTTGGCATTGGAGCCTGTGATCGCCACGATCGGCACCGTACAAGCCTCACAAAAAAGCTGAATGTCGCTGACGACGGGAATATTTGCGTGACGAGCTGCTGCAATGGCAGGTGTGTCAAGCGAGATACCAGGACTGATAATAATGCGGGCAGCTTGCTGCAATAATTCTGCGTCAATGGTACCAAACTGACGAACCTCAATCTCATCTGGCAATTGTGCTGCCAGTGTAGGCGCGACCTGTGCATCTGTTACCGCCACTTGATAGCCTTGTTTGGCAAGATAATGCGCGACCGATAACCCAGACTGTCCCAAACCAACCACGACCTGTAGACCATTACCCTTGTGGATCAAGGTTTCTGTTGCGTTATGAGCGGTCATATCTATTCCTTCTATTGAACGAGCGAGATGTCATCAAGCACACTGATGCGGATAGCGACTCCAAATGACACCGTCGAGATGACAAGCATCATAACGGTATCGTTCAGATTTCGGTACTGATTTTTTATGTGTTTGTGCTATTATTCGCCTATTTTTATATTCAGTGGCTAATGCTATAATAGCTAACTTAATTGATGCGTGACACTGCTATATGATAAAGCAGTTCACCCAAGCATTTTAGTTTATCATGTTGTCACATTAATCGCGCTATTGTCACGTCTCTTTAGCAATGATTCATGTGTTACAACGAGATGTCAGACCCGCATTCTTTTCTGGCAGATTATTGATTACCCTCTACTGCAGCAAGTGATTGCTGATTCTATGTCTTACGATAGGTCTTTTTTATAGCCTATTTTAAGCAATCTGGTTCAAACCATATTTTAGGTAGTTTTATTGCTCTTATCATCTTTTTGAATATTGATGAGCGTATTTGTGATACCAAAAAAATCAGTAGACATACTTATGATTGACCTTTCACATTCCAACACGGCAACATGACCTGTGCATGTTGACGTAAAAGAAAAATGAATAGCTATTTTTAGTGACACGATCATTTTATAAATGAGTAATGATTACTTTTTTTGCCTCTAACCCTATGTAGTTTACTTATGATATCTTTTGTTGATAACTTGCGTGACGAGTGGTTCTCCAACGTTCGCGGTGACGTTTTATCGGGCTTGGTTGTCGCCTTGGCGCTTATTCCAGAAGCCATTGCTTTCTCTATTATCGCAGGTGTGGATCCAAAAGTCGGCCTATATGCCTCATTCTGTATCGCTGTGGTGATCAGTTTTGTCGGTGGTCGTCCAGGTATGATTTCGGCAGCAACGGGTGCTATGGCCTTAGTCATGGTTGATTTGGTTGCCGATCATGGTTTGCGGTATTTACTGGCTGCGACCTTATTGTGCGGCGTCATTCAGGTCGTCATGGGCATCCTAAAGCTTGGTAATTTGATGCGCTTTGTCTCGCGCTCAGTCGTCATTGGCTTTGTCAACGCACTGGCAATATTGATATTCGCCGCCCAGTTACCAGAATTAAATCCCATGACTGAGCGTGTCGGTATGACGGTATATATCATGACAGCTGTGGGTTTGGCAATTATTTATCTGTTTCCACTTATCCCTAAAATAGGCCGTGTGATTCCCTCTCCATTGATTTGTATCGTTGGTTTGACAGCGGTCGCCATGTATATGAATCTTGATATTCGTAACGTCGGTAACATGGGTGATTTGCCAGATTCGTTGCCTGTGTTTTTATTGCCTGATATTCCATTGAACCTAAATACATTGTTGATTATTGCTCCTTATTCTATTGCGCTTGCCATTGTGGGTTTATTAGAGTCTATGATGACTGCGACGATTGTCGATGAGCTGACCGATACGCCAAGTGATAAGAACAAAGAATGCCGTGGTCAAGGCATAGCTAACGTGGTGTCAGGTTTCTTCGGTGGTATGGCAGGCTGTGCGATGATTGGTCAGTCAATGATTAATGTAAAATCCGGTGGACGCACGCGCCTTTCTACCTTGATCGCAGGTGTAGTACTGCTTATCATGGTGGTGTTTTTGAGTGAATGGGTCAGCCAAATCCCAATGGCAGCCCTCGTTGCTGTCATGATTATGGTATCGATTGGCACGTTTAACTGGCAATCTATTCGCGAATTCAAAACCCATCCGATGTCATTCAATATAGTGATGCTAGCGACGGTATTGACCACTGTCTTTACGCACAACTTAGCTTATGGCGTTGGTGTTGGCGTGTTGCTATCTGCCTTAGCATTTGCCAATAAGATTGGTCAGTTCTTAACCATATTCAGTGAGTACGATGATAGTAGCAATACCCGTTATTATTATGTTCAAGGACAGGTATTCTTTGCCTCTACGACACAGTTTTTGAATAGCTTTGATACCAAAGAAGCGGTAGACAGCATTCAAATTGACGTCAGCAATGCACATTTTTGGGACATCAGTGCTGTTGATACCTTGGACAAGCTGGTCATGCGCTTGCAACGTGAAGGTATTAATGTCAAAGTGGTAGGACTCAACAATGCGAGTCGAACACTGATTGACCGCTTCTCTATTCACGATCGCCGAGATATTGGCTTATTAGATTAAGCAAATCTACGTCTAACTTGTCATTGATGTATGGCAAGGTTGTATGGCAAGGTTTTGTGAATCGATGGATAAATAGACAGCTGCGTTGGTCAAAAGAGTTGGGTATGTACGTGATGCCTTAGCCCTACGCTGAGTGGCTGATTTTGATGATTAGAATGATGTGGCCGTTTTATGAGTAACTTAAAACCAGATAGTGTCATTGCTTGCTTGGACTGTCCTGATCATGTTCAAGCTGTATTAGAGGCCAGCATGTGGGCTTCTATTCGCTTGCGCGCGCCTGTAGGACTGCTACATTCAGTCCCAAGCTTACAGCAAAAAGCTGCAATCAATTATTCTGGTTGTCTCAATATCGATGATGAAAATGCCTTGCTTGAGCAGTTCACAACCAAAGAGCATTTGGGCAACTGTGAACTAAAAGCACAGGGCAGACTATTACTGTCTCAAGCTACCACGTATTGCGAGCAAAAGCCTCATAAGCTTAAAACTTATACCTTGCATCGTCATGAAAACCTGAACCAGAGTATCGATTACGTCGATGACAAAGCACAATTGATCGTTATCGGTCATCATGTCACGTGCAAATCGACATTAGGACAACTGATTAGAGTCAGCCACTGCCCCATTTTGGTGACACATGCACCATTTTTGCCCCCTACTACCGCTTTGTTTGCTTTTGACAACAGTCCAACATGCCATAAGTTACTTAATTGGTTGTGTAAGACCCCGCTCGTGCGTGCCTTGACCATTCATATTGTCATGATCGGTAAAGAAACCTCTGATAACTGTGACGCCCTACGTGAAGCATACGCGAAGCTCAAGCAAGCAGGTATCAAATCTAAAAAAATATTATTAGACTGCCGTGATGTTGCGGCGGCTTTAAATTACTACCAAAACCAAAACGATATCGGCCTACTCATAACAGGCGCGTTTGGCCAATCGCGTTTACGTGAGTTGCTACAAGGCAGCGATACTAAGAAGTTATTAGGCAGCACCAAAACACCATACCTCCTTTTTCCTAAGGCTTAAGCATCGTTTTATCTACACACATAGCCTATCTATATAAGCGCAGAGCACCAATGACTCTTTTGGTCTCTGCCGCTTACCGCGACCTCTCCTCTATTTAGCTTTAATCAGCTGTCATCAAACGTTCATTTTATTACTAAACTCAAGTTAGCAAATCGTCACATGAAATAGAGGGATAGCCTCCCCAAGCACCTACAAAGTTGGTTATAATAAAGTTTTCATTAACCAAACGCTAAAGGTTGATTCGCTTTTACTATGTTTATAATGATGGCTCTCATCATTACATCGTCACCCATATACTCTGTTGCAACCGCGGTTATTTTTGAATAAATAAACCCAATTCTACCTCCCCCTTGAGTAGGTTGGCACAGTTCTTGAATAACTTATCGTAAGCAAAGCAGAGATACGACGATGCACCATAATGCCTCTATCAATCTGCGGCATCACACAAATAAGGAATTTTTTATGAAGCTAATCACTGCGATCTTAAAACCGTTTAAGCTCGACGATGTGCGTGAAGCGCTTTCTGACATCGGTGTTAAAGGTGTTACCGTCACTGAAGTCAAAGGTTTCGGTCGTCAAAAAGGTCACACAGAGCTCTATCGCGGCGCAGAATACGTGGTGGACTTTTTACCTAAGGTAAAAGTCGAAGTCGCTGTGATCGACGAGATGGTCGAACCTGCTATTGAAGCAATCACTCGTATCGCTAGCACTGGCAAGATTGGTGACGGCAAAATCTTCGTCACTGCGCTTGAGCAAGTCATTCGTATCCGTACGGGCGAAACCGGACCTGATGCTATCTAGATTTGAGGCCATATCTATAAACATCGATTTATAGAGAAAGGCTCTTACTGCATTTTTATCTATCGGTCATACCGATATCTATATTGTAAATTCAAGGGGAATTTAAATGGAAAGTCAAATCTTTGAGCTCCAGTATGCGCTCGATACGTTTTACTTTTTGATCTGTGGGGCATTGGTCATGTGGATGGCAGCTGGCTTCACTATGCTAGAGGCCGGATTGGTCCGATCAAAAAATACGGTCGAAATCTTAACTAAGAATGTCGCGCTATTTGCGACCGCCTGTACTATGTACATGATATGCGGCTACGCTATTATGTATGGTGGCGATCTGTTCTTGAGCGGAATTGCAGGCGGCGACACCTTGGTAGAAGACGCGTTAGCAGCCTCTGCCGAAAATGGCTTTAGTGGTGACTCTGTCTACTCTGCAGCCTCAGATTTTTTCTTCCAAGTAGTCTTTGTAGCGACTTGTATGTCAATCGTTTCAGGTGCTGTTGCTGAGCGTATGAAGCTATGGGCTTTCTTATTATTTGCTGTTGTCATGACTGGTGTTATCTATCCATTAGAAGGCAGTTGGACTTGGGGCGGCAACGATGTCTTTGGGTTATTTAACCTAGGTGACATGGGTTTCTCTGACTTTGCAGGCTCTGGTATCGTCCATATGGCGGGCGCTGCTGCTGCTCTAGCAGGTGTATTACTCCTAGGACCCCGTAAAGGTAAATACGGTCCTAAAGGTGAGATACGTGCGATTCCTGGCGCCAATCTTCCACTTGCGGCGCTTGGTACATTGATCCTATGGATGGGTTGGTTCGGTTTCAACGGTGGTTCAGTACTCAAGCTTGGCGATATCGCCAGTGCCAACTCTGTTGCCATGGTATTCTTGAACACCAATGCTGCTGCTGCTGGCGGTGCTGTGGGTGCTCTGATAATCGCTCGTATCATCTTTGGTAAAGCGGATCTAACCATGCTCCTAAACGGTGCATTAGCCGGCCTAGTCGCCATTACTGCAGAGCCATCAACCCCTTCTGCGCTACAAGCCACTCTTTTCGGTGTTGCCGCTGGTGTCATCGTCGTATTATCAATCTTAGCGTTAGATAAAATCAAAATTGATGATCCAGTGGGTGCAATCTCAGTTCATGGCGTGGTTGGTCTGTTTGGTCTACTAATCGTACCAATTACCAACCCAGCATCTACCTTCATCGGTCAGATTGCAGGCGCTGCGACCATCTTTGTTTGGGTATTTGTTGCAAGCTTCATCGTTTGGGTCATCATCAAAGCTGTCATCGGTATCCGTATCTCTGAAGAGGATGAATATGAAGGTGCTGATATTGCAGAGTGTGGTATGGAAGCTTATCCAGAATTTATCAGATAAGACCTCTTAATAGTCTAAACCCTATCGTTCGATACGCTGATACTACTTACCGTAGTGTCAGCGTTTATTATTTTATTGAGTAACCTCCCCTTACTGACACAATAAAATGTAAAACATAAAAAATCCCGCAGTACCTTTCGGTAGTGCGGGATTTTATCTATTAAGTACAGATCTGATAAAAAACTACTTGATCGACTTATTTCTTTTTCCACTCTTGGCTACGAGAGAATGGACCAATATAGCCTCTTAGCTTCAAAGTATTACCACTTAGATTTGCCGTCATACGATAATCTTTGCCTTTTTCAGGATCAGTAATCGTACCACCGCTGTATTTACCGCCACCATCAGATTTTAGACCTCTAATAATGGTCGTGCCTATATGCTTTTTGCCTTTGGCTGAGTTAGTAGCAATAAGCGTACCTGTCAGTACCCCATTTGACTCAGTAATTTTTACCGTACCTTTTGGCTTGCCTTCATCATATGTCTGCCAAGTCGTATTGGCTAATGGGTCAGCAGCAAATGCCATACTAGCAATACCAATACCAGCAACGGCTAACGTGGTTTTTGTAAATAACTTCATAGATTGACTCCCTTCATACAATGATTGCTCGAAACATTATGTTTCTGATCTCCTATGCTTATCCTTTGCTAGAATCTTTTATTACAAGCTTTGCGATTCCCTACTTATAAAGCGTAGGTTATCGATATTGCTCATAACTCTTTGTCAAAGATTTTGAGCGACATAAGCGATGTCTTGACTCATTATAATCAATTTTCCGACTTTGCCTAGTAATTTTTTTATACTTTATTATTTCTATAAAATAAAACCATATCAAAGACTTACAAGAAGGGATTGTCGATATCTTTGCCCAATTGGTCATCATTTTCCTTTGACTTATCATCATTATTATTATAAAGGTTTTTACTTTCAAATATGTTTATGACCCGACTCATTAGCTCATGCAATTGCTGAGCGTGTTCATATCCGGATGCATCCAAAGTCAGGTCAATATCACCATAGATGATGATTTTGTCCTTTTGGTTTTCAATAACAAGATCACCAACCTGCATGCTTTGGTGATCATTGGCGAATGGGTCAATCATGTGTGTATCCTTATGGTGTATTTAAAACTCAAAAAGTATTCTACGTTTTGCTCTATGCCTTTAACTGCGCAAGTAACCACTCCAAAATAGCCCAGACGAATAGCATCCAATCCGGCTCCTGAGCTGACGCATCAGTTGTGTCTGAACTCTCACCTGCCTTCAATGGCAAATCCAATGCTTCTCGCTTGGTTTGAATGTCCAACATCGGCAAGACATCGATACCGGTTTCAGCGGTCAGCTCATCGATACTAATAACATCAATGCGTTCAGATTCGTCATTTGGTGCGTAATATACCCCTGCCTGATTGGTCGCGGGTATATACACTGCTTTGAAAAAATGGCTGGGTACAAGCACACGATTGGCAAGCTGCTTGGTCTTTTTATTGGTAAATGCGACGCCAGTAATGGTATAAACCTCACCGTATTGCTGGGTCAAATAGCGAGTAGCAGACTCAATATTACGCCAAATATAACGATTATTGCGCGGCGACTGCGGCGCGATATTGGCCAGACTAAAACTATCATATTGCTGGCTGCGCGTTGCCATATTGGCATTTGGTGCTAGGTGTCCGCGATCATAACCAGAACCTGAATAGTCAGACAATGACGCGCGTGCTGTTTCTGGGAGCTTGCTTTCTTCGTGAAAACTGTCTTCACGGTCGATCTGTTTGGCTTGCTGCAGACGCGCACGATCTAGATGTTCTGCTGACCACAGCGGTGTCCGTGATACACCAGAGTACATAACGGCAAAGCCATCCATGCATAGTGTTTGTGTCTTATTACTTAGCTTGGTGTTGGTAAATTCAGGATAGATACCACCATAAAAAGATTGGCTACACTGCGTGAAATTATCAGCATGTGCCTGATTAACACCTATTACAACTGTCATGACAGTCATTAGTATGCTGTGTTTAACTCCATATGTGCGCTCACGGAAACTTATCATTCAATCTTCAACCATTTATACTCATCATTGCGTATCTGCTATCCTAGCAGGCAGTTAGCAATAAAGAAAGATAGCGCGCAAGTCGTGACATTTTAAATGGTATCCGCTATACTTAGGCGTTCAAAAAACGGTGAAGTGGGTGAGTGGCTGAAACCGCACGCCTGGAAAGTGTGTATACGTTAATCGCGTATCGAGGGTTCGAATCCCTCCTTCACCGCCAATCTTATCTATTCTGAGAAACGCACTAGTTTTTCTGTACTGTCATACTCTATCCTAAATAAAATCCAGACACCTTAACAGTAAGACTGTCAGTCTGATCGTCTAATGCTGCCTAAATGGTGATTTTTATCCTATCTATCAAAAAAAACCACCAATAAAGAATATTGCTGGCTCATATCACTGCTCTATTGCTGCTAATATCTAAATCTACAGCTGTTTACTGCCTATACATCTCTTTATTGCTTCTTTTTCACTGTCACTTAGATTCATATGTAACTTGTTCAACCCCAAACTTATGCGGCAGTCTCGTCTGATTTTTTTCGTTTCAGCAGACATGACTGGTTTTGGAGTCGCGTTTACTGCTTCTGCAAAAGCAATGCTTGGTACCATCGCGTTGGCTGAGTAGCCTATTACACTGAATAAGGTGATAAATAGTACGAACAAGGTTTGTCTCATGGGCGCTCTCAGTCGATTTTTAAGATGATTATTTAGGACAGTCAATGAATATTTAACATCACTGGTTTGATTGAAAAGCACTACTTGAGATAACTAGCGCGCGCAGATGATGTTAATACTGTCTCTTATCATAGCCAGTTCCTATGTTAAGTAGCTTGATGAAAGTTTAAGAAACGTTAAGGTGTGAGCGTTTTGCATATCTGCTAAACCGTAATATCTCTTCAAATAGAGATACAAGACCAGATATATCACAACTACTAGCCAAACCATTGCACATAAAAATGACGCCTACTTAGGGCGTCATTTTTAAATAATCAGATATCACTTTTAAGAGCGGTGTCTGTAGTCGTTTTTGCTTTGTTTATCGTTTTTATATTTGCCCTGATATTTGTCTTGATGCTTTTCTTGTGCTTTATGCTTGGCAGCCACTATTTTTGCTTTTTGCTGTGATACCTTTGCCTTGTTTTTGACAACTTTATGTTTACTACCTACTTTGGCTTTAGCATCATGCTTTTGATGCTGTACTTGAGCGGCATGAGACTTTGAGTAGTCAGGTGCAGCGTTGGCTTGACCAACCATAGATAAACAAGCGGTAGCGGCTAAAATCGAACTTACTATTATCTTTTTCATTGTTTTTTCCTAATGTAATTCATATTAATAAATGATGATTAAAGATACCTTATGAAGTATCACGATAAAGCATCGCTCTATCGACAAAGAAAATGATAACTGGTTCTCGTATTAAGTAGCTTTATGAAACTTGAAGAAAGGTTGCGATTGTTACCTTTATTTGGCATATTCGTCCACTAAACTGCAGACAGTTGTATAGTTGTGCCACTGGTGTAAATAGACGGGCAGACCTAGAAGTATGTATAACGCTTTTGGTCGCTGTTGATGTGGCTGTAGCGTTTAATATTTGATGCTGAATGTTTGACACTTATATAGAAAGCGTGATTGATCTATCAGTGCTGACAGGATAAAAAATTTATGTTTGGATTATTACGTATCGTATTGATAGCGCTTGGATCCATACTCATCATTGACTGTACTGCTCTGATGGCCGTAGATAAGGTTAATTTTGGTACAGTGCTGCCTTTTTTGATAGGCGTGGTTTTTGTAGGGCATGGACTAGGTGCTCCTTTAATTATAAAAATACTTGCTAAGAATCCTTTACTGCGACGTATTTGGTACGGATTGTGGCTAGCGTTTGGGTTATGGTTCATAAGCTTTTTGCTCTTTGTTTATTCATTGCAGCAGCAGATTGCCCAGGGCAGACAAGATTTGCCACCTGTAGCAGCTATTATTATACTCGGTTCTGGGACGGTCGATGGCAAGCCGACCCCTACCTTAGCTAGTCGCTTGGATACGGCAGCAACACTGATTGAGCAGCAACCACAGGCATTGATTATTACCAGTGGCGGTATGGGCTATGAGCACACGCGCAGTGAGGCGGACATCATGGCGACTTACTTGGCGCAAACCCATGACATTCCACTAGATCGTATCTATCAAGAAGGGAAAAGTACCAGTACTGAGGAGAATTTGGCGTACAGCCAAATCATACTTGAACAGCATGGTATTGATAAAGAGGTACCGATTGCGATTGTCACCAGCGACTTTCATACCATCCGCGCAGCCGCCATTGCCCTCCATCAAGGTTATACGCAACCAATCACGCTTGCCAGCCCAACCCCACTGTCTATTCGCTACAATGCATGGTTTCGAGAGTATTTTGCCTTTGGTAGCGGTTGGCTACTACAAGAATACTGATTAGTGGATGCCGTAACAAAAATATTAAAAGGCTCTCAACTGGACGCCTTTTTTTGCAAAATATAAACCACAAACTTGGCCTCTGTATTAAATGGCGCGTGCTTACTAAGCTCCAGTAACGCTTGTCTTTTTTCACTACGTGCGCGGTAGGCATACGGGGTCATGGTCATTAAATCAGCCAAATCATCCGCTGATAATGTCATCTCTGTACTAACATGGTCAGTCCCCATCAACGTAAAGTATGGCGCCAACTCGTGTAAAAACTTATCAGAATCATGCTCACGCACATCATCGAATAAGGCATCTCGCATCGTCGCCAAGTGTCCGGCATCTGGTTTGGCAATGATTAAATAACCATCATCGGCCAATACCTCAGCGAACGCTTCAGGTAAAATAGGACTAAAAATACTGCTAATACCCGTCACACTATGAGAGCGTAACGGTAGATGCGCGGCGCTGGTCACTAGCGGATAAATCACCGTTGTTTTGGCAGCGTTAGTATTATTGCGCTGATACCAAAGACGATCTGCCGCCTTACTGACTTTAGCCAATTCCACCAATGCAGGTTTGCTGATATCCGCTGCGAGTAAGTTATCAATAATACCTGAGCCCAGTTGTGCCATTGCCTGCGTGTAGTAGCCCTCGCCGCAGCCAATATCAAGCCAATTCACAGACTGAGTATCTTGCTCCTCTATGGCCTCACTTTTTGACAGTAGCGCTGCCATCTTTTGGCTAATCAGATTCTGTAACGGCCCATAGTGACCATGACTCAAAAATCGCTTGCGGGCATTGATAGAGTCTTGACTGTCGCCAGGTGCTTTTGATTTCTTCTGCTGTACAGGCAACAGGTTGACGTAACCTTGGCGAGCCACATCAAAAGGGTGTGAGGTGTTTTTGGGGTGCAAACTACCGTCACAGCGCCAAGTATCTGCGGCAGGCTGTAGTGGCGACTGGCAAAGTGGGCAAATAAATAAGGACACAGGTATCTCAACGTCATAGCAATATGACCCACATTTTAACAAATTTCGTGTTGCTTAGACGATAAAAAGCCACCTCAATAATCATCGAGATGGCTTCTAAGCAGGAAAGTTAGGTATGTTTGAGGCTTGTTTTTCTAACGCAGCTTCAAAGTCATTAGCCCAAGGATGACGAGAATGATGGCGATAATCCAAAACCGCGTCACCACTTGCGTTTCTTTCCAGCCAATTTCTTCAAAATGATGATGTAGGGGAGCCATACGAAAAACGCGTTTTTTGCGCAATTTATAAGAGCCAACTTGCAGCATTACTGATAGCGCTTCAGCGACAAATAGACCACCCATAATGGCAAAGGCAATCTCTTGTCGCGTCATCACGGCAATCGTACCGAGCATCGCACCCAGTGCCAACGCGCCCACATCACCCATAAATACTTGTGCAGGATGCGCATTGAACCATAAAAAGCCAAGACCCGCCCCGACCATGGCGCCACAAACGATAATGACTTCAGAGTTATAGGGAATGTACGGAACGTGCAAATAATCCGCAAAGCGCACATCGCCTGACACATAAGCCATCGCACCCAAGCCTGCTGCGACAAGCACTACTGGTAGGATTGCTAAGCCATCAAGGCCATCAGTTAAGTTAACCGCATTGGACGCACCATTGATCACAAAGTAGGTAAAGATAATAAAACCAATACCAAAAGGTACTGCCGAAAATGGAATCATCCAATCTTTAAAAACCGGCACCAACAGATCTTGCATCTCGTGAGTCGTATTGATATCCGGCTGTAGTGTGGCGATGTAGTATAAAGAGACGCCGACGAATAATGCGCCCATCGACAACCAAAAATATTTCTTGCGCGCAATCAGACCTTTGGGATCTTTATACTTGATTTTGAGCCAATCATCCGCCCACCCTACAGCACCGAAGATCACCATAACAACGAGCAAAATCCACACATAAGGATTGTTCAAACGTGCCCATAGCAGAGTCGATACCCCAATAGCACTGAGAATCAATACCCCGCCCATGGTTGGCGTACCGGTCTTGACCAAATGCGATTGCGGCCCATCATTGCGAATGGCCTGACCGTATTTGAGCGCACGCAGATGCTGAATGACCCGCCCGCCAAAAAACATACTAAACACAAGCGCTGTGATAACCGCAAGCAGCGCTCGCAACGTCAATGAAGAAACCGCAGAAAACGGTGTATAATACTGGCCAAGCCAGCCAAACAACCAAACTAACACCGCCTACTCCTCTACTAGCGCATGAATAAGTGTTTCCATTGTCATGGAACGCGAGCCTTTGAACAACACCGTACAAGGTTTTGCTTGGTGCGCTTGTAAATACGGCTGCAAATACTGCAATAAGCTGTCTTTGTCTGCGAATGCCTGAGCATTGATATCAGCAACCTCTTTCGCACCAGCAACGGTGGCCTTGGCATATTCGCCAACACAGAGCAGCACATCGATACCTGTGGTCGCGATAGTACGGCCGAGGCTTTGATGCTCACTAACTGCCGCCTCTCCTAGCTCGCCGATATCACCCAACACCATCACTTGCGTACCCGTTTGTGCAGCCAATACTTTGGCAGCGGCGCGTACCGAGTGTGGGTTGGCGTTATACGTATCATCAATCAGACGGTGCTTACCCAGTATCTGACTGTTCAGACGACCTTTGGCTGGACGCGCGTTTTCAAGGCCGATAACAATATCACTGACGTTGATATTTAATGCATGCGCACAGGCTGCAGCAGCCAAAGCATTATTGACATTGTGCTCGCCTGCCAGTGGCAAATTGATATCATGAACCTGATTACCGATATGTAGCTTAAACTCACTACGCTCAGGCTCTACATCTAGATGGCTTGCGCTCACATCGGTATTACCAAACCCAATCACATGTGACGTGTGCTTTTCAGCAATGCGGCGTAACTGATTGGTAAAATCGTCTTTATCAGGAACAATCGCAAACTGCGCATCCGTTAAGGTGTGATAAATCTCCGCCTTGGTTTGGCAAATACCTTCACGGCTACCGAACTCACCCAGATGAGCCGTACCAATATTTAGGATACAGGCCACATCAGGGCGCACAATCTCAGTCGTATAGGCGATCTCACCAATGTGGTTGGCACCCAATTCTAAAATGGCATAGCGATGATGGTCTGATAACTCAAGCAGCATCATTGGCACACCCAAATCATTATTGAGGTTACCACGAGTAATCAATGTCGGTGCCAATCGACCAAAAATACTGCCTAGCATTTCTTTGCAGGTGGTTTTACCGCTAGAACCAGTAATCGCTATCACGGTCAGATCTTTATGCTGCTGACGACGATAGCTTGCCAACTGCCCTAACGCCAAACGGGTATCACTGACAACCAGCTGCGGAATCGCATTTGACTCAGATAAGATAGGACGAGACACAATGACAGCAATGGCACCTTTTGATGCTGCCATATCGATATAGTCATGACCATCGAAGTTCTCACCACGTAACGCCAAAAAGATATCACCAGGCTTTATCGTACGAGTGTCGGTCGCAATACGCTGACTGGCTAGGGCTGGCTGGCCTGCATCTGTATAGTCTTGTGGCAGTTGCCAGTGACCATCGAGCGACGCTGTCGCCTCGAGCATATTATCCATTTGCCAGACATAAAGCCCTTGCGACTGGATGGTGTTATCGTTGTCGGCTGTCATAATGGTTACCTTATATAATGACTACTCAATTTTTATATTTAATGTTTAATTTTTTGATAATAGGGGTATCGATAATCACTCGACTATATACGGCCCGCTTGCGCTAACGCCTGCTGCAAAATCACACGGTCATCAAAATCGTAACGGACATTGTTAATCTCTTGATAGGTCTCATGGCCTTTACCAGCGATGACGACAATATCGTCTGGACCTGCCTGACTGACGGCATATTCAATGGCCTTTTGGCGAGCAGGTTCTATATGCGTACGTTGATATTGCTCAGCACTCATCCCAGCCTGCATATCCTGTAAGATGGCATTAGGGTCTTCGGTACGTGGATTGTCAGCGGTCAAGACAACTTGATCAGCACCTGTGAGGCCCGCTTGCGCCATCAGTGGGCGCTTACCTGCATCACGATCGCCGCCACAACCAAACACTGCCCATAACTGGCCTTTACAGTGAGTTTTCAGGCTCGCCAGCACTTGACTTAAGGCATCTGGCGTATGCGCATAATCAACGATAAAACAGCCATCATTCGATGGCACGCGCTGCATACGCCCAACTGCACCTTGTAGCTGCGTGACCGCAGTCGCAATGCGTCCAATATCCACATTTGAATCAGTAGCAGACTTAGTAGCAGACTTAGTACCAGCAACAGTACCAGTCGCTACTGCTGCTGCGATAGCGGCAAGCAAATTGGCAACATTAAAGCGACCGAGTAATGGACTGACAATCTCGATAATATCCGTTTTCTCATCACCAACTGTTTTATCATTAAAGTCAGTACGCAGACTTATCTTGACGCCCTGTAGACTTGGCTCGATATCAGCAGCGACAAAAGTAGCAGATGTTGCAGGCTCTAGACTGTACGTCCATACCGTCAAGTCACTAGCAGTGGCTGTATCCAACATAATCTGAGCATGTTCATCATCGACGTTGATGATGGCATGGGTCAAATCTGGGAAGTGAGCTTTATCAAATAGCTTGGCTTTGGCAGACGCGTATTCTTCCATATCAGCATGATAGTCTAAGTGGTCACGACTCAGATTGGTATAAATAGCAATGCTAACTGGCACGCCTTGTAAACGCTGCTGATCCAGACCATGAGAGCTGGCCTCTAATGCCAATATTTCAGCATTCTCGGTACCCATTTGATATAAAAACTGCTGTACAGCCAAGGCGTCTCCAGTGGTATGGCTGGCTTGCACCAAAGCGCCAAGGCGACCATTACCTGCCGTACCCATCACTGCACTGCTCATGCCTGTTAATTGGGTCAGTTGAGCGACCAATTGACTGATGGTGGTTTTACCATTGGTGCCCGTGACAGCGACTACCTTTGGCAGGGTCACTGGCTGCTGATATTGCAAATATGCTTGGATTAAGCTGCCTAAGAAATCACGAATATTAGGAACGTATAAGATTGGGCATGGCAGCGCTGCTAATTGCTGCTGTGCGTTAGACTCACCATCCATCTTCAGAGGGGTATTTGCTTCGCTAATCAAGGCAGCAGGATCCATCTCTGAGAGGACAAAAGCAGCCTTCTCAGCGGCTTGTAGCAAATAATTTCGGCTCTTTTGGTAATTTGGATTGTGGCTTTTTAAAAGGATGAATACGTCATTATTGGATAGTTGACGGCTGTCTAGTTGGAACTGCTGAAAAGGAATATGAGCAATTGATTGAATCTGATCCGCCCCTGACTGACTCGACGCCTGTTGAACCGATGCTGCGATCATTGCGGTTAGCTGTTGCGCCAGCCTATTATCGCTAGTATCGATAAGCTGCTGTAGAGTGGCCGTCGTAACAGTGGCGCTATTTGGCGATAAGGTAGGCATGGTCATGAGCAAATCCTAAACAGTTAATACAAATCAGCCCTTAAAGAGCTGACTACTTAAAATCATTGAACGCCTACTGTGGTTCTGTTTTGAGCGGCTTATCTAAAGGCACATTATACAATCGTAACGCTTCTTTCATCACGTTGTGGAACACAGGTGCGACCGTTAGACCCGCATAAATCTGACCGCGCGGATCTTCAATAAGCATGACGCCCACAAGCTTTGGATTAGACGCTGGTGCCATACCAGCAAAGACATTGCGATACTGGTCAGAATAATAGCCACCCTCTGGGTTGATACGGCGCGAGGTACCCGTCTTGCCTGCCACACGGTATCCGTCAATGGCGGCGGCTCTAGCTGTTCCACCTGCCTCGGTCACGCTCTCAAGCATCTGTACAATAGACATCGCCTGCTCGCGCGCCATAATGCGTTTGCTTGGTTGCGGTTTGTCATCTTTGATCAAAGTCAACGGGTGCATCACTCCGCCTGCTGCGAGGGCTGAATAAGCCTGCGCTACCTGCGCTAGTGTCACTTGTAAACCATAACCATAGCTGACTGTCGCACGGCGTGACGTCTCTTTCTCTTTTGGCGTCACAATCAGACCACTGCCCTCACCTGGGAACTGTAAAGGCGTTTTTGAACCAAAGCCAAACTGTCGTTGCATATTAGTAATGGCATCAGGCGGTAGCGACAACGCAATCTTAGTTGAAGCCACGTTACTAGACTTCTGTAATAGCGTCGCCATGTTGATCATGCCCAAGTTATTATGATCGCGGATGGTATAGCCACGCACGCGAATTGAGCCAGGATTGGTGTCAATTAAAGTGGTCGGCGTATATTTGCCTGAATCTAAGGCTGCCGCAACGGTAAAGGGCTTCATCACTGAACCGGGTTCAAACACATCCAATAGCGCACGGTTACGCTGGTTTTCACCGGTCATCTCATTGAGATTGTTTGAGTTGAATGATGGCCATGTGGAGAGCGCCAGTACTTCACCAGTCTGTACATCGACGATCATACCCGTCGACCAGCGCGCTTTTTGCAGACGCCCTGCTTTTTCTAGCTCTTTGTAGAGCAAGTATTGCAACCGCGAATCAATCGTCAGTGCCACATCTTTGCCTGGTATCTCAGGTTCAAGTTGCTTGATCTCTTTTAAGCTGTTTTGTTTGGCATCTTTTAAAACAAGCACTTTGCCATCGTCGCCTGCTAAATCTTTTTCATACTGGCGCTCAATACCAGCACGTCCTTCGTAACCACCCTCAGGGTCGTTGGCGTTTTGCCCCATAAATCCTAACAGCTGCGCATTAGACTGCGGCTGCGGATAATAACGCTGAAAGAAGTTTTTCTCATGGACACCAGGGAAATCAAGCGAGCTAACACTTTGTGCAATCTCAGGTGTGACTTTATTGAGAAGGGGTAAATAATGCGAGCCTGCACCAGAGGGCAGCGCCGCTTTGACTGCTGCTTCATCGGTCACATCAATACTGTCATCGATTGCCGTGGCTTTTTTTAGCTCATCGACAGAGATGTTGGCAGCCGCAGCCAGCGTCGTCAGATCCATATTGTCCAAACGCTTTTGCATACGCGCCTGCAATTGTGGACTGTTAGGATTGGTCAAGATAATACGTTTGAGCTCGTAGTATTCGCTCGCGTAATCATGCGGGCTAAATGACACGGTCGCCAGCGGTGCGCTCACTGCAAGTGGTAAATCATTACGGTCAGTAATCATACCGCGATAGGATTTTTGCGTACGCTCACTGGTAATGAGCTCATTACCTTTGTCTTGATAAAACTGCGCGTTGGCCACCTGAATATAGTAGGCACGGCCAATCAATAGCACCAATATAACCAGCGCCAAACCCCAAACGGTACGAAAACGGTTTTTATCCTGCTCAAAGCCGCCACGAGACGAGGCGCCAGAGGCTTTACCCAAAAACCCTCTTTTGCTCTTTGGGTTTCTGGCACTAGCATGCGTCCCTTTCGTGTCACTCTTTTTGATACGATCAAATAATTTGGCTTTACGACTGCCTGCCGCTTTATCACTCGTTTGTCCAGATTTGGCAGCGCTCGCACGGCGTAATGGTTTGGTCACCTTGCCACTGGCTGGTTTTTTGCTGGTATTTTTTGCTGATGTGGATTTAGGTTTTTTGTCGCTCATTGTCCTGCCTCCGCTACCGGTTCTTCAGGGGAGATATCGGTAGAAGCTCGTGGTCCGACCACATCTAAATCTAACTCATCGTCGTCATCAGAGACTACTGGTGCCAAGGCGGTGGCGACACCAGGCTGAATAATCAGCTTATCCTTTAGTGTCGGTGAGTACATACCCAATTCCGCCACTGCACGACTGGCGATTTGCGGCGTGGCGCTAAAGGTTTGCTGCTCAATCAATAGACGCTGATGTTCTATTTGTAGCTTACGCTCTTGTTTTTTCATGTCTTGCAAGGTTTTATAATCCTGATGATATTGCTGAACGGCTTCGGCAGTCTTGATGCCGCTCCATACGATTGCAGCTGCCAAGAGCAGTAATACGACCACATAAATGCTCACCACATTGAACCGACGCACGAATAGCTCGCCGATATCGGTGTTATAGGGCGCGGCGGTGCGGCGGTTTGCAGGTTTGTCAGATATTGCCATGACGATCTCAAAAAGTGAACGTAAACGATAAAGTAGATAATGGTCTGCAAGCAATGAACGCATCATTGCTCAGCCATACCATTGATAAAAATAAAACCAAAGATGACCGTCTTATAGCGGCAACAGCCTGCCGCTATAGCGATATGTCATATCAAAACCTGCTGTCTTACTAAACCTGCTATCTTGCAAAGTCGAATAGGTCGAATAAATAATCACGTTATTTTAGAGTAAAGAATGACTGAGTCGCTTGATATCTCAGACACTCTCAACTAATAAATGACGGAAAATTATTTGCTGAGCCTAACAGACAATATTTACAGCTTTTTAACAGTGGCGTAGCGATTAAGACATTTATGCATCATTCAGACAAACAATAGCAATCATATGCGATTTACTCCGTGTTTTCATCCATGATTTATGGCGCGGCCGTCTGCTGATACTCTGTGTCGGTGCGAGTTGCCATACGCAACCATGCACTGCGCGCGCGCGGGTTTTGGCTCGTTTCAGCTTTGCTGGGGCCAACGCGTTTTGGCTTGCTAAAATAGCGCGGACGATTGGGCGGCATCGGTAGATTTTCATCTTCTGGATATTGCCCTTTGCTATGTCGCTGCAAAAACTGCTTAATACGGCGATCTTCTAATGAATGAAAACTAATGACCGCAAGCTGCCCGCCTGACTTTAAGATAGCAATACTTTGCGCTAAAAAGTCGTCAACATCGCCCAGCTCATTATTAATAAAAATACGCATGGCCTGAAAGCTTTGCGTGGCTGGGTGCTTGCCGCGTTGCCAATTGGGATGCGCCTCTTTAATTACCTCTGCCAGCTCAAGCGTAGACTCGTAGCTGTCCATTTGCTTGATAGCGCGAGCAATACGGCGACTATGACGCTCTTCACCAAATTCATAAAGCACATTGGCCAATGTCTCATCGTCAACCTGCTCAAGCCACTCGGCAACTGACTGGCCGCGACTGGTATCCATACGCATGTCCACTGCCCCATCGCGCATAAAGCTAAAACCGCGGCTACCATCATCAATTTGCGGTGATGAAATACCCAAATCCGCCATCAAGCCATCCACTTCACTAATGCCCATAGCAGCCAGACTATCTGTCAACGTTGCAAAGCTGTCATGAACCACATGCACACGGCTGTCTTTACTTGCCAATTCCTGCGCCACACTAATGGCTGTCGGATCTTTGTCAAAGACAATCAGTGTGGCGTCATCGGCAAGCTGACTTAATAGTAACCTGCTATGACCGCCACGACCAAAGGTCGCATCAACGTATATACCGCTTATATTTAAGCCATTTTGGTCGCCGTCTTTTTGCTTGGGTAGGGATTTTACCCCTAGCACGGCAGCGACGGTCTCCTCTAGCAGCACCGCATCGTGGACAAAATCCAGCTTATTAGACGGGGCAGAATCTTCCATT
Organism: Psychrobacter pacificensis; assembly: GCF_900101915.1. Taxonomy (GTDB): domain Bacteria; phylum Pseudomonadota; class Gammaproteobacteria; order Pseudomonadales; family Moraxellaceae; genus Psychrobacter; species Psychrobacter pacificensis. The sequence goes on along the minus strand of NZ_FNAL01000010.1, from coordinate 50,609 downwards.
GACGATTGCAGGTTTTGAGCTGCATCATTTTCTATCGAAGAGGGGCTGATCGCAGGCTTAGGAGCAGCCGCGACTGAAGAATGGTTAGCGTTAGCATTTGACTTAGATTTAGATAGGGACACAAACAACTCAATAGATGACGACCATACTGGCCAGTAATTGGATGAAAATAAACAAGTTATGACTTGCCTAGCATTATTATCGCAAGGATACACGGGTAGTCAAGCACTAGAAGGGCTTTTCATTAAAAATATCACATGTCTCTGTTATACTAGCGCTATATTTTACGCTATTTCTTAACACCCTCTTCATATCTTTCATCGCTATTTATACTAATAGCCTATATTGATAGTAAACTTTGAGACTTTTATCATGCAAACCTCTACTGACAGCAAGCGCCCTGTACGCACGCGTATCGCCCCATCACCAACTGGCTTTCCACACGTAGGCACGGCCTATATTGCACTATTTAACTTGGCTTTTGCCAAAGCACATGGCGGCGAATTTATCTTACGTATCGAAGACACTGATCAGACGCGCTCGACTGAGCAATCAGAGCAAATGATTTTGGATGCCTTGCACTGGGTTGGCCTAGACTGGAGCGAGGGTCCAGATATTGGCGGCCCGCACGCCCCTTATCGTCAGAGCGAGCGTAGTGATATCTACAAAAAACACGCCGAGATACTCATAGAAAAAGACCATGCGTTCCGCTGTTTTTGTACCCCTGAAGAGCTCGATGCCATGCGCGCTGAGCAAATGGCCAATGGCGAGACCCCGCGCTATGATGGCCGCTGTGCCCACCTACCTCCAGAAAAAACCGAGCAATTGGTAAGCGAGGGCACCCCGCATGTGATCCGTATGCGTGTGCCCACCGACGGCGTTTGCCAAGTACACGACATGCTGCGCGGCACTGTCGAGATTCCTTGGGCGCAAGTCGATATGCAGGTGCTGCTAAAAACTGACGGCATGCCAACTTACCATCTTGCCAACGTCGTCGATGACCACTTGATGGAGATCACTCATGTCATGCGCGGCGAAGAGTGGCTAAACTCTGCCCCCAAGCATCAACTGCTTTATGCTTACTTTGGTTGGGAGATGCCAACACTCTGCCACATGCCGCTACTGCGTAACCCCGACAAATCAAAGCTATCAAAGCGTAAAAACCCAACCTCAATCACCTACTACCGTGATGCCGGCGTACTGCCTGAGGCGTTACTCAACTATCTAGGCCGTATGGGCTACTCAATGCCTGACGATACCGAAAAATTCACCTTGGATGAAATGATTGCCAGCTTTGATATTCAGCGCGTGTCTCTTGGTGGCCCTATCTTCGATACCGAAAAACTCAATTGGCTAAACAGCGAATGGCTACGTGCGCTTACACCTGAAGAGCTAAAAAACAAGATTCTCGATTGGGCCAATGACAGCGATAAACTCACCGCTATCGCCGCTGCGATTCAGCCACGCATCGAGCTGTTGTCTGACGCGGTCAACTGGGGCGGCTTTTATTTCCAAAACCTGCCAGACATCACCGCTGAGAGCTTCACCCATAAATCACTTGAGCCTGAGCAAATCATCGAGCTGCTACAACTGGCGCTTTGGCAGCTAGAAACCTTGCCGACGTGGTCGGAGGAAAACATCTATACCACGCTAAAAGGCCTCGCCGCTCACCTCGATATCAAGATGCGCGATTTTATGGCGCCGTTCTTTATCGCGATTGCTGGTAGCACCTCATCGACGCCCGTTATGAACTCGATGGCGATTATCGGTGCGGATATGACCTTGACGCGCTTGCGCCATGCGGTTGATGTCTTAGGCGGCCTCGGTAAAAAGAAACTGAAAAAGCTTGAGAAAAAAGCGGCGGATCTGCCTAATTTTTTGGCTGATGCATAGTTTGGCAGCAGGGTATCCTTGTACTTGCCAATGAAGAGTAGAATGGATAAATAATAAAAAAGGGTCAGTTCATTCGATACTGGCTCTTTTTTATGTAACCCCCATACTCAAACGTCCATAATTAGCCATTTAAATACTTTTAATGACTTTTTTTGCATTATTTTGCATTTTTTTAAAAATAGCGGTTGACAAGACTGCTGGTCTTACCTAAAATACGCACACTCTTAGCGAGGGGCTATAGCTCAGTTGGTAGAGCACTTGCATGGCATGCAAGGGGTCAACGGTTCGACTCCGTTTAGCTCCACCATACTATTTATCGCTCAACGGATAAATATTGCTTTGAGAACAATGTCAGCACCTAGGCAAGGCTTATTGATAAATAAGCGCTCTGATATTGTGAAGTACCGTTATAACTATAGGTTATGACACTCTATGCGTCCCCATCGTCTAGAGGCCTAGGACACCGCCCTTTCACGGCGGTAACGGGGGTTCGAATCCCCCTGGGGACGCCACTATTCGGCGTCACTTATTAGCACTTTTGCTTAGCATCAGGTTAGACTAGTAAGCGAACACTAAAAAATCCCAGTCATCATCCGGTGACTGGGATTTTTTTCGTTTGTCGTTTATAAAAACCATCGATATGAGCTGCTCATAACGACCGATACCAGGTAAACTACGAAATAAACGACAAATAAAACACTCCCCTATTATTGCTAACATAAGGAAGTATGAGCCATGTTCGGTATCGAAAACTATCTGGGCTTTGTCTTGGCGGCGATTTTGCTAAACCTCACTCCAGGCACCGATACGATGTATATCATCACCCGCAGCGTCTCGCATGGCAGCGCAGCAGGGTTTTATTCTGTCCTCGGTATCATCTCAGGCATCTTGGTACACACAGTATTCGCCGCATTGGGTCTATCGATCATTTTGATCAACTCGCCTCTGGCCTTTACGATTGTAAAATATATCGGTGCCAGCTACTTGTGCTATCTGGGTATAAAAATGCTGATGAGCAAGCAGCCTTCTTTACTGGCAAATCATTTACCAAAAAGTAGCCCATCGGTACCTGCCAACTCTATAGCACACTGGCAAATATACAAACAGGGCGTATTAACCAATGTCTTTAACCCAAAAGTCGCGCTATTCTTCCTTGCATTTTTTCCTCAGTTTATCGATCCTAGCTATGCTCATAGCGCCTTGTCATTTCTGATCTTAGGATTGAGTTTTGCGCTGACGGGCTTTGTATGGTGTTCGTGCCTTGCCTTACTGGCCTCAAAATTTAGTGCCAACTTAAGAAAAAACCCAGCTATCGAAGTTCTTTTAAATAAAATAAGCGGCGTGGTGTTTATTGGTTTGGGAGTTAAGCTATTGACTGAGAAGGAGTAAAAAACTACAAATAACGATCAAATAAGCTGATTTGTATAAAATCTAACTACTCATAAAAAAAGCCCAATCCCAGACTTTACTGGAATTGGGCTTTGTATTATTTAAAAGCTAATCAACCATTACGCAGCGTTTTTACTGTCACTTGCGAGCTGACGCAACACATAGTGCAGTACGCCGCCATGACGTACGTATTCGCGCTCTTTTGGTGTCTGTAGACCGACATTGACCTCAAAGGTTTCAGTCGAGCCATCGGCGCGGGTGGCAGTGACTTGAGCGGTTTTGCTCTCGCCATTGTTTAGGCCAGTGATGCTCAGCACTTCAGAGCCATCGAGCTTGTAGGTTTGAGCGTTTTCGCCATCTTTGAAAGTCAATGGCAGCACGCCCATACCGACGAGGTTTGAGCGGTGAATACGCTCGAATGAGGTAGTCAGTACCGCTTTGACACCAAGCAAAATCGTACCCTTCGCTGCCCAGTCACGGCTAGAGCCTGAGCCATACTCCGCCCCACCGAGGACGACGAGTGGACGCTTATCTTCTTTATACTTCATCGCTGCATCATAGATAGCCATTTCTTCGCCATCTTGTAACGTCGACTTGTCATCTTTGAAGTAATAGGTATAACCGCCTTCTTTGCCGCCCATCATTTGGTTTTTGATACGGATATTGGCAAAGGTACCACGAGTCATGACTGCATCATTACCACGGCGTGAGCCATAACTGTTGAAGTCCGCTTCCATGACGCCGCGCTCTTGCAAGTATTTACCTGCTGGCGAGTTTGGATCAATATTGCCCGCAGGTGAGATATGGTCGGTGGTGATTGAGTCACCGAATAGACCTAAGATACGCGCGCCTTCGATATCAGGGATACCCTCTGGCTCCATGGTCATACCATCAAAGAACGGTGGGTTTTTGATGTACGTTGAGTCTTCATCCCATGGATATAGCTGACTATCGGCTGAGCTAATCGCGTTCCACTCTTTACTACCGTCGAACACTTCACCATAGTTTTTACGGAACATATCAGCATCGATATTATTGGCAATCAGCTCGTTGATCTCATCTGACGTTGGCCAAATGTCTTTTAGATAGACATCATTGCCGTCTTGATCTTGACCGAGTGGGTGGGTAGTTAAGTCAATATCGACTGTACCTGCTAAGGCATAAGCGACAACCAATGGCGGCGATGCTAGGTAGCTGGCCTTGACGTGTGAGTGAATACGACCTTCAAAGTTACGGTTACCTGACAAGACCGCGGCAGCGACCAAATCGTTTTCTTCAATGCCTTTTTCGATCACATCAGGAAGCGGACCTGAATTACCGATACAGGTGGTACAACCGTAACCGACCAAATAAAAACCTGTTTTTTCTAGCTCATCCATCAGTTTGGTTTTTTCTAAGTAATCCGTCACTACTTTTGAGCCAGGTGCCAATGAGGTCTTAACCCAAGGCTTAGCTTTTAGACCTTTGGCAGCGGCCTTTTTGGCGACCAATCCAGCACCAATCATAACGGCTGGATTTGAGGTGTTGGTACAAGAGGTAATAGCGGCAATCACGACTGAACCATCGCGCAATTTGTGCTCTTTTTCGTCAATATTAACGCTTGAGAACACGTTATTGGCTGGCTGGTAGCCTTTGCTATCTTCAGTTTCGGTGTCAACGTCGATCTTTGGTTCAGCTGCCAAGTGTTCCGCTTGCTCTTGCTCGCCGCCTTCTTGGTCAAAGCGTACTTTGCCTTCGACTTCTGACTTACGATCTTTGGTCATTTTTTCTAGCGTTTCGCCAAACTTCTCATGCATATCCGCTAAGTTAATGCGCTGCTGTGGCAGATTAGGGCCTGCCAGTGCTGGCTGGACAGAGGACAGATCAAGCTCTAGCTTGCTCGAATACGTCGCCGCTGGCGTATCGGCATCGTGCCATAAACCCTGTGCCTTGGCGTATTTTTCGACCAGCTCAATTTGCGCTTCGTCACGGCCTGATAGACGCAGATAGTCAATCGCCATTTGGTCAATCGGGAAGATACCACAAGTTGCGCCATATTCTGGAGACATATTGGCAATCGTCGCCCGATCTGCAAGTGGCATACTGTGTAGGCCTTCGCCATAAAACTCGACAAACTTACCGACCACGCCATGTGCTCGTAGCATCTCGACCACACGCAATACCAAATCCGTCGCGGTGACGCCTTCACTGAGTTTGCCTGTTAGCTCAAAGCCAACCACTTGCGGAATCAGCATCGAAGACGGCTGACCGAGCATCGCCGCTTCAGCTTCGATACCGCCAACGCCCCAACCAAGCACACCGATACCATTAATCATCGTCGTGTGACTGTCGGTACCAAATACCGTGTCAGGATAGGCGGTCAGCTCGCCATCGACCTCTGCTGCCATGACCACGCGCGCAAGATACTCAAGGTTGACTTGGTGCACGATACCCGTCGCGGGCGGGACAACGACAAAGTTCTCAAAGGCATTACGGCCCCAATGTAAGAACTCATAACGCTCATTGTTACGCTTAAATTCAATTTTTTCGTTCAAATCGAGCGCATCTTCGCGGCCATAAGCATCGACCTGTACAGAGTGATCGACGACCAGCTCACTAGGGATAAATGGGTTGATTTGCTCAGCCTTTCCGCCAAGCTCGACCACTGCATCACGCATCGCAGCCAAATCAACGACTGATGGCACGCCGGTGAAATCCTGCAATACCACACGCGCTGGCATAAAGGCGATTTCTTTTGACGCCTCGGCGCCTGCATCCCAATTGGCAACCGCTTCGATATGGTTTTTGCCGACCGACTGGCCGCCATCTTCGTTACGCAGTAGATTCTCTAACACGACCTTCATACAAAATGGTAGCGTTTTGATATGCTCGTAAGTTTCGGTAAGTTTAGGCAGGCTGTAGTAGGCATGTTCCTTGCCAGCAACTGAAAGGGTGTCTTTTACATTAAAAATATCACTCATGATAGCTTCCTTATCGTTGTTATAAATCCTAGACATAAATTATTATAAGTTTATGTATAACGGGTGGCTCAATAGATGATCGATATATCTTTAATCAGCAGAGCAGTTTAATAAAACGGTCTGATGTGACTCTGTGTTAACAAAAGAGATAACCATCTCTTTGCTGTTTAACAGAAACGTCCTTTTACCATAACAAACATATGAGGCTTTGTTAACGTCTGGACGTTGTCAAATCGTGGCACAATCGTAAACGTAACAAAGGTTTGGCTAACCAATCTTAAGTGACTCATTCCTTTTTATTCTTTTGGCGTCGACCACTGCGAAATACATAGCTGTCTTCATAAAAATCAGGCACTGCATTTTCTGCCCAGAAATGCGGCACACCTAAGATTGGCAATGGCGCAAGCTGGCGCGGTGTCACGTCATCTTTTGATAATAATGTGTCCATGTATTCGGCAACTTTGTCATCCAAAAAACGTATACGCTCAGCTAATGGTAGGGTAAAGAAACGTTGCGTCACATGGATGACAATGCTGTGCGCACATAAGGGTTTGCGCGGATAGAGTAACTGCTCTAGCAAGGCATGCCCAAAGATATAGACTGCGGCTTGAGCGCTGTCATCAGGCTGTGTTGGATCGTCCCATTTATCACGGGGTCTCACCAAACTTGACTGCCAGTCGAAATCAACCAATGCCTCACCAATATTAGGGTCTGCCGTGACCAGCACTGCCCCATTCTCATCAAACACCGTAATAGTGTCACGCACACGCCCTCGACGCTCACTGATGCCTTGTTTGGCGATTTCCAGCATGTGGTAATAATTCAGCACTGCTTTGGTCTTGGGAAAGGTCAGCCAAATGCTGCCATTAAATAAATCATGCAAGTTGTCACGCGTCGGAATGTTGCCAGTTGTACCGATGAAATGCTCGTAAGCCTCCCCTTCAGGTAATGCGTTTTGAGAGACAAACTGTAGCGTTTGAGGCGTTTGGTTATGGGTAGGTTTGGTCTGCGGTAATGGCTGTTCTAAATGATTGGCCTGCTGCTGCATCGACGTTTTTAAGACGTTGGCAATCGTGTCAGGCGTACTGATGTTACAAGCATTGATACCATGCGTATCTAGACTTTCTGCATTATCCAAACTAACGGATTCATTTGAGCTATTCATCTGCTGACTTGGTCTACTAAGGTGCTCAATAGTGGTGCTCAAGTAATGTTGTTGAGTAATGTGCAACAGCCACGGCGCTTGCCAATCAATCTCAGCAAAGCTGTTATCAAGTGTGCCCTCTATTTTAGACGGCGGCTCAATACAGGCGGTAGAATCAGGTTTGGTAGATAAATCACTGGCAGGCATAGAAGCTCTCTCTTACAGGCTATCTCTGTTAGATGTCTGGCTACTCTATGGTATCATGGGGCGCTTTTTTACAGCTAGATGCGCCGCTCGAAAGGTCTTTTTGAGCGCTATGGATGAACAAGTTTTATGGCAAATTTTAATACCCACTTAAATGTCGCTTTTATGGTGAGCGGCACTCTGAGTTTGACGGTTTATAAGGCAGGCTTGATTGATGATTCAGGGTTTTTAGTATGCGTGGCGCTTGGTACCATCGGTGGATTGCTACCAGACTTGGATTCAGATAATTCAACACCGATTAAGCTCGGTTTTGATATTACCTCGTTTGTCTTTGCCTTTGGCTTGGTCATGCATTGGCGCAGTGATTTGAGCTTGCTGGCATTGATCGCATTATGGCTGGCGAGTTATGGTTTTATGCGTTATGTGATCTTTCATATCTTTACCACTATGACGGTGCATCGCGGTGTCATCCACTCTGTGCCTTATATGGCGATACTTGGACTGGGGTTAACCTGTCTAAGCTATTATGGTCTGCACCTACCACTGACAACCAGTTGGTTTTATGGTCTGTTTTTATTTGGTGGCGCGATGGTGCATTTGTCATTGGACGAGCTATATAGCGTCAATTTGTCCAATATGAAAATGAAGCGCTCATCGGGTACGGCGATGAAGTTTTATCAGCCGAAAGACAAATGGTGGTACCTGCTCTTATATACTATCCTTGCTCTACTGGTATATGTTGCCCCGCCTTTTGAGATGTTTTGGTTACGACTGAGCGACCCTTCTGCATGGGCGCAGCTCAAAGTCGGTATATTGCCAGAGTTAGTAAAAGGCATGCTGCAATAAAGTTATCATAAGATCATTAAGCATAAACGAATAAGCCCAAACGAAAATTAGAGTCAAACATGCAATCTTCCTTACCCGTGTGCCCTTGCCAGATCAATCCAACAACAGAGACGACAGACGCTCCACTATCCTATCAAGAGTGCTGCCAGCCTTATCATGATGCTTTTTATAATGATGAGATTGATAAAGCAGATGGTATAAAAGCGGAAACAGCCGAACGGCTCATGCGTACGCGCTATAGTGCCTTTGTATTGATTAAACCAGACTATATCGTCAACACCACAGTACCTGCGCAGCAAGGCTTGCTTGACGTTCAGGCAATTAAAAGTTGGGCGATGGATACAGACTGGGCAGGATTAGAGATTGTAGAACACAAGCCAAAGCTTGGTAAAAGGCATGCACAGGTTGAGTTTAAGGCTTATTTTAATACCAAAGATAATACAAATGATTTAGCAGGAAAAATACAAGCGCACCACGAGTTGTCTGCTTTCGTAAAGGTTACAAACAAAACTAATCAAGATGCACGCTGGTACTTTATCGACCCGACTGTGCGTATGAATGTGAGCCAAAAACAGCCGTGTATTTGTGGCTCAGGGGAGAAGTTTAAACGGTGTTGTGGGATGTATCTGTAGCCGAGTGAACATCAATAAGTCCTAAGCTTTTGACACTCTCAATAAATGAAACGATTTCATCAGTGGTTTGTTCAATCCACTGTGCTCTGTCATTATTATTAGCAATTTTATAAAGACTCTTAATTTTATCAAATTGTATAGGCTGTGTTGGTTTAAGATCTCCTCCTAAAGCCCATTCTTTAGTATTACCAACTATTGGTATATTCAAGCTACCGATTTGAGTTGCTAGGTTATTTAAAGAAGATGGATACCCAATAGGTCTGCCCTCTCGAGAACTAATCATACCGAAATAAACATTCTTATAGACCTGTATAAAACAATTAATATCGTACTCTTCTAAACTACCAATTTTACACTGAATACCGTATTTTCTAGATGGTTTCTGAGGTTTATAGTAGTTCTTAATTTTTTTATTCCTATCACACAACTGTAGATTCTCATCACAAAAATTGAAATCATAGCCTTTCTTCTTTAATACTTCTTGTAACTCTTGCCAAAGTTTCTTTTGTAAATCAATTTGAAAGCTGACAAGCGACTCGCTCAGCTCATGCGCCAGTTTAAAATTGTCTTTTTGGTATAACAGTTCAATATGCGCTTGTTTCATTTTTGCCGACCTTGTATCACCCGTCAATTTTCCAACCAATCTTCTGTACTGTAACAATGTGTGCTCAATATGGGGATATGGTTTTGCCTCAATAATACAAGCATCTAACCAATTTGCCACATCCTCTTTATAGCTTATTTGCGCAAAATCACTGTCTTTTAAATTCCCTTTACTATAAGTACTAACTGGATCACCATATTTATTTAAATATAAGATATAGATATTTTCTGGTTCATAGTTCATATTTCTACAAGCTTCATAATAGCGCTGGAGCTGTGCTCTTTGATCATAAGCATTGATTTTGTTTTCAACAACGATGATATTTTCGTTATTTTTTAAAATAATATCTATCCGACCAGAATTTGTGATAGCCACTTCAGTTTGACACGTATAGGGTTGATTTAGACAAAGTGGCAGACGTTTTTCATCTTTATTTTTAAAAGCTACATTCACTACCTGATCGATAAATAGCTTTTGAAAGGCATCCATACCATGGCTACCTGTTGGACTTAAAAGCTCCGCTAAAAACTTAGAATGTAGACCCACTTCTTCATCATCTCTTCTCAAGATAGAGAATATATTGAAACCATACTTTGTATTGGATGCTTCTTCTGTCGCTGCCTGATCAATTTTCTCTAACGCTTGGAAAAGATTGTTGTAGACCATAATCGCTCGTTATTTTTTGTAAATGTTAATGTTGACTGCCACACTGATTCCTAAACACTCGCCCCCACTTCCCGCGCAATGGCGATACCTTCATCAATGGTCAAAAATTTACGCAGGCTTGGGCTGTCTTTATAAATGACGTCACCATCTTGAAAGATTAAGCATTCATTGACGGCGAGCTGCTGCCACTTCTCATTTTCAGTCAATGGCACGGTCACCAAAATCGTCACCTTATCGGTATCGGTGGTGACATCGCTAAAATTAATCGCCATATCATCGTCCGCCAGTTTGGCTTCACCAAATGGCGCTTTGCGCGTGAGATAAAACAGTAAGCTACCTGCATACGCCAGTTGCCACCTGCCATTGGATATTAAGCAATTAAATAACCCATTGGCCGATAGATAGCGACATTGGGTGGTCAAAAAATTAAACAGTGTCTTGTCATCAGGACGGGTTTTAAAGCTGCTCTTTAAACGATTGACCAAATAGCAGAATGCCATCTCAGAATCAGTACTGCCTACTGGTTGACAATGCGCGGCATTGCCGTTGTCTTGCAAGCGCTGACAGCGTTTGATAAATTCGCTATTCATCTGTCCATTGTGCGCAAATACCCACTGTTCGCCCCAGACTTCACGGACGAATGGATGGGTGTTTGCCAAGCAGTTCTGCCCTTGCGTCGCTTTACGAATATGCGCAATAACGTTCATGGCTTTGATTGGATAGTTGTTAACCAAATCAGCGACTGGCGATAGATGGCTTGGACGATTATCATGAAACAAACGCAGACCCGTTGAGTCATTTGCCGTCTCATCATTGGTTTTGTCATTATTGCTGCATTCGCTGCGCTCAAAAAACGCAATACCAAAGCCATCTTCATGACTGTCCGTCATACCGCCGCGCTTGCGAAACCCTGCAAAGCTAAAACCAATATCTGTTGGGGTATTACAGTTCATTCCTAAGAGTTGACACATTTATAAAGTACCGCCGTTATTGTCATCTATTATTGAGTTACCTTGAGTAGCATTGCCTTGAGTAGCATTGCCTTGAGTAGCATTGCCTTGAGTAGCATTGCTTTGATTGGCAGATAGCGCATCAAAGTCAGCATCACTCATCTCATCAAGCAAAGCGGCACCATCAGTTGGGATGGTATCCAAAATGCGCTGAGCTTCTGCCAAGACGGTGTCTTCTACCCAGAGAACGATACCCGAGTTCATACCAGGGATTGCGCTGAGCGGCTGCAAGGACACGGTTATGCCGTTATTACGTAATAGATTGGCATGCAGCTCGCCTTGTATATTGGTATCAAAGCGCGCCAGTTTGTGCCAGTTGTCAACGTGATCGGTCATGGGATCGCCTTCAAAGTGTTGGTAGGTACATACCTGAGTAAAACATACTTATGCCAATTGGTCTAACGTATATGTTTCAATCGTAAAATCATTGGTGTTGGTTAAGTGATCATGTGCTTGCTCAGCTTGGGTAATACTGCTAAACACACCGACTATTTGATTGTCTGGTTTGCTTAATAGTACAAATACGGTGTTTTGCGACTTTTCAACATGCGCCCAATGGTAAGCGGCCAGACGCTTCATTAGGTCAGGGTTTTTGACCATGATGTTATCACCCGTACGACCTTCGGTACGGTTGTAATGAATCACATTGAGGCGCAATAACCAAAAAATCACGGCCGCTTTTGCTAGCATCACAGGTAGTGCACGTTTTTCCTCACCATTGAGTGGACGTATCGATTCATAACCTTGTAAGAACGCTGCCATTTTACTGCGGTCAAAGTTCACAGATTCACCTTGTTCTGCGCCGCCCCACGTGGTACAAAAATCATTGATAGTGATCGCAATATCCATCACGTAATGCTCGACGCTGACTTCGGTGAAGTCTAGTAGACCTGTCAGACGCGCCTCGCCTTTTTGTAGATTCCATAAGGTATTGTCGGCAAACATATCTAAATGGCATAGACCTTTTGGCAAGGTATCTAATGGCAGCTCTGAATAAGCGCGCCAAATATCGCTCATCAGCTTGCCTTCGTCACCTGGCATGAACTGCATTTCACGGTCACGCACGTCGCTCCATGGATACAAAGGCACGCCGTACTGCTCACTTGGCTGCAATGCTTGCAGCGTCTCATGTAGCGTCGCCAATGCTGCGCCAATATCGTGACACATCGCTTGCGTAGTTTGCTCGGGATGTGAGCCTGCTAGACACGGCACTAAAGTGATGGCTTTGTCTTCATAATGGATGACATAGCGTTTATCATCACCATCTGTTCGCGAACCATTTGACTCAATAACGGCTAACGGTGCGGCGACTGGTAATTTGCCATTTAACTGATTGAGGATAACGGCCATTTTTTCGATATCAGCAGGAGGACGCTCTTCAAATAATGTAAACACGTAAGAGTAGGTGCCGTCTACATCGTCAGTCGTTTGAATAAACCAGTTTGAGTTTTTAATACCTTGAGTGATCGGAATCGCGCGGGCAAACGATACGCCAAAACTTTGGCAAAAGGCGGCAAACTGATCATCGGTTAACTGGGTATAGACGGACATGACATCTCACTTATAGCAATTGGGTAAAGAGGTTAGATAGAATAAATTGATGCGGTAATGACCGCAATTGTACCGCACATCATAAAACGATGGTGAAAAGCGTAATAATCTTGCGAAAACCTGCCTGAAATAGCAGTGATTTTGCTAGACTAGCGCCTATGAATTGATTATAAGGTGAAAGACCCTATGTTAGCAAAGCGTATCATTCCTTGCTTGGACGTTGACAATGGCCGCGTGGTCAAAGGCGTACAGTTTGTCGATATCAAAGACGCAGGCGACCCTGTCGAAGTCGCTCGCCGCTACAATGAACAAGGCGCTGATGAGATTACTTTTTTGGATATTACTGCGACCAATGACGAGCGCGATACCACTTATCATACGGTCGAGCGTATGGCTGAAACGGTATTTGTCCCACTCACCGTAGGCGGCGGCGTGCGAAAAATCGCTGATATCCGCAATTTGCTCAATGCGGGCGCAGATAAAGTCGCAATTAACTCAGCTGCGGTATTTACGCCTGAGTTCGTCGGTGAAGCCGCGCAGAAGTTTGGCAACCAATGTATCGTTGTGGCCATCGATGCCAAACGCGTCGCTGACATCAACGTCGATGGGATTACTGTGCCGCGTTGGGAGATTTTCACCCATGGTGGCCGTAAGCCAACCGGTATCGATGCCGTCGCTTGGGCGAGCAAAATGGCTGAGCTGGGCGCTGGTGAATTGCTGGTCACCTCAATGGACGGTGATGGCACCAAAAAAGGCTACGATTTGGCACTCATGCAACAAATTACGAGCCGCGTCAATGTGCCCGTCATTGCCTCAGGCGGCGTCGGCAACCTGCAACATTTGGCAGAAGGCGTGTTAGAAGGCGGCGTCGATGCGGTACTTGCCGCCAGTATTTTTCACTTTGGTGAGTATACCGTGTCGGAGGCCAAAGCCTATATGGCAGCACAAGGGATACAGATGCGTCTGTAGCACGCTCGTAAAATACAAATAACACCCAAAAAAATGCTATCATAGTGCTAACCATTTATTTTCGTTCAATTAACTAGAGCAACGCCAAAATAATAGGCGGCCAAGTCGATTGAACGCATCAGACTGTTTAGCTATTTATTGATGCCTATATTTCAATTGAACGCTTATTAAGCAAAGGATTTTTTATGTCGAATTTACAACAGCAGCGCAACGACGTGACTCATATCGATGGTAACTTGCATCAAAACGCTGACGCGCGCATTGGTATTGTCGTCGGTCGTTTTAATGGTTTTGTCGTTGAGTCATTGGTTGATGGTGCGATTGATGCCCTACTCCGTCATGGTGTATTGGGTAGCAACATTACTGTTATTCGTGTGCCTGGAGCATTCGAGCTGCCACTTGTGGCCCAGCGTGCTGCGGAATCAGATCGTTTTGACGCCATTGTGGCATTGGGTGCAATCATCCGTGGCAGCACGCCACATTTTGATATTGTAGCCAGCGAGTCGGCCAAAGGTTTGAGCGCTGTGGCAATGGATTATAATATTCCTGTCGCCAACGGTATCATCACTACTGACAGCATCGAGCAAGCTATCGAGCGCTCCGGTACCAAAGCAGGTAATAAAGGCTCTGAAGCTGCGATGGTCGTATTAGAGATGATTGCTGTTCTATCACAGCTTGATATTGATGATATCGATGAAGCTTAAGCCTTAAAGCTCAAATTTATTAGTCTAACTGGTGCTGCTATTGAGCAATAGCAGCACCTTGTAACATGACGCCAGCTATCAACACACTGGCTATTTTTTGAATTTTCGCCGTATTTCTATACTCTTTAAAGTTTTAAATAAACAAAGCTAAAAAGCTACTTTGTTAATTTATATTTTGACTGGGTATCATCTCAAAAAATTTAGGTACAGACCCCCTATGACTGACCAACTCAAGCGCGCGATTCGCGCTGCGAAAACCGCACAAGCCAATCAAGCTGAAGCTACCCGTATAGCGAGCAGTAGTGCAGGTGATCAAACCTTCGATATGAGTGAGTCTTCTTACAAGACCAGTCATACCGCTATCCGTAAGGCGCGCCGCTTTGCTATGCAAGGTCTATACGAGTGGCTTGTCACCGACCGCCGCTTTGATATAGATGGCAAGCTTGGCTGGAAAGACAATGCGCCGCATGATATCGCGGCACGCACGCGCGCAACCAACGCTATGCACACCGTCCATATCGGCTACTATCACGAAATGATGCGCGATATCCCAGAGCAGATCGACGCCCTAGACGCGCTTATCAGCCAACACCTTGATCGTGAGATTGATAAGTTAGATACGGTTGAACACGCTATTTTGCTGATTGGTGCGTACGAGCTACAAAACCGTATGGAGATTCCTTACAAGGTTGTACTCGATGAAGCAATGAAGCTGAATAATCACTTTGGCGCGACTGACGCTCACAAACTGATCAATGCGGTACTGGATAAAATGGCTGGTGAGCTACGTGCTTTAGAGGTACAAGCAGATACCAATGCCAACCTACGTACGTCACAAAAAGCGGCGGCTAAACAATCTGAAGCGAGTTCGGCTGAAGTAACGGTAGCTGACAATATCGAAGCGGCTGCTGAAACAGAAAGCGCGATCGATAATGCGCCGACTGCATCAAATAAGCCACGTATCAGCGCTAACAAAGCTAACGTTAAACGCAGTAGTGCCAGTAAAGCTAGTGCCAATATCAGTGACTTCAAGGCGAGCAAGAAAAGCGCTAACGATACCAAAGACTAAGACTAGTTATGAACGAGTTTGAGCTGATTGAGCGTATATTTTTGCAGCGGCAAGCGGCACAGAGCGCAGCGGCTGGTACTAAAAACAGCATCGAAAAAGGTATCGGTGATGACGCGGCTGTGATGGCATTGCCAGCAAGATCACGCTTGGTTAGCTGCATTGATACATTGGTTCAAGGGCGTCACTTTCATGCTGACTTTGCACAAGTAGATAAGCTTGCGTTTGAAATTGGTTATAAAGCTGTTGCGGTTAATGTTTCAGACATTGCAGCGATGGGCGCGACGCCGCATAGTATTTTGCTAGCGTTGGCATTGCCTGAGCGTCTAGCGAATCATGAATGGCTCACGACATTTGCCAAAGGATTGTTTCATGCCTGCCAGCTGTTTGGCGTGACGTTGATTGGCGGTGATACCACGCGCAGTGCGCAATTGGTGCTGAGTGTCAGTGCGCAAGGATTGCTTGCCGCAGGTACACCAGCTGTTTATCGCTCAGGGGCACAAGTTGGCGATAAAATCTATGTTTCAGGCACCCTTGGTGATGCTGCCTATGCCCTCAAGCACCCCGATAGCCCTATTGGTAAGCAACTGGCGCATCGCTTGCACATGCCGACGCCGCGCATTGCCTTAGGTGCCGCCTTGGCACAAGCTGGCGCAACCTCGATGATCGATATCTCTGACGGTCTTTATCAAGATCTTGGACATATCTGTCAGCAAAGCTCAGTCAGTATGCGTATTCATTTAGATCAATTACCGAGTAGCAAGTCACTAGCCACGGTAGAGTTATCTGAGCGTTTGTTATGTC
Organism: Psychrobacter pacificensis; assembly: GCF_900101915.1. Lineage (GTDB taxonomy): Bacteria > Pseudomonadota > Gammaproteobacteria > Pseudomonadales > Moraxellaceae > Psychrobacter > Psychrobacter pacificensis. The sequence goes on along the minus strand of NZ_FNAL01000010.1, from coordinate 34,167 downwards.
AATTAGCGGGTGGCGATGACTACGAATTGGCGTTTACCTTGCCTGCACATATTGAACCACCTACTTCTAATACGCCTGTCACTTGTATTGGAGAAATCGTTGCGCGCGCAGATTCTATTGCGACAGATGCCAAATCGCCTAATCACTCACGTCTTGAACTGTTTTATCAAAATCAGCCAGTCACACCGACTCAATCTACCCCCTTCTCTACGTGGCCTAATCTCACCGGTTATCAACATTTCACAGGCTAATCCATGACTGATCAACACTTATCTAAGCCTGATATTCGACAAGCAAATGACTGCCCGCCTCTACCAATCGGTGCCAGTATGCTTGACCGCATGGTTTATTGGCTCGGACTAGGTTTGGGCAGCGGCCTACCTCGACGCGCGCCCGGTACGTGGGGCACGGTTGGTGGTCTGATTGTGGGCGTGCCGCTTATGAGCTTGGGTTTCGTTCCTTTTTTAATCTTGACGATTTTGTCGTGTTTGGTTGGTGTTTGGATTTGCGGGCGTACGTCTGAGTTGATGCAGGTACACGATGATCCGCATATTGTGTGGGATGAATGGGCTGGCATGTGGATTACCCTATTGCCGTTATCTTATATATTATCATATGTATTTCCTACGTCTGAAAATACCTTGTCGATAATGATTCTGCCGATGTTTTGGGGCTGGCTACCGACTGCTTTTATCCTATTTCGCGTATTTGATATTTTAAAGCCACCACCGATTGGTTGGGCAGACAAAAAGGTTGCGGGTGGCCTTGGGGTAATGTTGGATGACATTATTGCAGGGGTTATGGCAGCAGTGATTTGGTTGATTATTTACATCATTGTGATGATGTTTATGTCTTTTTAATATTATTCCGCGGAAATCATTACTTCGGTTTAGCCATCTTACGTATTTGATTTTGCTTGCTTAAGTTTTGAGTATTCAAGTTACAAAGCTTGCACGTCATAATTTTTTTTGTGCAAGTTTTTACGCTATAATTCAACATTATATTTTGTTACATTTGTAGGCTTATTATGACATCTCCTCTTTCTGTGATTATTTTAGCGGCCGGTAAAGGCACTCGCATGCAGTCTGCAAAGCCAAAGGTTTTGCAGACCCTAGCTGGTAAGTCATTATTGGCCCACGTATTAGATACTTGCAATCAGCTCACTGTTGATGAAACCATCATTGTCCATGGTTTTGGCGGTGATCAGGTAAAGTCAGAGATTACCAACCAATATACACAGTCGTCGTTTACTTGGGTTGCTCAAACTGAGCAGTTAGGAACAGGTCATGCGGTCAAAGTGACACTGTCTGATTTACCGAAATCAGGGAAAAGTCTCATTCTATATGGTGATGTGCCATTGGTCAGCTGCCAGACATTAGCTGCTTTAAAAGCTGCCAATACTGACGGTATGTCTATGCTGACGTTGACTGTCGATAATCCGTTCGGGTTGGGTCGTATCAAACGTGACCAAAACGGCAACATTGAAGCCATCGTTGAGCAAAAAGATGCCAGTGCTGACGAGCAAAATATTAAGGAGATCAACAGTGGTATCTACTGCGTAGACAACGCCCTACTGCATAAGTATTTGCCAGAGCTCTCTAACAATAACGCGCAACAAGAATATTACCTCACTGACATCGTCAAAATGGCCGTCGCTGATGGTATTACGATTGCCGCGATTGAGCCTGAGCATACGTTTGAGATTGAAGGGGTTAATAACCGCCAACAACTCGCAAGCCTAGAGCGCACGTGGCAACGCAAGATAGTCGCCGACCTACAAGAAGCGGGCGTTCAATTTGCCGATCCCACGCGCGTGGATATTCGCGGGTCGTTGAGTGCCGGACAAGATGTGTTTATTGACGTCAATGTGGTATTTGAAGGCGACTGCACTTTAGGCGACAATGTCTATATTGAAGCAGGCTGCGTCATCAAAAACGCTCAGATAGGCAATGCTTGTTATATTAAGCCTTACTGTGTGATTGATCGCGCTGACATCGGAGCTGGTGTCGACATAGGACCTTTTGCACACCTGCGTCCTGATACGGTATTGTCTGACAACAGCAAAGTCGGTAACTTTGTTGAAATCAAAAAATCAACAATCGGTCAAGGCAGTAAAGTAAATCACCTAAGCTACATCGGTGATGCAACTGTCGGCACAGGCGTCAATGTCGGTGCAGGTGTCATTACTTGTAATTACGATGGTGTCAACAAGTCGCAGACTATCATTGGAGATAATGCCTTTATTGGTTCCAATGCAAGCCTAGTCGCGCCAGTAACCATCGGAGATACGGCTACCATCGCTGCAGGTTCTGTCATTACCAAAGACGTTGATAGTAGTGCTTTAGCATTTGGCCGAGCTCGTCAGGTACAAAAAAATGACTTTCAACGACCGACTAAAAAATAACTGATTTATCGAAAGTTTGATCAATCGTCGTCATTCTTGAGTAAACCTAAGCAGTACGGCAATCGTGGTAGTACTGCTTCATCATACTTTTGAGCTAATAACTGAGCATTGGTAGCTAACGACACTTACTAGTCTTGTACCATCATATATTGAATTATTAAAAAACAAATTTAAGGAGATGCCATGTGTGGAATCGTTGGCGCAGTTGCTGAACGCAATATTGCGAATATCTTGCTTGAAGGTCTTAAGCGTCTAGAATATCGGGGCTACGATTCGGCTGGTTTAACCGTCATTCGTGATGGTGAATTACATCGCGAGCGTCAAGTGGGCAAGGTTCAAGCCTTGGTCGATGCGGTTGAAGCCAGTACCGATTTTTTTGATGGGCATATTGGTATCGCTCATACTCGCTGGGCCACGCATGGCGAACCTGCACAGCGCAATGCCCATCCGCACATATCTGGTAAGATTGCCGTCGTTCACAATGGTATCGTCGAAAACTACGCTGAACTCAAAAAAGAGCTCATCGCTAAAGGCTACGAGTTTACCTCACAGACCGACACCGAAGTGGTGGCGCATCTGATTCATGACATTTATGAGCAAACCAATGATTTGCTAGAAGCGGTACGCGCAGTGATTCCTAAGCTGCATGGTGCATTTGCTTTAGGCATCATTCACGTGGACACACCAGATGAGCTGGTCACGGTACGTTTAGGTTCGCCTTTGGTCATCGGTGTTGGTATTGGTGAAAATTTTATCGCCTCAGATCAGCTGGCGCTACTGCCAGTCACCAACCGCTTTATGTACCTAGAAGAAGGCGATATTGCCAAATTGACCCGTGACAGCATTAAAGTCTATGTCAATGGCGAGGAAGTCAGCCGCGAAGTGCATGAAATCGATGCCAAGCAGCATAATGCTGACAAAGGCGAGTTCAAGCACTATATGCTCAAAGAAATCTATGAGCAGCCAGATGCAGTCGCGCGTACGCTTGAGATGGCGATTGATAACCGCCAAGCATCAGCCCTGCGTGATGACTTTTTAGCACGCAATGAAGCGCAATTATCAGGCGTACAGCATGTACAGATCATCGCTTGCGGCACTAGCTATCATGCGGGGATGGTTGCTAAATATTGGTTTGAGAGCTTGATGCGCCTATCCTGCTCTGTTGAGGTTGCTAGTGAATTCCGCTATCGCAATCCTGTAGTACTCGACAACTCGCTGGTGATTTGTATCTCTCAGTCTGGTGAAACAGCCGATACCTTATCAGCCCTGCGTGAGATCAAAAAACAAAATCCAGCAGGACTGGTTAGTCTAGCACTATGTAACGTGCCGACCTCATCCTTGGTTCGCGAGACAGACATATTCTTGCCGACCCTTGCAGGTCCTGAGATCGGTGTAGCATCGACCAAAGCTTTTACCACCCAGCTGGTCGCACTCATGCTATTGGTCTTAAAAACAGGCGCAGTACAGCAGCGTATCGACAGCGCAAACCTAAGCACCTTACTTGGCGAGCTACAAAAGCTGCCCGGTCAACTCTATGCCAGTTTGCACCTTGATGCTCCGATCAAAGCGATGGCGGAGCACTTTGAAGATAAGAAAAGCTGCTTATTTTTAGGGCGCGGTCTACAGTTCCCTATCGCTCTAGAAGGCGCGTTAAAGCTCAAAGAAATCTCTTATATCCACGCTGAAGGCTACGCCGCAGGTGAGCTCAAACACGGTCCGCTAGCGCTTGTTGACAAAGACATGCCAATCGTCGTGCTGGCACCCAAAGACAGTATGCTCGATAAGCTCAAAGCCAACATGCAAGAAGTACATGCCCGTCACGGCGAGCTGTTCGTCTTTGCCAGTGAAGATAGTCACATCAATGCTGAAGACCGCCTACATGTAGTATATGTTAAAGCAGTTTGCGAGACGCTTGCCCCTATCGTCTACAGCGTACCCATACAGCTACTGTCTTACCATGTGGCCGTGATGCGCGGTACTGATGTCGATCAGCCACGCAATCTTGCCAAATCAGTGACGGTTGAGTAATATAAGTTATTGATTTTATTGTAATTTTTATTAATAAATTACCCGTCACACTATTGTGTGAAGATTCATCCTTTGCTATCTTGTATCAACGAGGTGGCAAAGGATTTTTTTGTGAATAACAAAAATAGAAAAGGACCCACAACAACTGAGTCTTTGAAAGATTATCAGCCATTTGTCAAAATAGCTGATATATTCTCACTTGGAAGATCTCACTGTGTCTTTGGTCACAAGACTAAACGAACACACCACTATAGGCCTATGTCAGCAACCAAAGAAGAGATAGCTGAGTTCATGAAGTCTGAGTTCCCTTAAGCAAAGTACAAGATTGAGGCAGTAAATAGCAGTGGGTCAATTTTATGCCATGATATTGGTTTAGATGATTTGAGACCTGGAGGTACTGTATCGGGACCTTTCATAACTTAGATTAAAGCGCTAGCTTATCCTTATAAGAACACATGCCTTTTAATGCATCATCTATTAACGCTTTCATTTTAGATAACTCTAGAATCTTAACTTCAATTTGCTTGTTTTTTTCTAGAAGCCTTTCACCCATTTGTGATTGCGTCAGGTTGTTTGAATACAATAGCTCTGTTAGCTCTCTAATCTCTTTTAAGGTAAAACCTAACTCCTTCGCCATAATAATCATATTGAGCTGTTCTACAATCCTGTTATCGTAATCTCTATAACCATTAGATTTTCTAGATGGTGACGAAATTAATCCTTCCCTTTCGTAAAAACGGATCGTATCTCTGCTTAGTCCGACTGTTTCAGTTAATTCTTTTATATTCATTATCGAGCACCCTCAATTAACGCTTGACTGTGGAGTAATGTCCATAGTTTATAGTAGGCGTTAATTAACAACAAGTAGGTTCTTTTATGGATATTAATATATTGACGGACGATAACGTCGAGCTGCGTACAACTCTTTATAAAGCTGCTAATCCTAAAGCCGTTGTTCTAATAAACCCAGGAACCGCTACCAATACTTCTTATTATTTACCTTTTGCTAAATATTTAAGAGAGCATGGTTTCCATGTCATTCTATGGAACTATAGAGGGTTTTGCGATTCTAAAGTGAGTCATCTAAAGGATTGTCATTATCAGTATTCTGATATCGGACGGTACGACATTCCAGCTGCCATCGATACAGCTAAGCGCCTATTTAAGGATTTACCCTTGTATTGTGTGGGTCATAGTACTGGTGGTCAACAGGTAGGTCTGGCTCATAACGCCGATCAATTAGATGCTCTAATTGCAGTGGCTGTCTCAGCAGGATACTTTAGCTATATGCCGCTTCGCTATCGCCTTAAAGCCAATTTCTTTTTCCGTTTTTTAGCCCCGCTTAGTAATAAAGTCTTTAATTATGTGCCGGCTAAAAGCTTCAAACTCATGGAAGATTTGCCAGCTGGTTTTACAGATGAATGGGGGGCTTGGTGCCGAGAAAAAGAGCTGTTTTTCTCAGATAAATTCTATGGAAAAACCATTCCCCTTGGGACTTACAAGAATTTTAATGTGCCAACCTTCGTCTTCACTGCCGATGATGATGAAATCTGCACTGAACGCAACCTGCATAATTTTTGGAAAAATGTGACTAGCGATCGACCTATCACTTTTAAACGCTATAGCATTGGCAGGGGATCAGACCAATCAATTGGGCATTTTGGCTATTTTAGAAGCAAGAACACTCATATTTGGCAAGATATTTTAGAGACGATCAACAAGGTACACCATGATAAATCGTTACAAACATTATAAAACCTTAATTTTCATTGTATTACTTAATGTGTTCTCGAGCATTTTGCACTATGTTCATAATGTGGTTTATTTTGACCACTATCCTGAGCCTGATTGGTTATCCCCTCAGCTTGTAGATGCTTTTTGGTTCGTCCTGACACCAATCGGTATCTACAGCTTGATCGTGGCTGTCAAAAGCCAGATGAGCAAGGGGCATTGGTGGCTTTATTTGTATGCCTTGATGGGTTTATTGTCATTACTACACTACAACGTTGAGACTGATAATATTATGACGATCACCATGCACAGTCTTATCTGGTTTCAAGCAATATGTGCTTTTTGGTTAATCGGCTATGTCACGATGTATTTTAAAAATAAAAGCAAACATCAAGAACACTAATTGATAAAACTTTGGTCTTTATAAGAATGAGCTAACCTCTTATTTATCGTTTTAAGGAATTGAAAATGAATGTTGAAGAAACTATAGCAACATGGGAAACAGAAGAAGCACTCATTAGAGAAAAGCTAGGTGACGCTGACGTCATTCCATTATCAGACTTAACCACTCGCAGCGGTATGGACATTTTTAACGCTATGTTTGCAGGAGAGCTGCCTCATCCTCCTATTGGTCTAACGCTCGACTACACTCCTATTCATATGGAAAAAGGTATTGCCGTTTTTCAAGGGCGTCCAAAGCGTCATCATTACAACCCATTGGGTACAGTCCATGGTGGCTGGTTTTGTACGCTTTTAGATTCTGCTGTTGGCTGCGCTGTACATACCCTTTTACCAGCAGGAAAAACCTATACAACTTTAGAGATAAAAGTAAATATGGTGCGAGCTTTGACAGTGGCAACACCTTTAGTACGGGCTGAAGGTAAAGTCATTCATGCTGGTCGAAGAACAGCAACTGCTGAAGGAAAAATTGTAGGGCCTGATGGCAAGTTGTATGCTCATGCCACCACAACCTGCATCATTCTTGATGTTTAGATAGAATTTTCGATATAGTCAATACACTCTAAAAATGTCATAGCGCTACTGGGATGAATTTTGCGCAGCCTCTGGGAACGCAGCACGCAAGTAAAATTTATACCAGTAGCGCGTTTAAATCCATAACAGTTTTACATTCAGCTAACTATAGTTAATGAAGCTTACCTGACAGTCTCAAGTCTAATAGCTTCTAAACCAAAGAAAACCGCTAAGAATATAATGGATGTTATAGTGAAACCATTATAAAAATGGTATAGCAAGATTAAACGCTATTTTTCGCAGCCTCTGGAGACGCAGTCACAGCAAGTAAGAAAAGTAGCATTTTATAACAGATTACTAAACTAGGCGTGATTTTCAATATTAAGCAATATCATATCGTTCTTAGTCTTCATATTTCAAACACACCAATCCAAATCTTCAAAATAACCCTTTATACAGAAAATAAAGTCCCACTACGAATAACAATACCGAAAAGCACTTCTTTAACAGGGGTGGTGAGAGCATATGAGCAACTTTTGCCCCAACTTTAGCGGTAAAAAAGCTCATACTCGCAATGCCCAAAAAGGCATAAATATGCACAAAGCCAATGGTATTGGGTACATCAACTTGCTGCTGCATACCAAAGAACATAAAGCCGAGCGCACCAGCAATGGCAATAGGCAAACCACACGCCGCCGACGTGCCTACCGCCTTTTGCATGACCACATTATAACGGGTGAGATACGGCACCGTTAAGCTGCCACCGCCAATACCAAAAATGGCCGAAGCCACACCAATAATACCACCTGCCGCAAGTTGCTTGGGTTTAGACGGTAATACCACAGGCGTATGACTCGCATCACTCATATGTGTACGTCTTTTACCAGCGGTAAACATTCTATAAGCGACCCACAGTAAAAACACCCCGACAATCAGCTGCAGATATAACCCTGATATTTGCCCTGCTATCCCTGCTCCCAAAAAACACCCTAGCGCCAAACCAGGTGCTAGATTTTTAAAGACCGGCCACATGACGCCGCCCTTTTTATTATGCGCCATCAAGGAGCTGATCGAGGTGACGATGATGGTCGCAAGCGACGTTCCCAAAGCCAGATGCATAATGGTATCGGCATCGTAGCCCATTTGGGTAAAGACGATAAATAACAGCGGTACGATAATGGTGCCACCGCCCACGCCGAAAAGCCCGGCCGCAAAACCTGCTAGTGCACCTATGATTAAAAAAATGAGTAGTTCCACGGGATAGTGTCTTCTTATATAGATTTATTTTCTGAGCAAGTGCTCTATATTAATGCCAGTTATGACTTATACAAGCTCAACTTGACCGACGTAATGATAAGCACGGTTAAAATACACTAAACTCTCATCTTGCCCGCTTGGGGATTCTGGAGGTTTGATAGCGACCACTCGGCACATCAGCACACTATGCGTACCCACTTCTTGAATGTGCTCAATCTCACAATCAAAGCTCACTAGCGCATCTTTCAGGATAGGCGCGCCTGTCACAAGCTCAGTCCAAACCCCTTGCTCGAAACGCTCATCTGAGCTTAGTTTAGAAGCAAAAGCATTGGATAAGTGTTCATGCTGGGCACCAAGCACATTGACGCTCAAGACTTTATTATCCACAAAATGCCTATGCGAGCGCGCGGCTTGATTCATACACACCAGCAGTGTCGGCGGTGTATCAGTGACGCTACATACCGCCGAGGCAGTAAACCCATGAGTGCCTGACGGACCATTGGTGGTGATCAAATTGACCGCCGTGGGCAATAGCGCCATGGCATCTCTAAAATCAGTGGCTTCAATCATATCTTTTATCATTACTACAATCCTGAGAAACGTTAAATCTATAAGTACCTTGTTAACTGAGGCCACTCATAAGCTTAAACAAGCCAGAACTTGTTAAGTTTTGCTAAACGCTCAGCTCTTGCCGCACGATTGCCGCACCAGCGCTCAGCGCATGTAGCTTGCCGCGTGCCACCTCACGAGACAACGGCGCCATACCGCAGTTGGTCGAGGGATACAGCTTGTCCGCATCGACAAATTGTAAGGCCTTGCGTAGCGTATCGGCTACCTCCTCAGGAGTTTCAATATCATTAGTGGCGACATCGATTGCACCAACCATCACTTTTTTACCGCGGATGAGCTCTATCAAATCCATCGGTACGCGCGAATTTTGACATTCCAAAGATACGATATCGATCTTTGACTGCTGCAGTTTAGGAAACGCTTGCTCATACTGACGCCACTCTGAGCCCAGCGTCTTTTTCCAATCGTTATTGGCTTTGATGCCGTAGCCATAGCAAATATGTACCGCCGTTTCGCATTTTAAGCCTTCGATAGCGCGCTCTAGTGTCGCGATACCCCAATCATTGACGTCATCGAAAAAGACGTTAAACGCCGGCTCATCGAATTGGATAATATCCACGCCTGCTGCTTCTAACTCGCGGGCCTCTTGATTGAGAATTTTTGCAAACTCCCATGCCAGTTTTTCGCGGCTTTTATAGTGACCATCATACAGCGTATCAATCATGGTCATCGGCCCAGGCAATGCCCATTTGATCGGCTTGTCAGTATGCTTACGTAAAAACTTGGCATCTTCTACAAACACAGGTTTTTGGCGGCTCACGGCACCCACCACTGACGGTACGCTGGCATCATATCGATTGCGGATACGCACGGTTTCGCGCTGGTTAAAATCCACGCCGTCTAAGTGCTCAATAAAGGTAGTGACAAAGTGCTGACGGGTCTGCTCACCGTCACTGACGATATCGATGCCTGCTTGCACTTGCTCTTGTAGCGATACTAGCAGCGCATCCTGTTTTGCCTGAAGCAATTCTTCACCGTCAAGTTGCCACGGCGACCAAATTTTTTCAGGTTCTGCCAACCAAGAGGGTTTTGGCAAGCTGCCAGCGGTCGATGTTGGTAATAATAAAGTCATGTCGTATTGTCTTCTCTATTTCAGATGTCTCTATTTTAGGTGTTATAGCGTGCGCTTTTATATTTGGATTTTTTAAGCGACGTTCTCGTTTACAGCGTAATTGGCCGCCCATGCTTCAAGAATATCTTGGTAAGGCTTGATAAAATGCGTTTCGGTAAATTTGCCTTGTTTGACCGCCATTTGGCTACGCTCTTCACGGTCATAAACAATTTGCGTCAGCGAGTAGTCTTGGTATTTTAGGCTTGGCTGATAGACCTGACCTGCCGTTGAATTGGCGTTATAAATCTCAGGACGATAAATCTTTTGAAAGGTCTCCATGGTGCTGATTGCACTGATCAGCTCAAGATCGGTGTAATCGCTGGTCAAATCACCCGCAAAATAAAACGCTAATGGTGCAGCGCTGCCCTCAGGCTTAAAGTAACGCACAATCAAGCCCATTTTGTGAAAATAGTCATCGGTCAATGAATACTCATCTTGCTTGTATTCTACGCCCAGCACAGGGTGCACATTGGTGGTGCGGTAATAGGTCTTGCTGGTTGAGACACTCAAGCAAATCACAGGCTGTTTGTTAAAGTTGGCTTTGTAGGCCTCTGAGTTCAATAAATATTGAAACAATTTGCCGTGTAAGTCGCCAAAGTCGTCAGGCGCTTTGGCATTTGGGTGCTTATTAAAATGCTCCAGTAGCACCACGTTAAAGTCGTAATCGCGCACGTAAGATGAGAAACTGTTGCCAATCATGCCATCGATGCGCTTGTTTTCTTTATGGTCCACGATGGTGGTTTGTAGCATCTCAATCACAGGGAACGCATCGCCATTGCCTTCGATATCCATGTTGGCAGACACGATGTCCACTTCGACCGAATAACGATCGGCATTGGGGTTGTCCCAATGTGCCAGCGCGTTAAAGCGGTTGTTAATCATGGTCAACGCTTTACGCAGATTGACTTCACGCTGCTCGCCGCGCGCCAGATTGGCAAAGTTGGTCGTCATGCGCGTGCTGCTGGCAGGCTGATAGTTTTCATCAAAACGAATGTGCTTGATTGAGCATGCAAAAGGCTTAGTCATGGTGATTCCTACCCTACAAATTGAGATAATACTAAATGTCTGTATGGGTATATTTAAGCAAATATTTAACATGAATAAAAACGATATAAACTTAGTATAAGATGAATTTTATTCATTTTAAGAAAATGACCTGCTTGTTTTTTTGAATAAATTACATCTCTATATATAAGAAACCCCAAGATAACAGCACTGCTATCTTGAGGCTTAAGTCTTTACGTATGAAAACGCTCAAATATATCGGTCACTAAAAACCTTGCTCTTCGCTACACCCCAAACCCACAGGTAATGCTGTTGTCTTTTTTATCAAAGGTTAAATGTTTGTAGCCCTCGCCCGTCACTTGATAGCCACTACTGTCGTTTTTGGTTACGGTGTTAATATCATGTTTATCAACAGGCAGCGTGAATTCACTGCGTAGCGACTGTGGGTTATTGGCAAAATACAGCTTCAAATGCGACCATTCAAAACCGCTGAGATATTCAATTTTTGAGAGCTGTTTACCAAAGGCGGTCGCGTTATTTAGCATGTAAGTGGTGATGGTTTCGTCCAAATGCTCCAGTTGCTCCTCATCAGACGAATTGTAAGGTTTGATACGTGTATCGGTATCAATAATGGACTGCTGATACGTTATGGGCAAGCTGCTGGTTGTCGGGTTAGGATAATCACAGCCTTTTTGCATGGATTTGAGATATGGGGTCCAGTCGGTACTGGCTGCCTGCCGCGTTGCACAACTGGTTAGTGATAAGGCGGCGACCATACTGAAAATGATGGCGGTTAGCTTCATGAGTGCCTCCTAATGACAAATCATAGAATACGGTTTGATAATGGCGTTACTATAACGTATTGATATATCAGACAATTAAACGATAGGTAAAAAGGCATATGGGTTCTATGATAGTTTGGTTGTGAGAAGTATCAAAAAACCCCATACGCGGTAGTCACGTATGGGGTGCATGATCATCATGATGACTGTGTATTGCAGTATGTTAAATATGTGGGCTTCTCTTCTTCCCATGTGGCACCAGCCATTTGGCAAACCATCCTGACACATCGTCCATCAACGTATAAACCACTGGGATGACTACCAGACTGAGGAGCGTTGAGGTGACCAGACCGCCCAATACGGCGGCCGCCATCGGTCGCCTAAACGTAGGATCAGCATCACCCCAACCAAAGACCAGGGGTAACATGCCTGCACCCATCGCAATGGTGGTCATGATGATAGGCCGCGCACGCTTGCGACAGGCATCCATAATGGCCTCAAAACGCGCGAGCCCGCGGCGCTGAGCAATCAACGCGTAATCGACGAGTAGGATTGAGTTTTTGGTTGCGATACCCATGAGCATAATAAAACCAATCATCGAGGGCATCGACAGACTACTATTGGTAATGACCAAACCCACAAACGCGCCGCCTATCGATAACGGCAGTGCCATCAAAATGGTAAATGGCTGCAATAAACGGCCAAATAATAAAATAAGAACGCCTAAGATACAGACCACACCCACCGACATCGCAATGATAAACCCACTAAACAGCTCCGCCATATTTTCGGCTTGACCTTGATCAATGATGGTAATCGATGGCGGCAGCGTCTGCATCGCTGGTACCGACTTGACCGCCTGCACCAAGTCGCCAAGCTCGCCATCAGAAGGCTGCACAGTAATACTAATGGCGCGCTCACGATCGAGCCGGTTGATCTGGGCCGGGCCTGTCCCAAAGTTTAGATCGGCCACCTCGCCCACGCGTACCCCTTGTCCTGCAGGCAGCGCGCTTGGCACGTATAGGCCTTCTAATTGGCTGACGTTTTGTTTGGCGACATCAGGCAGTCGCACCACAATAGGAATCTGCCGAGTATCGAGATTAAGCTTAGATAAGCGCTGCTCATAGTCGCCGACCGTCGCCACTCGTAGCGTGGTGGCGATATCTTGCGTGGTGACGCCTTTATCTGCCATTGCCAGTCTGTCAGGCATGACCGTAAGCTCTTGCCTCGGCAGGCTACGGTCACTGGTCACTGCGCCGGCGCTAGGCAGCGCTCGGATTTCAGTCATAATCTGCTGGGCGGTCTGCTCTAGCACCTCTGGATTGGTACTGGTCAAAGAAAAGTTATAGCCCGTCTCGCCGCCGCTCGATAGACCAACGGTAAAGCGTGCGCCAGGTACCTCCGCGAGCAGATGACTGATTTTACGCTCAATCTCTTGCTTAGAGATACGCTCTGCTCGTGGCGCAAGGACGATATCTAGCCCTGCGATATTTTCGGCTTTGCCGCCAGAGCTGGGCTCCATAGCAGCTTGCGCCTCCCCTACCGAGGTAAAGATATTGGTCACTTCGGGCATGGCCAAGATACGCTCACTGGCCATCGCTGCCACGCGCTCGGTATCTTCGAGCGCCACATCTGGCGTCAGCTCAATCTCAACACGCGTCTGATCGATATCATTGTCAGGAATAAAGGAGGTCGGTAGCAACTTCACCAGCATCAATGAAGCGACAAACAGCACCAAAGTTGCGCCGATGGTGATCCAGCGTTGTCGTAAGGTCCATGAAACAATCTTAAGATACCAATCCATCAGCGCGCTTTGTTTTTCCACGCGATTTTTTTCTGGCCGCAGTACGTAAGCTGCCATCATCGGCGTGATCAGTCGCGCTACCATCAAGGACGCAAATATCGATAAAGCCGCTGTCCAGCCAAACTGACGGAAGAACTGCCCAACAATACCGCCCATAAAGGCCGTCGGCAAAAACACAGCAATCAAGGTAAAGGTAGTAGCAACGACTGCCAGACCAATCTCATCAGCCGCTTCCATCGCCGCCTCATAAGGTGTCTTGCCCATACGCAGATGACGAATGATATTTTCGACCTCTACGATGGCATCATCGACCAACACCCCAATCACCAATGACAATGCCAATAAAGAAATAATATTGAGACTAAAGCCAAACAGATACATACCCAAAAAGGTAGGAATAACGGACAATGGCAACGCCACAGCTGCGACAATGGTCGCACGGATATTGCGCAAAAATAAAAACACCACCACGACGGCCAATAGTCCACCTTCTATCAGCATACGCAGTGATGCTTGATAATCCTCGGCAATAGGGGTGGCTCGATCATAGACTTTTTCGATGCTGATATTACCCGTATCGGCCGCCAGTTTGGCAAGCTCGGCATCGACGCGCTCCATGACCTCGACCTCACTGGCACCGCGCGAGCGGGTGATGTTAAACGCCACCACCGTCTGCCCATCGAGCTTAGCAATCGAACTTGGGTCAGCAGCACCATCGGTGATTTGCGCCATACGTCCAAGCGCTTGCGTGCCACCTGTCGGCACGGCCACTTGTAGGTCGTTTAATTCGCTTGCGCGCTCGACCGCCCCAAGCACGCGAATGGTTTGCGTGGTTTTACCGACCTCGGCTTCACCACCTGAGCTGTCCTGCTGAATCCCAGCGATTTGCTGCGATAGCTGAGAGATAGGAAACTTTAAACCACTGAGCGCAATCGGGTCCGCTGCCACGGTGATCTCACGCTGCAGGCCACCGATACGGCTAACGGTACTGACACCAGGGATATCAGATAACCGTTTGGTGACCGTATCATCAACGAACCAAGACAGATCTGCCACATTCATGTTTTCTGCGGCGACAGAATAAGTCACCACCGGAAACCCTGCGGTTGAGACCTTAGTAATAATCGGATCATTGGCCGCGGCTGGCAGATCCCCTCGCACCTCACCGACGGCTGAGCGCACATCATCGACCGCTTCTTGGATGTCTTTTTCTAGGACAAACTCAGTGACCATGGTGGCAGCGCCGGTTTGTAGGGTGGTGCGAATATGCTTGACACCTTCGATACTGGTCAGCTTATTTTCGACTTTTTTGGCAATGTCGTTTTCGAGCTGGGTAGGTGCCGCGCCAGGCAGGGTGACGGTCACTACCACGGCAGGCAAATCAATGTCAGGGAACTGCTGCACCTTCATTTGCATAAAGCCATAGATACCGCCCAACGTCAGCAGTACAAACAGCAAAATAGCGACCAACGGATTTCTAATCGAATAAGCAGATACATTTAGGCTCATGAGCGCGCCTGCGAAGCTGTATCAGCGTTATTATTGGATTGATTAAGACCATCGACGATGCGCACCAAATCGCCATCGTTTAAAAAACTACCGCCTTGCTTGACGATTTGACTGTCGCTCGGCAATGGCTCTGTGACCGCCACACTATCGCCGAGACGCTCACCCAAACTCACACGCTGCTGCTTGATACGGCCTGTTTTTTGCGCTGCGTGGTTGGTGCGAATTTGTGTGACCATCATCACATAGTCATAGCCATCATTGCTGACCACCGCACTGTTAGGAACGGTTTGGGTGTTGCTGCTACCCAATAAAAACTCACCCGTTTGATACATGCCAGCGCGTACTTTTGCGTTGGCCGCTAGGCTAGCATAGATGGTGATTTGGCGATTATTATCTGCCGTCGGTGCGATACGGTTCACCTGTCCCATCACACTATCATCACCGGGTAGAGCGACTCGTACAGGTGTACCAATATTGATATCGCCGACAAGCTTTGGATCGATATCTGCGCGCCATTCTAATTCCCCGCCTTTTATGATGGTAAATAGCGGTTCACCGCCTGCGACCATGCCGACGACCATGCCGACCTCCACCATTTTATCACTGATGACGCCGCTGACTGGCGCAACTACTGTGGCATTATCAAGGGTCAAACGCTGATTGCTTAAACGGGCTTTGGATGCTTGCAAAGCTGCGCGGGCACGTACCTCAGAAGTACGGTAGCGATCGGCTTCTTGTTTACTAATGGCGTCAATATCGATGAGTGGCAATACGCGGGCCGCATCGGCGCTGGCGTTGGCAAGTGTGGCTTCTGCCTCTGCCACATCTGCCTCAGCTTGCAGCACTTGCTGCTCCATCGCATCGGTATCAAACATTGCGAGCACTTGCCCCGCTCTCACGCGGTCGCCCTCTTCGACCAATACACGCTCGATGGCCACACCACTGACTTTTGCACTGACACTAGCGATATCTTTGGCGTTGATGGTGCCATCAGCGCTAAGTGTGCGACCGATATCATCTTGGCTTGGGCTAACGGTTTCTACTGACAAAACAGACTGCTCCATACTCGCAGTGCTATCAGCTTCATTGCCACCTGCCACACCACTAGAGGCGACTGGCTCCTCTCGTAACTCGTCTGCACTACCGCCCCAATACTTACCTAGCACAAACCCAATCACCAGCACCGCAATCAATGCAGGTATGAGCAACGGGGGTAGTTTTGCAGATTTATTGGTAGAGGTAGCCTCAGCTTGACGATACGGGGGTAGCTCAGCGTGTTGAGGTGTCTCAATATTGGTTTGCTGTCCGCTAGTCGGTTCTTGCTTATTATCAGGGTCTTTAAAGTCACTCATAGTCGGTCTCTATAAATACGGATAATAATAAAAGCAGCGCTTAAACGCTCACTTAAACCATTACTCAAAAACAATTACTGGACAGCCACTAGTCAGAACAGCTTATGAATTAGTGGTTAGTGCGCTATTTCTTTGTAGCAAGCTCATTGCGAGATTTTTTGCAAACGATTTAAGCTGTTGTTGTAACTCTGGTTGCTCATAAACCGACCCGCCAAGCGTGGCTTGTTGTAGTGACGAGTCTGTAAACATACCGATGGTAAAATAAAGCAAGGTGAACAGGCGCAATGGCTTAGTATGATCGTCAGTTGGACCAAGAAATGTAGACAGATAGCCTTGAAACCGCGCCAATACTTGAATGTCATGTTCAAACAAAGTCACCATTTCTGGGTTATTTTGTACTGAGATATTCTGTGACGCTAGCTTAGCAATCGCTGGATTCTCAATCAGTAAATCCAAAGTTTTATCGATCCACTGCTCTAACGCTTGGGCGGGCTCAAGTGTACTATCTGCAATCGCGGCTTCTGTTTGAGACACAAAAGCCAACAGCTGACGAGCATGCATTCTACATACCGCTTCATACAGCGACCGTTTGCTTTGCCAGTGAAAGTGAATGGTGGAAATATTCTTGCCAGAAGCCTTGGCAATATCTCGAGTAGTAACCGCTTTAAAGCCTTTAGCCGAAAACAGCGCTTCGGCGCATCGTAAAATAGAGGCGGCGCTACTACTAGGTTCAGATTCGACTCGATCAAGCGCGGTTTCAAAGTCAATTTCAGATAATTTTGTCATGGGTCATTATTAATCAATCAATTGATTGAGTCAAACGTTTTAGATATCCAAACGGTATATAATAATAGCCCTTTTAAGCATTGGTATAACGACTCGCCTCAGGCATCCAGCGGTGAATCAGTTGGCTGACATCCGCTTTTCTGGTAGGGTCTGCAATCAAGTGCTTGGCCAAACGCTGCGCAATCGCAAATAACTGCTCATCACGGATAAGATCGGCCAAACAATAGCCAATATTGCCTGTCTGACGTTTACCGAGCAGTTCACCCGGCCCGCGCAGCTCTAAGTCTTTTTGAGCGATAACAAAACCATCGGTGCTATCACGTAGCACGTTCAAACGCTCTGTGCCTGTTTCTGATAACGGTTTTTGGTATAACAACACACAAAAGCTCTTGGTTGAGCCGCGCCCGACGCGCCCGCGAAGCTGATGCAATTGTGAAAGCCCTAGACGCTCCGCATTTTCGATCACCATGAGTGAGGCATTGGGTACATCGACCCCCACCTCAATCACGGTTGTGGCAATTAACAAATCCAAATCACCCGCCTTGAACGCCTGCATGATGGCTTGTTTATCCGCAGACTTCATTTTGCCGTGTACTAAGCCAATGCGAATGTCTAAGCGCTCATTTAAATCTTCATACGTGGCTTCAGCTGCTTGTGCATCGAGCACGCTAGACGCCTCGACTAAGGAGCACACCCAATAAGCTTGCCTGCCTGCCTCGCAATTCACGGCAATACGTTCGATCACCTCATCGCGGCGATTGCGATCGATGGTCACCGTGGTAATGGGGGTACGCCCTGGCGGCAACTCATCAATAATGGAGGTGTCCATATCGCCATAAACGCTCATGGCAAGCGTTCGCGGAATCGGGGTAGCGGTCATGATTAGCTGATGCGGTGTGCTATTGGCCACGCCTTTATTGGTCAATGCCATACGCTGCTCAACACCAAATCGATGCTGCTCATCAATGATCACGAGCCCTAGCTTGGCAAACTGTACTTGCTCTTGAAACAAGGCATGCGTACCAACGACAATTTGTACCGTGTTTTCCGCAACCGCTTCCAATGCTTCGCGGCGCTGTTTGGCAGTTTGCTTACCCGCAAGCCAACCCACACCGATACCTAGCGGCTCAAACCATTGCTTAAAGTTCACGAGGTGCTGCTCTGCTAAAATCTCAGTCGGCGCCATGACTGCCACCTGCCAACCACTATCAAGCGCATAACCCGCCGCTCCTGCTGCAACCAACGTCTTGCCAGCGCCCACATCACCTTGTACCAGTCGTAGCATTGGGATAGAGGTTGCCATATCAGTCGTGATGTCTTTCATCACTCGTTTTTGTGCACCTGTTAGATCAAACGGCAATGCACCAAACAGCTTATCAGCTAGCGGACTGTGGGTCGTACATTTGGGTGCTTTGTGCTGATGCAGCTGCTGACGACGGTACAACAAGCTGAGCTGATGGGCGGTTAACTCTTCGATAATCAAGCGCTGACAGGCAGCATGAGTACGCGCCGTCAGTTGGGTCAACAGCTTATATTGCTGACTTGCGTTGGTATAAGTCGGCGGTGTATGCAGCAGTACTAGCGCTTCAAATATCGTTAAGTTATAAACATTGCTATGAGCGATGCGAGCAGCTGCGCTATGGCTATCATTATTGACGTCATAAATGGACGTAGTAGGCCTATTCACACTATTACCAATCACATGATCAGGCACACTTCGCGCCAATGTCGAAAAAATATCTTCTGGAAACTCTGTCTCTAGCAGTACAGATTTGGCTGGCTCAAAAGGTACTAATGGTAAGTCAGCCACGACGGCAAAATCCTCCTTCGTAAACAACGTCATCGGTAGACCCTGACTACGAACTGTTTGCAGGGCCAGTTTGATCAAAGTCCGTAGCTTATTTTGGTGTAAGCCTTTCACACTAGGATAAATGGGCTGTAGACCCGTATCAGTCGTAGCTATATTATCTGTGATAACTTGATATTCAGGATGGTGTATTTGTTTGCCGTAACGACTGACTTTGACTTCACCAAACAGCTGTAATCGCGTCCCCACATTCATGGTCTGCGCAAGGCCGCGATAGACTTTAAAAAACCGCAAAGCTATGGTGCCCGTATCATCATCCACAGTTACGGTCATGCCGCTACGTTTAGTATCGACATGGACCACACGTCCGGTAATCATAGCCGACTGTCCGTGCGCCACTTCTGCGATTGATACCAGTCGACTGCGATCTTCATAATCACGCGGCAAATGCAGTAGCAAATCAAATATCCGCTTGATATTCAATTGTGCCAATTGCTCAGCTACCTTTGTCCCAACACCTGCCAACGCTGTCACTGGCATATCTAACGCCGAGAGTGGCAAGTCAGACCTTATATGGTCTGCTGAATTGGCTGAAGAAACATTCATCGATACTGGCATCAAAGATCCTAACAAGGTTATTTATTATTTTTATCTATGTCATCGGCTGTTTTAAATATAACTCACCTAAGAAAGATTGTCATAAAATGACCCGTAAAAACAGCAAAATATAAATATCGATTCATCTCATTATAGCTGAACAGTCAATGACTTATGCTAAGCTATTCCGTCATGACTGCAAAACCCTTTAAGACAACTTGTTTACATCTATTATAGTCGAACCACTATTAAAGTGTTACAGCGTTAGACTCGTTTAGCCTACTACTGTAGTACTTGCACTCGTCTGCCTTGTACCACTTTTAATATTGATTGACTATATATAAATAGTAGCTGTCTTATTTTCTACAACATGGTTTTTCTGCATCATGGTTTTTATAAACCACGGTCATTTTATAAGGTGTTTTTTATGTCAGACTCTGCTCTATATCGACCGTCTCATCAAGGTTTAAGTATATTACGTCTTAGCATGTTTGCCGTAGCTGGGTTATGCGTCAGTGCTTGCAGTACCCTAACACCCACTGCTCAAACACCTAAAACGCCAGAGCCTATCGTGGAGTTACCTAGCGTCGCATTGGTCTTGGGTGGCGGCGGTGCCAAAGGGTTTGCCCACGTGGGTGTGATAAAGGCATTGGAAGAGAATGGCATCAAACCTACCCTGATCGTCGGCACGAGTGTCGGCAGTTTAATCGGTAGCCTGTATGCCAGTGGATACACGCCGTTACAGCTTGAGCAGTTGGCACTGACCACCACCGATAGCCAGTTGACGGACTTTACGTTGTCTAATCAAGGCTTTGTCGAAGGCATCAAACTCAAAAACTTTGTGAATGAAAAAGTTCGCGGACAAGTCATAGAAGACTTTCCAATTGCCTTTGCCGCCGTTGCAGCAGAAAAAAACACCCTAAAAAAAGCCGTCTTTACCACAGGTAACGCAGGGCTTGCTGTCCAAGCATCCTGTAGCGTGCCCAATATTTTTATTGCCCCACGTATTCCAGAAAAAGTCGGCAAAAAATATATTGACGGTGGCGTGGTCAGCCTCGTACCCGTTGACAGCGCACGCGACTTGGGCGCTGATATTGTTATTGCTGTTGATGTGACTGCCGCTCAAGTTAATGGGCCTACTGATAATAGAGCGTTAACCATCAGCTCATTAAGCGACTTTTGGGGCTTTCTCGAAACCAATATCGTATCCCCTACCAATCGCTCCCCATCAATAAGCCGCGAACGAGATCGCGCGGACATTGTCATTACGCCTAATGTCGGTCGTAATAGCTCAATAGATACCAGGCAGCGTCGTGCGCTGATAAAAGCAGGTGCACAAGCCACGACGCCAAAAATTAACGCCATCAAACAGCTGATTCGAGAGAAATCTACTAGCAAATATGCGACGCTTTAATTAACTTTATTGCGTACTCATCACAAGAGTTAAGCGACATTAAATCCAATGCATAAAAAAGCACCACGGTTATAAACGGTGGTGCTTTATCAATAATAAACATCATTATCTGACGAACTTTTACTATAAAAGTCTTAGCGTTACTTTACGCGCGCGCGATATTTCACTGCAACGGTGTCGTTCAAACCGACACCTTCAAGATCCCAACGAACCGCTTTATAGTATTTTAGTGCCACATCTTGTAGTTGATTGTCTACCTTGGTACGTAGTGGCATACGGGCGAAGTTGTTGCCATCGACACTCCCATATGGGAACTCAGGTGCCACTGTACCAAGCAATTCTACTTGATCCGGAATACTCATGGTGACCGTCATCTTACGGACGCGATCGGCATTGGTGTTGGTAAAGTAGCCTTGATACTCCAATACGTTACCTGATTGCAAACGAGTATTTGTATCGACAGGGACGAGTACTTCTTGTCCATTGGCATCAACACTGACCAACGATGCTGTGATTTTACTATTAACCGCTTGGGCACTTGAGTTGCTGCTCGCATTTGTATTGGCTTGAACTGCCATTGAGCTATCAACTGCTTGCTCTGGTGTCGGCAGCATGGCAGATGCCTGCGTGACTACCATCGCACCGATGAGCGTACCGGCAACAACGTGAAATAAGCGATGACCGCTCCAAGCACTAAATGGGCTAGCAAATTGGTTACTTTTTTTCATAATTCTCATTATCCCTGATTGATATATCGGTAAAGCACAGATGGCAAAAACTGAGTTTTCTTAACACATAGTCAATAATTAAAAGAATCAGATTCATTATTTTTATTGATTATCTTCGTTCATTGACAGTAAAGCAATAGCGCTTAGCATAGCAAAAAGCATTTGTGGGTACATTAACCCCGTGTTGAGGTTGTGTATATCACCGATGGGCAATAAAAAGACCTCAACACAGCTGAAATAAAAGATAGCTCATAACCGCGTTTTTTGCTATGGTAAATCTTTAGCGTTAGGCATTTTTTTGCTACGCCCTTTTTCTTATTCTAACGACTACTGCTCCCATTATGACTACTAGTTCCATGCCACAGATTAACCCTGAATACGTCCATTGGTTCCGTAACTCTGCCCCATACATTAATACGCATCGCGGTAAGACTTTCGTGATTATGTTTGGCGGTGAAGCGGTCAATCATCCTAACTTCAGCACGCTGATTCATGACTTTGCCTTGCTCCATAGTTTGGGTATCAAGCTGGTACTGGTACACGGGGCGCGACCGCAGATCGAAAAAAACCTAAAAGACGACAATATTGAATCTCCGCTGCATCAAGACATTCGTATCACGCCGCGTGCCGCAATGCCCGCTATCCTGCAAGCGGTTGGCGCAATTCGCTTACAGATCGAAGCACAGCTGTCGATGGGACTGGCCAATTCGCCGATGTACGGCTCACGTATTGACGCCATCTCAGGCAATTTTGTCACGGCGCGCCCTTATGGCATTCGTGAAGGCATTGATTATCAAATGACGGGTGAAGTGCGCTCTATTGACGTTGAGGCCATCAAAAACAACCTACTGCATGACCACATCGTGATATTGGGCTCGATGGGCTACTCTGCGACAGGTGAAGTGTTCAATTTGCTCGCTGAAGACGTTGCACTTAGCGCCGCAGTAGAGCTGGGTGCTGATAAGCTGATATTTTTAGGCGAAGAAGCAGGTATCAATGATGGTGATCGTTTGCTACATGAGATGATTCCTAACGAAGTGGATCGCTTCTTACGTGACCGTGATTTGAACTGTGAAATCAATTATTTCTTGAACTGCGCAAGCTTGGCTTGCCGTCAAGGTGTCCATCGCACGCATATCATCTCCTATGCCAAAAACGGTGCATTATTAGAAGAATTATTCACTCGTGACGGTTCTGGTACGCTAATTAGCCATGATCCTTACGAAGAAATTCGCCGTGCCAATATCGATGACGTCGTTGGCCTTATCGAGCTGTTATCCCCTCTAGAAGAGCAAGGTATCTTAGTCAGCCGCTCACGTGAACGCTTAGAGCAAGAAATCGACAACTATAGCGTCATCGAACGTGATGGTATGATTTTGGGTTGTGCAGCCTTGCATACGCTAGACGCAGAGTCCGCAGAAGTCGCTTGTGTTGCCGTACGTCCTGAATATCGCAATGGTAGCCGCGGTGCTGATTTGCTCGCGTTTTTAGAGCAGCAAGCGCGCAGCCATGGTCTACATAAACTGTTTGTACTGACCACGCGTACCGCCCATTGGTTCGTTGAGCAAGGCTTTGCGGAAGTTGAGGCAAGTGCCTTACCAGCAGCACGTCTGGAGAAGTACCACAATGGTCGCAACTCTAAAGTCTTTCAAAAAAACCTATAATTTATAGACAAACTGATATAAAACCTCTGCGCATAAAAAAGCCTTCATAATCATTATGAAGGCTTTTTTTATAGATGAATGCTTCAGCCGCGCATTACTTTACTTTTAATAGCTCAACCGTAAAGATAAGCGTGCTATTTGGCTCGATACCAGCGTTACCCGCTTCGCCATAGGCGATGTCTGATGGGATATAGAACTCGTACTTGCCGCCCTCTTTCATCAACTGTAGACCTTCCGTCCAGCCAGCGATTACTTGGTTTAGTGGGAACTCAATTGGCTCACCACGCTCATATGAGCTGTCAAATACGGTACCATCGATCAATTTACCTTCGTAGTTCACTTCCACCACGTCAGTTGCTTTTGGCGATTTACCTGTACCTTCTTTCAATACTTTATATTGCAGGCCAGAATCCGTTTGCTTCACGCCTTCTTTTTTCGCATTTTCTGCTAAGAATGCTGTGCCAGCAGTTTTATTTTCTGTTGCTTTGGTTTGCATGTCTTTTGCGAACTGCTCTTCTTGCTCTTTTTGATACGTCATCAATACTTCTTGCATTTGCTCTTGGGTCAATGCTGAATCATTGCCTTCGTAACCATCACGGAAACCTTTTTCAAAAGTATCCAGGTTCAAATCTTTGACAGCTTCTTTATTGCCTTCTGCCATCATGAATCCTAAGCTATAGCCCACTTTTTCACTTGCTGAGCTTTGCTCTGTGATAGAAACGCTTTGAGCAGCTGTTTCTTGACTGCCGTTATTGGTGCTACAGCCTGTCATTAACAACATAGCACTAGCAAGGGCACTAATGCTTAAAGTAGTGATTTTTTTCATAGATTACTCTCTGATAGATTACTCTCTGATTGTAAGAATAGTGGCGAGATGTCACATTGCTCTATAATAACAAATCTTAGTTTTGGGAACCACGCTTTACATGAAATTATCGGGCGAATGTACAGTCTGTGTTAATATTTCCTATTATAATAACAAGTTATCACACAAATATAGTGGCAGGTAAAGCTTTCTATCTTTAAATCCATCAATACATAGGCTAAGCTAAATTAGGTAAGGAGATAAGTAATCGAATGTTGGTATTTATCATTGATATATGATTGTCAGTAGCAAAGCGATAACTAAAAACCAGCCTGATACTTTTGATAATTACTTTTATTCGAAAATGATAATATCTTCCCATAACTCAATTTAAAGACACTATTTATAATAAACTATCTGTATATTTGTCTCATTCAACAGTGATTGTAATAACAATACTTTTGAGTGTTACCTATAGAATGATTCAAGGAGGATAAGATGAACCCAATGTATACATCTTTTAACGGTTATCTTGGTGGGCCTATCGGTTCTATCATTGGCGCTATCTTGATATTTATCATTGGTTGGCTGGTCGCACTTGGTATCGCAGCACTTGTGCGCGGTGTCCTATCTAAAGTCAATCTTAATCAACGTATGAACTCTTCAACCGGTAAAACTTACGATCTTGAGGGAATTATCTCCAAGATTGTTTTTTGGTTTATTTTTATCATTGCTATTTCAGGGGCGCTTAACCAACTAAATTTAAACTCAATCTCGGCGCCATTTGCAAATATGGTTAATCAAGTATTGGCATTTATCCCTAACCTCGTCGGTGCGATCGCGCTTGGTGTAATTGGTTGGGTTATCGCCACTGTCGCACGCACTGCAATCAATGCGGCGCTTTCTAAAACGACAATGGACGAGCGTCTAAGCGCACAAGCAGGCGTAAAACCAATGAGCAGCACCATCGCTGATATGGTTTACTGGTTCATCTTATTGGTTGTTTTGACCATGGTACTCGGTCAGCTAGAGCTTGATGGTTTGTTTGCACCATTGACTAATATGGTCGACAAAATCTTCAGCTTTATCCCTAACATCCTAATCGCTGGTGTGGTCTTTGTTGTTGGTTATATCATTGCCAAAGTCGTACGCGGCATTGTGACCAATCTTGTTTCTACTTTTAATGTTCAAGAGTTAGCGACGAAAGCTGGCTTAAGTGAACAAAACAGCCTACCTAATATTGCCGGTTCGCTAGCATTTTTAGTGGTTATTATCCCAACGATTATTGCTGCTTTGAACGCATTAAAAATCGACGTTATTGCTCGCCCTGCGACCAATATGTTGAATAAAATCATGGAAGCATTGCCTAACATCTTCATGGCAGTGGCTATCTTATTTGTGACTTTTTATGTTGTACGTATGGTTGCAAATATCGTCAAAGGATTGCTTGAAAACACTCAAATCAATCAAATGCCTGCCAAAGTTGGCTTGCAAGAGACTATGGGTGACAAGAGAATCTCTGACTTAGTTGCTTATGCGATTATCTTCTTTGCTATGCTATTTGCTGCTATCGCAGCTGCTGATTTACTAGGTTTCGAGCCTATCTCAGCAATTATTACGATGTTTATCGCATTTGGCGCTAACATCATCTTAGGTGCGATTATCCTGTTCATTGGATTTTGGCTTGCCAATATTATTGCAGGTGTTGTTGAGCGTTCTGAACAAGGTTCACAATTCTTAGCAAACATTGTGCGTGTATTGATTATGGGCCTTGTACTTGCTATGGGTCTAAAAGCAATGGGTATTGCAGATTCAATCGTGAATCTAGCATTTGGTCTAACGCTAGGTGCCGTCGCCGTCGCCTTTGCCCTATCATTTGGTCTTGGTGGTCAAGAAGCAGCCGCACGTTTCCTACGTAAAATGCAAGATAGAATGGATCGTGAGCGCGACGAAGCAAAAGCAAAATCCACGCTGCAGCCAAGCTCATCAACGCAAGAAAAAGTTGCTGATTCAGTTCGTGACAACACACCTTCAGCTGCTAGCACGTCAACTACTGATTTGCGCACTGATGTGATTGACACTCCTCGCGTAGATACTGATACCAATGATATCTATAACAGTAATCAAATCCTTCCTGGTAATGATCTTAACGATGATATCAATAAATAAGTATCAGTAATTACCTACTCTTAGATAAGAAAAAGACAGCCTAGGCTGTCTTTTTTTGTGAGTGTCAGTATAAGTTAGACTTACAGCAGCTTCTAGCAGAATACTCAGCTCGATTTTCAAAATATGTTACGTGCTCATTATTTCTTTCGCGCTGGTATAGAAAGGCTTAGACGTACTTGAGGCAACTTGTCAGATTGAGGATGACTTTCAGAGTTTTGAGCAGCTTGCTTCTCTGCCTTTTGCGTATTTTGAAGCGACTTTTTACTCTTTAATTGTTGTATTTGCTTGGTTAGCTGTCGCTCTCTTTGCGTCATCGCGTCCACTGACTGAATCCACACATCAATATCGATGAACGTTTCATTTACCTCAGTAATAAAGTCGATACCGAGTACAACGATATGATGCAGCTCTGCTATTGGCAATCGAGTCGCAACATCCTGTGCAATTTTTGCTAGATTCGGTTGAATAACATTTTTGCTATTCTTTGCTTGAGCGTTTTGTCCATAGAATATCAGTACATAATGCCGCCCCAAGGTTTCGTAGGAATGCTGATGTACGATATAACCATCTTGTTGCAGCGTCTTACTTTGCTTAGGATGTCTATATAGCGTACGGATCAGCTCATGACGCGAAAATAAAGACTCATCTAATAGTTGCTGCTGCCAACGAAACCCCAACGGCTCAGTTGATGATTCTTGGTCATTACTAGATGTCTGCTTATCAGCATATGCTGCTATCATTTGTGTACTGAGCTGTGACCATAGCGTGGCTGCCTGCTGCATATGCTGTTGGTACATCTGCGCAGTCGTGCTCTGATTCTTATATGCAAGCGCCATGGCCACCAACGCTGGATTAGGTTTGTCCTGAATGTCGTACTTGTTAAGTGCATTGTCTACTGTGATCGCAGGTGTGAATAAAGAGGCGCTTTGCAAAAATTCAGCGACTAGCACTTCTTCTGATACAAAACTTGGGACATGACTGATAACCGAATATTGTAGTTGCTCTAAGTGATAATTCAAAAACCGCCATAACTCACAGGGTGTCTGTACCGCAACCAGTATTGAGTGCCAGTCATGCCAGCTGAAGACTTGCAATTGCTGCCCGCCCTCACTCATGTCTACAACCAAGTCCTCCAAAAAATAACGAGCACCAAAAGCATGTTGCAAGTGATTTAATTGCTTGCTGTCCTGACTATCAGTATTTTTCTTATGACCATCTACTACATTATCAGTCAGCTGAATATCGAAAACCAAAATATCATGAGTCTGTGCAACATGTTCATTTTGAGACAATGAAGATTTATGCCATGCCAGCGCAGCTTTTATAGCAGTCATACGTGCTCGCTCAATATCAGCTGAGCTTGTACTCATTGGCAAGTATAATGTCAGTGCCAGCAGTTGCAGCTTGCCCGACGAGAGCTGGTAATGATACGAGCGTGCGCTATAGCGAGCATCATATTGCTGTTCAGTAGTCTGCATACCAGCCAGAGCGATGTCTACCGCTGCTGTCTGTAAGTAACAGGCCAGCTCACTAGCAAGGTAGCCCCCATCGGATATTATAGTAGACGAATGAGACACAGATTCTAGCCCTTTATAATCTTATGATATGTGATGAATGACATTTTGGCTGATTAAAATGGTGGCATATTTATAAACATAGTCATCAGCATTTCAACATTTTTACGAATGTAAAATTACGCTACATAAGCACTATCAGACGCAGTCGCTTTCAACGTAATGACTTGTTATGATGATATCAAAGCAGCAATGCTTGTGCGTGGATCTTATAGTTATAAGCTGCGCTCACGTATCAATGTCAGGTACGTTTATCGAATTTTAATAAGCACTATATAATAACAAGGATTGAGCATTATGAAGCGTTTCAAAGAAAAAACCGTCATTGTCACTGGAGCCGGCTCAGGTATGGGACGCGCCACTGCTCTGCGTTTCGCTAATGAAGGCGCGACTGTGGTACTAGTGGGACGAACCTCTGAAACTTTAGAGGAGACCGCAAAACAGTTTCCAGAAGATCATACATGGATTCATACCGACAACTACATGACCATCACCTGTGATATTAGTGTACAAAGCCAAGTACAAGAAATGGTAAAACGAGTGATTGAGAGGTTTGAAAAGCTCGATATCGTCGTCAATAATGCGGGCAAAGGTATGGAAGGCAAAATAACGGACTTATCTAGTGAGGATTGGCACGCAGCTATTGATGTCAATTTAAATGGTACTTTTTATGTCTGTCAGGCTGCAATGCCGCATCTCATCAAGACACAAGGCAATATCGTCAATGTCTCATCACTCTCAGGTATCGGCGGTGATTGGAACATGGCCGCTTACAACGCTGCCAAAGCAGGCGTCACCAACTTGACACGTACGTTAGCGATGGATCATGGCCCTGATGGTGTGCGCGTCAATGCGGTCAACCCTACCGCGACTAAGACCAACATGACCAAAGACATGCGAGAAGATCAAGAAAAGGTCGATAAATTTTTAGCACGCTGCCCTCTAGGACGCTTTGTGACTCCTGAAGATATCGCCGCCGCGATTACCTTTTTAGCCAGCGAAGATGCGGCGATGATTACGGGCGTTAATTTGCCTGTCGATGGCGGCGTGAGCGCCTCGAACGGACAGCCTAATTTCTAAACCTGCTATACTCTACGATTATCCTTTTACTCTACGATTATCCTTTAAAGAAGGCTTGATTAACATCTTGTAGCGGCTGTGAGAGCCGCTCAGGATGATAAGGCATTACCCCGCCGTACTGGGCATAAATCTTTGGCAAATCCTCTTCGATATTACCCGTCGGGTAAACCATCTCCAAAAATCGCACTTCTTTAGTATTATAATCTAACGCTACTGGTAAGATAGGTACATTGGCTCCTACTGCCAAGTAATAAAACCCAGTTTTCCAGCTGTCAGTATATTTGCGCGTGCCTTCAGGCGCTAAACCCAAAAACAAAGTCTTATTATTTTTAAACTTATCGATACTCGCTTGTAGCACTGAGCCTTTGGCTTCGCGATTAATAGGTATGATACCAAGCCAGCGCATGAGCTGCGCCAGCACTGGTATTTTGAACAGCGTATGCTTGCCCATAATACTGATTTTGAGATCCAGTGCAAACAAGCAAGGTAGCGCATATATCCCGTCGATGTTGGAGGTATGAGGGACAGCCAAGACCACCGCTTGTGAGATATTAGGGATAGAACCTACGGTCTTCCAGCCCGCCGACTTCATCAGCATACGACCTATTTTAGGAGTCAGTTTACCGCCGCGCTTAGGGATTAAGTTGCCCAGATCTTTTTTATTAAGCTCAGGCAATACTTTAGAGCGTCTGTTCGCAGTAGGTTTAGCAGTGGGACTGGTTTTTGGGTTTGAGGACATAATAGCACTACACAATGAGAATACCCCATCATAGCATTAACCTGAGCGGACTAACTTATTATTTATATTTTGCTTTATCTGTATAGCTTGACTAGATTTTAGTCATAAAAAAGGGATAACGCTTAACGCTTATCCCTGTGTGAAAATCGTTTAAAAACTTTGTAACTCTATAACGCAATATCGGCTAAGTTACCTTTACTCTCAAGCCATGACTTGCGATCAGCGGCACGTTTTTTCGCCAGTAGCATATCCATGATGCCATTGGTCAGTACCATATCGTCCATATCAAGCTGCACCAAGCGGCGCGTATCGCGGCTCATCGTCGTCTCACGTAGCTGCTCAGCACTCATCTCACCCAGTCCTTTAAAGCGCGTGATTTGCGCTTTTTTATTGCCCGGTACCTTGGCTAATATATGCGCAAGCTCTGGCTCATCTAGCGCGTAATGCACATCTTTACCCACGTCGACACGGTATAACGGCGGCATGGCAACGAATAAATGACCGGCATCCACTAGCGCAGGGAAATGCTTCACAAATAACGCGCAGATCAGCGTCGCAATGTGCAGGCCATCAGAATCAGCATCTGCTAAGATACATATCTTGTCATAGCGCAGCTCGGACAGATCATCAGAGGCAGGATCCACACCGATCGCAATAGCAATATCATGAATCTCTTGGCTTGATAGTACCGTATCTGACGACACTTCCCATGTATTCAAAATCTTACCCCGCAGTGGCAATATCGCTTGATAGTGACGATCACGTGCTTGCTTAGCACTACCGCCTGCCGAGTCACCCTCTACTAGGAACAGCTCTGCGCCATCGCGCAAATCACCGCGACAATCCGCCAATTTTCCCGGCAGTGCGGGTCCCTGTGTGATTTTCTTACGAGCGACTTTTTTAGCTGACTTTAGGCGACGTCCTGCTTTATTAATCGCCAATTCAGCAATCTGCGTGCCCATATCCGCATGTTGATTTAGCCACAAGCTAAAGGCATCTTTTGCCAAGGTCTGTACAGCGGCTGCAGCTTCGCGGCTAGAGAGACGTTCTTTGGTTTGACCAGAAAACTGCGGCTCAGAAAACTTCAGGGATAAGATATAGTTCACCCCATCCCACACATCTTCTGCGGTTAGCTTCACACTTCGCGGTAGCAAGTTATGAATATCACAAAACTCACGTAACGCTTCTAGGATACCTGTACGCAGACCATTGACGTGGGTACCGCCCTGCGCTGTCGGAATCAGGTTCACATAGCTTTCTTGAATCGGTGTACCACCCTCAGGCAGCCAAGACAAGGCAAAGGTCACACCCGCACGTTCGCCCGCTTTTGCATCATAATTATAATAAAACGGTGCTTCAGGTAGTGTCTCAAGACCATCTAATTGCTCGCTTAGATACTCGACAACCCCATCGGTAAATTGCCAAACGACCTTTTCATCATTGATATCATCGGTGAACTCAATCGTTAGTCCCGCGGCCAAAACCGCTTTGGCTTTCAAGTTGTGCTTGAGCTGCTTAACGTTAAATTTGGGCATATCAAAGAAACTACCATCGGCCCAGAAGTGCACTCTGGTGCCACGTTTGCGTTTGTTTGAGCTGACTGATTCCGTCAACGGCGTCACGGCTGCGCCATTTTCAAACGCCATATCAAACTGGGTGCTATCACGCCATACCGTCACTTCAACGCGCGTAGATAGCGCATTGACGACGGAGATACCTACACCATGCAGACCGCCCGATACTTCATAATTAGAAGTCGAGAACTTACCACCCGCATGCAAACGGGTCAAAATCAGCTCAATACCGGATTGACCAAACTCAGGGTGAATATCGGTTGGCATACCACGCCCATCATCTTCGACAGACAGCGATCCATCACTATGCAGCTGCACTTTGATGGTTTTGGCATAACCCGCCAACGCTTCATCCACCGAGTTATCAATGACCTCTTGCGCCAAATGGTTTGGTCGCGTGGTATCGGTATACATACCTGGGCGACGACGTACGGGTTCCAGCCCTTCTAAAACTTCTAACGATTGCGCATTATATTGACTCACAAATGCATCCTTAACTATTCATGTGCGTTTAACTCTATAAAACCATTATAACCAAAAACAGCGACGTTAAGGTCAATAGTCCATCGTTCACGTCATATAATGTCGTCTATCTAAGACCTTACTAACTCTCGTAGTATCTCTATCACCATCGGTAGCTGCTCACCAAAGTCACTAAAGCGATGGTCTCCTCCTGCTTGTACGGTTACTGATGCGCCCTGGCTTTGATAAAAGGCCTGGGACAACTCAGCGTTTAATAGCTCATCACCTTGTTTCAGCAGTACAGCAACTTTATTGGGATAAATAACTTGAGAAATTTGATGATCTGCAAACCATTGCAAATCTGACGGTGTAATACGCCAACCGCCCGCCGTCGTATGCAGGACTTTATTATCCGATGACTCATCACTACTATCTTGATTTGATGCTGAGTTATCAGAAAAGCGCTGTAGCGTAACGTGAGGCTGCGTGCTAGGATTTAGCAGCAATGCAGGACAATCTATTTGATTACTGATTAAGGTAGAAAAATACCCACCCAATGAGCTACCGACCAATACCGTGTTGGACGATCCCGTCTGCTCATCTTGGCTATTATTTAACCCTTCTATCAATGACAACAACTGCTCACGCACTTGCGCAGGCGATTTATTCAAATCAGGACGCAGTACATTGATATCAGGATGATACTGCTGGCAATATTTTTCTAACAGCAGCCCTTTAGTCGAGTTTGCATCGCTGTCCAGTCCATGGATATAAATCAGGTTCACGTATCATCTCACTTATTAATTTTGTTATGATTGTCTTATATAGACCAGTGACGCTAAGCATAGCACCCGATGCACAAAAATAATAACAATAAAACGGCACACTATTAGTCAATATTTGCGACATAATAATATGGTCATAATCGTCTGGTACCAGTCAAAGGAATGACGGTCATAGCAATGGAGTCGCCATGAATCAACAGTTTGAGCTGTTCGACATTGACAACCCTTGTATCGGTGTCTGTCAAAGCAACAAAAAAGGCTATTGCTTTGGATGCCTGCGCAGTCGAGCCGAGCGCCAACGATGGCATGATATGACGACAGAGCAGCAACGCGAGGTACTAAGGCTTATCGCAGGACGTAAACTACGTATCGAGCTCATGCGGCTGCGTAAGAATGAGCAGTTAAGATTTGATTTTGAAGAAAAGTTTGAGATGGGTGAGTTGTTTTAGGAATTAGAATTGTGATAAATACATAGCACTTCGAATTTTTCACATAGAAAATTAATCTCTAAACTTATAAATATTGAGAAAATTATGTATACAATACAGCCGATGTATTCAATTAAAGAAAATAGATAAAATTAATATGTGATAAGTATTGTAGAGTATAGGATTTTTAGGTTCTCTTCCACTGAAACTCAACACCTAACGTGCAGTCAACCTTACCTGGTGTACTTTTATGAGTAAGCCCTCCAGTCATAATTAGTCGCGATTTACTATTAGTTATATAAAGAAGTAATGTAATAGCATCTACATGTCGATTAGACTTTGGGACTGCTGTAGCAAGAAAGTACATATCCCTAATACGACCTTGAAGCACATACTGATCAATTTCTTCATCACCTCCTTTATGAGAATATATACCCTCAACAACATCACCACTTTGCTTAAGGGATGGCTTGATAAAACCATCACTATCTTTGAGGTCTCTAAGATTTACTCCCTTAAATTCGCATACCTCCCAGTCTCCATCAATTCTTACTCCTCTATATATTTTGTCGCCATACCAAGGCAAAACTTTTCTCCTAAAAAACTCACTAACTAATATAAATAAAGCTGTGGCAAAAAGGCTGCTACTAATTCCTACAACTAAAGAAACCAACAAACTATCCATTTTTCATCCTTGATTTAAAAAAAACTATGTTTTATAGTTCAAAGCTTTTAAAAATAATTTTTATCAATTGAATAGTATAAGTCTATATCGTAAGCAAAAAAAAGCCCCTTGATACTAACGTATCAAGGGGCTAATCAGGAATAAGGAGCTGACGATGACCTACTCTCACATGGGCGAACCACACTACCATTGGCGCAACGATGTTTCACTTCTGAGTTCGGGAAGGGATCAGGTGGTGCCATCGCGCTATTGTCGTCAGCAAAGGGGGTTAGATATGAGTCTGTT
>NZ_FNAL01000003.1:91456-203559 GCF_900101915.1 Psychrobacter pacificensis | reverse complement strand
GTTAATCTAGTCATAACACTATGATTATCAATTATTCTATATATGTCAACACACCCTAGTATTTTTAATATTTATAGCCTCGTACCTGAACGGTACGGACGTCGATAAATCATAGTTACTAAAGACGCTGAAGAAAACTTCAGCGTCTTTTTTGCACCCTAATGCAGAGCGTTGCGTTATAATCCGTTTTTTGGTTTTGTTTTATCCAAACATAAAACGACAAATACCACAGCCTGCCTTCTTCTTTATTACGATTGATAACCGCTTGATCGCCTTATCAACCTTCAACTGTATTTGACATATTATGAGTGAATCACTGTTGCGCACCGCCGCTATCCCCGTCACTGACCCTGAAGCGGGGTTACGTTTGACTGAGATTTTTTATTCCTTGCAAGGTGAGGCGCTGACTTCTGGCTTGCCGACGATATTTGTACGTCTAACGGGCTGTCCGCTGCGCTGCGTCTACTGTGATACCGAATATGCCTTTACGGGCGGCGAGCGTCAGTCATTAGAAACCATCATAGACACGATCAAAAACTATCCATGTAAGCGCATTTGCCTGACTGGTGGTGAGCCATTAGCACAGCCAAATGCGATTGAGTTGATGAAACGTCTGCTCAGCGATGGCTATGAAATATCCCTTGAAACCGCAGGCGCGCTCTCGGTACAAAATGTACCACCAGCCGTCAGCAAAGTGATGGATCTCAAAACACCAAGCTCAGGCGAAGTGGACAAAAACTTATGGTCAAATCTCGATCATCTTACCGAGCACGACCAAATCAAGTTTGTCATCATGAATCGCACAGATTACGACTGGGCAAAAGAAAAATTAGTCGAGCATAAGTTAAATGAATTGGTCGGTACCGTTTGGTTTTCGCCGATGTTCAACGTGGCAGATGATGTCGATGAAGCGCTCAGCCCTGAGGTACCTGTGTTGGCAAGAGAGCTTGCTGAATGGATGCTGGCAGATGCCTTGCCCGTTCGTTTTCAGCTGCAACTACACAAAATTATTTGGGCAGATGCCAAAGGCAAATAAAAAGACAAACCATACGCTAGTCACTGATAGAACATCCATTTAGAACAATAAATATAAATATAAATACGCCAATCTCAACTTATCGTAGGCCTTTGATTTTTATAGAATTTAAAATTCTAATTGTTTTAACTGAAATTTTAAAAACTAAGTAAACCAATACCTTAGAAAAATAAGTTGAGAGTGGGGTATATAAATATAAATACAAATCCATATACAGGCACGTACTTTCAAGGAGGAAACATGATTCGGCTGATCTTACTAGGGTTACTATCAGGTGCGTTTTTTAGCTCAACCTTTGTATTAAATGAGCTGATGAGCGCTGCTGGTGGGCATTGGTTTTGGTCAGCGAGCTTGCGCTACGTATTTATGCTACTACTACTGACGGCAATGATTGCTGTTCAACACGGTATGGGACGCATCAAAGAGCTTTGGACGATTTTTCGTCAACATATAGGCTTCTGGTGCATTACTGGTAGTATTGGCTTCGGCGTGTTTTATACTGGCATCTGTTATGCAGGTGATCACGCCAGTGGTTGGGTTGTGGCGGCGACCTTTATGTTTACCGTCGTGACCAGTTTGCTTGTCTTACTGGCATTCGGACAACGCTTTGATAAAAAATTCATTTTTTATGCCCTGATTGTCTTCGTAGGCGTGGTACTGGTCAACGTCAGTGAAGGTTTGCACGCGCCTAGTGATGCCAATGCCATACCACTGACGCAAATGCTACTGTATGGCGCGCTGCCAGCACTGATCGCGGCGTTTAGCTACCCTATTGGCAATCAGTTGGTTTGGCAGGCCTCTTACAATGCCAAGCAGCACAAGGCCAAACTTCAAGACAGTGAGCCGCATTCTCAGCCGATGCGTGCAGAAACAGCGCTATTGGCCAGTGCTCACGATGCTACTGATACGCATAGCGCTGACCGTGATACTGCGAACAACTCCACACTGCAAACCCTGATCAGACGTATTCCTGTTATCGAGACGGATCTGTTACAAAATGCCTTTAACAAAGTGTGGTTGATGACCGTAGGGAGTTTGCCATTTTGGCTCGTTTTAGGCATCATGGTGCGCCCTGAGTTACCGGGCAGCGCGCAGGTGTTTAACACGCTACTGGTCGCCTTGTTATCAGGGGTGGCCGCGACCAGTCTGTTTTTATATGCGCGTGAGCAAGCGGTGACCTCAAGCGAGGTTGCGGGCGTTGACTCGACCCAAGCCAGTGAAATCATTTTTGCTTTGATTGGTGGTATGATCCTGCTGGGAAATCCACTACCCTCAGCCTTAGGTCTGGTCGGTATTGTACTGATTATCATCGGCTTGATACTGTTTGCAAAAGATGGCTAGACGACAATTTAACAATGGGCTGATTTTGTTTGGCTCATCTACAAAACACCCATTTAAAACGAGAATACCCATCATTTTTTATGATCAAGAATTGGCAATATAAGTATGGTTAATGATTTAATTTTTCCTGATATTCTATTATATTTATTGGACATGGTGGGTATCATCGCCTGCGCAATTGCAGGGACATTGCTCGCTCAGCACAAAGGCTTCGATATTGCTGGCTGCATCTTGGTTTCGATGGTCAATGCCATTGGCGGCGGTACGCTACGTGACATGGCACTAGATCGTCACCCACTATTTTGGATGACGGATCTCAACTATGTGATCGTCATTACCGTGACGTCTCTTATTCTACAAATATTCTTTCATCTATATCACAAGATCGACAATGCGCTTAAGCTTTTTGATGCCATTGGTCTCGCGGCATTTAGCGTGATTGGCTTTAAGGTCGCATTGACCCAAGGCATGTCACCTCTTATTGCTATTATGATGGGCGTCTGGACAGCCATTATTGGTGGGATGCTCCGTGATATTATCTGTAATGAGATACCATTAGTATTGCAGCGTGAGATTTATATCACGGCCAGTATCGCAGGATCTGTAACGTATTTATGCCTACAGTATGTCGGTGTCAGCGCTGGCATCAATGAGTTTATTATGTTGTTTGTCATCTTTGCGGTACGCATGCTGGCGCTCAGATTCGACTGGCATTTGCCCTCTATCCGTTTGGTTGCTTAAATAGCTGATCAAAAATGCAATGCTTTTTGTACATAAAAGCTGACAATCATCAAAAATAGTGAGAATGGCTTATGTTGGCTATCGCGTTGGATCCTACAGCTCTAATCACTACTTTTGACCCGCGCTCTTTGATCTATTTTTTTGATATGATTGGGATTATCGCCTGTAGCGTTTCAGGGACGATACTGGCCAAGCATAAGAACTTTGATGTCTTTGGTTGCCTACTAGTCTCTATCGTCACAGCCATCGGTGGCGGCACCGTACGCGATGTGATTTTGGATCGTCATCCGCTGTTTTGGATGGTAGATATGAGCTATCTGACGCTCATTACGCTCTCTTCGCTTGTGATGCAGATATTTTTTCATCCAAACTCAAGACGCGTTGATAAGTTCCTCAAACTGTCCGATACCATCGGTCTATCCGCCTTTACGCTTATAGGTATCAAAGTCGCTGATAGTATGGGTACCAATGTGCCAGTGGCACTGTTATTGGGCGTGATCACCATCATCGTTGGTGGCATCATTCGCGATATGATTTGTAATGAGATTCCACTGGTATTGCAGCAAGAGATTTATATCACTGCGGCGTTAACTGGGGGTATTCTATACTTTGCTCTAAAGAACTTAGGCGTTGCTGATTGGGTTGCTGATGTTTCTGCAATGAGTACGATTTTTACCTTGCGTATGCTGGCTATTCGTTATGATTGGCAGTTCCCCACTCTTGAGTGGAAGTACTGATGTTAAGTCAAAAAGTAGCAAATAGTATCAGCACACTCAAACTTGACTGTACTGATAGCATTTAAGCCTTAACCTTGCTCTACCACAGCCAAGTCTTTTACCATCAGCTGTAAGCTTTGTTTGCCATTCCATTCATTGATATCTAGCTGAAATAGTAAATGCACTTTTTTGGCACGATAATCCCAAGCGTCATTATCAAAGTTAAAACAGATTGCCTCGATTGGATATTGGACGTCTGGATAACGCAGCGATAGTTTAAGATGCTTGTCTTTTAATATCTTAAAACTCAATACCTCAAACACACCGTCAAATATCGGCGGTGCAAATCCATGACCCCAAATGCTAGCATCTGCTAAATGTTCAGCAAACCACAAGCTAAAATCTCCCGCTTGCAAAGGTCCATCAGTGAATTTCTGCTCTGCAAACACGTCATCAT
This sequence comes from Psychrobacter pacificensis, assembly GCF_900101915.1. Taxonomy (GTDB): domain Bacteria; phylum Pseudomonadota; class Gammaproteobacteria; order Pseudomonadales; family Moraxellaceae; genus Psychrobacter; species Psychrobacter pacificensis. The sequence continues at coordinate 199,268 of NZ_FNAL01000003.1, read as the reverse complement.
CCATTTGTGCCATAACTTCGTTAAACGCGGCGACAAATGGCTCAAAATTACGACGCTTGAGGGTCAGACCTGCTGCCATCGCGTGACCGCCAAAATGACTGATGAGATCAGGCTGACGCTCAGCGACTTGCTCAATCGCATCACGAATATGCACGCCAGCAATTGACCGTGCTGATCCCTTAATCGCATCGTCTTCACCAGTCTGCTCCGTATCTGCTGGCGCAAAAACAATGCTAGGTAGGTAATGACTTTCTTTTAAACGTCCAGCGACAATACCAATCACCCCTTGATGCCAATCATCCTGATACAGAACGATACTACGAGTGTCTGTATGGCTTGTCTTATGAGTAGTGGCGAATTGAGTATTAACTTCCTGAGTAATGTCATCGCCACTGTCGCTTGTATTTTCATCGACCTCAATATCAGTTTCAGTAGCCAATGTCTGTACAATACTATCTGCCTGCGCACGCATCTCGCCTTCTACATGACGGCGTGTACGGTTTAGTTGCTCAAGCTCTTGCGCCAAACGCTGGGCGGTGCTCCAGTCTTCGGTCAATAGGCACTCAATCCCGATACACATATTATCCATACGTCCAGCCGCATTGATACGTGGCCCTAACACAAAGCCAAAATCCTGTGCGTGTAATTGCTTGGGGTCACGGCCTGCTTGCTCAAGTAGCGCCAATATACCCATACAACAGCGACCTTGACGAATAGCAGATAGCCCGTGATGGACCAAGATACGATTGTTTTTATCGAGTACGCCGACATCTGCGATCGTACCAAGCGCTACCAAATCTAAATACTGACTGACCTGCACCGTAGACTTGCCAGCGTCGCGGCGCAGCTTTGCCAATCGTCCGAGCACATAAAACGCGACCCCTACCCCGACCAGTGCTTTACTGGTGAAATTGCAATCAAGCTGATTGGGATTGACGACGGCTTCAGCAGGTGGTGTCTCTTTAGTCGTGAGATGATGGTCGGTGATAATTACCGTAATACCATCCGCTTGGGCACGCGCCACACCTTCATGACTGGAGATACCGTTATCGACCGTCACGATCATGTCCGGCTGAAAGGTTTCGATGCCCAATTCGACAATCTCTGGCGTTAGCCCATAACCGTATTTGAAGCGATCGGGCACCAAAAAATCGACGACTGCCCCCATCTTTGTGAGTGCGCGCATCATCAGCGCGGTACTGGTTGCGCCATCACAGTCAAAGTCACCAACGATCAGGATACGCTGACCGTCATCGATAGCGATGTCCAATAGACGCACGGCTTCAGTGATACCGTGCAGCATGTCAGCAGGCAACAGACCAGACAAACCAGTCTCCAGCTCATCAGGTGCAGTGATACCTCGGCCTGCATATAAGCGAGCAAGCGTCAATGATTGGGCGGCAAGTGGTTGCAACGCGGCGGGCAACTCGTCAATGCGAGTGCTGGTATTACGGGGAGTTAAATTTAGCATGAGCGTATTTTACTGCCTTTAAGGCAGGGTCACAACGACAATTTATAACGTCTCTTTATAGCGTCTCTGTACACTAGCTAATATTGCATTTATTTACCAAAGATGTTGGCTTAAATGGTAATTTGGAAAAAGGATTTATTCAGTGAACACGTATCGCATGTGACTCTTCATTTACAAAAAGGATGCATAGTGACCGTAGTTTTCTGCATTTTGCTACAAAGCAATGATTGTATGGCACCTATAAATTCATAGAATAGTAGACAACTGAGAGACTTGCTAATTATTGACGGTTACATCATCAATATTTTAACTATTTATAAGGATACTTTATGAAAACCACACCAGCTGCTGAAAAATTACCAAATACGATCGATCCTAGCTTAGATCTTGATAAAGTCAAAAAAGAATGCCTCGACATGGTAAAAAAACGCGCCAGAATATCTGCTGGTGTTGCCATTGTTCCTGTACCGTTCTTTGATGTGGCGGTTGATGCTGGCATGCTGACGCAATTGATTCCTGAGATCAGCGAACGTTTTGGTTTGATTGAAGACCGTCAGTCAGCAATCGATCTTCAGTCACGCGAAGTGCATTGGAGTGCTGTCAAAGATCGCACTGTAGATTTTGCAGGATTGATGGCAACACGTGGTATCGTTAAGAAAACCATTCAAGGTTTTGGTGGTCGTATCGCAGCCAAACAAGTCACCAAATTTGTCCCATTAGGCGGTCAACTGGTTGCTGCGACCATGGGTTATACAATTTTTAAGAAAATCGCTACTGACCATATCAACGAATGCTATAAGCTTGCCAAAGACATTCAGCAAAAAGAACATGGTAAAAATGTTTAATAAACATTAGGCAACGCCATATTTACAAAGCCAGCTATGAGATTTTTTAGCTGGCTTTTTTGTGAGTAAGCGCATTGTAGACTGTCTCAGGCGACGGGTTAATGATGCCATTACTATATTTTACTGATAATATACCACTTTAGAGATTATCAAACACTTTCAAGGATTCACTTATGAAAAAACTTTTGGCATCGACCGTTATGCTGGCTACTGTCGCGCTAGCAGGCTGCACCACGACAGGTGCTACAAATGACGGCACAGGCACAGCAATTGGTACCGCAAATGAGATTGGCATGAATGTCTTTAAAGCGGCGATCGACAACCAATGCCGTAGCCAAATTGAAAAACAAACCGCTTGGCGTGTTGCAAGTGTCGCCATGACGGAAGCGCAGCAAGAGTCTGTTAAAAGTAACGTTTGTGGTTGCGTGAGTGAGCAAGCCCCGCAGCAAGTGACCATCGTTGAATTGGGTAATGCCGCTATCGATTCTCAGTATCGCGCTCAACTGGTTACTAGAGTTGTCGCCAAATCGCTTCAAAGCTGCTATGCCAGTTTTGTCAAATAGAGCACAATATTAATAAATAAAAAACGTCACAAAAAAAGGGGTGCGCTACCAATAGCACACCCCTTTTTTTGACGCTTTATACTATCTACCTACTTACTACCTACTTACGTTATCGCATTTGCCTAAAATTTGTTTGAATCAGCTGGGTTTTGGGATAGAGCAGCTGTAAAAGGCAATGTCTGGCTGCGCCGGAAATACTTAGAGGAGCCATCAATAATTTTATCCACCTCTTTTACTAATTCGGTAATAACATCATCATAAACACCATGATACAGCTCTTTTTCAAATGCGGTAAAAGGATGCTTGCGTGACGCTGAACCAACCTCAGTTACCCCTTCCTTGCTATAAAAAATATCTACACGCCCATCACTATTTAACACACAGTTTAATTGACCACCTTCAAGCTCCATCTCTACCCGCTCAGGCATAAAAATATAATCGTCCACGTTGATAAGCTTTTTTTCTACTTCCCGCTTAAAAAACGACTTGATATCAAACATAAGTACTTCCCTAACTTTATAATTATAAAATACAAGAGCATGCCTACTTCTATTGCTGTAATAAAGCTTTTATGTATATGCTGAGTAGATCATGCTTTATGAGGCTATTCTATAAGATAGAGAGCGATTTTTTAAGGTGCGATATGTAAAACTGCGTTTGATGTTGGTAAAAATAAAGAGCTTGCCTCAAGTCTTATCAAGACACTATCCTATTTATAGTGATTAAACCCAACCTTGTTCACGAAATGATTTGAGCACCTCAACGAATACTGCCATCTCATCAGGTCTGCCAAGCGTTATACGATTGAAACCTGTGATGGGCGCAAACTCGCGACCAACCGCAATACCATGCTCGTGCATTCTGTTGACATAGGTTTGTACGTCCCCCTTTACCTCATGAAATATAAAGCTGGCTTGTGAGGGTAGATATTGGTAAGCACCATAAACAATACGCCTAAATTGTGTCGATTCCAAAAACTCCGCTGCATATGGCAAACTACCGAACCCATCATGAGCCAATGCTTTGGAATGCTGTATGAATTATAAGATTGATACCGATATGGTAAGTGGCACTGGGTTCTATTTCAATCTTTGTCAGCGCCCTCCTATCGAATAGACCAAAAAAATGAGGTGCTCAGTGCGCACCCCATTTTTTATATTATTTAATACAGACAATCAGATCAAATGCGCTTTAAGCTCCAGCACTTTATCACGGGTCTTCGCCGCCTCTTCAAATTTCAAATCACGCGACATTTGCTGCATTTGCTTCTCAAGACGCTTGATTTCTTTGGCCAATAAATCAGGACTACGCAAGATATTGATATCGACATCAGGCAAATTGCTCTTGACTGGAATGGCCTGATTGTCATTGGCATCTAGGCTTTCGCCTGTATCAATCTTATCAGTGATGCTACGGCGCGCGCCTTTTGGCGTAATATTATGCTCAAGGTTAAAAGCAATCTGTTTGTCGCGGCGACGTTCTGTCTCATCTATCGCCTTCTGCATACTTGGAGTAATGCGATCTGCATAGAGAATGGCCTTGCCGTTCAAATGACGTGCTGCACGACCAATGGTCTGAATAAGTGAACGCTCAGAACGCAAAAACCCTTCTTTATCTGCGTCGAATATCGCCACCAATGAGACCTCAGGCATATCCAAACCTTCGCGCAGCAAGTTGATACCGACCAACACATCATGCTCACCAGTACGTAGCTCATGAATGATCTCCATACGCTCTACCGTATCGATATCTGAATGCAGATAGGCGACCTTGATACCATATTCTTTTAGATAGCTGGTCAAGTCCTCTGACATGCGCTTAGTCAGGGTGGTAATCAATACGCGCTCGTCTTTTTCACGGCGTTTGGTAATCTCAGACAGCACATCATCGACCTGTGTCAAGACCGGACGTATCTCGATCTCAGGATCAATCAGACCCGTTGGACGTACAACCTGCTCTACCACCTGCTCACTATGTTCAAGCTCATACAGCGCTGGCGTGGCACTGACATAAATGGTTTTGGGCTTAATGCGCTCCCATTCTTCAAACTTCATCGGGCGGTTGTTCATCGCACTTGGCAGACGAAAGCCATAGTTGACCAAGTTCTCTTTGCGTGATCTATCCCCTTTATACATTGCACCGATCTGAGAGACGGTCACGTGTGACTCATCGAGGAACAGCAGAGCATCTTCTGGAATGTAATCAAACAACGTCGGCGGCGCTTCCCCTGATGGACGACCAGAGAGATGCTGTGAGTAGTTTTCGATACCATTACAGTAGCCAAGCTGCTGAATCATCTCAAGATCATACTGAGTACGCTCTTTGAGACGCTGTGCTTCAATCAGCTTGTTGTTTTCACGAAAATACTCCAAACGCGACTCAAGCTCAGCGCGTATGGTTTCACTGGCCGCTTCTAACTTATTGCGCGGCGTCACATAATGTGATTTTGGATAAATGGTAATACGCGGCACACTACGTACGGTCTTGCCCGTTAACGGATCAAACCACGTGATTTTCTCCACTTCATTGTCAAACAAATGCACACGTACCGCCAGCTGCTCAGACTCAGCAGGATAGATATCTAGCAGTTCACCACGCAAACGATAAGTACCACGGCCAAAATCTAACTCGTTACGGGTGTATTGCATTTCAACCAAACGCTTAATAGTTGCGGTACGATCTATCTGATCACCAACCACTACGTGCAATAGCATTTTTAAATAACTTTCTGGATCACCCAAGCCATAAATACACGATACCGATGCGACGATAATCGCATCACGACGCTCAAGTAGTGCACGAGTGGCAGACAGACGCATTTGATCAATGTGATCATTGATGGCGCTGTCCTTTTCGATAAAGGTATCGCTAGCAGCGACATAGGCCTCTGGCTGATAGTAGTCATAGTAACTGACAAAATACTCAACCGCATTGTTCGGGAAAAACGACTTAAACTCGCCATATAGCTGCGCGGCAAGGGTCTTATTATGCGCCATGATGATGGTTGGGCGCTGACATTCAGAGATGACCTTAGCCATGGTATAAGTTTTACCAGAGCCCGTCACACCTAGCAATAGCTGTTCATCCATACCAGAGTCAATACCTTTGACCAGCTTTTCGATGGCTTGCGGCTGATCGCCTGCTGGCTCAAAATCGGTGACCATCTCAAAGGCACGGCTGGATATTTTCGTCCCAGACGCATTGACACCACTGATTTCAGCTTCGCCTTGGAGCTGAGCGGCCAATTGGTTTAACTGACGCGATGAGCGCGGTTCAGGCATTCTCATAGTAATTTTCTTCTTATTAAAGTTTATAACAATATGGAGTCTGAGCAGCGGTTTTTAAAGGCTTTTTAACGGATAATGACAAGTCTTATCTTATACATATTGCCATATCGCGCTACACAAAATATAAGTCTGTAAAGATACTATTTATCGATAAATAAACCTGCCGTTGTTATAAAAAACGCACATAGACTTTGATAAATTTACAAAGATTTTCACGGTTAACAAACCCGTTACACGACCACCTAACAAAGCCTAACACTGAGGGGTTCCAACATCGATTTAAGCTGTTATTATCGATCATGAATTAACAAGCAGGTGACTTATCAGCCGGTAGATAGAGATATTTCTGATATTTATTTTGGATTGATTGTCATCAGGTAAGAGTAAAACACTAATAACAATACATTGAGATTTTCATTCAATATAATAATTTTAAATAAATAACGGAGTAAAATATGAGAGAACGTTACGCAAGTGGAATTTCAGACGATACCGCAAAACAAATGATTGATTTGTTAAATGCTAACTTGGCAAACGTTATTGATCTAACCCTAGATGGCAAACAGTGTCATTGGAACCTACAAGGTACTGGTTTCATCGGTGTGCATCAGTTGTTAGACGAAACATCAGATCGTATCCTTGAAGTATCAGATACTATTGCTGAGCGTATTGTGATTTTGGGTGGTCAACCAAACGGTCTGGCAAGTCGTGTGGTAAAAGAGTCTATCTTAGATGATTACCCAACTGATATTACTGAAGTAGATCAACACGTACGCGAGCTAACTAACCGCTACAAAAAAGTAGCAGAGGCATTAAGAGAAGCCATTGCTACTGCTGGCGAAGCTGGTGATGAAGATACCGCCGACCTATTCACTGAAGCTAGTCGCATCATCGATAAAGATGCTTGGTTCATCGGTGCGAATGCGCCAAAGAAATAAGTATCCGTGAATTAATGGGTATTTTAGACTCATAATTGCGAATAAAAAAAGCCGTCATTATTGACGGCTTTTTTGTGCCTTACACTTTTTTGTGTCTTACACAATGAATGACGTATCGAATATTTAACAATCTACCTGCTGCCAATAAATCCGTCCACTGTATTCTCTTTTATTGACTTGCTTTATAGCTCAAATATCTTCTAATTTCAGAATATCAGCATTCGGTGCCGATAGTGTCAAAATTGCCTCTTGGAATACAGGGTTATCTCGGAACAAGTTTTCAATCTCCTCAAACTTTTGAGCGACATGTTCTTCTTTCTGATTGCCTGCGATATCCACTGCGGCGACCATAAAGATCTTTTTAGGACCAACCCACTCTAGGTGTAGATAGGACACACTATCGATATCTGGATGATTGAGCAGTTCGCTCAACACATACTCGTGCATACGGTCAGTGACTCTATACCCCACCAAAAAATCACGGTTACGGCTAATCAAAAATATCGCGACCACCCCCAGTAATAAGCCTACAATGATAGAACCAAGCGCATCCCAATAAGCCTCTCCAGTATAGGCATGCATGCCCATAGCGGCGGCGGCAACCACCAAGCCAATAACGGCAGCTAAATCCTCAAAAAACACACCACGCAAAGTCGGATTAGAGGTATCTACCACATAGCCAAGCGCACTCACATCTAATGCTTCGCCGTGCTTTTTACTCTGTCTATAAGCCTGAACCAGCGAAAACCCCTCAAGCACAAAGGCGACTGCTAAAACGATAAAAGCAATCGTATAATTGGTCTCAGATTCAGTAGCGTTCCACTCCTTAATACCCGTATAAATAGACACAATCGAGCCTGCCGTAAATACACCAAAAGCAGCAATCATTGACCAGACATAGGATTCTTTGCCATAGCCTAATGGATGGCTCTTATCAGCAGGTTTAACAGATTTTTTTTCGGCGACAATGAGCAACGTACCATTGCACGCATCCGCCCATGAATGAGCTGCTTCAGCAATCATGGAAGCAGATCCTGTCAAAAAGGCAGCCACGGTTTTTGCAATCGCGATAATGACATTGGCACCAACGGCAATCAACACCGTAATGAGCGAGCCTGAGTGCTCATCGTTGGTTTCAGGACTTTGGTTAAGGGTATGCTTTAATTTAGGATCATTGAAGGTTGTCAGGTTGCCACCTCCACGCGCACGATGACTCGGCACTTTAGAAGAAGCTGACGAATGATGTTGGGGATTACCAACGGATGGCTTTAGACTCATACTAAACTCACTGGAATAACATGTTGATAGTGAATATATTCACCATGGACGAATGGCTTGAAATACCTATCAGCTTAAAGTAAGCGCTTTACAATATCAGTGTCTTTTTAGTGAGTCGTTGTAGCGTAAGGCCGTTATATCATCAACATCTGATAACCAGATCTAGTGACTCTATTTGGCAATATCTTCAGGCTCGCCAAAATTTTGATTCAAGCTTTCAATATCACAACTGGGACGATGTGCGCTTTCCATACGCAGTTTTTTTCGCTCTATCGCTGCATCTGCTCGGCATTGCTGTAATTTATTCTTGATGACAAGCGGAGGGACAGGAGTTGGCTTGCCATTATCATCGATAGCAACCATTGTAAAATAGCAGCTATTGGTATGGCGCACGGTACGAGCACGCACATCTTCTGCCTCAACACGAATGCCAATCTCCATTGAGGTATTTCCCACATGATTGACACTGGCTGCAAAGGTTACTAATTCGCCCACATAAATAGGCTCACGAAACATAACTTGGTCCACGGACAATGTCACGACATAGCTACCACTATAACGACTGGCACAAGCGTAAGCGACCTGATCGAGCATCTTTAGCAAATCACCGCCATGGACATTACCGATAAAATTTGCCATATCAGGCGTCATCAATATCGACATATATAGTTCATGATTCAGTGGGGCTTTTTTGGCAGTCGAGCTGGTATTGTATTGCGGCATAACGTTCCTTAAATGGTTTGACACTTATTTGTTGTGCCTACCATTTATACAGTAGGACACCAAATAGCGCAAACAGCCCTGTGTCTCTAATCGGTCTAGGTTATGTAAATTAGAGCTATATAGGGCCAGCTTTTATGAATAAGGGCGATCTTGGTTAGCTCAACCAATGAAAACGATAAGCCAGCCAAGCGACAATCGCGCTGACTGACCCCGTTAAAACACCGCCCCATACAAAATCAACGAGCGCTGTATCTAGCGTAAAGCCCTTGTATAGTGCCAAGTTAGTAAAGTCATATGTACCGTAGGCCATTAGACCAATCAAACCACCAAGTAAGAAAATATGACCAACTGATGCACCTGCTTTGATTTGTGGATATAGAATCAATATGCAGAGTGCCAAGATATAAAACATATAAAAGATACCAGCGGCCATCATGTTAGGCTCATCCGCCAATAGATGACCGATGCGCGACTCATAAAAAGCCCCTTTCATGGTCGTCAGCCAAACAGCATCCACTCCTAGAAAGATAACCACCGCGGCAAGATAAATAAAAACGTAACCCATGATAATACCCCTTATAAAATGAATAAAAACGGATAAAACTTATAATGTCAGTCGTGGCTGAATAAAATCTAAAAATGCTAAAATACGCGATGATACGGCACTGTTTTTGTAATAGACCGCCTGTATGGATTCGCGATTGTTTGGTGTTACTATAGCCTCAGGCAACACCTCAACCAATCGTCCAGATTTCAAATCGTCACCAATCATAAAATTTGACAGTAAAGCGATACCTTGATGATTTAAACACAGCTGACGCAAAGTCTCGCCGCTACTGCCAGTCATATGAAAGTTCAGTTTCACTGGTGTTTTTAGTGGCCAGCTATTTAGCTTTGACGCATCGTTAAAGCCAATTAATTTATGAGTGCTTAAATCATTAATATGAGCTACTTCATTATGCTGATATAAATATTCAGGACTGACTACTAGCCGCAGCTGACTTTTACCCAATAGACGCGCATGCAAGTTTGAGTCTTTTAAATCGCCAATTCTGATAGCCAGATCCGTCTTATGCTCAAGCAAGTCGATGATATTGTCATGCGAGGTCAAATCAAGCGTAATATGCGGATACTGCTGCACAAACTCACCAACCAAAGGCGTCAGCTGATGCAATACAAACGGACTCGCAGCGTCAATTCGTAGATGCCCACTCGGCGCTTGTTTTAACAGCTTAATTGCCTCTTCACCGGTATATAACGTATTTAAACTCTCACGCGCATATCTAATAAAGACATGTCCTTCCTCCGTCAGCTCTAAGCGCCGTGTCGTTCTATTTAATAGCGTGCATTGCAGCGTATCTTCGAGTCTGGACACCGCACGAGACACTTTAGCGACTTGCTGATTCAGCAAGTTGGCAGCGCCAGTAAAACTGCCCGTATCCACTACGGTCAAAAATATCTCTATATCTTCTGTTTTAGCATGTCCCATCATCATGATGACCTTTACAAAATTAACAAAGGTATTTTGTCATTTGTGCTGTTTTTTGCAAACTATAAATCGGTCAAACTACGCGCATTATTTAATTATTAGGATGTCGTTATGCCACTCGCTTTATGGGCGCTTACTCTAAGCGCATTTGCAATTGGGACAACCGAATTTGTCATTGTTGGATTGGTACCAACTATTGCCACCGATTTGGGCGTGAGCTTGCCTTCAGCAGGGTTGCTCGTCAGCCTATATGCCGTTGGTGTCGCTATCGGTGCCCCTATCCTTACTGCACTCACTGGTCGCTGGAATCGTAAAATAGTACTGATGAGCCTAATGGGTCTGTTTGTCATCGGCAACTTGCTGGCTTGGCAAGCACCCAGTTATGAAACCTTAATACTTGCCCGTATCTTGACTGGTCTGGCACATGGTGTGTTTTTCTCTATTGGTTCCATGATAGCTACTAGCCTTGTCAGTAAAGAAAAAGAAGCCAGTGCAATTGCCATTATGTTTGCCGGACTCACTGTGGCGCTCGTCACTGGCGTCCCCCTTGGTACATGGATTGGACAGCATTTCGGTTGGCGCGCTACGTTTTTGGTCGTCTCAGCACTGGGTTTAATCGCTTTAATTGGTAGCGCTATATTAGTACCAAAAAACCTAAAAAAATCTATCCCTGCAACCTTCAAAGAGCAATTACAAGTCATTGTAAAACCGCAATTACTACTGGTCTATTTAATGACTATTCTCGGCTATGGCGGTACGTTTACGGCATTTACCTACCTAGCACCTATCTTAGAACAACAAACCAAATTTGCGCCATCAGCCATCGGTATTATCATGCTAGTATATGGCGTGTCCGTTGCTATCGGTAATATCTGGGGCGGCAAACTTGCAGATAAACGTGGCCCTATTAGTGCGCTTAGCATTATATTTAGCGCCTTAAGCATTATTCTTTTATTATTCACCTTTACTATGCAATCCAAGATCGCTGCTGTACTCACTATTTTGGTATGGGGTGCGTTTGCCTTTGGTAATGTACCGGGCCTACAAATCTACGTGGTCAAACAAGCTGAAAAATATACACCGAACGCTGTCGATGTCGCTTCTGGATTGAACATTGCTGCATTTAATATCGGTATTGCACTGGGCTCAGTCATCGGTGGTAGCGTGGTTGAAAATATGTCACTGCAAGATACAGCTTGGATCGGCGCTGTCATCTCTTTAATGGCATTAGCGGTAACACGCTATTCAGGTCTACTTGATAAGCGTGCCCTGCAAACATCATAGAACCTTTCAATGTAAAACTTTTCAATATACAACCTCTCAACATACGGGTCTCAAACTGTTTATGCAGTATGAGACCATATAAGTGTTATGAAAAAGCCGTATCTATATCACTTAACTTATACTGTCGCTGTGTCTGCCATATCTGCGTCATGAAAGGCCGTCTCATCATTCGAAACCGTTTCGTTTTTTAAGACCGCACTTGGTAAATCGGAAAAATGCAGCGTGTCAATATTGTTAGGCTTCACCGCAGTGACTTGAACCACACCGATGGTACGCTCCAAGAATCCCCCTTCGCAGTAACAAAAATAAAACGCCCATAGGCGGATAAAGGCATCGTCATAGCCAAGCGCCTGAATCTCTGCTCGCTGTGCCATAAATGCAGCACGCCAATCACGCAGCGTATATGCATAATCAAAGCCATAATCATGTAGTTGCTTGATGACCATGTCCGTCTGCTCAGTAAACTGTGTCGTCAGCTCTTGGTTGGATAGCAGACAGCCCCCTGGGAATATATGTGTCTGGATAAAATCGACCGAATCGATATAGTCTTGATAATTCTGATCATTAAAAGTGATGGCCTGCAATACCATAAGACCCGTTGGTTTGAGCAAGCTATTGCACTTGGCAAAGAACGTCGGTAAGTACTCATGTCCCACCGCCTCAATCATCTCGATACTGACCAGCTTGTCGTACTTTCCCGTCAGTTCGCGGTAATCTTGCTTAAGAAGCGTGATCTTATCAGACAATCCTGCCGCTTCCACTCGTCTCTGCGCCTCGTCATATTGCGCATCAGATATCGTAGTAGTGGTCACATGACAGCCATAATGAGTAGCTGCATAAATCGCAAAACCACCCCAGCCTGTACCAATCTCAATGACACTATCATCAGCACTCAGCTGTAAACGTTGGCATATGAGCGACAGTTTGTGCTGCTGAGCATCGCTAAGCGTCACGTCAGGCGTAGGATAGACTGCCGATGAGTACATCATCGTATCGTCCAAAAACCGCTCATACATATCATTGCCCAAATCATAATGCGCTAGGATATTGGATTTGGAGCCAGATTTGTCATTACTACGTAGCTGATGCTTCGCTTTTTCAAATGCTTTACTAATACCTGCAAAACGATTTTCTAGTTTATTGAGCACTGCTAAGTTACGAGCTGCCAAACGAATCAAACCTGTTAGATCATCCGTATCCCATTCACCATCGATATAGCTGTCTGCTAGCGCGATAGAGCCACCAAGTAATAGCTGACGATAGACAGCGCTATCATGAATCTGTAATGTCACATGTAGTGAATGGCGACCAACCGCTGAACTACTAGCGTCGTTAGTAGCTACTTTACCAAAACTACTTGTCTTAGGTTCCTGCTCGTCAAATGTTTCAATCAGCGTGAGGCTACCAAACTGAACGTGCTGTAACGCACGAAATATAAGCTTTCTAGCTAAGTTATTCATACTATTGCTGACTGGCTGTAGTACGGCACTTTCGTTAACCACTCTACTCATGCGAGCGGTTAATTTCTCTAATTTTGTCACTGGTGCTCGGTCAGTCGGTCGTACTGACATCGTATGGTTGTCCTTGTCTAGGTTCTTTTGTTTTGAAATTGACTATATAAAATGTGTTGCTGGTTTTTGGATTTCTAGATTATCAATCGTTTAAAGTTTCGTTTTTTAAAGAGGCAGATGTTTTCTGATTACTATCGGTCAATTTTTCATCATAATTGATATAAGGCACCTTTTTGATCGCATAGAGTTTAAAGGCTTGCCCATAAATACGTGCTAACGAGGTCATGTTCATCAGTGGGTTTTTTCGTAAGCTATTGCGAACGGTGGTTTCTGTCAGCGGCACCCCTGATATCTTTATACCCGTTCTTAGGACCTCACCGCGCTCATCACTGATATTGATCGCAATACGAACTTGCAAGCCTGTGCTTGACTGCTTATCTGCCGTATGTTGTTGTGTACGTTTTACCGTCACCTGCCAGCGGTATAGCTGATCGATAGGATTAAAAGGTGACACATGAAAGTCCTTGTCATGACAAAACTCAGTCTCTTCTCCTTCTAACAAAAACCCATAGTAATGACGCTTGTCCCAAGGTGTATTGGATACTTCAGCCAATAAGTGCGTCGGCGTCTGCTGCTCATTAAACCCTAAGTAAAAATTGACTGGGCTAAAATACATACCTGCATTACGGCATACGAGTAATCCCACCATATCTCCTGTAGGACTGCTACCTGCATGTTTGATAAATGCTTGGCTCAGACGCTGCTCTAGCGCTTGATTAGACGGTAAGTTGCCATCAATATCTTTATTGTCACTTATGTTCTCATTGTCATTTAGGCTCTCATTGTCATTTAGGCTCTCATTGTCATTTAGGCTCTCATTGTCATTTAGGCTTTCATTACTACTTAGGCTATTGAAACCCTCTAGATAATCATTAGGGCAAAATTGTTGCAGCGCTTTTGTCTTAGCTGAAAATAAAGGCAATCCCTTTGCCAATAACTTCTTTGGTAATATCTTGCTCAGGTGTGATACGCCTAAAACCTTATGCTCACCAAAAGCTGCCGTGTCTATTTCTGGAAGATCCTGTCCTGCCGCCAATGCACCGATATTGATGCCCCAATAGCGATACGGATAAACAAACTTATTCACATTAGGTAGCAACCGACTATGCCATGTCGTGCCCTCAAGCAATTGATGCGCTAATGCAGTAGTATCACAAGCTAGCTCATGACGTAACATATCATTAGTAGGTTTGGTGGACACGGTCATAGACACTCTCTTCGGTAAAGGCACATGATGATAGAAAAATTTGCAATATTGCTCGCAAGGCTATTTGGCTTTACGGCGAGCAAATAAACCACGTTTTTTATTTTGATTATTATCATCAGCCGCACTCTGTAAGCGCTCAGCATACTCAACCAGCTCCTGGTTGGTGGTCGCAGTGTTAATCTGACGCTTATCAAGGGTGCGTGCTTTTGTGTCAGCTTTTACTGGCAAGTCTTTATAACGAAACGGCGTATGTGCGCTATCCGCATTAGGCAAATACGCTGGATCAACCTCGTCTTTTATATCCATATCATGACCGAGCGCCTGACACACACGTAGACCGCTGCGTACGCCATCTTCATGAAAGCCATTAAACCAATATGCTCCGCAAAAATGCGTATGCAACCCTGTGCCAGAGATACTTGACCATTTGGTTTGCGCCTCAATCATCTTTAGATCGAACACTGGATGGCTATAATCAATGCTTTTGACGATTTGCTGATCATCTATCTCATGGTTAAGCGTAACCAAATAATTATGATTCTTGGTCAGACGCTGCAAGATATTCATATGATACGTTAGCACGGGTTTTTCAGGTCGTTGTGTATTTACGCCAGCTTGATTCTTGTCTGTCACATTGTCTGAAGTCTTTCTATCAATAAGGTAGTTCCAGCTTGCCCATGCCAGTGGCTTCTTGGGTAAGACGCTCGTATCGGTATGCAATACAGCCGTGTTTTCGGTGAAGCGGAAGTGACTCAGCACCTCAGTTTCAGTGGTACTGGCATCTGTTAGAATCTTCAGTGCGGTGTCTGCATGACAGGCAAAAACAACCTCGTCAAATACAAGGTTCTCGATGTTGTTAGCATCACCTTTGTTCTGAACCGTCAACAGCACTTTCTCACCATCACGTGTCACAGACTGTACTGGACTATTGACTCGCACTTTGCCACCCGCTTTGATAAAGCGTGGAATCAGTTTATTAACGTATTGTTTTGAGCCGCCTTTAATCGTGAACCACTGCGGACGATTGACCACATCGAGCAAGCCATGATTGTCAAAAAATTGCGCAAAAAACACCAGTGGGAAATCTTGCACCTCATCCAGACTGGTTGACCAAATGGCAGATACCATGGGCAGCAGATAGTTATCAGTAAACAGCTGACCATAGTTTTGTTGAGCCAAGTAATTACCTAGCGTCTGCTCAGTAAATCCGCTAATGTCTTGCCCCGCAGCACGCGCACTATCATACTCTTGACGGAGCTGCTTAATGTGTTTATTAAACTGCAAGATATCTTTGATAAACTGCCAGAACTTTGGATTGAGTACGTTTTTGCGCTGCGATAATAAGGTGTTGAGCGTATGCCCATTGTATTCAAAACGACGTGCGGTATTTTTGACCGAAAAGCTCATATCCGTCGCCTGAAATGGCACTTGCAGATCGTGGAGCAAACGGAAGAAATTGGGATAAGTACGCTCATTAAAAACAATAAAACCGGTATCTATGGCGCTACTCTCTACGTTACTAGTCTTTGCTTTTTTGCCGTCCTGTAGTGCCACATCAATGGTATTTACATGCCCGCCGATATAATCATTGGCCTCAAAAACGGTCACCTCATGTTGCGCGCCTAAATAATGCGCACAGGTCAGTCCTGACACACCCGAGCCAATAATGGCGATACGTTTTTGCGCTGCCTGATGGTCAGCATTTTTGGCATCATTGCTGTCCGTAGTTTTTTGGTTATTTGCACGCTTGAAACGAATAAACGGCATAAAAGCATTCCCTGTTATATTTTTGCGGTTGTTATCGTGGATGATCTGCTTATCAGTAAGTTATTTCTTATTGAGTTTCTCACTCACTTGCTGCCAGACCAAATCAGGCAATGTGCCCAATGCTTTTAGTGGCATCGTTAATTTTTTGGGGAACTCAATAACCTCGTGCCCGCTTTCTATGCCATCACGGATGGCTTGACTGGCCTGCTTTGGCGTCTGGATAAACGGCATAGGAAAATCATTTTGCTCAGTCATTGGCGTTTCAACAAAACCCGGTACGACCAAGCTCACCGACACATCGTGTGGTGCGAGGCTAATCTGTAATGTTTTCATCAGATAATGGATAGCAGCTTTTGAGCTACCATAAGCTTCAGCACGGGCAAACGGCACGTAAGCAGACGCTGAACCGATACCGACTAGGCGACCTTTAGACGCAATGAGCTTTGGCAATACGCCTTCGATGGCATGAGACAACGTACCCATATTGACTGACATCACTTTCATAAATACTTCGCTATCAAAGTTTGGCATATCTAAATACTCACACATGCCAGCACCGCAAATCGCCAAATCAATGGTGTCGACTTTTTCAAACGCTGCAATGACTTTTTCACGATCCATCAGGTCCAAATCAATCGTCTCTGCGCCGAGCGATTTTAGCTCAGCCAGCGCCTCGTCATCACGGCCGACAGCATACACGGTATGGCCCTCTAGCAGATAATCCTTGGTCAATTGATTGCCAATACCAGAGGTCGCACCAGTAATAAGAATGTGTTGTTTTTCAGCAGAATCTGTCATCGTGAATATCCTTTTTAAATGTTCTTATAATATGAAAAGCGTATCGCTCAACAAAGAGCTGAATAGAGCTGTTTTTAAATTCGGATGCAAGCTTTCATCTGAGCGTATTTGTGCTCTGTTATATGGCTTGTTTTTATTAACCTATACGCCATCTTATTTAACAAACCTAAATAGTTATAGTAGTCGGCTATAGGTTTATTGTTGTGTCTTCGCAATTGCCACAACGAAACCATCTTATCTTTGCTGTGGTCTTCATATTTATACAGTGAGTCATGCTAAAAGACAGTCCGCAATGTTTTGTTATCGGGGTAATAAGACAGCGCTATATCAGCATGCTACAATATTAAAATAGCCGCGCAGACATGGATGAGCGTCTCATTTATGATCGAATTGTGGCTATCTTCACGACAAGATGAGGTGATTGTCTAAACTGCCCGATATCTTGTCCTGATAGTGATAAAAGCGTTATATAATTAATATCGATTTTTACCAATCCCACTCCCATATAAAAAAGGATCTCTCATGAGCGAGTTGCAACTGTCTGACCGCGTCAATAGCATCAAACCCTCTCCTACGCTAGCGATTACTAATAAAGCAAAAGAACTAAAAGCAGCTGGCAAAGACATTATCGGTTTGGGTGCAGGCGAGCCTGATTTTGATACCCCTGACCACATCAAAAAAGCAGCAATCGATGCCATCAATAATGGCTTCACCAAATATACTGCTGTTGATGGTACGCCAGAGCTAAAAACCGCCATCATAGAGAAATTCAAGCGTGACAATGACATCAGCTACGAGCCAAACGAAATCCTAGTATCGGTCGGTGGTAAGCAGTCATTCTTTAACCTTGCCCAAGCGTTTATCAATCCTGGCGACGAAGTCATCATCCCAGCACCATACTGGGTGAGCTATCCTGATATGGTTATCATCGCAGAAGGCGTACCAGTCATCGTAAAATGCCCCGCTGAGCAAGATTTCAAAATCACCGCTGAGCAGCTAGAAGACGCCATCACTGAAAAAACCAAACTGTTGGTATTGAACAGCCCTTCTAACCCGACTGGTATGATTTATACCTTGGATGAGCTAAAAGCCATCGCTGAAGTATTGAAAAAGCATCCACACGTGTATGTGGCATCAGACGACATGTACGAGCACATCCGCTGGACGGGTGATAAGTTCTACAATATCCTCAATGCCGCGCCTGAGCTAAAAGACCGTGCCATTATCCTAAACGGTGTGTCTAAAGCCTATGCGATGACAGGCTGGCGTATTGGCTATGCTGGTGGCCCTGCCAAACTCATCGGCGCGATGAAAAAAGTACAGTCACAGTCTACTTCATGCCCAACCTCCATCAGCCAAGTGGCTGCAGAAGCAGCCATCAGTGGCGATCAGAGCGTACTTGAGCCAATGGTAGCGGCATTTGAGAAGCGCTGCGACCTAGTCGTTAATGGTCTAAACGCCATCAAAGGGATCACTTGCTTGCGCCCTGACGGTGCGTTCTACGTGTATCCTGAAATCAAGCCACTCATCAAAGCCGCTGGCCTATCATCATGTACTGAGTTTTCAGCATGGTTACTAGAAAAAGTCGGTGTCGCGGTCGTACCTGGTGATGCTTTCGGTCTTGGTGGCTATATGCGTATCTCTTACGCGACTGATGAAGCCACATTGCAAGATGCCTTGTCACGTATCGAAAAAGCCATTGCTGACTTGGACGTTGCCGAATAAGTCACAAAGCATCGTTAGCCTTACAAGTGCTTTAACAAAAAAGACGCCGCGTCGTTTCTATGCGGCGTCTTTTTTATGGTTGTTTTTGCTATTTATCCGTAAAAGCCCTCTCCCTCATCATTAAAGTGATATTTTTTACGAGTTATGAAAAAAAACGCTTGACGTATTTTTTATCTTTGCTAGAATACGCCCCACTTAGCAAGAACTCGTTAGAGACTTCTAAGGCTCGTTGTAAGCGATTAGTTACTTACAACCTATTCTCCAATAGCTCAGTTGGTAGAGCAACGGACTGTTAATCCGTGTGTCCCTGGTTCGAGCCCAGGTTGGAGAGCCACATTTTAGTAGTAAACCTTTTGAGTCACTATAGATTCAATTATGGCATTTGCCAAAACCCCCATCAGTTTGATGGGGGTTTTTTTATGGCTTGTATTTGAAAGCAACTCTGCACTGACTCTACTGTCTTAATTAGCTTGGCAGCATAGGCAGCCAAACAACCAAGGCCAAAAGCGTCACTAGTAACACAGGAGGCGTAATCAGCAGGCCTATTTTTATATATTGTCCCCAGCTAATTTTGTAGTTTTTTTCTGCCAATACATGCAACCATAATAACGTCGCAAGACTGCCAATCGGTGTAAACTTAGGGCCCAAATCGTTGCCGATTACATTGGCATAAATCATCAGTTCTCGCGTCGCAGCGGGCACTTGCGCCTGATCAATCGCGAGCGCACCGACCAAAGTCGCTGGCATATTATTCATGATAGACGCGACAATGGCAGATAAAAACCCAGTCCCTACTGTGGCAATGACTGCGCCCTGCCCTCCTAGCCAGTTAAGCACGCGCGCGCCATAGGCGGTAAGACCTGCATTGCCCAAGCCATACACCACCAAATACATACCAATCGAAAACAGGACGATTTGCCAAGGGGCTTTGCGTACGACATCACTGACAGAAATCACCGCGCCGCGTCCGCCTTGCCACAAACGACCAGCGATGGCCATTAGCAACAATGCGATAGCGCCAGTGACAAGTGAAATAGGTAACCCTAGCGGCTCGGTCGCAAAATAAGCAACCAGTAGCAAACCCAACAATGGAAAAGCGGCGCGAAAGACCAATGGATCGGTAATAGCGGATGCAGGGGCACTTAGATTATCGACTGGATAGTGCTTAGGAATATGACGGGCATAGACCATCCACAATACCAGTAGCGTCGCCAATACGGACACAATATTCACGGGCACCATAACTGCCGCATAACGCCCAAAACCAATATCAAAATAATTGGCGCTAACGATATTAACTAAATTTGAGGTGACCAAGGGCAGACTTGCTGTATCAGCGATAAAACCCGTCGCGATGATAAAAGCTAAAGCGGAAGGTGGTGCAAAATTTAGGCGCAGCAAGATCGCAATCACAATGGGCGTCAGTAATAGCGCCGCCCCATCATTGGCAAAAAACGCAGAAATAAACGCACCCAATATAACAATCATCGGAAACAGCAGTCGCCCTTGCCCATTGCCAAGGCGTGCCACATGCAGCGCTGCCCAACCAAAAAATCCTGCTCTATCCAAGATAAGCGAGATGATGATCAGCGCCACAAAAGTAAAGGTCGCATCCCAAACAATATCCCACACGATACCGACATCTGATAGCTGCACGACGCCAAGCGCTAACGCGACCAAGGCGCCGCCCATCGCACTCCAACCGATACCCAACCCTTTCGGTTGCCATATTACCAGCACCAGAGTGACAACAAAAATAGCGAACGCAAGCATGGCACAGCCTTACTTAAATAATAATGTTAATGTGATTGTATTGGGGTAACAGTCTTAGCGTATCCGTATCAAAGCGACTTTTGATTGACGCGGTTCGATACTTCTTCAGCGCTCTCGACGCGTTCTGAATAGCGATCGGTAAGATACGCTGAGCGTCCGCGGGTAAGCCAAGTAAATTTCACCAACTCTTCGCAGACATCGACAAGACGCAGATATAACGGCGACATATCCATGCGATTGTTATCGTTAAATTCTAAAAAGGCTTTGGGTATAGAGGACTGATTAGGGATAGTGATCATCCGCATCCAACGTCCAAGAATACGCATCTGATTGACCGTATTAAAGCTTTGACTGCCGCCACTGACTTGCATTAGTGCTAAGGTTTTACCCTGTGTTGGACGCACGCCACCCAAAGACAGCGGAATCCAATCGATTTGCGCTTTCATGATACTGGTGATACTGCCATGACGCTCTGGACTCACCCAAAGCATCCCTTCTGACCACTGCGCCAACTCTCGTAGCTCTTGCACTTTTGGATGATCTGAATCTACATCGTCAGGCAGTGGCAAGCCTGATGGGTCAAACATCCGCACCTCACAACCATACCAGCGTAACAGTCGGCTCGACTCTTCCGCGGCCAATCTAGAGAATGAGCGCGCGCGGACAGAGCCGTACAACACCAATATTTTGGGCGCATGACGTGGGTCATTAGGCGCGATCAACGACTCAATGTCGATTGGTTGAATATTGTCGACATCGATATTGGGTAAATCGTCAAAGCTAGAATTTGCTGAAGCAGTAGACTCCGTTATTGATGCTGGTTCGGCCTTAGTGTTTGCCATGATAAATGACCTCTCCATCTTCTTTTGTGAAGCTACTGACAGGGTTTGCTAGCAGTTCAAACACGCGCTCTGAAGGACGACATAAGGCCGCACCTTTATCAGTCACCACGATCGGACGATTGATCAAAATAGGATGCGCGATCATGGCATCGATGATGTGATCATCAGAGAGCTCAGGGTTGTCTAGGCCAAGCTCATCATTAACCACCTCTTTACTTCTTAGCAACTCTCTTGGAGAGATTTGCATTTGGGCTAATAACTCAACTAAGCGTGCTCGTGTTGGTGGGTTTTTTAGATATTCCACCACTTCTGGCGTCTCTCCTGATGCTTTCATAATGGCAAGTGTGTTGCGAGAGGTTCCACAATTAGGGTTATGCAAAATTAAAGGTTTCATCGTCATCTTACCTATTTTATCAGTATGTTTATTGAATCGATTATTGGTTTAATGATTATCTTGCTCAGCAGACTCATTTACCCTGCATCCACTTAAACTGTCGATGAGTGAGGCACACAATTCTGGATGGCCTGCACAGCAGTCTTGTAATAAAAATTGAATGACGCTATCCATATGTGAGAGCGACGCCCGATAGATAATTTGCCGACTCTGTCGCTGTGAGACCACCCACCCTGCTCTTGACAGCACTGCTAGATGCGCCGACATGGTATTGTGCGGCACAGAGAGCTGACGGGCTACCTCACCCGCAGGGAGTCCTTCAGGCTCGTGGCTGACCAGCAACCTAAAAGCCTTTAGACGAGTGTCTTGAGAAAGTGCTGCAAAGCTTGCAGTAGCATTAGTTATTTCCATATGTCCAATAATATAGACATATGGAAATAATTCAATGATTTTTGGATGAAATTTTTTCTTTTGGAAGTATCAAAGAACACTCACTATCGTTCAATGAGCCAAACTACTTCTAGCACTAGTGGCTATTATCCTTGGGAGTAATACTGGATAAATTGATTGTATTTGTATTTATAGTTACAGCTTATGGGTTATAACAAGCGCGGTATTACCTAACGCTATAACTTACCGCTGATTTGATAGGTTGTATACTCGACCGACATGAATCAAGCTGATCAGCTTGATCAGTGGCTTTATAAGTAGCTGTGCACTACCAAGAATAAACAGCCACGTCCCATCTGTGGTGAGCGACTCTTTTAAAAAGAAAGACCTACCAATCAAAAACTAAATAGCGATAAGTAAATCATTGACTGCGCCCAACGCATTGTAACGTCGCTGTATCACAATATGATCTTGTCCAACCCCTAAATCTAGCTTTTTACTATCACTCAAAATGCATCCCTTATATATCTATATTTATTAGGCAAACAGATATATCAGGCTGCAAATGCCGCTGTCAACAGAAGGCGCTGTAAGGCGTACGAAAATAAAGAGATTAATACCTGCTATGGCTTATTTATCCAATAATTTTAAGACTAATTTTTACTTATATTACATATTACTGAAAATAGTGGCAAAAAGGATTTTCGATTGATGATCGTGCTATCGTGGGTGGCTCATCTGCAATATACCAAAATATGATGACATTAAGCAAAAACACCTAAACACAAAAAAACCCCAAGTAAACTAATACTTGAGGCGAAACTTGCTTAAACTTTACAGTCTAAATTCGTTTTAAATATGGCGCAGCGGACGGGACTCGAACCCGCGACCCCCGGCGTGACAGGCCGGTATTCTAACCAACTGAACTACCGCTGCTTAGGTCGTCTTAGCTTCTTGCTCTTATTTAAAGAGCCCACTTGCTAAAAAGTGGTGGGTGATGACGGATTCGAACCGCCGACATTCTGCGTGTAAGGCAGACGCTCTACCAACTGAGCTAATCACCCTGAGAACCGTTAAAAAATTGCACTGCAATTTTAGGTTCGCAAGAGAAAATTCCTTAAAGGGAATTTTCTGAAGCTTTTAAAGCAATCAAGCTTTTCAACTTCTAAAGCTATCATCAGCTGTCACACTCAATGTTAACTTAATCAGCTGGGCTTATCTAAGTAAGTCCTCTTGCTGTGGGTGTGTATTATATAGATTTACACTTGGCTGTCAAACGCTATTTTTCAATTTTTTAAATATTTTTCAATTTTATATCGAAATTTTTAGCAAGCATATGTTTTTATTGATTTTATATTTTCATAAAAAATCATTTTTTTTAGACTCGATACTTACTTATTGGTTAATGCTTGCTCAATGTCTTTTTTGATGGCATCTGGCTTGGTCGTTGGCGCATAACGATCGATGACCTGCCCTTTGCTATCGATTAAAAACTTGGTGAAATTCCATTTGATGCCATCTGTCAGTAGGCCACCTTTTTGGTCTTTAAGCCAGTCATAGATAGGATGAGCGTCTGCACCATTGACATCAATTTTCGCCATCATAGGAAAGCTGACACCATAGTTTTTTTGACAAAACGCGCCGATCTCGTCATTGCTACCGGGATCTTGGCTGCCAAATTGATTACAAGGAAAGCCGATAACGACTAGCCCTTGATCTTTGTATTGTTGATATAACGATTCTAACCCTTCGAACTGCGGAGTGAATCCACATTTGCTTGCCGTATTAACGATTAGCAATACTTTATCTTTATACTCAGAAAACGCTTGCGAGCTGCCGTCCATACGCTCAGCGGTGAAGTCATAAATAGTACTCATCATCTATCCTTAAATTGAGAATTTTATTATTTTGATTATTTGTTTCAATAACGCCGTTTTCTTTATCACATGAATATTAGAAACCCTTGAAAAGGAAGCACTCTGTACTTCCCCTCTCACACTTCTAAAATCAGATAAAGGACTTACTTCTCAGATTTATCCAAATCAATAGATACTGAGTTGATACAATAGCGCATACCTGTCGTCTCACGTGGACCATCAGGGAACACGTGCCCTAAATGTGCACCGCAGTTGCTACAGGTGACTTCGGTACGAATCATACCCAATGAGTTGTCAACATGCTCGTCTATCGCGCTGTTATCAATCCCTTGATCGAAACTTGGCCAACCACAACCCGCATCAAACTTGTTGCTTGAATCAAACAAACTGGCACCGCAGCCTTTGCAGCGATAAACACCATCATCAGTTGCATCGTTATAAACGCCTGTAAATGGACGCTCTGTGCCCTTTTCACGCATCACATGATACTCGTCAGCGCTCAAACGCTCTTTCCAGTCAGCTTCGGTCAATTGGCTGATTTCTTCTTTACTCAATTGATTGTCTTGCATAATGTACCCTTATTCGATTATTTATTATTGATAACTATTTTATCGCCATATTATTATAAAAACGATGGGTTATATGTGAAGGTTCACAACTCACTATTCAAGGCATATTTAAAAAGAGTACTGCCAATGCTAGGTGATTTACAGTGCTTTGGGCAGCACCCTTCTAATAAAATACAGTCAATAATATTCGCTTATCTATAGATGTGAGCAAGATATGAGCATCCAGCAAAGAGGAAAAGACACAATATTGCAAGTTATTCTTGCATTTTATAAAAAGCGTTTCTATCTCTTGCAATATTTTTTGTAATGCAATAATATCTTGCATTGGTAAGTTATGAAAAAATATTCAATTTTGTATCATCTATACACGTTCACTGATTGATAAAGGCTCAAATAACAATGTCCGATAGCAATAGTAAAAGCACGCAAGCAGAGCGGCTAGTACAGCTACGCCGAGACAAAGGATTTACCGCAGAGCAGCTAGCACAGGCAATGACAGCCGCTGGTGCAAAGGTCAGTCGCGGCGCTATCTCCAACTGGGAGCGCGGCACTAATGGTATTGTCTCATCTAAGCTACCGACACTGGCTCGTATTTTAGGCTGTAGCGAAGGCTATCTCTTGCGCGGTGATCTTCAAAGTGAAGATACTAGTATGCTTTTATCCGAAGACAACTATTTATCTCAAAGTATGGATTTAGAGACAGCTCACGCTTCAGCTAGCCCATCAGACAATGGGGCAGCTAAGACTCAGCTTGAGACTTTTCCCGACACCGATAAACATTCACAAACCTACCCGACAAAGGGTCACGCTATGAACACCATAAAAAAATCCGATAAATTACAAAACGTCTGCTACGACATTCGCGGCCCCCTACTCCAAACTGCCAATAAAATGGAAGCAGAGGGTAAGCGCATACTGAAGCTAAATGTAGGCAATCCAGCGCCGTTTGGTCTAGAAGCGCCTCATGAAATCTTGCGTGACGTGGCGATGAATTTATCTGAGGCAACGGGTTATTCGGACTCACAAGGGATTTTTTCGGCGCGCAAAGCCATTTTGCAATATTACCAGTCTAAAGGCCTCTTATCAGCAGTTGATGTGCGTGACGTCTATCTGGGTAATGGTGTGTCTGAGTTGATTGTCATGACCATGCAAGCGCTAATGAACGATGGCGATGAAGTCCTGATTCCGATGCCAGATTACCCACTTTGGACAGCAGCGGCTAACCTCGCTGGCGGCACCGCTGTGCATTATCGCTGTAATGAAGCAGACAACTGGCATCCTGATGTTGAGGATATTAAATCTAAAATCACTAGCAAAACAAAGGGCATCGTGGTTATCAACCCCAATAACCCGACAGGCTCCCTTTATAGCGATGAGTTATTAAAACAAATTATCGAAGTTGCTAAAGAGCACAACTTAATCATCATGGCGGACGAGATTTACGATCGTATTCTCTATGATGATAATGTACATACACCGATGAGCACCTTGACCGATGAAGTACTGGTACTCTCATACAATGGCTTGTCAAAGTCACACCGTATTGCCGGATTTCGCTCAGGCTGGATGATGGTGTCTGGACGCAAACAACACGCGACTGACTTTATTGAAGGCTTGGATATGCTGGCATCCATGCGCCTTTGCTCGAATGTTCAAGGACAGTATGCCATCCAAACAGCGATGGGCGGTCATCAGAGTATGCAAGACTTGACCTCCGAAACAGGTCGCCTATATAAACAGCGCGAAATGGCGGTTTCACGTCTCAATGCGATTAAAGGCATTTCTTGTACCATGCCGCAAGGTGCGTTTTACTGTTTTCCAAAAATGGATCCAGAGGTTTACCCTATCACGGATGATATGGACTTTATGATGGACTTACTCGTCGAAGAAAACGTGTTGATGGTGCAAGGCACAGGCTTCAACTGGGACAAACCCGATCATTTTCGTTTGGTCTTTTTGCCTAACTTGCTTGATTTAGAAAATGCGATGGATAGATTGGACCGATTTTTTGCAAAAAAACGCCAGCAGTTTGGCACTGAGTAAATATTCATATGACATTAAAAAACGCTTATCGGCGTCATGCTGATAAGCGTTTTTTATGGCTCTAGAATAAGCTTTAGTGCAGAGCTCTAGCGCCTTAAGATTAAAAAATATTGCTCAATACAATATAGCTGATTGCTGATAGACCAGCAGCAACTGGCAAGGTGATGACCCATGCCAAACCGATTGGTTTCATGAGCGCCCAATTGGTATCTTTATTGACCATACCAATACCCAATACAGCCCCAACCAAGGTATGCGTGCTTGATACAGGAAGACCCATCGTTGATGCGCCCATAACGACAGCAGCAGCGGCCAGCTCAGCTGAGAATCCAGAAGCTGGATGCATCTTCGCTAGATTGGTACCGACAGTTTGAATGACTTCTTTACCGATAAACCAAAGACCAACAATCAGTGCCACACCAAAAGTCAGCATAACAGCAGGTGGTACAGCCGCTTCGGTCGAGATGCTATTGGTACGAATGACATCCATAATCGCAGCAAAAGGACCAACCGCGTTGGCAATATCGTTTGAGCCGTGACTAAAAGCAAATGCTGACGCGGTAAAGACCTGCATCCAGCTAAACATAATAAAGGTGGCTTTGGTCAGATCTTCTTTGTGCTTGCCGCGGATACTTTTGGTATAAATATAAGTTGCAAGCCAAACGAGGGCTGCTATCATCCCCATGATTAAAAAGCCTTGCAGCGTCGTCATACCGTTATTGACGTTTTTCAAACCTTTAAAGATAACCAAGGAGGCCATCACTGCACCGCCCGCAGCCGCAATAATAGGCACCCATTGCTTCAATGCTTTTAAGGTATCGAGGTTGCTGCGCTCGTTTTCAAGCTTATAAAGTTCTTTGTAATAATCCGTCTCTAAATCTTCAACCAAGCAATCATCATCTTTATAGATTTCTTGATCTCGTAGCATCGCTGACGTGTAAGCCAATTGCTCTGACTCTGTCAAGCCATCCAAAAACTCTTTATGGTTTTGCTTTAATACTTTTTTATTGGCTTTTAGCTCACCAATATGCGCTTCTGTTCTATCATTATATTCAATGATATTTTTCTTGATTTGGCCATATAGTAGATAAGACAAAACGCCGCCTAGTAACGGTGATAGAACCCAAGAGATAGCGATAGTGCCAATCTTGCTCCAACTTACCGTTGATAACGCCATTTCAGTACCACCTAACGTGATACCCAATACGATGGAGCTACCCACCACTCCGCCAATAATTGCATGGGTGGTCGACACTGGCAGACCTTTTTTGGTAGCAAATAACAACCAAAACGCAGCAGCAAACAACGCTGAGAGCATGACATAAATAAACTGGTTGGGCTCGACTGAGAGGCCGTCTAAATCGACAATACCGCTTCGGATGGTATCGGTTACTTCACCACCTGCCAGTACGGCGCCCGACACCTCAAATATCGCTGCGATACCCAATGCTTGCGGGATAGTCAGCGTTCCTGCACCCACTGAAGTACCAAAAGAGTTGGCGACATCGTTACCACCGATATTGAATGCCATAAAGACACCAAACGCGGTCGCTATAATAAACAGCGTCGTTTGCTGACGCATGGTGTAATCTAAACCCCACCACAAAAAGTAGATGGTCATCGCAATCAATAAAATGGCAAAAAATAGATTTACTTTCGTAGAGCCGACTGATTGGGTTGGCCCTGTAGAACTGTTGCTAATACCCATACGTTAATACGTCCTGCGTAAGCTGATTGAAATTATATGCGATTAGTAACATTGCGCAGCCATACATGTGAGTTTTAAAACCACACACTAAAGTAGCATGATGATAAATACGCAACGTGCTTTTTAAACAATGAATGCTAAACAATAATATTTAGCGGATTTTGCTGCCGTACCTTAGAATCATTCATCTATGCTTGATTCAAGGCGTTGATAGGCTTCTCTGTAAAAACACATCACATATCAAAAAGCCGCAAAGTATATTGCCCAATCATTTGATTACAGCATCTTGCGGCTTATCTTTCTGGTGATGTTACGGTCTTTATCAGTACATTTTTTATCAATACAGTGTTTATCAATACTTAGATACGGCGATAATGTCTTTTAAATATCTGTACTCATCATAAAATATGCATCTGTCAGCGCATTTTATGACAGGGTAAAGACAATTGCGGCCCTATTATATTAAATATAATCACATAATGCATAATGATATTGCAAGATTTGTAACTGTGAGCGTGTCCACAGAACTCATCCTTTATCAATGACAGATTAAATTTCGTATGTTTCCCTAAGCAAAATTGGGGAAAAATGGTTTTTCAAAAGTATAAATAACTGGCAAATCTTAGTTATTTTGTGATAGCTAATTGCCATCAGATGCTTCCGATAACTGCTGTATGGCATGATCTAAGACGTCTAAACGCGCTTGTCGCTTTTCATTGGTCGCGATAATACACCACGGCGCTGTTTTTGTATTGGTGCGTGCCAGCATATCTGCTGCAGATTGCACGTAATCTGACCATTTATCACGATTGCGCCAATCATCATCAGTGAGTTTGAATTGCTTGTGCGGTGTATCTTGACGGGCTTCGAAGCGTTTTAGCTGCTCTTTTTTATCAATAGCTAACCAGTATTTAATGACCAACGTTCCAGCTGTTGTTAAGTCGGATTCGAAACGATTGATTTCATCATACGCGCGTTGCCACTCCTCATCGGTGGCAAACCCCTCAACACGCTCAACCAATACTCTGCCATACCAAGTCCGATCAAAGATGGCAATACGGCTAACACGGTTGGTTTGTTCATTGGGCAGTTTGGTCCAAAAGCGCCATAAATAAGGGTGCTGAGTCTCGTATAACATCGGTGCGCCGATATTGTAAATTTGATATTCACGTGGATCGAGTGCGGCAACTAGCCTTTTGATTGCGCCTCCTTTCCCAGCCGCATCCATGCCCTCAAAGGCAAAGACAACATGACGACCTTGACGCGCCCGTAGTAATTCAGCGAGACGTGTTTGCTTCTTTGCCAAAGCATCATTATATTCAGACTTACTAATCTTTGAATCATCAATATTGGTCAAGCTTTTCGGTATCTTTACCGGTTCAAACGGCGCCTGTTCAACTTTTGGTTTGGATTTTTTTGTCTTGGACGGTGGTTTTTTTTCTGCAGATTCAGTTGTACTGGTACGACTACTAACGAGCGCCATTTGCATAGCATGTAAGACTTCATGACAAAAATCATCAGCCGCTGCCGATTTATCATCACCATCAATGATGATCCAGTCATCTTGTTGCCGTAAGAGAGTGGCTGCAACCTCATTAAATTTTTCGATCACTGTTTTGCTGTTCCAGTCAATTTGATACAAAAACTGCGGATCAGCCTTACTATCTTGTAGACGGCTATGCAGTGTTTCCATATCCACATGGAACCAGCATTTCAGTAGCCGAGTGTGATTGGCTATAAGATCCTGCTCAAATGCTTTGAGCTCAGCTAACTGCTGCTGTAAATAGGCTTGCCATTTCGCAATAGGAAGCGCATTTTTATCGATATGTTTTTGATTTTTTGACTGCTTCTTTTTATCTTCGTTATTTGATGTTGCTATGCGCATGACGTTGTATAACAAGTCAGCATACCAATTACCAAAATAAACCATCACATCGCCATGGCGCGGCATCGCGCCGGTATGAACTTGCCAAATAGGCTGATAGCTTAGCGGCGCATGGCCGACGGTTGCCTCAACTTTAAGCAATCTTGGATCGACCCATTGCCTCAATTGCTTAACAGCGGTACCCTTGCCTGCCTGCTCCATCCCATTAACGAGTACCAGCAGCCCCGTTGGTTTATTGAGCGTTGGCGGTGTCTGTTGCCGGGTGGCTCTTAGCGCATACTGCGCCGTAACCAAGGCGAGCCTAAGGGCATCCTTGTCCATAGAAAACTGACTCAAAGGATTGGGCGTTAGGCGCTCCTCGACGACTTGCTCACTAAACTGCGAACTGACCGCTTGTGGTGCCTCTGGTTCAGTAGTATCATTTTTTTGGGACATGATTGGACTCACTTTTATTGTTATTGAATGATATTGTTATTACACTGCTTTGCCATTGAATGATATTAGATACTCTCGCTTGGCAGACTCTTTTTGACACTGCGTTTTATGCTAGAGTAATTTCATCAAGCTATTTCATCATAGCATTGCGCCAATCGAGTAAATAATATTGCTATGTAACAGTTTGGCATTTGTATTCTCATTTATTTTCTTTTATGGTGAACACAATTTTTAATACTTGCTAAAATAGCTATTCAAAAGCCTATGCGGTTAAACAACCACAATAACGCTGCCTCAAATTTTCAATATTATCTATTTTTATTATAGGATTTACTGCCATGACCGCTCTAGCCGACTTGCAACAGCATTTGACACGTTTTTGGGCTCTGCCTCACCATGAAAATGACGTATTGAGAGCCAAGCTCAATGAAGTACAAACATGGCAACAAGTACGTATCCGTCACACCCATCGTGCACTGTTTGAACAACCCAAAAACCAGCTAATGGCAGATTATTTTTTAACGAAGCTATATGGTGGTGATGAGTTCGAGATACTAGCAAAACAACTGGCCCGTATCCTGCCAAAAGCCAAAAAACTAGAACGTCTTGCCAAAGAGTCTGCATTAGAGGCTGGCAGCATGGGTATTCAAGCAGCAATTTTGGCCATTGAGCTGGATCTACATTTGGCTGAGTGGCTACTCGATCAAAACTTACCAGTGAACGCAGACAATATGCTAGCTGCCTACCGTGCGGTTGATGAGGAAGCTGAACGCCGAGTACAGATTGCCAACCTAAAAGACGTTTGTTACCGCACTGACAAACACTTAAATACCTTTATGCTCAAAAAGGCCTTTGCATTGGCAAAAAGTGCTGCTTATCGCAGCAATTACCAGCCACTTTATGATTTCATCGACGCAGGCTTCAAAGCTATGAAACCTTTAAGTAGTGTAAGCAGTTTTATTGAACCGTTTTGTGAACGTGAACTGCTAATTGTTGATGAAGTACATAATGGCGGTAAGCCAGTAGGGTTTGGTGTATCATAGAATCAATACGCTAAATAGCCAATTAATTCTTGGCATATCTCAGGCTGTACATAGCCTAATAAAAACAAATCTTAGGATAATGTGATGACCGACACATCAAGTAATAACAACGCTCATTTGCAGAACAAATTGGTAAAAGACAGTATCGATCACAACCAAGATATCAGCGCGCAAATATTACGCGCGCAGACAGCTGCATCTAATAAAGATAACAGCAATAATGACTTTACTAAAGTCCAAGACCTACCAACTGGAACGCCACAAGGCCAACAAACGACTATGCCAAATACCGAAAAACCAACCAGCACGGATACTTCAGTACGCACAGAAAGGCAAGCGCTTTTCAATCAGCGTGATGATATCAATAACCCACATACGCCTGAAACTGATGGCAATGAGCAAACTCACTTTGGCTATAAGACGGTCAACAAAGCCGAAAAACAAGCACGTGTGGCTGATGTATTCACCTCTGTCGCCAAAAAATACGACATCATGAATGATTTCATGTCATTTGGTATTCATCGTCTATGGAAGCGCTACGCCATTAGCCTATCAGGGGTTCGTGCCGGTCAGCATGTACTCGATATCGCGGGCGGTACAGGCGACTTAGCCAAAGTATTCAGCCGTGAAGTCGGTAGAAATGGCCATGTTGTATTATCTGATATCAATGCTGCCATGCTAGAAGTGGGCCGCGAGCGCTTAATCAATGCTGGCTGCAATAACGTTGATTTTATATTGGCGAACGCTGAGACGTTGGCACCATTTGATGACAACAGCTTTGATTTGGTCACCATCAGCTTTGGTTTACGTAATGTCACCGACAAAGATGCAGCGCTGCGTGCGATGTACCGTGTCCTAAAGCCGGGTGGTCGCTTATTGATTTTAGAATTCTCAAAGCCCGTGTTTGAGCCATTATCTAAAGCATATGACTTGTATTCATTCACAGCGCTGCCAATGATGGGCAAGCTGATTGCTAATGATTCTGAAAGCTATCAATACTTGGCAGAGTCGATTCGCATGCATCCTGATCAGCAGACGCTCAAACAGATGATGCAACAAGCAGGATTTGAGAACTGTGATTATCATAACTTGACTGCTGGCATTGTCGCTGTACATCGTGGCTTTAAAGCGTAAAGTACGATTAGCAATACTATATTAAACCAAACATACTACGCGCTGACTCAAAGGCGCTCACTTAATGATGCGAGAGCCTTATGCTGACTGTCTTACTATTGGCTGGTGCCGAAAAGCTGATTAACATTGCTATTGCGAGTGACGAGATTACCAAGGCAGGGTTAGCGCCGCTTGCTGGTAAAGTACTGCGTCTCAACATGGGTATGCCTGACATTCATTTGGACGTGTTGTTCACTCATGAACGGTTGCGTTTTGAGCCAGTCACGACAGACAGTGTCTTTGAGCCAAGTGGTCAGATGAATGAGCGCCAAAAAGCCAGTATGGAGCGCGCCCGTTTTGGTCATAGCCGTCCGGACTGTACCATTACAGTCGATAATCCAGCGCAGCTACTCAATCTGATGCGCGGCGCGGAGGGTAACTTACCAATCGCGGGCGATTACAAAATACTGATGCAGCTCAAACAGCTGGTGGCTGGCTTCGATCCTGATTTGGCTGGGCAGCTTGAGCCATTAATCGGCAAACCAATGGCCAGTCAATTACATCTTCTTATCTCTCAGCTTAAAGGTAGCTGGCGTCATAGTGCCAAACGTGCATTTGATGATGTCAGCGATTGGGCTAATGATGTGGCAGGCAATAGCGCGCCTGACCCTATTGAGGTCGCTGAAGTCAACGATCTCAAACAGCAGATTCTAAAGTTGCGTGCTGATGTCGAACGTGAAGAGGCCAAACTTGCGGCTATCAAAGCAGAGCAAGCACTTTCCCACAATAACTCGTTTCACCAGTAGTTTGTTTTATTAGTAGCTTGTCTTATCAATGATGAGCACACGCTATTACTGATAGCATTGTCTATAATGACGCATAGCGCCTACCCTATTTTCGTTTTTGTCCAGAGTACCCAATCCCATGCTATTATCTCACCGCGCCCGTCTACTAGAGCTTTGGCGTATCGCCGCAACTTATCGCCTTGATACCCATTTATCTGTCGAAGAAGCGCCGCAACTGCAACCTTTAGCACGCTTAATTCGTACGCATCCAGCAGCATGGGGTAAAAAGCATCAGCCAAATGGAATCAAGTACGCGCTTGAAGAGATGGGTACACTGTTTCTCAAATTGGGTCAATTACTCTCAACGCGTCGCGACTTGGTACCGCCTGAGATTATCGCTCAGTTAGTACAGCTACAGGATAAAGTTAAACCTTTCGACGCTGATATTGCTGTCGCTCAAATTGAGCATCCAAAACATGGCCTCGGTCAGTCCATCGATACATTGTTTGCACGATTTGATATTAAACCACTAGCGGCAGCCTCTATCGCCCAAGTCCATACTGCAGCTCTGCATGATGGGCGTGAAGTGGTGGTTAAAGTCGTGCGTCCTGATATTCGCACGGTGATTGTCTCTGATTTTGAATTATTGCGAGAACTGGCAAGTTGGGCATCGGCGCGTATCGAAGCGGCGCGTGCTGTTCATATCATCGATATTGTTGAAGACTATCGACAAGTAATGCTCAATGAGCTGGATTTGACCCTTGAGGCGGACAACACTACCCAGATGCGCAATAACTTCTTGGGTTCAGCATTGATGTATGTGCCTGAAGTATATGATGCTGCCAAAAACGTGATGGTCATGGAGCGTATCCAAGGCGTTCCCATCTCACAAGTTGAGGTGTTTGATCAGTTGGGTTATGACCGTGCCGCGCTTGCAGAGAAAGGCTTGACGATATTTTTCACCCAAGTCTTTCGGGATAACTTTTTTCATGCTGATATGCATCCGGGCAATGTGTTTGTTGAGACGCCACCTGTCAAAACATTACATGCAGATATGGCAGCGGTTGATTTGGGTCATCAGCCACGCTATATCGGGCTTGATTGTGCCATCATGGGTACCCTGTCAAAAGATGATCAGCTTATCGTGGCACGTATGTTACTTGCAGTCATGAATAACAACTTCACCGCGGTCGTCGACATCGTTAGCCGTGCAGGTTGGATACCACCAAATGCTGATAAACATGCGCTGATGCGTGATATGAAGCGTACCGTAGGCCCCATGCTACAAAAATCAATCAACGATATCGATTTTGCTGGTGTGCTGATGCAGATTTTAGACATTGCTCGTCGCCATCATATGAGTATCCCGCCGCAGCTGATGCTATTACTCAAAACCTTGGTACATGTAGAAGGGCTCGGTCGTGACCTCTATCCTGATCTTGATATCTGGTCACTTGCCAAACCAATCTTGAGTAGCTGGATTAAAGAACAGTTAGACCCGATGCGTAACTTACAACAGTTGCGCCAACAGTTACCTGAGCTACTCTTGTCTACTACCGACATTCCAAAGCTACTGGATCAAGGGCTACAAAGCCTTGCCTCACAAGGCTCACGGCAAGACAGCCAACTGCGTGAAATACAACAAATACGCGCCGATATGCTCAACGACCGTCGCCGCGACTGGTTGGCATTGGCAGGATTCGGAATCAATATTGGCATTGCGACTCAAGTAGGCTGGTTTGCACCTTTCTTTTATTTGTTAGCTATTGTGGTGGTCATTTGGCGTATCCTAGCTTAATTACCATAGGACAAATTCCTGTCAATGACACATATTAAATAGATATTGAATATGCTTTAATGCTAAATAGTCGCATTATCTATAGGATTCATCATGTCATCACTACCATTGTCACAGACTCATAATACTATCAAGCCAGATCATAGCTTGGCTATTACAGCCTTACAGGAACGTTTTGGCAAACAACTGAGTGTGAATTCGACAGTGCGTGAGCAGCATGGCCATACAATGACGTGGTTCACCAATCAGCCACCAGATGCAGTATTAACGGTACAGGACAAACAGGAAGTAGCAGCGGCGGTCGAGATTTGTAATCAGTATGAGATGCCAGTGATTGCTTTTGGTATCGGTTCATCTTTGGAAGGCCAGCTCAATGCACCTTATGGTGGGTTATGCATCGACATGCACGCAATGAATGCCATTTTGCAGGTTCATAATGAAGATTTGACCGTTACCGTTCAGCCTGGCGTGACGCGTGAGCAACTGAACCATTATCTGCGCGATGCAGGGCTGTTTTTTCCGATAGATCCCGGCGCCAATGCCAGTATCGGTGGTATGGTCGCCACTCGTGCGTCGGGCACCAATGCGGTACGCTACGGTACCATGAAAGATGTGGTACTCGCGCTCGAGGTTGTCACTGCGAGCGGAGATATCGTACGTACAGGCACGCGGGCCAAAAAATCTGCCGCAGGGTATGATTTAACACGGCTGAAATCAAAACATACATAGAGTCAAAGCAATAATCAAAAAAAATGCGCCTGCTTTTAATTAGAAGCAGGCGCATTTTTAATGCTCATTGTCATAACATTTGATCAATTGCCATCTGTGTTAGCACCCGTCCACGAGCAGTACGCAATACATACCCTTGTTGAATAAGGTAAGGCTCAATCACGTCCTCAAGCGTACCTCTATCCTCAGCCATTGCCGCTGCCACGGCTTCCACCCCAGCAGGACCACCATCAAAACGCTCGTGTAATATCTCTATATAGCGTCTGTCTAGATGATCGAGTCCTCGTCTGTCCACTGCCAACATGTCTAACGCACTGCCTGCAATGGCACCATTGATACTACCATCGCCTTTTACCTCAGCATAATCACGCACACGGCGTAACAGGCGGTTAGCAATCCTTGGTGTACCGCGTGCACGGCGGGCAATCTCTATAGCGCCATCCTCACTCATTGGTACACGCATCAGGCGTGCTGCTCGGCTCACAATTGTTGTGAGATCCGCAATATTATAGAACTCTAAACGCTGGACAATACCAAAACGATCACGCAGCGGTGAGGTCAATAGCCCAGCTCTGGTAGTTGCTGCCACCAATGTAAACGGTGGCAGGTCAAGTTTAATAGAACGTGCGGCAGGCCCTTCACCAATCATAATATCCAGCTGAAAATCTTCCATCGCTGGATAGAGTATCTCTTCAATGACCGAGCTCAAACGGTGGATCTCATCAATAAATAATACGTCACCCGCCTCTAAATTGGTCAGCATAGCAGCTAGATCACCGGGACGCTCAAGCACAGGCCCTGAAGTAGAGCGCAGATTACCCCCCATCTCGCGCGCAATAATATTGGCAAGGGTCGTTTTACCCAGCCCTGGTGGACCAAATATCAGGGTATGATCTAAGGCTTCATCACGGCCTCTCGCCGCACCGATGAACACCTCCATTTGCTCACGTACCACTGGCTGACCAATATACTCAGCCAATAATGCTGGTCGAATATTGGCATCAGGTGCATCATTTGCGCCTTCTAGCGGATTAATTAAGCGATCTTGCATCATAGAATTTATCATTATATTAAAAAATTAGGTAACAAATAGCATAACCAAACGCTGCGCATAAGTCATGCAAAACATCATAAAGTAGAGGCCAAAACGAAAATAAGCGACAATCAATGTCGCTTATCTGTTAAATGCACTATTTTGTTATTATCGATAGATAACTTTGGAACGTGAGCTTAAAAACCAGATAGCTGCTGCAATGTGGCTTTTAACAACCCCTGAGTGTCTACAAAGGTGTCACCCTTACTTTTAGCCGCTTTGATGGCGAGCTGAGCTTCTTTTTCTTTGTAGCCCAAGCTAATCAGTGCCCCTTCTACTTCAGCAATGATACTGCCGTCGTGAGAAACAGCGGTTTGCTGAGGCATGAGCTCAAACGAACCGTTGTCCACTTCGATATTCTTTAGCTTATCTTTTAACTCAATCAATAGACGTTGAGCGGTTTTTTTACCGATACCCGGTATGCGCGTCAATGCCGCCTCTGACTCTTGCTCAACATGCATTTTTAGCTCAGCCGCTGACATTGCAGACAGCATTGCCAATGCCATTTTTGCCCCAACGCCATTGATCTTAATCAATTGGCGAAAGACATCGCGCTCTTTACGGTCAATAAAACCATAGAGCAGTTGCGCATCCTCACGTACATGAAAATGTGTCCAAATACTCGCCTGCTCGTTAAGGTGCAATTGACAAAATGACGGCAATGGCAGCTCGATATCATAACCCACACCAGCGGTTGTCATGATACAAGCCGTTGGCGCCATTAAGTATTGCACCTGTCCGGTAATCAATCCAATCATCACTCACCTCTGTTGGTTATTATAAAGTTAAGTCCGCTGCCATTCATTATGCAAGACCACCTTTCACTAGCATATTCTATTGATTATATACGCCTAGCCTTATTGGTAAAAATCGACCATGCCTTCAAGGCTAATTGGACGAATTTTATGCGCTTGACCAGCGGAACCAAACGCTTCAAAACGATTGGTGCAGATGTCTGACATCGCGACCATAGAGGCTTTGAAGTATTTACGTGGATCGAATTCGCTTGGATTATTTGCCAAGAACTCACGGATAGCACCTGTTGATGCTAGACGCAGATCAGTATCAATATTTACTTTACGCACACCATGCTTGATCGCTTCTACGATCTGCTCAACCGGTACACCATACGTTTCGCCAATATCACCGCCGTTTTCATTGATGACTTTTAGCCATTCTTGCGGCACTGATGAAGAGCCATGCATGACAAGATGGGTGTTAGGGATACGGGCATGAATCTCTTTTACACGCTCAATCGACAAAATATCGCCTGTCGGTGGACGCGTGAATTTGTAAGCACCGTGACTCGTACCGATAGCAATCGCTAGCGCGTCAACATTGGTGTCTTTTACAAATTGCTCAGCTTCATCAGCACTGGTCAAAAGCTGCTCGTGATCTAATACGCCTTCTGCGCCAGAGCCATCTTCTTCGCCTGCCATACCGGTCTCAAGGCTACCTAGGCAACCGATTTCGCCTTCTACAGAGACACCGCACGCATGTGCCATTTTGACCACTTCACGAGTGACGCTGGCATTGTAATCATAATCCATTGGCGTTTTGCCATCTTCACCAAGTGAGCCGTCCATCATAACTGATGAGAAACCAAGCTGAATCGAGCGCTGGCAGATAGCTGGCGACATGCCGTGATCTTGATGCATAACCACTGGAATATGTGGCCATTCTTCGATAGCAGCAATAATCAAATGACGCAAAAATGCCGACCCTGCATAGTTACGTGCGCCCGCACTGGCTTGAACAATAACAGGTGAATCACAAGCATCCGCAGCCATCATGATTGCACGCATTTGCTCTAAGTTATTGACGTTAAAGGCAGGAACACCGTAGTTGTGTTCAGCGGCATGATCTAGAAGTTGACGTAAGGATATTAGGGCCATAAGACGCTCTCTGATTGGATTTTGAATAGTATTTTAAATGCAGCTTTGTAACAATCATTCCGCTATCTGCTCGACCATACTGACTGTATATATATCAGTCAAAGTCTGACTCATTTGGGATATGATTATCACGCGGTGATTATAGCAAAAATTGTGCTGTCTTCGTAGCAGTTGCCTGACTATTTGTCAGTCTAATCAGTCTCTTTCTCTCATTGGTGTCTACAACAACTGAACCATTTTATCTATCATACTCATAGCCCAGGACGCAAAAAGCCTTGGCAATCACCAAGGCTTTTCTAGTATTTCGAGGCTTATAGAGCAATGACTATGATAATGGATGACTTATAATAGTATCCAAAAAGTCAGTCATTTAATTGCTTAGTTATGGCGTAGCTTAGTACTGTTGTTCTGCATCAACTGCAACATCGTTAGCACCGTCAGCAACAGCATTAGCGCCATCAGCAACTGCTTCAGCAGTATTTTCGACCGCTGTATTAGTACCTTCAGCGATAGCATCACCAGTGTTCTCCAGAGCGTCTGTTGCAGCTGCACCAGCAGTGTCTGCACTTTCAGCAACTTCAGCACCAGCGTTTTGAGCAGCAGCTTCAGCTTCAGCAGCAGCAGCGTCTACCTCGGCAGCAGCAGCATCAGCGTTTGCAGCAGCATCATCGCCAGCTGACTCAACAGCAGCTTCAGTGTTCTCTTCTGTTTGTTGGCTACATGCAGTAACTGCAAAAGTACCAGCAAGTATGCTAGCAAGTAACAAATGACGTTTTAACATAATAAACCTCTCGTAAATAATGCATGTCAAGATACATGGTCGCGCTATTTTATAGAGTGCGAATGAGACATGCAATAATAATTTTCAGTGTAGAAACAAATAATTACTGCTTAATAATCAATGACTATAAATTTTAGCTATACCGATATAAATAAGCCAAATGAAAGTCAAAATATTATTTTCACAGACTACCTTAGATGTTTACTGTTAGTTGTACGTCTAGTGTTACGAAAATACTGAGTAACGTTAATTAGTTAAGCGTTAATTTGCAACGCAGCAACTGCTGGAAGCACTTTACCTTCTACAAATTCTAAAAATGCACCGCCGCCCGTTGACATATAACTGACACCATCAGCGACTTGATATTTATCAATAGCCGCCAAGGTATCACCACCACCCGCAATTGAAAAACCGTCGCTGTCTCTTACAGCTGTTGCTAGTATTTGTGTCCCTTGACCAAAAGCATCAACTTCAAAAACACCGACTGGACCATTCCACAAGATGGTTTTTGCATGAATAATAGCGTCGGCAAGTTCCTTCGCGCTTTCTGGCGCGATATCCAATATCATGTCGTTATCACCAATAGCATCAACAGACTTGATTGTCGCAACTGCCTTTTGCAATGAACCAGTAAAGTCAGCAAAATCGATGTCGTCTTTATCAGCAACAACCACATACTCAGGTAGTAGTATCTCAGTTTTGGTCATGATATCGCGCGCAGTATCGATCAAATCTACTTCGTATAGCGACGCGCCCACACTATGCCCTTGCGCCGCTAAGAAAGTATTGGCAATACCGCCACCAACGATAATTTGTGTACAGACTTCAGCTAAGCTATGTAGCACTTCTAACTTGGTAGACACTTTTGAGCCGCCAACGATGGCAAGCATAGGCAGAGCTGGTGTTTCAAGCGCCAGGCTCAAGGCATCAAGCTCAGCTGCCAACAAAGGCCCTGCACAAACAGTTTTTTCTGCTTGACGCATCGCTTGCGTCACGCCTTCTGTTGATGCTTGCGCACGGTGCGCGGTACCAAAGGCATCCATAACAAAGACATCACATAAATCCGCGTACTTCTTCGCTAACGTCGCATCGTTTTTCTTTTCACCATCGTTAAAGCGCACATTCTCTAGTAATACGACTTCGCCAGGTTTTACAGCAGCGCCTTGAGTCAGGTAATCATTATTCAGGCGCACTGGTGACGCTAATTGCGAGCCCAATTTGTCTGTCAAATAATCAGCAACTGGTGCCAATGAATAAATAGACTCAGGATTGCCTTCTGTTGGGCGTCCCAGATGTGAACAAACAATAACAGCAGCACCCTTCTCTAGCGCCATCTCAATAGTAGGTAGACTTGCTTGTAAGCGAGCATCACTGGTAACTTTACCGTCTTTAATAGGGACATTTAAATCTTCTCGGATCAATACCACTTTATCGGTTAAGTTCAGCTCGCTCATACGCAAAAAATTCATTACCTGCTCCTATGCATCAATATATCTATTAATTTACGATTACTATCATGATTGATATGACTGATAATTTTTTAACTATCATCTATTATATATGCTCTAACAATGAGCCTTATTAGACTGCACACTTGCTATCTTTATATGTCTTTATCACTGAGTCTTTATACTAACTATCACACCAAGTTGCTGGAACAGATAAGTGAGTAGAAATCAGTGGCGGTGTATTCTATCAGTTTTCTATGAGATGCTCACAAGCAAACTTTCACGATTTTTAAAAACATGAAAATATTGAGTGAGTAATTTTACTCCAGCATTGATAGGAAACGGTTGTAACTGCTAGCTTTGAACTCATTCAATAAACAGTAACATTTCGTGGTGGTACTCAGCAGTCAGGCTCTTTATGATAGAAGCGTTGACAATAACAATAACTTTTTAGGAGAACACAATGAGTATCGACTTAGACACTGCAAAGCAAAATCTATTAAAACTAAAAGATGAGTACGAGTCTCGCATTGACAAAATAGAAGATCATATCCAAAACCCACAAGATGATCTCAATGAGCACTGGGAAGATCAGGCTATATCCTATCGTCAAAATGATATGCGCAAAAATTTAATGAGCGAGGCACGTCAGAGCCTAATCTATGTCGAAAATGCCTTAAGTCGTATCGAAAATGGTACTTATGGCGAGTGCGAGGTTTGCGGTGAACCGATTGAAGAGCAACGTTTAGAAGCGCTGCCCTACGCTACTTTGTGTATGGAACATGCTGAATAGCTAATAAATTTCACCTAGAACAAATTTTATACAGCAGGTGTTTTCCATTTAGAAAGTGCCTGCTGCCATTGATAGCAACGCTCGGCGATTTTTTCTACAGGCAAATCCATAATATCGCCTACTACCGCCATAAGCGCAATTGGTATGCCTGCCAGCTCTGAAATATTTTCTGCAGTTAATCCGCCTATCACACATATAGGTATGTCTTGTTGACAGCCTTCAATCAACTTCTGACGCGAGATAATATCAGCATTCGGTTTTGTGGTAGAATTAAATATGGCACCCATCGCAGCGTAGCTTGCACCATCATCCTTTGCCTCTTTGACTAATTCAATATTCCCATGGCAAGTTCGACCAATTATTTGAGTCGATTCAAGAGACTGCAAAGCATCACCAATTTTGCCATCTCCTTGCCCAAGGTGTACACCAATACCAAGCTTGGCTGCTATTGCAATATCATCATTCATAACGACTGGAACGTCATGTGCTTTGGCCAGCTTAACAATCTGTTTGGCTTCTTCATAAAGCGTTATATGACCATCTGGTAGACTAAGTGTTTGCTTGCGCCGAATCTGCAACAATGCGATTAGCCCTGTTGATAAGGCGGCATCTAACTTTTGATACAACAATTCAAATTCATCATCATTGGTCAGCAAATATAGCTTGGGTATCGCAGATGAGGTTGATGACTGGTTCATAAGGCAGATCCTTAATCTTAAACTCAACACAATAAAAAGGCTGTCATATGGTATAACAGCCTTTTTTACATATTTAAAACAGCGCGTCTATACGGTACGACGTGTCGCCAAGCTGTTTAGAATGTTTTTAGCATCGCCCCAACGTGTTGCTGAGCTGTTTGCCCCTAGGATGACGATAATTGCAGGGCGATTATTGACTCGCGTTTCCATCACAACACAGCGCCCAGCTTCGTTAATAAAACCTGTTTTTGAGATACCGATTGGGTAATCACCTGCACGAACCAAGCTACTAGTGTTGTTGGCTTTATAAGTGCGATTACCACTTGAGTAGTTTGAAACAAAGAAGTCATAGCTCTTGGTGGTAGAGAAGCGACGAATCACATCGTAGTTGCCAGCAGCACGAACCATTTTTACCAAATCATTCGATGAAGCAACGTTACGCTTATCAAGACCCGTTGGATCACCGAAAAACGCAGTAGTCATACCTAGATCTTGTGCTTTTCTGTTCATTGCACGGATAAAGGCATTGTAGCCGCCTGGATAGTTACGCGCCAAGCTCTTTGCGGCTGGGTTTTCAGACTTCATCAAAGCCATCAATAGCATCTCGGCACGGTTTAAACGATCGCCTGATTTTAGGCGTGAGCTGGCGCGCTTAGGCCCTACAAAGTCTTCTGGATCAAGCGTGATTTCTTCACGCATATCGAGACCGGCATCTAGCACAACCATGGCTGTCATTATTTTAGTAATACTGGCCATAGGACGCGCGATGTCAGCGTCTTTTTCGTAGATAGATTCGCCCGTTTCAGCATCAATCACCGCAACACTGCGCGAGTCTGTACTGATTGGGATCATATCACTGCTACCAAATGCGCCGCGATAAGTCGTATTGTATCGAGCGGTATTGTTACTGCTAGCAAAACTGCTGCTATTTGTAATATTGGTCGTACCATAGCCGTTGTCGACTTTTTTGATAGCAGCGCCATTAGACTTGTACATGATGTTACGCGCTTCAGACAAGCTATCAGCACCGCCCCAACTCAAGCGTGCACCAGAAGCTGTCTCAGTGCTACCATTAATTGTAAGTGCGGCTTGTGCAACACTGCCCAAACTCAATGAAATCATAGCAGCGATCAATTGCTGTTTGGTTAATAGTAGTTGCTTCATTATGCCTCCTGCTGTCGCTATTACGCCAGTTACATACTGCCTGACGCCAAGAACGTACGTAGCGTTTATAGATGTGTTTGTAAGTACTCACATAGAGCTTTTGTATTTTTAGTGTATCATGGTTTACATTTAAGTTTAATCTATCAAACTGATTTAACGGTTTTTTTTAGCTTCATTCAAACTTTGATACAACTGATTTATATTTTAGAAACACTGATTAACAATACAGCAATATAACTTAACTTAGAATGTTATGATTCTTTGTACTTTATTATATTAAATGAAGATATTGATACAGCATATTAGCCGTATCCTATGTATTTAAAATAAAAAACTGTACTTAGAATCAAAAAGCGGCTTATGTTAACGTTGTTTTTTCTGTTATTTAATCCTTGTAAAAACATTCATTCTGACAAACGATAAAGAGTATGGTTATGATTAAAGTGTTGGTGGTCGATGATCATGATTTAGTACGGATGGGTATTAGCCGTATGTTGTCAGACAGCCCCGATATCGAAGTAGTGGGGGAAGCAGATAGCGGTGATATGGCAATCAAGCAGGCCAAGCAGTTACGTCCTGACGTGGTATTGCTAGATGTCAACATGCCCAATATTGGTGGTCTTGAAGCGACCAAACGCTTGATTCAGCTCGATATGGGTATCAAGATTTTAGCTGTTAGTAGTATGTCTGCACAGCCCTACCCCTCAATGCTCATCAAAGCTGGTGTCAATGGTTATATCACAAAAGGTACGCCGCTTGATGAGATGATACGC
Source organism: Psychrobacter pacificensis (assembly GCF_900101915.1). Taxonomy (GTDB): domain Bacteria; phylum Pseudomonadota; class Gammaproteobacteria; order Pseudomonadales; family Moraxellaceae; genus Psychrobacter; species Psychrobacter pacificensis. The sequence continues at coordinate 154,293 of NZ_FNAL01000003.1, read as the reverse complement.
GCGGTCAAAAAAATCTATCAAGGTGGTCGCTATTTTAGCCAAGACGTTGCTGAGCAATTGGCGGACGTCTTATTGTCTGATAATGCCAGCTCGCCTTTTGATTTGTTAAGTGATAGAGAAAAGCAAGTGGCTATGATGGTGGTCAATTGCCAAAGCCCGCAGCAGATTGCTGACCAATTATTTGTCAGCGTCAAAACCATCAATACGTATCGCTATCGTATTTATGAAAAAGTTGGCGTTGATAGTGATGTAAAATTAACGCATTTGGCCATTCGCCATGGTTTGATTCAACCATAAGTTGCTTAGTATCTCCTTTGTCATCATGGTCAATTTATGAAACCTGCTGCCACCACCATCATTTCTGCCATCAGTCGCTATTTACACCACGATGATACACTTCCTTTGCCGCAGCTGCGCAGACTAGGCATTATTTACAGCAGTTATCGTTTTGTCGTCAGTATATTTTCTATGTTGATGGTATATATATCTGCACGCGCCGGTGATAGCGCCTCTCTCCCCAGTTTTTTACAGCAAACAGCCCTGAGCTTTTATGTGATGCTGAGCTTGATTTTGCTCGGGCTGTTTTACGTTGTCACAAAGCAGATGCGCCGACAGTTAGCGTTTGGGCTCGTATTAGACGTTATTATATTAAGCTTATTGCTGTATACAGCAGGTGAGCCGGACTTACAACTGACCATGCTCTATATGGTCGTTGTCGCCGCTAGCTTTATGCTATTGCATGGTTCACAAGCGCTAGTTATCACCTTGTTGGCTATTATTTTTGTTATCTATCAGCAGTTTTTTTATGCCATTGCCAATAGTATGAATTTGGCCAATTTGGGTGATGCTTTGCTGATGTCAGCAAGCTTCTTGGCAGTAGGGGGTTTGAGTTGGTCTATCTCACAACGTTTGGTACAGCTTGAGAAAGTTGCACAAAGTCATGCCAAAGAGGTTGAACGACTCAATGTCATCAATCAAGAAGTTATTACACAAATGGTCAATGGTGTGATTGTCATCGATAAACAGAATATCGTCCTTGCAAATCTTGCGGCCCACCAACTGCTCAGTATCACACAAGATTCATCATTGCCTGCATCTAGCACTTCAACCAATATAAAAGAAATGAGAGGCGATACGCCTCATGCCATTCTATCTAACTTTAAACAACAACTTAGCAAACAGCATTCTCAGCTACTCCAAGCTTGCTTGTCAGTGGCAACAGGACAATCGCGTACGTTTACGTACGATGTGCCTGAGGTGGCAAACGCTTCGATATTTGGTAAGCTACGCGTACAAATCATCCCGCTAAAAGATGATAGCAAATTAATCCTATTGGAAGACTTACGCCGTGAGCAGGCCAGCGCCCAACAATTAAAACTGGCGTCGTTAGGACAACTCACTGCCAGTATTGCTCATGAAATTAGAAACCCTCTAGCCGCCATCTCACAAGCCAGCCAACTACTGATGGAAGACTTGACCGAAATTGAGGCAAATGCATCAAATGTCAACATGACGGGCAATCATGAGCTCTATGAAATGATATTTTCACAAACCAAACGCGTCAACCGTATTATTGAAGATATTTTAAAACTGTCTCGTCAGCAAGCGGCCTCTCAGCAAGCCATTGTTTTGGCTGAGTGGATGCCAGTATTTTTGGATAATTATTTTCAAGGGCACGACATTTTTCTGCATCTAAAAACCCAACCAACCATATCATTTGATCCTCACCAGTTAGAACAAATTTTGATTAATTTGATCAACAATGGCTTGCGTTATAGCAGCTATAGCCATCCTCACGCTTACGTAGAAATCGAGATTTACTGTGCAGACAGCGATGTTATAATTGACATATTGGATGATGGTGATGGTATTAAAACTGAGGATTTAAAACATTTGTTTAATCCATTTTTTACAACAGACAAAGCTGGTACGGGCTTGGGACTATATTTATCGCAAGCCTTTTGTGAAGCCAATCAGGCACGTTTGCTCTATATTCCTGAACATGAAAAAACGTGTTTTCGTTTTATTTCGCCTGCTATTGACTCTGAAAATATCTTGCAAGCCGTGGAAGAAAATCTTTATTAATCCCAGTCATAAATCAAAATACTACTTAATCACAAATGTTTGAACATTACCTATTGGTAGCTAATAGCCACCGTACATGATTGATTTACAATTTTTTTTGTAAAAGAAGTTTACCCCTATTTATACCTCGCTATGAATATTTTTTAGCCATTGAACTCAATGAGATAATGTATGACAACAAGCGCGCTAGTCGTTGATGACGAAGTGGATCTATGCCGATTGATGCAAATCACTTTGACTAAAATGGGTATCAAAAGTGATGTAGCCTATACTTTGGCGCAAGCAAGATCATACTGGCAAGACAATACTTATGATTTTTGCCTCACTGACTTGAAACTACCTGACGGCTCAGGGTTGGAGCTGGTCAAAGAAATCAGCAACAGCTCGAATACACCGATAGCCGTCATCACTGCTCATGGAAGTATGGATCTGGCCATTGAAGCACTGAAGCTTGGTGCTTTTGATTTTGTCAATAAACCACTTGAGCTACCAAGATTACGTCAATTGGTAGAAAACGCTCTAAAGGTTATTCATCAGGATAATGGGGCACAAGCCACGCCTGAATCCTCACCTGAGCAAAAGATGCTGGACGCTAGACTAATCGGTGAGTCTGCGGTCATGCACCCTCTTAAAAACACCATATTAAAATTGGCACGCTCACAAGCGCCTGTTTTTTTATTTGGTGCGTCTGGTACAGGTAAAGAGGTCGTCGCTAGACTGATTCATGATTTAAGTCCGCGACGAGATGGCAGCTTTGTACCAGTAAACTGCGGTGCAATACCTTCTGAGCTGATGGAGTCAGAGTTTTTTGGTCATAAAAAAGGCAGTTTTACAGGGGCTGTGGCTGACAAGCAGGGATTGTTTCAGCAAGCCAATGGCGGTACTTTATTTTTAGATGAGGTGGCAGACTTACCATTAGCGATGCAGGTGAAGCTGTTGCGTGCTATTCAAGAAAAGACCGTGAGGGCCATTGGTGACACCAAAGAAGTACCAGTAGACATCCGCATTTTATCCGCTACTCATAAAGATTTGAGCCGCTTGGTACAGGATGGCGCATTTCGACAAGATTTGTATTATCGTATCAATGTGATTGAGCTTAAGCTACCGACATTGAATGATCGACGTGATGACATCCCTGTATTAGCAGAGCATTTTTTAGCCATGATTTCTGCTGAGTGGCAGCTAGAAATACCCCCATCTCTCACGCGTGAAGCCAGCGAACGTTTGCAGCGTCATGACTTTGCCGGTAACGTTCGTGAACTACGTAATTTACTTGAGCGTGCGGTGACGTTGGCGGAAACTTCGGACATTGATATCAGTCATTTAGGCCTACCTGATGTTAGTCACGACCTTAAAGATACGCAAGCTCATAGCAATGCGCAACAATCTAACCATTACGCAAATGAGCAAAACCAATCTCAACCAACTACCCAAACAATGTCTAAAGCAATAGAAAACCGTGCACAGACTCTTCAATCTGACAGTGAGATCACGGCTGTAAAGCACAAGCAAGAAACAACCAACTTGCACCCTTATCGTACTAATACCCAACACTACCCTTCAATGATACAGCGCTCAGTGCCCAATAATACAGAACCATCAACCAGCTCAAGTGATACGAATGAAAAAGTACCCATCCATCGTCCTATTCAACCAAAAGAGAATGAGACTACAAGGCTGCAAGAACCGCTTGATGGTCAATTGCCAGCCCAAGGGTTGGAGCATTATCTACAGGAACAAGAAAAGCAATTAATCATCACAGCCCTCAAACAAACTGGCTGGAACAAAACCCAAGCAGCAGAACTACTTGGGACGACTTTTCGCTCATTACGTTATCGTATGAAAAAGTTAGAAATTGCAGAAGATCAATCTGAGTAAGTCTTCTATCGGGCCATTGGATTTTTATTTCAGAGATTCAATGGCTGCCTGACGGTATATTATTAAATCTATCAACAATATACTAATTTGCAGTAGTCTTTCGAATGAAGCGGATGCCAGAATCGAGCGCGCGGGGTTTTAATAAATCCAGCGCCTGCTGCTCCCATGAGCTCTCACTTCCTGACAAAGTAATGTCAGGCTCAACGCCGATGACATCGATCTGCCTGCCTGATGCTGTCATATAATTAGCTACTGTCAACTTGACTGCTTGCTCGTCATTGAGTGGTATGACTGACTGTACTGAGCCTTTACCATAGCTTACTTCACCGATGATAGTAGCGCGTTTTTGTGCCTGTAAACTACTGGCCAAAACCTCTGCCGCTGATGCCGAGTAGCGATTTTGTAGAACAACCATAGGTAGAGGCTTAAGTATCGCATCCCCTTGGGTAGTTAGTACGCGCGATTTGTCTTGACGTGCTTGTACTTGTACCACATCGGTATCATTCATAAATAAACTGGCAACGCTCACCGCCGATGTAAGAACACCGCCCGGATTGTCACGCAAATCAAGTAAAATACCTGAGATAGGTGCATCTAAATTAATCAAACCTTCCAACAGCTTTTCACGGCTATTGTTCTGGAATGCAGGTAGTTTAACAATCGCAATGCCATCGACGAGTTTTGTCTCGACAATTTGAGGGTGACTGTTATTCCGCTGCAATGTCGTCGTGTGCTTGCGGCGACCCGCTTTAGAAGTGATGATATCTACTTGGGTACCAGCAATCCCTGTTAATAGCTGCTCAACGTCATTACTTTGCCGATTTTCGTCAAGTTTGAATTCACCAACTTGGTGTAAATAATCGCCCACTGCGATGCCTTTTTTATCTGCAGGCGAATCATCAATAACTTCTGTGATGATCCAATAGCCTACCTCTGGCTCATAAGTAACTTGGATACCGATATCACCTACGTCCCCTTCGGTAAAAGCGCGTAGGTTTTCATAGGCCTCCGCATCCAAAAACTCAGCATGGCTATCGAGCTTAGTTAGCATACCGCTCATTGCATTATTAAATAACTCCTCATCATTGACCGCGTCAACATACTGACGGCGCACTAAATCAACAACAGCAACAAAGGTCTTTAATGTCTCAGGAGAAATTGCATTCAATGATACTTGCGCAACCTCTGATGGAATACTGGTATCGATATTATCATCATCGTCCATTACCGCACTTTCGTCTGGCATACTGTCTATTGAGTCATCTGATTCGTCGGCAGCATTCAGCATCTCAGTATCATCTTCAGCCACTATATCATCGGCATTCAAACTGATAAGCTGTAGGCTTGATGTCGGACTAGCATCACCGACTGAGGTCACTGCTGCTTGCGCGTCTATACTGACAACACACAATCCAAGCAAACCTATTGCTAGACTGGGCTTAAAGCCTATAAACTTGAAGTATACGGGTTTGGACATAATGGTCGCTAGCGACGACTTCATCATTCGTTGGTCTAATTGTTTAGACAAAGATGCGCACACAAAAGAGATAGGATGCATAAAAAACTCATTTAAATAATAGAATGTATAAAGTTATTGTTATGTATTACCGTATAAGTTAACACCAAAGGCCTCTCTCAAACTAGGGCAGTTTTGCAAATCGTCAAGCAAAATCCATCATAAAAAAAGGGAAAGGTAATAGCTACCCTTCCCTTTTCTGGTTTATATCATTCAGCTAACGAGCCATGTCTTTACAGATTATCCGATGTACGGATAATCTGAGACAACTGGCTTAAGATGCTGAAACCAATAAACTCTCACCAGTCATTTCGGTGGGTGCATCAACATTCATTAGTGCCAAAATAGTCGGTGCCACATCACTGAGCTTACCGCCACGACGTACCTGTAGTTTTTGTGTGCCTACGTAAATCAGCGGTACATGCTCTGTCGTATGCTGAGTATGTACTTGACCACTTTCGTAGTCTTGCATTTGCTCACAGTTACCGTGATCAGCTGTGATCAGCATATCGCCGCCAGCCGCTTTTACTGCCGACTCGATACGGCCCACACAGACATCCAACGCTTCGACCGCCTTTACCGCAGCATCAAAAACCCCTGTATGACCTACCATATCTCCATTGGCATAATTGACAACGAGCACATCATATTGGCCAGATTCAATCGCTTCTACTAATTTATCCGTCACTTCAGGCGCGCTCATCTCAGGCTTCAAGTCATAAGTGGCAACATCTGGAGAAGGTACTAGGATACGCGTTTCGCCATCATACTCTTCTTCACGGCCACCACTAAAGAAAAACGTCACATGCGCATACTTCTCAGTTTCTGCGATACGTAGTTGGGTTTTACCTTGATCCTGCAGATACTCTCCCAAGGTATTGGCCAAAGACGTTGGATAGTAAGCGATGCTGGTTTTTGGATTATCCGCCAATACATCAGAATACTTGGTCAACATCACAAAGGCGGCAAGTTTTGGCTGCTTTTGACGGGCAAAACCTGAAAACTCATGATCAGGTAAAACAAAGGCTTGGGCAAGCTCGCGAGCACGGTCGGCACGGAAGTTCATAAAGATCAGCGCATCATTGTCTTCGACGGTATAAGGCACCTCATCACGTCCGATGACAGTCGTCGGGCTGATAAATTCGTCAGTCTCACGTGCCTTATAAGCCGCTTGGACAGCACCGTCCGCACGTGTCGAAAAGCGATCTGCCTTACCTTCAGTGATCAGCTCATAAGCTTTTTGTACGCGATCCCAGCGGTTGTCTCGGTCCATTGCATAGTAGCGACCGATGATGCTGGCAATCTGTACGCGCCCGCCTTCATAATGAGCATTAAGCTTATCAATGTAATCGCGCAAACGATTGATATATTTATCCGCAGATTTGGGCGGGGTATCGCGGCCATCTAAGAAACAATGGATAAAGACGTTTTTGGCACCATGAACCAATGCTGAATGGCACATACCCTCGATATGGTCTTGATGTGAGTGAACACCGCCGTCTGAGAGCAGACCCATAATATGTACGTTACCGCCAAGCTCATTGGCCGCTTTTACTGCGTCAACCAATGCTTCGTTTTTGTAGAATTCGCGATTGGCAAGCTCATTTGAGATGCGAGTCGAGTCTTGATAAAGAACACGGCCAGCACCCAAATTCATGTGGCCAACTTCTGAGTTACCAAACTGACCATCTGGCAGACCTACATCTTCTCCTGAAGCAGAAATCAGTCCATGAGGGTATTTTTGGTAAATCCTATCTAGATTTGGCATATTTGCCGCAGCAATGGCGTTATCTTTATCTTCTTCACGATGACCGAAGCCGTCTAATATCATTAAGACATGCGGCGTTTTTTTATTCTGTGCGCCGTCTTCTTGCTTACTGCTGAGCTGCTGCGCCTGATTGTCGCCAATAGATTCTGATGCTTGCTGGGTACTGGTCATATATTACCGCTCCTCGAGTGAATGAACGCCTTCAATGCTATGTTAGGGTATGGAAAGCCCTATATATTAACACATATCTTAAAATAGCTGAAAAACTGACAATTTTTCACTAAAAAATGATGGGGTTTGTATCGTTATCAAAAGCTCAAAACCTACCACAGATACTAGGTAACAATACTGCGTATCAATCTGTAAATCCTACTTGCAATCATTCATCTCATTGGTTAAGATGAGTCTATTCTGAAGTGTTGGCTAGTAGATGTTTATTCCCTGAGCCGATAATGCTTTACCAGGATGTGGTACCTATCGTCTCATTGTGTATGCCTGCACCGCTTGCGGTGTATCAGGAAACCTGCAGAGAGGATGACGCATCCGCCCTGAACTTCACGGTTCATGGGTCACCATCTTACAGCGGCACTTCGGTTGTTTTATTCGGTTTGTAAATATGTTCTTTATAATTAATGTATTTACTGCCACCAAAAAGCCCCTTTCGTTATTAGCGAAAGGGGCTTTTTCTATGCCTAATGAATGACTAAATCATCGTTACTCGTCATTAGCAGATTTGGTAATTTTTTTCACATCTTTAGGGATGTTTTTGGCCGTACCATCAACAGTCGTATGCTGTTTAAATACGTCACCAAACGGGTTTTGCTGTTGCTGACCAAATGGATTTTGGTTATTCATACCGCCTACGCCACCGAATGGATTCTGACCACCCATTCCACCAAATGGATTTTGGCCGCCCATTTGACCACCCATCTGTTTTGCCATCATTTCCATCATTTTTTGCTGATTGTTCATGACATAGTTATTGGCAAAGTCCTTGAGTTTCTTTTGTACTGGTGGCAAGATCACGAGTAGCGCGAGCACATCACTCAGCACACCTGGAATAAGTAGCAAGATACCAGCGACTGCCATGGCAATGCTCTTAATCATGGTGGACTCTGGTGGACGCATTGCAGGATTCATCATACCACCTGCTTTCATCTGCTGAGCCATTGGATTCAAAGAAGCCATACCTTTGCGTATAAGAGAAATACCGATCACTGCTGCGACAATAAACCACATGAATACCCACCAGCCGCTCATAAACTGAGCAAGCAAATACCACAGTAGCATCTCGATAATAAACCAAACGATGGCTATACCAACTATCTGACCCATAAAGTGTCGTCCTATAAAATAAAAACCAATAAATTGAGCGCCATGCAAATTAAAATGGCTAACATATGATGTATATGGGGATTGGTTGCTATACTATCAAACTTACGGCTGATTTTTAAGCCATAAAACAAAATGTAAGCAAGACGGAATACTATGGCAATTATTATCGGGATCGACCCAGGGTCACGCATGACGGGTTATGGAATAGTCCAGCAGACGGGTGATAAGCTCACTTATATCGATGCAGGCACGATTCGCACAGATACCAAAGAGATGCCTGAACGCCTCAAGCGTATTTTTAATGGATTGACCCGCATTACGCAGCATCACTTAAAATACACTGACGAGCCTATCTATACGGCGATTGAACAAGTCTTTATGGCAGAAAACCCTGATTCTGCACTCAAGCTTGGGCAAGCACGAGGCGCGGCTATTGCAGCGATGGTCGCCTTGGATTTAGAAGTATCAGAGTATACTGCTCGGCAGATCAAACAAGCGGTGTGCGGCTATGGTGCTGCTGCTAAAGAGCAAGTGCAGGAGATGGTTTGCCGCATACTACAGTTAGAAGTCGTACCACAGCAGGATGCAGCCGATGGTCTTGCTTGTGCTATTTGTCATGCGCACTCAAGCCATTCTATGAATAAAATACTACTTAATAGCTCTATGCGAGGACGCGGTGGCTCTAAGAAAAAGGGTCGTTGGCGTTTGACCGAAGAAGATTTGGGTAACTTGCGTTAAAGATAGGCGTTAAAGCAGACAAGCTTTAAAACCAATAGGCATTAAAATAGTGAGACAATAAAAAACACGCGCCATTGGATGCGTGTTTTTTATGAGTACCAGCACTGTCACTTTATCATTTGCAAGACGAAATTATAGCGGACTACTCTACGACTGCACTTTCAATGACAGCATCGAGTACATATGCATACTTTTCATCATCATTATCATTTTCTGTTGTCTCATCTGACTCTATTAATTCGTTAGTCTCTAATCGGTAGCGCTGCAATCGTAATACTTCTTCGTGCATACCGTCATGCTGGTATCCATCTATTTCTCCCGCAAATACTCTCCACTTCCCTTCACTAACTTTGACACCTTGGTCGTTGTAAGTGACAGGCCTAACTTGGAGACACTGCTTTTCACCATTCATATCACAATTGACTTCTTTGGCATTCACTGCCCAAAATACCGTCTCGCCCTTACTATTGTATTTCGCTTGTGGTGTGAGTCTGCCATTCCATACCAAAGTGACATTATCGTTGGTAAACTGAGTCAATACTGGGCTGTCACCTTGCTCTATTTTTAACTCACTATTTCCTAGCATTAATGTATTTAATGTGTTTTCTGCCATATCAAGATCGCTACAAGACATTTTGGTGCTCATTCCTTCCTCGATACCCAATGTATGTCCTTGCAGCTGATAAGCAGCGCTTATTGTATTACAACCGACACTATAGATAAGTGTTTCTGGATTAAATACCAGAGTCCCCTGACCATCGATATCTGTAAGCTCACTTATAGGCTGCTCATTGGCATCCGTTGCCCTAACCAAGCTCCAACGATGACGAGACAAAGTATTCATCAGCTTTTCTTCGGGAGTAAATGTCGTCGAGCCAGATTCAGTAGTTGCTGAGTTGGTATCCGAGGCCCTATCCTCGATCGCTAGTGAGTCTATTTTTTCACCAGTATTGGAGATACCTGATCCTTCATTGTCGTGAGCCGTGTTTTCTTTTTGACAAGCGCTCAGCACCAAGCTCACCGCCACAATACTTGGCAATAAAAACGTTGTCAGTGCTGATTTTTTGGCTCTACCTACCATATTACGAACCTCTTAGTAAGCGTATATCAATTTTCTCGATTACTTATTTCTATATACTTGCTGGTCTTGCATGTTTTGAAAAAACATTTAATTAACTGTTCTGGAATATCGTTATTATAATCACGTTAAATTAACCACTATAGACCGAGCATTATTAGCTTATGTAATAAAATGTTGATTTTTATTATGTTTGAAATTCTTTTATTACTCTGCTATCTATAGTCAGATGACCACAAAAATGTTATACAATAAATCAACTAAACGATTACCAGTATAAATGACCATGACTTACTCCCTAGATTATCGCAAACAAGTTTTAAAAAGCTTAGATGAGGGCATGACCTTTGCCGAAGCTGCTGTTTTCTATGATATCAGTCCAACGACTATCCAGAAGTGGAAAAAGCGTCTTCATAGTAAAACCACCCGATATATTAAGCCCTACAAAATAGAGGATGAAGCCTTAGCTCAAGATGTCAAAGACCACCCTGACGATTATCACTATGAGCGAGCACAGCGTTTTAATTGTAGCCCAACAGGCATCAGCAAAGCCTTAAAGCGTATTGGTGTTAGCAAAAAAAAACACTTGAGCATCCCAAAGCTTGTCCACTAAAGAGGGCTCACTACCTAAAAAAACTTAACCACTACATCGCTCAAGGCTTTGCTATTGTCTACATGGATGAGAGTAGCTTTGAGAGTGAAACGATGCGCCCTTGTGGCTATGCACCCATTGGTAGCCCCTGCATTGGCAGTTACAACTGGCAAGCCAAAGAGCGAACCAACGTCATTGGTGCGCTCTTTGGCAAAATGCTGTTTGCACTCGACTATTTAAAGACCAACATCAATAAAGAGGTTTTCTATCACTGGTGCAAGTTCACGCTGATACCAAAGCTTAAGAAGAAATGTGTGATCGTTATTGATAATGCGACCTTTCATAAGCGCGTTCAAAAGCTGCTTAACAGGCATGGTCATAGGCTTCTATTCTTACCACCTTATAGTCCTGACTTAAATCCCATCGAGAAAAAATGGGCTCAAGTGAAGTTTTTACGCCAAGGTTGGATGGAAAATGACTTATCTAAATTGTTTTATGATATTCATCCAAATCATAACTCTTTTGTAGTGCAGTGACTATAATGTCGTTAATTTCATGGACAAAAAAAGGATAGCTAATACATATTAGCTACCCCCGATATTATCTTTAATGAGCAAGCATCTAAAAACAATAGAACTTGCGATGTATCTCTTTATCTAATCATTGATTTCCGCAGGCTTAGCTTTAGCCATGTTTTTGATGCTGAAGCGCTCATTCATTTTTTGATAAAAGCGCGCTAGGTTTTCACCTTGCTCGCTTGGGTCAACTTTAAGTATTTTGCCAAAATCCAACCCCAAATACAGCACAATATCGGCAAAGCTTAACTGCTCACCCACGAGATAGTCGCGACCTACTAAAGCGTTCTCAAAATAGCCCATGGCTTTGGTAGCACGGGCGATAGATGGCTGGACAAACTCAGGAACCTGCTCGACGCGCTGAGCCTTGGAAGGATGACTGTGCTGAAACGCCAGCATTAGGTTGTACAACACCTCAAACTCAGCGATCCGGCGCATGGCGCAAACTTGCGCGCGCTGTACCACATCATTTCCCATCACAGAGCGCTCGCCATAGACGCGGTCTAGATACTCACAGACCGCTTGTGAGTCGTTGAGCACCGTCCCATCGTCTAAGGTCAAGACCGGTACCGTCTGCATCGGATTGATCTTGGTAAATTCCGCCGATATCTGCTCGTTGGCTGCAAAGTCGATATCTATCACATCGACGTCATCCATGTCATCGACATCAATCCCTTTTGATGCCAAAAGTATCAAAGCTTTACGCGGGTTTGGGGCAGTACGAGTGACGTATAGTTTTTTCATGATAAACTCCTTGTAAAATAGATAGATAACGATTTAGCGCTGCCAGCCATTATTGTAATGAGTAACGAGCCTTGCTGAGCATTCGTATTGAGTGGCTACGACCCACTCAAATCTGGCTCACATCCTGACGCTCTATCATAGTTATAGCTTACTCAGCGCACCATAGCAAAGCTTTCTTGTCTTTTGCCACGGCAGAGGCCTAAAGCTAGATAAATACGACAGTTGAGATATAAAAAAAGCCTCACAACTTTACGTCGTGAGACTTTGTATCATGCGACTTGCCATTCACTGCCACTTATTTATTAGGGGCAGGTGTGGTACGTAGATAGGGCTTAATTTCTGTATGGCCTTTTGGATAGTTGGCAGGGATGTCTTCGTTTTTGACACTTGGCGGGATGATCACATCGTCGCCATCTTTCCAGTCGACTGGTGTGGCAACATTATATTCATCAGACAACTGTAGCGCATCGATGACCCGAACGATCTCATCAAAGTTACGACCACAACTGGCTGGATAGGTCAGGGTCAGACGTACTTTTTTATTTGGATCAATGATAAACACGCTGCGAACTGTCGCGGTGTTATCAGCATTTGGGTGAATCATGTCATACAAATCCGCAACCGTGCGATCAGAGTCTGCAATGATAGGGAATTTCACCGCAGCGCCTTGTGTCTCTTCGATGTCGCTGACCCAGCCTTTGTGATCTTCTAAGCCGTCCACTGACAAAGCAATCGGCTTGACATTGCGTTTTTGGAACTCACCGCCCAATGCAGCGGTGCGGCCAAGCTCAGTGGTACAAACTGGCGTATAGTCGGCAGGATGCGAAAACAATACCACCCAGCTATCACCCGCCCAATCATAAAAATTAATATCACCCTCTGTGGTGGTTGCATCAAAGTTTGGTGCGGTGTCGCCTAAACGTAAATGTGCCATACTAAATTCCTTATTTATATGAATGATGAGCGCCGATCTTACTGTCTTATGCGCTCTATTATTATAAACCGATTATTGCAATGTGCGAGACGGTTTGATCATTTGCTTATCCCGTCTAGCGCATCAATAAAAACTCACTTTATAGTACCAAACTGGTTATGAATGTCTTGTGAAGGATTGTAATGCGTTTATTCCATTTATCACTAAATAAACCAGTATATAGGTAGCATAGCGCATTAAACTACCATGCCTGTATCCCACAAGCAAAGTTCATAAAAAACCCACCCCTAGCGCACTAGAGATGGGTCAGTATAAAAGGACAATGATTTGACATAATAATTTGACGTTAAGCCCTAAGGGCAAGCTCAAAGGCTATGCATTAAGCTGGCTTATAACTGTCGCGTAAGCTGACGATTTGGTTAAATACCGGCTTGTCACTGGTGTGCTCTTCGCTATCGGCGATGAAGTAGCCTTCACGCTCAAACTGAAAGCGCGTGCCAGCATCTGCGTTGGCCAATGACGGCTCAACCACTGCTGCAAGCTCAGTCAATGAATTGGGATTGAGTACTTGATGCACATCACTGGCACTACCTGGGTCCTCGACACTAAATAACTGCTCATACATACGCACGGTCGCAGGCACGCCAAGGCTGGCTGATACCCAATGAATCACGCCTTTGACTTTGCGGCCTTCAGGGTTGTTGCCCAATGTCGCAGGATCAATCGTCGCTTTTAGCTCGGTCACATTACCAGCATCGTCAGTAATATGCTCAGTCACGGCCAGCACATAGGTGTTACGCAGGCGGATTTCTGGCTTTACTGGTGACAGGCGCTTATAACCGGCTGGCGGCTCAATCTCATAGTCGCCTTGGTCGATATAAAGGGTTTCGGTGAATGGAATCTCACGCTCACCCATATCGACGTTAGGATGTTTTGGCTGCTTGAGCCATAGAGTCTGAGCGTCTTCATCCCAGCGCGCATTGACGCTATCGGCCTTTTGTGACTCCCAGCTGCTAACCGCATCATAGAAGTTAGTAATCGTCACTTTTAACGGCTTAAGCACTGCCATGCCGCGCGCGGTCGTCGTCTCGAGTGATTGACGAATGCTAAATTCTAATAGACGAAAATCAACAACGCTGTCGACTTTGGTCACGCCAACGCGCTCACAGAAATCGCGCAGACCCTCTGGCGTATAACCACGGCGGCGCATGCCTGCGATGGTCGGCATACGCGGGTCATCCCAGCCGCTTACCACCCCTTCATCGACCAACTGTTTGAGTTTACGCTTACTGGTCATGGTGTGGTCGACATTTAAGCGGCTAAACTCATACTGATGCGGCGGCACCTCAAAGCCGATTTTTTCTACCGTCCAATCATAAAACGGACGATGGTCTTCAAACTCCAGTGTACACAACGAATGAGTAATACCTTCGAGCGCATCAGAGAGCGGATGGGCAAAGTCATACATCGGATAGATGCACCATTTATCGCCGGTTTGATGATGCGCTTGGTGCATGACGCGGTAGATGACAGGGTCACGCATGTTCATGTTTGGGCTGGCCATATCAATCTTGGCACGTAGCACCGCTTCGCCTTCGGCAAACTTGCCGTCTTTCATCTCATTAAAGCGCGCTAAGTTTTCTGCGACACTGGCATCACGTTGCGGTGATGGCGTACCTGCCTCATTAAATGAGCCGCGGTTGTCGCGGATTTGTTCAGGCGACTGCAAATCCACATAAGCGTCGCCCTGCTCGATAAGCTGCACCGCCCACGCATAGAGCTGATCAAAATAACCTGAGGCATGATGCGCCTCGCCTGCCCACTCAAACCCAAGCCATTTGACATCGTTTTCGATATTGTCGATGAAGTCTTGTTTTTCTGCCGTTGGGTTGGTGTCATCAAAACGCAGGTTACAGACCCCGCCAAACTCCTCAGCAATACCAAAGTTTAGACAGATTGATTTGACATGACCCAAGTGCAAATAGCCGTTTGGTTCAGGGGGAAATCGCGTTACGATTTGGGGGTATTTTTGCGCTTTAATATCATCACGAATGATATTACGAATAAAGTCGTTTTTTTGTGCATTATTGCTTGAGTGCTCACTCATTACTCATTGCTCCTAGCGCAAGTATTCAGCGCGTGTTACCACGCTCAAAAATGATAAATTAAAAAAGACTGATAAAAGATAACGTTGCGTTATTCTATCAGCTTTTGCAAAGCCATTAACAGCCTGATACATGACAGACGACAAAAAAGCCGTTAGACTAGCCATAACTTTTTTTAACCACCACTTGACAGCGTCATTTAAGGCGCTGCAATCAAAAAAGGAATATCACATGGTAGACATGCCGCCAGTAGTAGAACTAGACACCAATATGGGTGCGATCGTCATTGAACTCAACGAAGAAAAAGCACCAAAAACCGTAGAAAACTTCTTAAACTACGTAAAATCTGGCCATTATGACGGCACAATTTTTCATCGCATCATCGATGGCTTTATGATTCAAGGCGGCGGTATGGACGCTGAGATGAATGAAAAAGCAACCAATGCTCCTATCGAAAACGAAGCGGACAATGGCCTAAAGAATGACAAAGGCACTATCGCTATGGCGCGTACGCAAGATCCGCACTCAGCGACCAGCCAATTCTTTATCAATGTCAAAGACAATGACTTCCTCAACCACTCTGGCAAAAACATGCAAGGCTGGGGTTATACAGTATTTGGTAAAGTCACCAGCGGCATGGATGTCATCGACAAAATGCGCGGCGTACCAACCGGTCGCTTCGGCATGCATGCTGATGTGCCAAAAGAGCCTGTCGTTATCAACTCTGCGACCATCGTTTCTCAGTAGGTCGTGATAAGTAAGTGTTACTGATAGTCTGACAATAGACGACAAGGATTATGATAAATGCAAACGTTTAATCATCTGATAACGACCCGCCCACATGAGGTGCGGCAAGTATTCATCAGCGATTTGCATTTATCGCCAGAGGAGCCTGCCTTAGTGCAGGCTTTTTTGGCGCTACTTGATGACTGTCTGGCCCTGCCCGTCCTCAAACGCTTATTTATCTTAGGCGATTGGTTTGAAGTCTGGATCGGTGATGACGCTTATTTGACGCTGTCAGATGATGCGCGCCAAACCCACTGGCTCACCCCGCTTATCGCTAAATTAAAACAACTGCGCATCAAGGGCTGTGAGATATTGGTGATGCATGGCAATCGTGATTTTCTGCTGGGTCAGCCGTTTTGCAACCTGTTTGGCGGGGAGCTGATTGATGAGCCGTATAACTTAGCTGTGGGACAGCAACACTACCGTCTCGAGCATGGCGACGCGCTCTGTATTGATGATAAAAAATATCAGTTTTTTCGTAAAATCATGCGCAACCGTCTAACCCAGTGGTATCTGCTCAATAAATCCCTAGAAAAACGCTTGGCCATCGCGGAAAAAATGCGCCAAAAAAGCCAACAAAACAATGCCAATAAAGCCGCTCACATTATGGATGTCAACGATGAGGCGGTGATACAAGCCGTGGCTAGTAGCAATGCGCTGCTACATGGTCATACCCATCGTCCAGATATCCATCAAGCAACGACAGATAAAAAACGCTACGTGCTGGGTGATTGGCGGCTGCTAAATAAAGATACCCGTAAACCAACCGTCAGCGCAGTGATTGGTGTGATGATCACTAATGCACACTCAGATAGCAATAAAGCTAACTTTGAACTGGTTGAATTTAGCTCACTGGTCTAGCTTATTTTTTACAAACCAAACGATGTAATAAAATGATGTAATAAGATAAAGGGTCCGCTAACTATTTAGCAGACCCTTTATAATTGGCTATTCACTTATTAAGTGCAGGCTCATTACTTATCGAGTTTAACTTATCAATCTTATTAAGGCATCAGTTTAAAAAAGTGCTGACGATAATGCTTTAGCTCACGAATAGAGTCACGGATATCATCTAGCGCGAGATGGCTGCCGCCCTTTTCAAAGTTTTTTAAGATATCAGGGCGCCAGCGAAAGCACAGCTCTTTAATCGATGACACGTCAAGGTTGCGATAATGAAAGAAGCGCTCCAGCTCTGGCATTTGCCGCGCCAAAAAGCGACGATCTTGACAGATCGAGTTACCGCACATCGGCGACTTACCGCTATCGACCCATTTATTCAAAAACTTAATGGTTTCCGCTTCAGCCTCTGCCAGCGTCACCTTACTACGGCGCACCCGATCGATCAGACCTGACTGACCATGTTGCTTGGTGTTCCAGTCATCCATTTTGTTTAATACCTGATCGGATACTTTAATCGCAAACACCGGCCCTTCTGCAAGGACGTTTAAATCTTCGTCAGTGACGACAGTGGCAATCTCGATAATCTCATCGTTTAAGGTGTCAAGTCCGGTCATCTCTAAGTCAATCCATACCAGCCCTTTTTTGCCTTGATTTTTGATCTTAATTTTATTGGGATGGTCGCCGGTAGTCATAAAATATCCTATGGTCAATAATGTTTGGAGCAAGTTGTTATATAAAAAGTGCCGTTTTATCTACGGTGACAAGATGAGGGCTTGGGATTTAACACTGCCAAATCAGCCCTGATATTACAAAACCACTATCTGCCACGGACGGTTTAGGCTGTATGTTAAGGGCTTGGGATTTAACACTGCCAAATCAGCCCTGATATTACAAAACCACTATCTGCCACGGACGGTTTAGGCTGTATGTTAGCAAATTTTCACGCTACACTTAGCAATATTTTTATAATAGGTCAAAACCATGGCATTAATCCGGCAACGCAAACTGACTAAACAACAGATTCGTCGCATTGACAAACAGCAGCTCGACAGTCAAGACAGCCTCGATGACAGTTTGATGGATGGCGTGGTCATGGCGCATTATGGCAAGCAGCTAGAGGTACAAATCACCAGCTTGCCTGCGGTGCTACCGGTGCAGCCAGAGATTGCGCCTGATGATCCTGAGCCATTTTGGCAAGCGCTGGAGTTGGGCGATATATGGCGCTGTCATGTGCGTACCAACCTGCCTATGCTGGCGGCAGGCGACCACGTACGCTGGACAGCTGACCCCAATACCGGCTTTGGCCGTATCGAGTCGGTCAAACCGCGTACCTCTCTTGTCTCACGCCCAGATCGGTATCATAAGCTCAAACCTGTCGCTGCCAATATCGATATCTTGGCGATCGTGTTTGCGCCACTACCAGCGGCGGCGGCGTCCCTGATCGATCGCTATTTGGTGGTCTGTCATCACGCGGGCGTCAAGCCGCTATTGGTATTGAACAAAGCCGACCTACTCGCGCAAGAAGACGGCGTCGATACCAGAGAGCTTTTGACTCAATACGCGGCTCTTGGTTACGAGAGCGTACTGACGTCGGTTGACTGTCCTGAAAACATCGCCGCTAGCGACGCCCAAACAGGTCTTGATGAGCTCAAGCGTCATATAGATAAAAAGCTGGTGATTTTTGCTGGACAATCTGGCGTCGGTAAAAGCAGTCTTATCAATGCACTGTTGCCTGAGTCAGGGCAAATGGTTAACGTCATCTCCGAAAACTCGAAACTTGGCCAGCATACCACCACCACCAGTCGCTTATTGCCGTTTAATCCAGACGATCTTACCCAAGGCGGCATCGTCGATACGCCTGGTATTCGTGAGTACGGGATTTGGCATTTAGATCCTGACGATATCATTTCAGGTTTTATTGAGCTTGCGCCACTTGCCGGTGACTGTCAGTTTCGTGACTGTCGTCACACTCATAACAGCAAAGGCTGTGCGTTATGGCAAGCGGTAGCTGATGGTGATGTGCTACAGCGCCGAGTCGAAAACCTGGTGACCTTGAGCGAAGAGGCTGATACCAAGCCCTATTAACAACGCTATGTATCAAATCAGCATTATTAAAACGTAGGTTGCTCATCATACATTTACTATAGATGACCTAATCGGTATAATAGCGCCTTGTTCAAAATCATTGAGCTATCTTCTCGGCTTAATAGAACACTTATTTTTTGGAGGTATGGTTTGGATCGTGCGCTAGAATTTGTGGGCAACCACCCGTTTTTGTTTGGTATATTAGCCGTACTTGCTGTACTGTTTTTTACCATCGAAAACAAACGTAGTGGTAGAAAAATATCGCCCAACACGCTTGGTATGATGGTGAACTCGCAAAACGCGCAGCTGATCGATATTCGCGCCAAAAAGAAATTTTTGACCGGCTATATTCAAGGCAGCCGCAACATACCTTTTACTGAGCTAAAAGATCGCCTAGAAGAAATCCGCGCCATCCAGCAGCCAGTGGTCATCATCTGCGACATGGGCGTACAGGCAGGCGCAGCCATTCAAATGATTGGCAAAGATGACGTTTATCGCTTAGAAGGTGGCATTGGCGGCTGGCAGGCAGCTGGTATGCCACTCGTTGGCCTAAAAGATGCTAAGTCAAAAACCAAAGGCAAGGCCAAGCCGTCATTGCACAAGTAGCTAGTGCTGCATTATTTAGTATCAGTAACCATCAAAAAGACACCGCATTTAGGTGTCTTTTTTTATGTGGTATATAGTCGATGCACTCTAAAAAGAATATAGCGCTACTGGGATGCTATTTTTAGACGTAGGTTACGCAGCCTCTGGGAACGCAGCACGCAAGTAAAATTTTAGCGGCCTTGCTGGTCAATAAACACATGACTTTTTTATTTAGAATCGATTATAGTTATATCGCTGCAGCGCCTTTTTGACCCATTCCGCTTGAATTTGCCTGACACATCCCCACTGTACTAATAAGCCCGACCCAATACCTCGCACATTTACTTGTGAGTAACTGATAATCATCATTTTTATCACATAATTTTTTATCGTATTTTTTATAATCACTAGGGTCTGTTAAGCATTCCACTTTTTATTCATATTTTTTATGCGTCGTTTTTTATAATAAAGTCATTACTAACGACCATACTGACCAATAAGGATTTATCATGACTGTATCTGTCAAAGTTTATACCACGCCTATCTGCCCGTACTGCTCTAACGCCAAACAACTACTAAAAACTAAAGGCGTCGATTATGAAGAAATCGGTATGCACGATATGACGAGCGAAGAGCGCCGCGCATTGATGCAAAAGACCAATAACTATCGCACCGTGCCACAGATTTTTGTGGGTGATACCTTTGTCGGCGGTTTTGATGAGCTCAATCAACTGAACCAACAAGGCAAGCTTGACGAGCTATTGGCTGGTTAATTTACAAGTTTTTTGCAACCTTGTTTTGCGGTTTGTCATCAGCTGTGTAATGATAAGCAGCGGCAAAATAAAACACGGTGTTATGCAATGCGTGTGATAAAACGGCGAGATTGGTCTTTTTGATTCAATCTTGGCTACTATTACCATAAGGCTTTTATGACGAAGTTTTTGTTGTAGTATTTTTAATCATAGTATTTTTAATCATAACTTGCCCAATCATTTGATCTAATTTTAGAGGAATTATCATGGCTGAAGAACAAGCACAACCACAATTGGCACTAGAGCGCATTTATGTAAAAGACATGTCACTTGAGGTGCCAGGCGCGAGCGTATTTACCAAAGAGTGGAACCCAGAGCTTGACATCAATCTCTCTAGCAATGCAGAAAAGCTAGACGACGATCATTATCAAATCGTCTTGACCGTCAGCGTGACTGCAAAAAATGCAGGCGAAGCTGCATTTATCGCTGAGGTGCATCAAGCGGGTATTTTCTTATTAAAAGACATTCCAGAAGACCAAATCGGTCAAATTCTAGGCGCTTATTGCCCAAATGTGCTATTCCCCTATGCACGCGAAGTCATCAGCGACATCGTCACACGTGGTAGCTTCCCGCAGTTACTGCTCGCTCCTGTGAACTTTGACCAAGCCTACGCACAAAGCCAGCAGCAAGCACAAGTTGATGCGCAAGGTAATGCATAAGCAGTAAGCTGCTAAAGCAGAAAGCTGTTGTGCAAAATGCGTATTAAAAGCCGCTTACTTGTCATAGGTAAGCGGTTTTTTTATGAGTATGGTTGTGTGTGGGCAGGGTTGTGCGGGCATGGCTATATGAATGCGTATCAGCCATAAAAAAACCCTGCTAAGAAACAGGGCTTTCAATCACGGCGTCGGTTATCTTATAACAAGATTAACCCTTTAGCGCCGTTAAGATTTGTTGTTTGACATTATCAATCGCTTGCGTGCCGTCAAACTTATCGTATTTCGGCGCATCACCACCTTCAGCCGCTTTGTTTTGATAAAAATCTACCAGCGCTGAGGTTTGCTGATGATACGTCGCTAGGCGATCACGAATGGTTGATTCTTGATCGTCCTCACGCTGGATCAGCGCTTCACCCGTTACATCATCGATACCTTCGACCTTTGGCGGATTGTGATCGACGTGGTAAACACGGCCTGAGCCTGGGTGCTGGCGACGGCCAGACAAACGCTTGACGATTTCGTCATCAGGTACGCTGATTTCGATGACATGGTCGATTGCAACATCCGCATCAGCCAGCGCTTGCGCTTGTGGAATCGTACGTGGAAAACCATCTAAGATACAACCATTGGCACAGTCAGGCTTAGCGATACGTTCTTTCACTAGGTTAATGATCAGGTCGTCAGATACCAAACCACCAGCATTCATGATGTCTTTGGCTTGTTTGCCAAGCTCACTGCCTTCTTTGATTGCTGCTCGCAACATATCGCCAGTTGAGATCTGCGGAATATCATACTCTTTAGAAATAAACTGGGCTTGGGTACCTTTACCGGCGCCTGGTGGACCTAGCAAAATAATACGCATCATTACACGACTCTCCTGAATTCAATGGGATTTTGGGATTACTACAACTTAGGGATTAATTGATTGCCAAGACACCTTACCTTGTGACCTGACAAACCTCAAGTTTTTTTCTAATTAGGGTCATAAGTTGCCATGACTTATCTTTCCATATAACACTGCTAAGCCTTTTGTGGTCAACAGCATTTATATGAAAAATACTCACAATAACTAACCCTAATACTAGGGGATTTGTTGATTGATTTCTACATTGACCTGATTTTGGTCGGCACGAATCACAACAGGATTACCTGATAAATCTCCTGACTCTGCGATAGCTGTACCGCTGTGAC
This sequence comes from Psychrobacter pacificensis, assembly GCF_900101915.1. GTDB lineage: Bacteria > Pseudomonadota > Gammaproteobacteria > Pseudomonadales > Moraxellaceae > Psychrobacter > Psychrobacter pacificensis. The sequence goes on along the minus strand of NZ_FNAL01000003.1, from coordinate 131,930 downwards.
TAATGTGCGCAATGACAGCCAACTCAACCTTATCAGAACGGGCTGATCTTAGGGTACGCTCTGGCATCATCGCATCAATATCGCTTAGGCTAATAGTAGCCTCGCCCTGCTTAATCGCACTAATTGGCAAACGCTTGGCAGCAAATGGCGGGCCACCATTCACATCACGAATCGCCACAAACAGCACGTCATCCGCTTTGACCAATGGCAGTAGGCTTGAGTTGATCTTAACGGTCACCTCAATGCCCTCAGACGCTTGTTGCTGCTGCATAGTCACATTGGCACTGAGCTCATCTAGACTGGATAGCGCCTGCGTATGGTCGCCTGGTTTGGCAGAAATACTGTCACGCAAGCGTTTGATCCAGCCTTGTGCTTGATCAAAGTTATTTGCTCGCGCCTCACCCATTGCCATGAGCATTTGCGCGCCTTCATGCTGTGGGTTTTTGGCCAATACAGTTTCTAGCACTCGGCGACTATTTTCGTCTAGCTGACCCTTATTAGCAAAGAAATTAATCTGCGCGTAAGTAATCGCAATCTCTTCATTATCAGGTGACAAACGATAAGCACGTGATAAGGCCTCTAGTGCTGAATCGGTCGCCTCTAATGATAAGAACAACTCTGATAGGCGCATCCAACGATTGTAATCGTACGCATGGCGATAGACGTTGGTCTGCATGGCACTAATCAGCTGATTGCCATCTTCAATCGCCCAAGCAGGTGGCTGGTCAATCTTGCCAGTTAATAAGTCATCCGCCACTTGACCTACTTTGTCTTCGCTTGCCCAAAGCTCAAAAACAGGCGTGCGATCTCCGACCATCAAGTACGCCATGGCAGACAGCACAGGTACCCAAAAGACAATGATCAATCGGCTTTTGATACCAGGCGTGACCATAGGTGCGACTTCACGCTGAGCATCCAAAAGCTGGCGTTCAAGCTCAAGTTTTTGGTTTTGATAGTGATGCTCATCAATGATGCCACTGTCTTTATCTGTTTTCAGCTCTGCTAAGCGCTCACGAAATACAGCAACGTTGATACCTAATAGCTGATTGTCCAAAGGCTTACTATGCGTACGCGGTGCTCTCAACCATGGTTTGATAGCTATAACAGCAAGCAATAAGGCGGTCAGTAAGCTCAGCGCAATAAATAAGCCAACCGTAGAAAATATGGTCATTTTTTGCCCCCAAGGCTTGTAATATCGTGAACGTCTTTATTATCAGCACGTGACAATAAGCGCTCAAGCTCCGCTTTTTCGGCAACAGATAGCGCCTCAGCGGTATTATCTGCTGTCATGCCGCTTGCACCACTGGCAACAAGCTGACGTCGTTTACTTTGCCAAAACCAACCTACTAACAAGATGATGAGCAATAATGGTGGGAAAAACCATAAGATCCATGTTGAAGGACGCACTGGTGGCTTATAGCTGATAAAGTCGCCATAACGTTCCTGCATATAGGCACGAATCTCACCATCGCTACGACCATCTTTGACCAAATCGTAGGTTTTTTGCTTTAAGTCTTGGGCAATTGGGGCATCAGAGCCTGCTAGGTTTTGGTTCTGGCATTTTGGACAGCGCAGCTCTTCGATAAGACCACGATACTGTGCCTCTTGCTGTACAGAGTCAAAATCATAGACATCAATAGCAGCAAAACTGGCCATACTGAATAGACAAGCGATAAGCAAGCTTGCTAACTTTATCGTAACGGATTTTATTTGATATGCTATCATTGACACGCCTCCTCAACCTGACTTGGCTCTAAACTGACGCCATTATTATTGGCATCATTAAGCACCATCAAGCAAGGCGCAATACGGCTTTGCCAGTTGCTCTCATTGACCTCACCGATAATATGCTGACGAATAATCCCTTCACCATCGACGACAAAAGTCTCAGGCGCGCCAGTCAGTCCCAAATCTAAAGCAAACTGCCCCGATAGATCCTGAATAGACATCGAAAACGGGTCGCCGCCTTTATTCAAATATCCTAAGGCATCCCCAATATCATCTTTATAGTTGACACCGACCAAATTGACACCGCGCTCCTCCAATTTCATTAAGAAAGGATGCTCGATGATGCAAGTAGGACACCATGATCCCCAGATATTCATCAAGAACGGCTCATCAGGCAGGTTATCATTGGTCATGATACGACTGGTATCTGACAATAGCGGCAACTCAAAAGCCGGTACTGGGCGCTCAAGTGCTGTGTTCGTCACGATATCCGTCGGTTTGCCCAAGCGCATATACAGCATGGCAACCAGACCAATAAAAATCACCAGCGGAATCAAAAAACCTAATTTAAGCGACTTTTTGCGTTTGGTATTCTTATTGCTTTGCTGAGCCTGTTTATCAGGTGCATTGTTTGAGGTCGTCATATTACTGATCCCCTGTCTTGATAGCTTGCGATTCCAAATCTGCCACCGTAGCAAAGCCTGATTTTTTGGCAGCGATTTGCGCAGGTGTTCTGGTTTTCTTAATACGGTAACGATTGTCTAGCATACTGAGCAATGCACCAAACGCCATAATAAGCGCACCTAGCCATATCCAGCGAATGAGCGGTTTGACATAGATACGAAATGCCCATTCGTTGCTGTTTTCGGCGATCGGCTCACCAAGAGCGACATACACATCACGCATAAGACTGGCATCGATTGCCGCCTCAGTCATCGGCATCATACTGATAATATAGTTACGTTTTTCAGGATGTAGCGTCGTCACCGTTTGACCGTCTTTACTGACCGTAACCTCAGCTTGTGTGGCGTCAAAGTTACTGCCTTTTACTTCACTGAAACCTTTTACAGTAAAGTCATACCCTTGGACATTGACACTATCATTTGGTCCCAGCGCCACATCACGCTCAATACTGAGCGTACTGGTAAATGCCACCCCAATAACTGCAACGATGACCCCAATATGGGCGATTTGTTGACCCCAATAGCTCAAACGCAGCTGACGTAATCCGTTTAATCGACTCGGTGCATTTTTGATTTTATCTTTAAAATCGATCACCATCCATAAAAGCACCCAAAAGCTCACTGCCAACGTGACGCCAATATTTAGCATCTCTGATGGACTCGTAAAATAGGCAATAATCGCCGCCAACACCAGACTGCTCACAGCGATAACCATGCCAGCACCTAATAATGGGCGGCTGTCTTGTTTCCAGCGAATATTAGAGCCCATACCCATTGCCACGAGCAAAAGCCACGTTAAGGGTACAAATAGCGCGTTGAAATAGGGAGGGCCAACTGATACCTGACCTAAATTGAAAGAATCGGCAATAATAGGATATAGCGTGCCAAGCAACACCACCAAAGTCGAAATCAAAATAATAACGTTATTAATCACCAAGAATGACTCGCGTGAGATCAGTCGATATTGACTCTCAACCGTCAAGCGCCAACCACGTACCGCAAACATCAGCAGACCACCGCCGATAATGACGCCTAGAATGGCTAGAATTACTAGACCACGCGTCGGGTCAGCAGCAAATGAATGGACGGAAGTGATCACCCCTGAACGTACAAGGAATGTGCCTAGCAAACTAAGTGCAAAGGCAAAGATTGCCAGCATGATGGTCCACGCTTTGAACACACCGCGCTTTTCAGTGACCGCAAGTGAGTGTAGCAATGCCGTACCTGCCAGCCATGGCATCAGTGAGGCGTTCTCTACTGGATCCCAAAACCACCAGCCGCCCCAGCCAAGCTCATAATATGCCCACCATGAGCCAAGTGCGATACCAACCGTCAAGAAACCCCAAGCAGCTAGCGCCCACGGACGCGACCAGCGTGTCCACACCGCATCCAAGCGCCCTTCCCACAACGCTGCCATGCAAAAAGCAAATGGCACGACCATGCCTACGTAGCCCATGTAGAGCATCGGCGGATGAATAATCAAACCAAAATCTTGCAAGACAGGGTTTAGATCCGCGCCATCAACTGGCAAATTGGGCAAGGTACGATCAAATGGCGATGAGGTAAAGATCAACATCGCTAGCATCATCATCTGCACGCCTGCCAATATCACAAGAACACGCGCACGCATGGACAGCGGTAATCCACGGCTAAAATAAGACACCAGCGCACACCAAGTGGCCATAATGGTCATCCAAAGCAGCAATGACCCTTCATGACCGCCCCACGTTGCAGATAGCTTATAATACCAAGGCAGTAACGTATTGGAGTGCTGAGTGACATAGACGAGGCTAAAGTCATTATAATAAAAGCCTGCCATCAGCGCAGCAAATGATGTGACCATGGCCGCAAATTGCGCCCATGCAAGACTTGGTGCTAGACGCTGCCAAGCGACGTGGTCGCGCATGACACCAATGGTTGGTAGTACCACCTGCAAAATCGCCAGTATAAAAGCGGCCAGCAAGGCAAAATAACCCAATTCTGTGATTAACATACGGTCTAACCTTGTTTACCTTGGATACCATTAAGGGTTCACCGATGGCATCGCTAGCCACTGGCAAACGCTAAATAGTCCCTTTATGCGGTCATAGTTTACGGTTAAAAACTGAGGTTTCGATAGCTGTAGAAGCACCTAAAACCCGCTACTATCATTGTGACGTATCAATCTGAATGATTGATACAAAATGCTGACCTATCATTGGCCTTGCATTGTTTTATTGACTCAAACTGTATGAGATATTGCTATTTTTGACTATTTGAAAATACTGTTTATCGTGTTATTGCTTATGGCATCGAGGGGAAAAATACCAATACCAGATGTAACCACCCTGCCAAAAACCCAGTCAGACCACCCAAGATAATCAGCGTCATCTCATCCTCACGAAAAGCAGGACGCAGCAAATTCTGAAACTCGCTGGGCGTCAGCGCCCTTATTCTATCGCGAAACAGACCAAAAATCTTACTGGCGCGACTTTCATTGAGCTCAGGATCTCGCAGTGGCACCATAGTCGCCACAATCGACTTATCAATAATAGTGTTTTTGAGCTGTCCATAATCACGGCGGCCCAATCCCACACGTAATGTCGTACTAATAACTGGTGACTCAAGCACCGTATATAGATGCGACTTCATCAGCTCACGAGTTTGCGCTGAGCGATCACCATACATCATCTCGTTCATGATGTTCTCAAGGGTAACCAAATCTTTTACCACAATCTCAGCAAAAACTTCAGACACTTCCTCTTGGCGCTTCATAAAGCCGCCCTGCAGACGATACCTTGCGATATGAGGCATGACTGGCTTGATAAAGGGGAAGCGGCTCTGCACCGAAAAAAGCTTTAAATACGGGATAAAATGCGGCTCTATTGGATTAAATACCATCCAAATCGCAATCCAATTGGTCAAAAATCCCCAAATCGCAGCAAAAAATGGCACCGTCCAATGCTGCGGCACCACTAAAAATATAAACATTTGGATAATACCAAACACCAAGCCAATCAAAGCACTGATGTGCCAGATAAAATTGATCTCTTTTTGCCCAACCTTCAAGAACATATTGACCATCAGACGACGATCGTTCTCCATCGTATTGACGATCATCTTGCGCATATCGACCAGATCTTCGACATGATACGTCAAATCTGTCACCAGCGACTGCATGATACTAGGCAGTTCTTTGTGGGCTTGAGCATAGACGCGGCGTTTTACCGCATAAGGCAAGTTGCCCCACAGTGCGGGCGAATGATCCAGCATAATCTCATCAATCAATGGCTCAAGGTTTTTGTCCACCGTATCAGTGACAAATAGCGCCATTTGCTCAGGTTCCATCGCTTGGAAAAATTCATCTAATGAGCCGAGCTTTGACAATGTCTGATCAACGATAACCCCTGATATTTTGCCTGCCTTGCGTGGGACGATACCTTGCCAGCCGATACCTGGTAACCCAAAAAATGGAAAATTTGGAATACGAATACCCCAAAACTTAATGGGATAAAACAGCATCTTGAGCGCCATCCATACATGCACCCACGTAACAAATGCCGTCACTGGTGGAATAGTTAGCATGGCAAAAAACTCTGGGTGCTCAGCGATCGTCTGCCACAATGAATTTATGTCCATGACTTTTCTAGTTCCTGACAGGTTGATTGTCGTTGCTAATATGGTCGCGACTGATAACAAGCCGCTAGCAAAATTGAAACGTCTCAAAAAGACGCTCTGTCTCTAACCACTACTATAAAATAAATCGCCTGATTTTAGCATACTTGCCATTTTTTAGCACATGGACACCCTTGGCAAGTTGTGACTAAAGATAACATCTTTTAAATCCTATATTGAGCCATAAATATACTGAGATAGCGCATCGCTTATGCAATATATGACCACAACAAAATAAGCATCTGAGTACTGCGCCTACTCATTTGTTCTGTTATAATTTGTAGTCAAACGATAGACACCATCTACGTACAAATCAATGCGCGTTGATTTTAGATCATATAGCGCTATGTGATTGAAATCCTTTGTATTATCCTTTAGACTCACCGCGTTTTGGTTAACCAACCTGCCCTTTTACCTCTTTATTATTGACTCACTGACCGATTGGGCTCTGATTTTCTATGAATAAACCACTAACTCCCAATACCGAACAGGTCAACAGTACCTTTACCAACCGTATTATTATCTTTGGAATTTTAATATTGCTGGGTTTGGGCGGCCTGATAACGCGTTATGGTTATTTGCAAGTCTATGCCCATGATAAGTACACCACCCAGTCAGACAATAACCGCATTAAACTGATATCTGCACCGCCTAGCCGCGGTTATATTTATGATCGTAACGGGATAATTTTGGCGGATAACCAGCCAGTTTTTACCGCCATGCTAAGCCCTGATGAGGTTGACAACCCTGAGCGCACGCTCAGCTTGCTGGCGCCTATTTTTGATTTGACAGCAGAAGACATCACAGATATTTTGGCGCGCTTGAACAAAAACAAAAACGACCCTGTGACCATCAAAATCGACTTAACAGAGGCACAGCTGGCTCAGTTCAGTGAGCGTAAGCCATTCTTTCGTGGTGTTTCTATCCAAAGTAAGCTGACGCGTGATTATCCTTATGATGAGCTATTTGCTCATGTGATCGGTTACGTTGGTCGTATTAACGATAAAGAGTCTAAGCGTATTGATAAGGACCGCTATGCAGGTACTGATCTGATCGGTAAGATTGGTATTGAAGACTATTACGAAGATATTTTGCTTGGGCAACCAGGCTATCAGTCGGTAGAAACAGATGCTCACGGCAATATCCTACGTCAATTGGACACGAAACCGCCTACCTCTGGTAACGATATCACGTTGAGCTTGGATTATGGGCTGCAAAAGGTCGCCCAGCAGCAGCTAGATGGCCGCCGCGGTGCAATCGTCGCAATAGATCCCAAAAATGGCGATGTGCTGGCCTTTGTCAGTAACCCAAGCTATGATCCCAATCCTTTTATCTCAGGGATTTCGTTCAAAGACTATGATGCCCTGCGAGAAGATCTCGATCAGCCCTTGTACAATCGCGCCCTCCAAGGGACATACCCACCTGGCTCGACCATCAAACCATTCGAGGGTCTAGGTGGCATTCACTATGGCTTGCGAGATTGGAACAGCACTATTTATGATCCTGGCTATTTTAGTTTACCAGGAGACAGCCATCGTTTCCGTGACTGGAAGCGCGGGGGTCATGGTACGGTTGATTTAAAGAAATCTATCCAAATGTCGGTTGATACTTACTATTATAAACTGGCCTATGAGATGGGTATTCAGCGTCTACACGACTGGATGGTGCGCTTTGGTTTTGGGGACAAGACTGGTATTGATCTTCCTAACGAAAAATCAGGCATCATGCCATCACCGAAATGGAAAAAAGACACGTATGATAAAGACTGGCTACCGGGTGAAACCATCTCTGTCAGTATTGGACAAGGCTATTTCTTAGCCACGCCACTACAGATTGCTAATGCCACTGCCATGACCGCCAGTAAAGGTAAACATATTACCCCGCATTTGCTCAAGAGCAGTGACGGTGCAGCAGAAGTCAAAATCATCGACAAACCTGATGGTAAAATCGACTATAACGGTCAGCCTTCTGACTGGTTACGTATGCATGATGCAATGGAAAGCGTGGTAGAAAACGGTACTGGACGCGGTATCTATACCCCGCGCTATCGTATCGCTGGCAAGACAGGAACAGCACAGGTAAAGTCTATCGCTCAAGGCAAACGCTATGATAAATCAGCGATTGACAAACGTCACTGGGATCATGCGTGGTTCAATGGTTTTGCCCCTGTCGAAGACCCTCAAATCGCGCTGGCGGTCTTGGTCGAAAACGGTGGCGGTGGTAGTACGACTGCCGCGCCTATCGGCCGTGCCCTATTTGACTACTGGATGCTACAACGCAAAACTGATCCGGTACTGCCGCCGTCCGCTGATGAGCTCAAAGTCATCAAGCGCCAAAAGGCCTTTGAGAAAGCCTTGAAGGATGCCTTGCGTGAAAAAGAAGCAAAAGCGTTAGCAGAACAAGAAGCGGCAGAGGCACAAGCAGCAGCAGCCACCTCTGAATAACGACATTTTGATAGACATCTCTAACCATTACCCGTCATGTCTAATAAGTAGAGATGCCTCAAAAAAAAGATAATAAAAGAGACACGAGCATGAAAAAACCCTCACGCGGACGCACAGCGAAAAAGAACCCTAAAGCAAAAAGTGCCGCAGCCGGTGATGTTCGTATCATCGGTGGGCAGTTCAAGCGCCGTATTGTCAGCTTCATCGAGGCAGATGGCCTGCGCCCAACACCCGACCGCCTGCGAGAGACATTATTTAACTGGTTATTGGCCGATATTCACGGTGCACGCGTACTCGATAGCTGTGCAGGCAGTGGCGTATTAGGGTTTGAGGCGTTGTCCCGCGGCGCAGCTCACACCACTTTTATTGAAGTTAATACGGCACAAAGCAACATGCTACGTCAAAGTGCTGAGCAATTACGCCTTGATACCGCAGCTTACACGGTTATCACTGGCACGGCTGAGGAAGTACTGAGTCAACACCAGCCGATTGAGCACCCGTTTGACATCGTCTTCATCGATCCCCCTTATGCTCAGGATCTATGGCAGCCTATTTTGAGTACGCTGATTACCAATGCATTGATTGACCAATCAACGCTAATTTATTTAGAAGCGGATAAAGATTTAACACCTCAGCTTGAGCAGCTAGAAGAGCAGCTTAATGAAAATCGCGACGCCCAACTAGAGACAACTCAGCAAATGATATGCTTTGAATGCGTAAAGCAAACCAAAGTTGGACAAGTTGTCGCTGGACTTTATCGGCTGTCACCGTCATAATTACACCCTAATTGCTAAGCGCATCATTAGCAGTTATTTGTTAAGCAATATTTAGTAAACCCTTCAATACCTGTAAAAATGTTTAAAACCGCTTAAAAACTGGCCAAACGCTGCAGTTTAATGTATAAAGGCGAAAATAAACCCCAATGCAGCTTGCAAGCGTAGGCGCTACTGCTTATAATGTGCAGTCTGTTTTTTGAGAGCCCCGTTCCCAGCTAAACTCTCAACGAATTCTAATTTTAAGGTTTTATCATGAAAACACTTAGTGCAAAACCAGCTGAAGTGACCCATGACTGGTATGTCGTAGATGCTGACGGCAAAACCCTTGGTCGCTTAGCCACTCAAATCGCAACTCGCTTACGTGGCAAGCACAAGCCTTCTTATACCCCGCACGTAGATACTGGTGACTTCATTGTTGTCATCAACGCAGAAAAAATCGCGGTAACGGGTAAGAAAGCGCAAGACAAAAAGTACTATCGTCACAGTGGCTACCCAGGTGGTATTAAAGAAACCAACTTCACAAAGCTGATTGCACATAAGCCTGAAGATGTTCTACACAAAGCAGTTAAGGGTATGCTTCCAAAGGGCCCTCTTGGCTATGCGATGATCAAGAAGCTGAAACTATATGCGGGTACTGAACATCCACATACTGCACAGCAACCTAAAGAACTAGACATCTAAGGATATACTTATGGAACGCAATTACGGAACTGGTCGCCGCAAGACGTCTACTGCTCGTGTCTTTTTATCAAAAGGTACTGGTAGTATTGTTGTTAACGGTAAGCCACTAGACGAATACTTCAGCCGTGAAACTTCACGTATGGTTGTTCGTCAGCCATTAGAACTACTAGACTCTGCTAACCAGTATGACTTATATGTCACTGTTGCAGGTGGTGGTATCAGTGGTCAAGCGGGCGCAATCCGCCACGGCATCACACGTGCATTGATCGAAGCTGACGAAACTTTGAAGCCTGCCCTAAAAGCAGCTGGTTTTGTTACTCGTGATTCACGTCAAGTTGAACGTAAGAAACTGGGTCTACGTAAAGCACGTAAACGTCCACAGTTCTCAAAACGTTAATCAAAGCCCGCTCTTATCTTTTTGTTTGCTACTGTTGTCTTTTTCTCGGAGCGATGGTAGCAAACTCAAATAAGAGAAGCGTTTTGCAAAGCCTTATAAGCTGGTCACAGCTTATAAGGCTTTTTTATGCCTGCTGATTGGCCTATAGGTAGTGTGGCTATAGTAGAACCTCAATAACATTGATACAGCATAGGAAACGCGCTCGAACGCTACTTTTCTTGCTTGCTGTGACTGCGTCTTTAGAGGCTGCGAAAAATAGCGTTTAATCTTGCTATACCATTTTTATAATGGTTTCACTATATCTCTCATTGCAATAGCTATCGATATACGTACTTTATATTAGCACTGCAAATTAAGAACCTTATAAACATTCTCACTTGCAAAGCATTTGAGCCTACCCCATCATATCAATAACTTTTCATCATTAGCTGCAATGTGATACACGGTGCGGCAGAAGGATATTATGAAAGCGCCAGAACAATACGATCCTAGCAAACCCTCCAACACTAACGGCATACCATTATCCAGTAGGCAGCAATCCAATAAGTCGCCTGCTATACCTGCTGGCACCCCAACGATTACGCAAAATCAAAAGCGTACCGCGCAAGCAGAAAACAAGCCCTTTCAATGGCAGTTTTTATTGCCAAAGTATTGGGGTATTTGGTTGTTGTTTTTGGTGATGTTACCCATGATATATTTGCCACTGCGTTGGCAGTTTTGGCTAGGTCGTAAGCTCGGCATATTGATTTATAACGCTGCAGGCTCCCGTAGGCGTGACACTCTGATTAATCTAAAGCTGGCGTTTCCAGAAAAGCCAGAAGCTGAGCGTGAATTGATGGCAAAGCAAGTCTTTGTCAATCAAGGTATTGGGGTGTTTGAAACCCTATGTGCTTGGTTCCGTCCAAATATATTTACTAGAACGGTATCTATTTCGGGATTACAGCATCTTGTTAATGCGCAAAACGAGCAGCGTCCGGTTATTCTATTGGGTGCGCATTATACGATGCTGGATTTGGGCGGCTTACTGTGTTCTCAATTCTTCCCTGTCGATTGTATGTACCGTACGCAAAACAACCCTTTACTGGACTGGTTTATCTATAATGGTCGTACCAATATATTCGGTAAGCAAATCTCCAGCCGCGATATGCGAAGCCTAGTCACCTCTATCAAAGCGGGCCATGTGATTTGGTATTCCCCCGATCAGGACTACGGTCTTAAGCAAGGGGTTATGGCGCCATTCTTTGGCGTGCCAGCAGCGACCATCACCGCGTCACGCCGTATGGCAAAATTAGGCAGCAAAACGCATCCACCCGCCGTGATGGCGCTACACACCTATCGGCAGACACCAGATAATCTACCACGTGGTAAGCGACCTCATTATCACTTGACCATCACCCCAGAGCTTGAGAACTACCCAAGTCAAGATGAGGTTGCGGATGCTACTCGGGTTAATGAAGTTTTAGAGGGACTCATACGTATTGATCCGACTCAGTGGATGTGGTTTCATCGGCGCTTTAAACATGGGCCAAATGGTCGTACGGATATCTATAAGTAGGCCTTTATTTTCAAAAGGGCTGATAAAATTTGCTATACTTTGCAACTGCTATTTTGTACTTTTAATCACGCATTATAATAACTTGACAAACAAAACAACGGATTTTTCATGAGCGACAATCACAGTTCTGGACAAGCAGCCCCACATAAACGCATTTTGACAGGGATCAAACCCACAGGTATTCCGCATCTTGGTAACTATGTTGGCGCGATTCGTCCGGCCATCCAGTCTATTCAAAACAGCGATAGCGACGCTTTTTTCTTTTTAGCGGATTATCACAGTATTATTGGTTGCCATGATCCTGCGATCATTCACGAGTCAACCAAAGCCATTGCCGCGACATGGCTCGCCTGTGGTCTCGATCCTGAGCGCGTGACTTTTTATCGTCAGTCAGATGTGCCTGAGATTTTGGAGTTGTCATGGATTTTGAGCTCCTCATGTGCCAAAGGCCTCATGAACCGCGCTCATGCCTACAAAGCAGCGGTCGATGCTAATATGGAAAAAGAAGACGTTGATCCTGACCAAGGGATTAACATGGGGTTGTTTGGCTACCCTGTGTTGATGGCTGCTGATATTTTGATGTTTAATGCCACGCATGTACCTGTTGGCCGTGACCAAATTCAGCACATTGAAATGGCGCGTGATATAGCAGGTACATTTAATCATCGTTACAAGCCATTGTTCACTGAGCCTGAGGCCCTGGTCGACGACAACACGCCGCTACTCACAGGTCTCGATGGTCGCAAAATGAGCAAAAGCTATAACAACGTGATTCCGTTGTTTGGCGAGTTTAATAGCCAAGCCGATCCTGAAAAAATGATGCGTAAGGCCATCATGCGTATTGTGACCAACTCACAATTGCCAGAAGAGCCAAAAGATCCTGACGCGTCAGCAATTTTTGAGATTTATAAAGCGTTTGCTACGCCTGAAGAAATTGCTAATTTGCGTGCGCAGTATGAATCAGGTATTGGCTGGGGAGACGCCAAAGAGCAGTTGTTCCAACAAATCAATAACGAGATTGCCCCTTTCCGCGCGCGCTATCAAGAATTGATGGCAAATCCAAAAGAGCTGGAAGAAATCTTGCAAATGGGCGCAGATAAAGCCCGTCGTCATAGCCGTAAGCAGCTGGATAAAGCCCGCCGTGCCATTGGTATTCGCCCACTAGCGAAGCTTAAATAAATGACTTCTGATCGTTTATAATGCCGACATTTAATCCAAGCCATTTTTTATCTTACTGTCAGTCTTTATACGAGGCTGACAGTACGTATGACTCTGAACAATCCAATCGGCTGGCTCGTCATCGCCATGTCGAACCAGATGCGGCGCAGTTTTTGGCCAATATTGCCACGATCAGACAGCCCAAAAAGGTACTAGAGGTTGGTACCTCGACGGGCTTTTCGACATTGTGGCTGGCGTATGGTCTGCGGCATCAGGCTCAATATGACTTTATATCGTTAGACATCGATAAAAGCCGCAGTGAAGCTGCTCGCCAGCATCTGCAAAATACGCGGCTGTCTGACTCTGTTCGACTCATCGTACAAGACGCCTTTATTTTTTTCAATAGCAATGAAGACGTCTTTGACTTGGTATTTTTGGATGCAGAGCGGCAATTCTATATCGATTATATCCGAGGTCTGCATAACGCATTGGACGTCGGTAGTGTACTTATTGTCGATAATGTCATCTCTCATCGTGATGAGGTGAGCGAGTTCTTGGCAGAATTCACCAACGACTCTCGTTATCTTTGTCACACGTTAGATGTTGGTGCTGGACTATTTATGGCAGTGCGCCAGGAACATTAAGTATTATGGATACATCCAACACGACTGCGCTGCGCATCTATCAGACGCCAGTACAGCATCTACCAGACGATCTTTATGTTCCGCCACAAGCGTTTGCGATTTGGCTAGAGCAGTTTGCTGGGCCACTAGATTTTTTATTATATTTGGTCAAAAAGAACAACGTTGATTTGACCCAAATGCCGATTCTACCCATCACTGAGCAGTATCTTGCCTATATCAGTGAGTTAGATACTGAGCATTTTGAATTGGCAGGTGATTATCTGCTGATGGCGTCGACGCTGATTGCTATTAAAACCGAATTACTATTGCCTACCCCTGACACGCCTACCGATGAGCGCGATCCAAAAGCCGAGCTGATTGAACGCCTAGAAGAGTACGCACAAATCAAAGCCGCCAGTCAGCGCTTAGACAATCTGATACGTTTAGAGCGTGATGTGTTCTTAGCCATGGTAAGTATGCCCAGTCAAGACGTTATGAATGCTGAGCTGCCCAACTACTCGCCTACTCTGCTGATCGATAGCTTGTTTAAAATGCAGCTACAGCCAGACTATCAAATGCATACCATCAAAACTGATATCGTGCCGCTTTCTGATCGTATCGCTAGCATTAGTCGGCAACTGAGTACTGATGGTGCCCGCTCCTTTTATGAGCTACTAGACAAAGCACAGGGGAAAATAGGCGTGGTCGTGAGCTTTGTCGCCGTACTTGAACTGATTAAGCGGCAATTAGTTGGTGTGGTCTATACAGAACCCAATAATGATGCAAGCACGTTAATGAAATATGATACCGATCCATCCGATATAAACAATCAATCCCAAGAACTAACACTACAGTGGTTGGCCTAACCAGCATCAGGTTAGCCGCCAAACCTGCTATTGATCCCATGATATTAAAACAAGAGCACATTTTAGATGGTAGATATTGACGACTCAAAACAGCCTATTGAAGCAAAGCCTACACGTGCCGCTGCTACTGCCTCTATTGAGGAAGATCATACCTCTCTTGAAGATGTGAGCAAGCACATCGAGGTGCTGCTGCATGCATCAGAGGCGCCGCTGACAGCTCACGCGTTAAGAAAACATTTATCATTATCTACTAAGGAATTAAAGCAAGCCTTAGAGGTGCTAGAGCGACGGTTAGAGACCGGTGTGCTGAACCTACATGAGACAGCCAGCGGCTATCGATTGCAAATTTCCGATGATTATAGCGGCTTGATTCAGCAGGTTTTTCCGCAGCGTCAAGAGCGTCTGAGCCAAGCCTTACTTGAAACTTTGAGCGTTATTGCGTATAAGCAACCTGTGACACGTAGTGACATCGAGCAAGTGCGCGGTGTGACGTTATCAAGCAATATACTACGCCAGCTATTTGATAAGGGGTGGATCATTGAAAAAGGCTTTAAGGAGACCTTAGGCCGCCCAGCGCTCCTTCACACCACCGCACAATTTTTGGATGCATTTGGGCTGAGTCATTTAGATGAGCTACCACCAATGCCCGATCTTGAAACCATCAGAACCTTATCTTAGAGAATCAAACCCGTCCGCTTTTATTGATAACCCACATATCCACTCTCAGATTATTTTTATTCAAATTACTTTTATGCGTACATAGTCACATACATAAAAAAGGACAGAGCGCATAGGCTCTGTCTTTTTTAGGTGACTCATATTTTTTAGGCTAATAGTTTTTAGATCAATAATTTTTGGGTCAATGATTAACCATGATGCTCCATTATTGATTGATAACATCAACACCTTTTGGTGGAGTAAACTTAAACTGACTGCTACCGATGCTTGGATTCATTTTGATACTACTAAACTTAATAGATGTCGTTTGACCTAGCGTATCGTTTAGTACCATCATCACAGGTTTACCGCCGCTAAAGCTCATGGATAGGCTCTTAAAGCTGGCATTATCAGATTTTGGGTACAACACATAGTAGTTCTTATTGCTATATGGCTGAGTGATTTTAAAGTTTTGATCAATCTTACTTGGATCACCTGATAATAACAGTGCTGGCGTATTGCCTACTTGGCTATCCACATTTTGTTTAGTCGCTTGCTCTAGATCTTTGTCATAGATCCACATAGAGTTGCCATTGGCAACGATCAATTGCTCTGAGGGCGATTTGGTTTCCCAGCGGAAGTTATTGGGACGTTGGACACTCATAGAGCCTTTAAACGTACCACTGCTCGCGCCTTTGGTTGTCTGGCTAAAGTTGGCAGTCATACTCTTGGTATTGGTCAGCAATTTGTTCAAACGTTTAGCAGCTGTTAGGTTATCAGCAGGAGCTGCTGTGGCTGTTTGAGTCAATGCTATCATTGGCGCTGCGATACCTAACGATGTCATTAATACACCTGCTAAAGCACCACTCATCATCTTCTGTTTGGTTGATTTTTTCGTAGATAAGTTCATCATAAATCCTCTCTAAAAAAGCATAATCGCTTTAAAAATAGTCGCTTAAAAATAGTCGCTTAAAAATAGAATAGCTTATTAAAATTTTTTCTGTTGATACCAATCTCAACACTGCAAAACAGGTATCGATCAGCAATGGCAACAGTGTGCCAGTTTTTTTATTACGCGCCTAGTCATGATTTGCAATCATTACTACGGCTGCCATACACGCTTGTAACCAATGCAGTTACACGGTAAAAGTTTGCATTTATCATGATAAATTATTAACACTGTGCTCATAAAGAGCCAGTGAGCTAAGTGTGACGAGTATTTATGCTATATAAAATTGCTGACCAAACTGCTAACAAAAACCAATCTCTAACAAAAGCCAATATTAATTGATAAGGTCTTATAAACGTAAAAAGCCCCTACTACCATAAGGCAGTAAGGGCTTTTTTAATTATCCAATCGTTTTATTCAAAGAATAAAATGACCTAAATAGATAATTATGCGTTTTCAACCGTTACATAACGACGGTTAAATTTACCTTTAGTCTCAAACTTTACAACACCATCATTTAGTGCAAATAAAGTATGGTCACGACCCATGCCAACGCCTTCGCCTGCGTGGAATTCTGTACCACGTTGACGAACGATGATGTTACCAGCTGTGATAGCTTGGCCACCAAAGATCTTTACGCCTAGCATTTTTGGGTTTGAATCACGACCGTTACGGCTCGAACCGGCAGCTTTTTTATGTGCCATGAGAAAATCTCCTTGTTAATGTGACTTATCGCTTATGCGACAACTCTTAAGCATTTAGTGCGCTATTTAGCAAACGTTGCTAAACGGATAATTAGGCATTAATGGCTTTGATTTTTAACAAGGTGTACCATTGGCGGTGACCTTGCTCTTTGTGATAATGCTTACGACGGTTGTGCTTGATAATACGGATTTTTTCGCCGCGACCATGCTCAACAACTTCAACTTCTACGCTAGCGCCATCAACAACAGGCTGACCGATTTTGACGTCATCGCCGTCAACAACCATCAACACGTCTTCAAATTTGATTGTTTCGCCTTTTTCTGCTTTTAGCAATTCAACTTTAAGCAATTCATCGACGACTACACGGTGCTGCTTACCACCAGTTTTAATTACTGCGTACATTGTATGACTCCGTTTAACCCGTGTGCCGTGGTAGATATTATACCTACGCTTCAATAACGAACACGACAGGGAAAAATTAAAGGCAAGATTTTACGGCTTTTTGCTTATAAAAGCAAGCCGCGCGTCTTGTTTTTATAAGGTGGTTACACGAAATCACCATCATCTGCATTGTTATATACGTTACAGATTATTAGACCGTCGTAGACGACGATACTGATAAAAGCAGCATAACAATGGTTATAAATGATGGTTTGAGCCTAACGGGGGCTATTATAACTTATACAATCAGTTACTTACAGCCTTTTATCTATCATTTATGTGACGACAAAACCTCGTGATAAGTTAACATTCTTACCATCAAATTATTGAACGCTTTCATCAGTTTGCCCTGCCTTCTATGCATGATAATAGGCGCACAAGCGACCTCTGAGCTACCCTTATAGTGTACTTTAACCAACAATTTTCAAAGGCAGCTATGTTATGATAAGCGAAACCATACCTTACCTATAGATAGATAAAGTCAAGGTTATACCAACTCTCTTTATTCTTATTAATATGACTATTTATTATGACTAGTACCTCTTTAAATAATACCGTGCCTGCCTCTCAATCGACGCCTAGCTATGCAGATATTCAAAGTATTGTAGCCAATGATTTTGATATTATGGACAAGCAAGTATTTGGTAGTCTCAACTCAAAAGTACAGCTCGTCATGAGCGTCTCTCAGCATGTAATCAATGCCGGTGGTAAGCGTATGCGCCCGCTGATTACGCTATTGTGTGCCCGTATGTTTGACGACAATCCATCAGAAAAAGCGATGCACCTAGCCGCCATTACGGAGATGCTGCATACTGCCACCTTAGTGCATGACGATGTGATCGATGAATCAGGACAGCGCCGCGGTAAACCGACGGCAAACGCCACATGGGACAATGCCACTGCCGTATTGGTCGGTGACTATCTCATAGCCCGTGCTTTTAATCTTTTGGTTGGTTTTCAGAGCTTGCCATTGTTGCAAGTATTCTCAGACGGGACTTGTGATATTGCTGAAGGCGAAGTATTGCAGCTACAACATCAGCATAACCCTGCCGCAACAGAAGACGACTACTTGCGCATCATCGATGGCAAAACCTCTCGCCTGTTTATGATGGCAACTCAAGGCGCGGCTATTTTGCAAGACAAAACTGAGTATATGGCGGCATTAGGCGACTTTGGACAGCACTTTGGTAATGCATTTCAAATTATCGATGATGTCCTTGATTATAGTGGCGATAGCGACGTAATGGGCAAAAACCTAGGCGACGATCTTGCAGAAGGTAAACCTACCCTGCCAACTATCAAAGCACTCGAACTACTCAAAGATAGTGACAACGAAGGTTATGAGCAGCTGCGTATCGCCGTACAAACGGGAAAAACACCGAATGCTGAGCAGCTTATCGAGCTCGTCCGCAGCTCCGGCGCATTAGATTACTGTAAACAGCGTGCACTAGAAGAGACCAGATTGGCCCAGCAAGCACTAGGCACACTGCCTGACAACCGTTATCGTCAAGGTCTGTACCAGCTGACTGAGCTCGCTAGCGCACGATTGGTATAATGACATATGAATCGTCTGTGTTATTAGCTAATTGAGACGGCTCATTTTTTAGCAGCGTTTTTGAGCAACCGAGCCATAAATATTCATTGATCAAAAGCAACAGTCTCTAAAAAGACACCCTCTTAAAACGGGTGTGTCAGCAAATAGTTACCTTTCTTTAAGTTTCATAAATCCTGACGGCACTATAATTGTGCCAGGATTTTTTAATGGTTAAATGCTGATTGACCACGCTCATTAGAGGTTACTGACTGGTCTAAGTCGCTATATTTTAAAGGTCATAATTAGGGGTTGATAAATTAGTCAATTTGTTGACAAAGCAGATTTTTGGCGATTTTAAACCTCAATAACACTATGGCTTTACAATTATAACAAAAAATTACAATAAATTTGCATAGCGGGTTGTATGTCTTCTTATTAGCTGCTGGTTGGTGTAGCGGTTACTATGGCGGGATTTTATTTACTCAGCGAGCACAGTGCGGTCAGTTTTTGTCAGCTTTTCTATCGTGAATCACTTGACTGCGGGGTAAACCCTATAGTTTATAATAACGCCTTAAATTTACTTGACGTCCTATAATTAGCTAGCGGTACTGCCCTATTTATCAATTTTATCAATAGCTTCTTATTTTTTGGCTATAAACTTCTATAAAGTTTCTTATTGCTCTTCGAAAAATAAGCTATTTTTTGATTATGATACGCTCTACCTCTATACCATTTATTCTATATTTTACTACTCTACCGAGGACCTTGATGAAGCATTCTTATCTTGCGCTTGTAATAGCATCTGTACTATCGGCTACAGTACTGGTCGGCTGTGACAATAAAGAAGACGCCGCTGCGGGTGAAAACGCTCAGCAGCAGATGCCGCCCGCTGTCGTCAACGTCCAAACTGTCAGCTTCGATACTGTGCCTCAAGTTCAGACTTTCTCTGGTCGTACTGCCGCTTATCAGACGGCTGATGTACGCCCTCAAGTCAGCGGCGTAATTGACGAAGTACTGTTCCGTGAAGGCAGTAACGTCAAAAAAGGCCAGCCGCTTTATCGTATCAATACTGACAACTACACGACCTCGGTCGCTAGTGGTCAAGCGGCGGTCGCGCAAGCACAGGCTAATCGCCAAACCGCTATCGCCAATAATGCCAATGCTAAAGCAGAGTTAGCCAGTCGCCAAGCCTCATTAGCACAAGCGATAAATGACTTTCAGCGTCTAAAAGGCTTGGTTGAGATTGACGCTATCTCCAAGCAGCAATATGACCAAGCGCAAACTCAGGTACGTACAGCGCAAGCGGCTCTAGAGAGTGCTCGCGCTGCAGTCGGACAAACTGAAGCGAGCATTAGAAGCGCTGAGGCTGGGATTAAAACCGCGCAATCAAACTTAGATGCTAGCGCTTTGGATCTCAATCGTACTATCGTCCGTGCACCGTTGACTGGTCGTAGTGACCGCTCAAGCGTTACTGCAGGAACCTTAGTTAACGCCAGTCAATCTGAGCCTTTAGTGACGATTTCGCGCTTAGACCCTATCTATGTCGATATCAGTCAGTCGTCATCTGAGCTATTGCAGCTTCGTCAGCAAATAGCAGACGGTTCAGCTCAGCCAGGCATGAACTCAGTTGAGTTGGTGCTAGAAGATGGCTCAGTGTATCCAGTGCGTGGCAAGCTTGCGCTGTCTGAAGCTAAAGTCGATCAATCTACTGGCGCGGTGACTCTACGAGCTATTTTCCCAAATCCTAATAACGTGCTACTGCCAGGTATGTATGTCTCAGCGCGTCTGACTCAAAGCGTCATTCCTAATGCAGCCTTAGTGCCGCAAAGCGCTGTAATGCGTACGCCTAAAGGCGATTCACAAGTCTACATCGTTGATGAAAATAATAAAATCCAAGTCCGTCCTGTTACCATTAATGGTACTTATGATGGTCAATGGGTGGTCACCGATGGCTTAAGTAGTGGCGATAAGCTAGTGGTTATAGGCGGCTCTAAAGTTAAGCCTGAGCAGGAGGTCGTGGTCAAGCCGTTAGAAAACGCTAATGGTGCACCTGCAACGCCTACCGCCAAAACACCACAGCAAGCTGCGAAAACGGTAGCTGATGACACTTCTGAGCAGGACACTGCTACCACCGCTAATTAATTCCATTCAAAGATAGGAAGACCTAGGGATATACTATGTCACGTTTTTTTATTGATCGCCCTATTTTTGCATGGGTGTTGGCCATTTTGGTCATGCTTATCGGGGTAATCTCGGTTGTTAATTTGCCGATTGAGCAGTATCCGCGTATCGCACCGCCCACCGTTTCTGTTAGTGCCACTTATCCTGGTGCCAACGCCCAAACCGTTGAAAACTCTGTGGTGCAGATTATTGAACAACGTATGAAAGGGCTAGATGGCTTGATGTACATCTCCTCATCGAGCTCCTCAAACGGTAGCGCTTCAGTGACGCTTACCTTTGAGAACGGTACCGACCCTGATACGGCGCAAGTACAAGTACAAAATAAACTGCAAGCGGCGATGAGCGCGTTGCCTGAGGCTGTTCAGCGTCAAGGTGTCAACGTTAATAAGTCCTCCAGCAGCTTTTTGATGGTGCAGGCATTTATTTCTGAAGATGGCAGTATGGATCGTGCCGATATTGCCGATTATATCAACTCCAATGTGCTTGACTCGATCAGTCGTGTGGAAGGGGTTGGTGAAGTTCAGGTGTTTGGTTCTACTTACGCCATGCGTATCTGGCTAGATCCTGCACGCCTACGTAGCTATAACATGGTGCCCTCTGATGTTGTCAATGCCGTACGAGCACAGAACGCTCAGGTATCTGCAGGTCAGCTAGGACAAGCACCTGCTGACACAGATCAACAGGTGATTAACGCCACCGTCAGTGTACAAAGCTACCTGCAGACTCCAGAAGAGTTTAGAAACATTCTACTAAAGACAGACAGCTCAGGCGCGCAGGTACGTCTCGGTGATGTCGCAGACGTAGAGATTGGTAGTGAAAACTATAGCGTCAACTCCTTGTATAACGGTCAAGAAGCGGCAGGTCTAGGTATCTCATTGGCTGCAGGCGCAAACGCGCTAGAGACCCGTGAGGCGGTCGGCGCACGTATGGCCGAGCTAGAAACCAACTTTCCAGCAGGCCTAAGCTCTGTTGTGCCTTATGACACAACGCCTTTCGTGAAGCTTTCTATCGAGCAAGTCGTGAATACGCTTATTGAGGCTATTGTCTTGGTGTTTATCGTCATGTTCATTTTCTTGCAGAACTGGCGCGCCACCATCATTCCTACTCTTGCCGTTCCAGTGGTCTTGCTAGGTACTTTTGCTGTGCTTTATATCGCAGGCTTTAGTATCAACGTCTTGACGATGTTTGCAATGGTACTCTCCATCGGTCTACTGGTTGATGATGCGATCGTTGTTGTCGAAAACGTCGAGCGAATATTAGAAGAAAACCCTGATATTTCGGTCAAAGATGCAACCGTTCAGTCGATGGGCGAGATCAGTAAGATCGTTATTGGTATTGCGCTGATTTTGTCTGCCGTATTTGTACCGATGGCCTTCTTTGGCGGCTCAACAGGTGTTATTTATCGTCAGTTCTCTATCACCTTGATCACGAGCATGGCGCTGTCAGCCATGGTGGCTCTAATCTTCACCCCTGCCCTATGTGTGACCTTGCTAAAACGTGGTAAGAGCCATGAAAAAGGCAGTACTGAACAACAAAAAGGCTTCTTTGGCTGGTTCAACCGCGGGTTCTTTAAGCTAAGCCGCTCTTATGAAAACTTCGTCGGCAAAAGTATTCGTTTTAAGTGGTTGTACCTGATCGGCTATGCCGCCATCATCGGTATTATGGCAGTGGTGTTCTTGCGTATTCCAGGTTCGTTTTTGCCAGAAGAAGACCAAGGTATTATGTTCACCTTAGTCCAGCTTCCTGCAGGCTCTACGCTAGATGAGACGCAGGATGTACTGGATAAAGTCAGAAATTATTACGACACACAAGAGACGGACAATATTGCCTCTGTCTTTACCATTGCTGGTTTTAGTTTTGCAGGTCAAGGCCAAAACATGGGTCTGGCATTCGTTCGACTGTCAGATTGGGAAGAGCGCTCAGGCGATGAAAACACCGCGCAAGCCGTTGCTGGTCGTGCCATGGGTTATTTCTTTACCCAGTTAAATGAAGCGCAAGTTTTTGCTATCGTACCGCCTGCGATTACTGAGCTTGGTAATGCCAGTGGTTTTGATTTGATGCTACAAGATGTGGGTAACCTTGGACACGAAGGGTTACTTGAAGCCCGTAATATGCTGCTAGGTATGGCTGCACAAAACGAAAATGTGGCAGGCGTACGTCCTAATGGTCAAGAAGATGCACCGCAGCTCAAAGTCAATATCAATCAAGAACAAGCCGCCGCTTATGGTCTATCTTTAGGCAGTATCAATAGCGTTATCTCGACCGCCTGGGGCTCAAGCTACATCAATGACTTTATCGATCGTGGCCGTATCAAGCGTGTCTATGTTCAAGGTGAAGCCAGTAGCCGTACCAATCCTGATGACATCGGTAAGTGGTATGTGCGCGGCGAAACCGGTAACATGGTCTCTTTCGATGCTTTCTCAAGTAGCGAATGGCAGTCAGGCTCACCGCGTTTGACTCGTTATAACAGCTTACCTTCGATGAATATTCAAGGTAATGCGGCACCTGGTCTTAGTACTGGTGAAGCCATGTCAGCTATGGAGAACATGATCAGTCAGCTCCCTGAAGGTATCGGTTACGAATGGACTGGGTTATCACTTGAAGAACAAAAATCAGGCTCGCAAGCTCCTATGCTTTATGCGCTATCGATTCTAGTTGTCTTCTTATGTCTAGCTGCGCTTTATGAGAGCTGGTCTATCCCCTTCTCTGTCCTATTGGTTATTCCACTTGGGGTATTGGGTGCGGTGATATTTACGTGGTTACGCGGTTTTGCTAACGACATCTACTTGCAAGTGGGTCTACTCACCGTCGTTGGTTTGTCCGCCAAAAACGCCATCTTGATTATTGAATTTGCCAAAGAGCACCAAGAAGAAGGCTATAGTCTCAGAGAGGCCGTCATGACCGCAGCGCGACAACGTCTACGTCCAATTATTATGACCTCGCTTGCCTTTGGTATCGGTGTTGTGCCATTAGCCATAGCTACTGGCGCAGGGTCAGGCAGCCAAACTGCTATTGGTACCAGTGTCGTAGGTGGTGTGGTTAGTGCCACTTTACTAGGTATCTTCTTTATTCCGATGTTCTATATTTGGGTGCGTGGTATGTTCCCGTATAAATATAAGAACAACAAGCCAGATGATAAAGATGATGACCCACAGAATCCAACTCCCTCTGAGAGTTATCAGCCTGTAAGCTTTGGAGATAATACACAATGAGTTCTTTATTCTTAACCTCTAACTCAGCCGTAAGAGCGATAAGCTCTAAAGCTTTACTAGCTACTGGTAAATCATCGCGCCTACTTGGCCTGAGCTTTTTGGCTCTGAGTATGGCCGCTTGTAATACTATCCCTAAAGCAGATACAAGCCCCGTTCTCGCTGAGCCTAACCTGCCGATTGAGCAAGCTTATGGCGCTTTTGGTGATGAGACTGTCAGCACCTCTGAGCAGCCAAGTATCGCAGGACAGCGCTGGCAGGATTTTTATAGCGATGAGCGTCTTAAAAGGTTAATCGCTTTAGGTCTTAGCAATAATAAAGACTTTGAGAGTGCCCGTTTGGCTATCGAAAAAGCGCGCGCGCAGTATCGTATTACCGATATCAACGACTTGCCAACTATCAATGGTCAAGCAGAATACTCACGCCAAAGCCAATCCTCTCCGCGCGTTGAGACGCCTTTTGGCAGTACTGGCGGTAGACAGACGACAGATAGCTACAGTGTCAATCTCGGTTTGGCAAGCTATGAGCTGGACTTTTGGGGCCGAATCGATAGCCTAAAAGATCAAGCGTTGCAGAGATTTTTGTCAACGACGGCAGCCAAAGACTCTATTCAAATTAGTCTGATTAGTAATATCGCGCAGAGCTACGCGAATCTTAGCTATAGCTTAGCGCAGCTCAAACTCGCCGAGGCAACTGTTGAGAGCCGTGAGCGCTCGTTGTTTATTGCGCAAGAGCGCTTTAAAGCCGGTATTGATCCTAAGCTGCCTTCCTTGCAATCTGCAGCAGCTTTAGAGAGTGCAAGACTTGCGGTACTACGTGCGCAAAGCAGTATTTTGACCTCCAGAAATGCTCTGCAGTTCTTATTAGGAGCGCCGGTACCTACTGAGCTTATCCCAGCACCCGCTGTCAGCAATATCACCAATCACGAGGTGTTTAGTGCCGGCTTGCCAAGCGAGCTGCTACGCTATCGCCCTGATGTATTACAAGCGGAATACGATCTAAAAGCCGCGGGCGCAAATATCGCTGTCGCCCGTGCCGCTTATTTCCCAACGATAAGCTTAGCCAGTAGCGTTGGTGTCCGTAGCGATGGCTTGAGCGACTTGTTCGATAATGATGCAGTCGGCTGGTCATTTGGCCCTAATATCAGCGTACCCATCTTTGATGCTGGACGTTTGGATGCAAACTACGATGTCGCACAAATCGAGCGCGAACAAACGCTTGCCAGCTATGAGCGCTCAATTCAAACGGCGTTCCGTGAGGTCTCCGATGTGCTCGCTACTCGCGCAACTCTAGGCGAGCAGCTCGCAGCTCAGTACCGCCTGCAAGATAACTTTGATCAGACTTATGAGATTGCTGATGCGCGCTTTAAAGCTGGTATCTCAAACTATCTCGATGTCCTTGATGCTCAGCGCTCATTGTTTGACACTCAACAAGGCATTCTAGACTTAGAGCTACAAAAAATCATCAGTCAAATCGAGCTATATCAAGCGCTTGGCGGCGGTGCCAATCTCGATACACCTGTCGCGATTCCGGTTCCGCAATATACTAACTTGGCCCAAGTTGGTACTTTATTAACCAAAGATGCCGAGTCGCAAGCGGCCTATGCTATCGACGCTGCTAGCTCAGCGCGAGTAGCTGCAGCACCAGAAGCCGCCGCTATCAAACAAGCACAGACGCCTGTGAAGGTTGACTTTAAGCCGACTGCGATTGTCGATATCGATAATGACAACGACGCTGATGCAGCGGTTGGGGTATTGACTGAAGAGACACCTACTGAGCAAGTACCAGTGCCACAGATTGTCACTCCATAAAGATGGTTATATAACATTTGATAACTAGCTAGCGTATTATTTTTATAACAATTAGCTCTACCTTCTTGGTGGGGCTTTTTGTTGTTATGTGCTACCTTTAGTAGTTATATATAAATAGTAGCTATATATAAAAGCTAAAAATTTTAGCTGCATCTGATGCTTTACTTATTTAATGATTACCCCTCAAACTTACTAAAACTAATAATAAGGAAAAAACAATGTCTTATACGTTTAATCGTCAATTCCCCGAGACTCGCCTGCGCCGCTTGCGCTACAACGATAATATCCGTGCTATGATTCGTGAAGTCGAGCTTCACCCCAAACATTTCATAGCCCCAGTATTTGTATTAGAAGGTAGTAATCAGCGCGAGGCCATCGCCAGTATGCCGGGCGTTGAGCGCTTATCGATAGACCTATTGATTAATTATGCCAAAGAGCTTTTAAGCGAGGGCGTGACGACTATCGATATTTTCCCTGTTATCGACAACTCGCTAAAAACTCCTGATGGCAAAGCGGCCTATGATGAGAATGGACTAAGCGCGCGTGCCGTAGCAGCACTAAAAGACGCAGTGCCTGAGATGGTGGTGATGACCGATGTGGCGCTCGACCCTTATACGTCACACGGTCAAGACGGCTTGCTTGATGACAGTGGTTATGTGGTCAATGATGACACCGTTGAGGTGCTGGTCAAGCAAGCACTCGTCCATGCTAGAGCTGGCGCTGATATCATCTCTCCAAGTGATATGATGGATGGCCGTATCAAAGCCATGCGTGATGCCTTTGAAAGCGAAGGTCTTGTCAATACCGCTATCATGGCTTACTCTGCCAAATACGCTTCTGCTTATTATGGGCCGTTCCGTGATGCAGTCGGTAGCGCCGGCAACCTAAAAGGCGGTCATAAAAAACAATATCAGATGGACTTTGGTAACCGCGCTGAAGCTTTGCACGAAGTGGCGATGGACATCAATGAGGGCGCAGATATGGTGATGATTAAGCCTGGTCAGCCCTATCTCGATCTGATCCGTGAAGTCAAAGACACCTTTGGCGTACCGACTTTTGCCTATCAAGTCTCCGGCGAATACGCGATGCACATGGCAGCTATTCAAAACGGCTGGCTGACTGATGCGGTGATCCTAGAATCGCTTATTGGTTTTCGCCGCGCCGGTGCCGATGGTATCTTGACTTACTTTGCACTTGAGGCAGCTCGGCAGTTAAATAATGGTTAATATCAATTAAAATGCCTTTTACATTGTAAAACACCCCAGCTGCTTCCCAGCTGCTTCATAGTCGCTGGGGTGTTTTTTATTGAAATTCTATTTATGCTTAGCCTTTTTTGTTCACATGTATAAAGCAAACATGTCTATAGCTGATCACGATGATGGGCTGTCGTAAAATCAATAGCAGGGCCAATAGGGATGATACGAGTGGGGTTGATATTGGCGTGGCTGGTGTAATAGTGCTGCTTGATGTGCTCCATATTTACTGTCTCAGCGATACCAGGCACTTGGTATAGATCACGCAGATAGCCCCACAGGTTTGGATAGTCGATAATGCGGCGTAGGTTGCATTTAAAATGCCCAACATAGACCGCGTCAAAACGAACTAAGGTGGTAAACAGTCGCCAATCCGCTTCGGTGATAGTGCTCCCTGTGAGGTAACGCTTATCTGCTAGGCGCGCTTCCAGTGTATCTAGCGCGGCAAACAGCTCAATCACCGCCTCTTCATAAGCCTCTTGTGTGGTCGAAAATCCAGCCTTGTACACCCCATTATTAATCGTCGTATAGACAAACGCATTGATATCATCGATTTCTGGCAATAACGATGCTGGCGAGAAATCGCCTGCTAGTGCGCCAACGTCGTCAAAAGCTGAATTGAACATCCGAATGATCTCTGATGATTCATTACTCACAATCGTATTGGTCTTTTTGTCCCATAAAATCGGAACAGTAACCCGTCCCGTATAATTGGGTTTTGCTTTAATATAAAGCTCATAAGCATAATCTGCATGGATAAGCGGATCAGGGATTACTCCCTCGCCCTCTGCAAACGTCCAACCATTCTCTCCCATGTAAGGGTTGACCACAGAGATCGGAATGATCTGCTCCAAACCTTTGAGCTTACGATAAATTAAAGTACGGTGTGCCCAAGGACAGGCTAGCGACACGTACAGGTGATAGCGATCAGGCTCAGCCTTAAACCCGCCTACGCCCGTAGGACCTGCACTACCATCTGCGGTGATCCAGTTCCTAAACCCGGCATCTTCACGCTCAAATCGCCCGCCGTTTTCTTCCGTGTCGTACCATTTGTCTTGCCACTTACCATCTACCAATAAGCCCATGTCATCCTCCGACTAGTTCTAATTTTCGTTGAATACCTAGTTGACACAAATGACTTTACATCATTGCTCTTATGACAACCACATTCGTTAGAGGAATATGATATCAGTTATAAGAGCTTACTCATTAATTTTTACGCTGTTATTAACAATAAAAACTAAACTGGTTAAAATAAATATTTAGAAAATATACATAAAAAGCATACTGTAGTATTTGATAATAACGCGTGACGTCAAATATTATGATAATAAAATAAGATAATTATAAAAAAGGCTTGCAAAGTCTGAAAAACTTGCTAAAATGCATGGCCTAAATAGGCGTATAGCTCAGTTGGTTAGAGCGCTACCTTGACATGGTAGAGGTCGTTGGTTCGAATCCGATTACGCCTACCAGATTCGAAAAGCCCCAATCTTAAGATTGGGGCTTTTTTTATGCCTGAGATATAAGGGCTGTGGCGGAATAGATAGATTAATATTAATTAGACTTTAGACCTTTCTACATTTAAACAATTAGCACTGAAAAATCTGTGTGCCCAAAATGTGCCCAAGTTGCGCCTTCCCTTAATTTTTCCTATTTATCAATATAGTCTTTTTGACCTCTACTCTAGTTGTTCTAAAACCACCCTAAAACTAATTTACTTTTCTTCATCTAGCGACTCGTTAGGTACATAAGTAAATAAATCACCTACCTCAATATTTAATGCCTCACAAATTTTATCCATAGTCTCGAAATCGATTCTTGATGTTTGCTCATTATAGATCTTGTGCATAGTCGACTTGCTAATTCCTGTCATTCTTATCAAATCTGCCACTTTCATACGCCGTTCAGCTAGTAGTACCGGTAAATTACATAAAATCATCAATAATTCCTCAATAGACTAAAAAAGTACTTGCATCGACTTACGATAGCTAGTAAAGTACTTCTATCGAACAACAAAATACTTTCATAAAATTATTTGTTATCTCGATAAAACAATCTAGTTATTTAATTGGCTTATAAGGAATTTATTATGTCACATACCTACCTAACTACCCAAGAGCTTTCTGAGCTCATTAAGTATAACCCTCGTACGATACGTAATGAGCTCAAAGATACTGTGCTTATCGAAGGTATTCATTACATCCGGCCGTTTGGTGGACGCAAAATTTTATATGTTTGGGAAGAGATCGAAAAAGATATGCGTACTGGTATTACCGGTAGCATCAACGCTATGGCACTACAATAAGGAGAACTATCATGGCTAGTATTAGGACACGTAAGGGTAGCAATATGCTATTTGTCGACTTTCGCTATATGAACAAACGCTGTAGGGAGACGACAAACCTCATTGACACGCCAGCGAATCGTAAAAAGCTTGAAAAAGTGATTGAAAAAATGGAAGCAGAGATTACCTTGGGCATATTTAGTTATGCTAAGTATTTCCCCAAAAGCGATAAATGCGATGAGATGATGGCGTTAAGTGATCGCAAGGACTGTCTTCAAAGTGACGTCCTTTCATTTAAGGAATTTGCGCTGCTATGGTTTTCTGAAAAAGAGATCGAATGGCGTGATACTTACAAACGTAAGATTAAAGAAATTATTGATATGTATTTATTGCCTAAGTTTGGCACTAAGCCTATTCATATCATAAAAAAGACAGATGTATTAGCCTTCCGTTCATCGCTCGCCAAAGTAACGTACGGAAAAGCTAACAAACATCTGTCAGCGGCACGCATCAATTCGATAATGGTACCTTTAGGTATGATACTAAAAGAAGCCTCTAAACGCTACCATTTTGAAAACCCTTACTACGATATTAAATCCCTTAAGGAGCCTAAGACTGATATTCAACCTTTCACGCTTGAGGAGGTTTGGACGTTCATTAACGGCGTTAGGGAAGACTATCGTAACTATTACTTAGTAAGATTCTTTACAGGTATGCGTACGAGTGAGATCGATGGCTTAACTTGGGAAAATATCGACTTTAATCGTCGCGAGATTGTCATTAAGCAAGCTTTGGTCAAAGGTAAGATCGTACCGCCTAAGACGCAGGAGTCTTATAGAGCTATTCAGATGTCTCCTTGGGTATATGAGGCCCTAGTGGAGCAGCAAGACATTACATACAAGCGTTCTGACTATGTGTTCTGCGCGCATACGGGTGAACCACTTGATTACAACAACGTGAATAAGCGTGTTTGGCATCCAACTCTTAAAATTTTAGGTCTGAAAAAGCGCAATGCTTATCAGACTCGTCATACTGCAGCGACGCTATGGTTGGCTGCTGGCGAAAGTCCTGAATGGATTGCCAGTCAAATGGGACACTCTACGACCAAGATGCTATTCAACACGTATAGCCGTTACGTACCGAATATGACTCGGCAGGATGGTAGTGCATTTGAGGCTTTAGTCAATCGTAGTCAATTGGTTCAATCCTCTGCTGACTAGGAGACGTCACAATGAAAATCATTAATTATGAAAAGCTGTTTAGCGAGTTTAAGCCTGATGGTGCTATCAGTGAAGATGCTAATGAGATTGCTAATACGCTCATTCGTGAACTTTTTATTCAATCTGGCACTGGTTTAGTACGCCTCTTAGGAATGAAACCTTGTTTTGATAATCATATGGCGATACGCGTATGGGTACAGAAACGTTTAGATGCTAATAGTGGCTATATAGTTGACGAGATGTTCAGCCAGTTAGAAAGCGAGCTTTATGTCCTTTTACCGCAAACCATCTATGGCTACTAAGGAGAATACTATGAGTATAAGTTTCGTGTTCGACCCAACGCTTAATGAGGCAGTTAAAGACTTTTGCCGTGAGTACTGGTCTTATAATTCGCCCGATAATTATCTCGCTCATGTAGAGATCCTATGTCAGTCTTACGGTATAAGCTACTCTTTACTGTTTAGGACACTCTCGAAGTGTCAGGCATATCTAGACGATGTGCATTGTGAGTACTGCGGTCGTCCATACGAGCTTGATGTACCAGCAGATATACCTTATGCAAGAAGTTTGCGCTCTTGGTTTTGCGAAGGGTGTATTAGCTTCTCAGGGGGACAGATTACTGTAAGTAGATAGACTACTAAGTGTAATTAATTACCAGATAACTTAGGTTATCTGGTTTTTTATTGCCTTTTAAATCTTTAACGACATTTGTTGTCGCGAATGCTTCAATTATATGTTGTTACCCTTACTAAATTAAGATATTGTTATCCTAAATATTTTAAACAACTTATGTTTGGATAATAGCGCACCAATGAAAAATCTAAATATTCAAAATAAGCAAGCAGACTCTCTTGAGCAGAAGTTTATTGCGCATGTACGGCAAAGTGATGGCGCTGAGCAGCTACTCTATGATCATTTAACAGGAACGGCAGAAATAAGTAGGGCGCTAGCCCTGAAAATCGGGCTGCCATTATCAGGTGAATTGATTGGACTGGTACATGACCTTGGCAAATACAGCACGGCGTTTCAAGAATATATAAAAGAGTGTGTCATCCATGATAACTATAAAGAATTGGGTTTAGATGAAGATGAAGAGGCTGAAATATTACGTAGAGGGAAACCAACGAAAGGCTCAGTGGACCACTCTACAGCGGGCGCTATTTATCTTAAAGAGCAGTTTGAAAAATTAGGCTCAAGTTATCTAAAAGCACATACACAACAAAAAATCCGCCGCTATGAGGGGCAACTACTGGCGGATATGATGTTCATTTGCGTGGCATCACATCATAGCGGTCTTGTTAATGTCGTCGGACAAAATGCCCAACCATATTTACTCAACCGCAAAAACAAACCTGAAGAAAAAACCCACTATACCCAAGCCCTAGAGCGTGCCAAGCAAGAGCAGCTGTTTGCGCAATTGGATGACAGCTTTAAAAAAGACACGCTAAAAGAGTTTCAAGGCATTGTCAAAAAAATCATGGTGGATAGTCGCGCTACGGACAAGCAAAAAGACTTTTATTTGGGATTTTTGACCCGCTTACTGTTTAGCTGTCTGATTGATGCTGACCGTAGTAACAGTATCGCCTTCGAACACCCAAATCAAGCCCATTTTTTAGACTATAAGCGACCAGACTGGCAAATCGCGATAGATAAAATCGAAACCCTTTATCAAGGCTTCGCTGATAAAGCAGAGCACAGCCCGCCAAACCCAATCAACGAACAACGTAACCACATCGCCCAAACCTGCCTACACGCGGCGCAGTCTGACCAAGGTATTTTTACTTTGACTGTACCAACAGGTGGCGGCAAAACGCTTGCCAGCCTGCGCTTTGCTGTGCAGCATGCTAAACGCCACAACCTCGACCGCATTATCTATATCATCCCTTTTACCAGCATCATTGAACAAAACGCTGCTGAGGTGCGCAAAATTTTAGAAGAAGAAGGCCCCAACGGTGTCTTTGATGGTCAATGGGTTTTAGAACAACATTCAAACCTAGAGCCTGACGTACAGACGTGGCAGAGCAAACTGATTATGGATAATTGGAACGCTCCCATTGTATTTACCACCATGGTACAGTTTTTAGAAAGCTGCTTTGGCGGCGGCACCAAAGGCGTCAGACGCTTGCATCAGCTAAGCCGTGCGGTGCTCATTTTTGATGAGATACAGACTTTACCAATGAATTGCTACTACCTATTTTGTAGCGCGCTCAATTTTTTAACCACCCATGCCAGCGCTACTGCTGTGCTGTGCACCGCCACCCAGCCCGTACTGGACAATTTACCGATAGCACACAATGGCAGCTTGAACTCTGCTACCGAAATCATTGGCGAGCGCACTCAGCTACATACCCTATTCGATACTTTGCAGCGCGTCGATATTCATGACCATACTAAAAACCCTCAAGATTTAGATGGCTTGACAAATTATGTTAATCATAATTTTGCTCAATTTAGCAGCACCTTGGTCATCGTTAATACTAAGACATGGGCCAGTCAGCTTTATCAGAAACTATCAGACACCGTGTCTGAAAACGAGCTATATCATTTAAGTACGTCCCAATGCGCTCGCCACCGTAAAGACTTATTAGACCAAATTAGAAACCGTTTAAAACAAGGTTTACCGACTTTGGTTATATCAACCCAACTGATTGAAGCTGGCGTGGATGTGTCGTTTCGTTCCATCGTGCGCTTTTTAGTAGGGCTTGATAGTATTGCGCAGGCGGCGGGACGCTGTAACCGTCATGGTGAGATGCGTGACGACCAAGACAAGCCTGTCAAAGGGCAAGTATTTATCGTACGTCCAGAGAGCGAAAACCTAAGTAAACTGCCTACCATCGCTCAAGGCAAGGCCATCATGAGCAATATTCTGTCCCAATGGGCGCATGACGCGTATGGCGATGTACATTTGCTGCACCCCGACATCATGCAGCAGTTTTTCCATCACTACTATCAGACCGAGCACGGTATAAAAGAAATGGCATATCCCATTAAAGACAGTAAAGGTAAATCTGCAGGTACCGAAACCTTATATAACTGGCTGAGCAGTAATAGCACCAATCCATTGACTAATAATAACAATGCGCAGCGGCATCAAGCCGAGCAATTTCCGCAGCTTTGGCAGTCCTTTATGGACGCAGGGCGCACCTTTAAAGCCATCGACGCACCAACCAAAGCCATTATTGTGCCGTACCTTGAGGAAGGACGGCATTTGATTAGCGCGCTTTGCAATACAAGCGTGAGTGACAGCCATTTTTATCAGCTGGTGCGAGACGCGCAACAATACAGTATCAATGTCTTTGCGCATACTTTTGATGCTCTATTTACCGCAGGCGCGTTACATACCGTCAGAGACACAGGTATTTTTATCTTATCTGAGGCCTTTTATGACGCTCAGATGGGACTTAATATTGAAGGAACGAGTGAATTGGATTTATTAGCGTTTTAGGACAGTTATGCAAACGCGCATCGCACTATATCAAAATACAAAATAAAAGGAGAAACTGTGAAAAACCAAATTGAATTTTTACTTAGAGGGCGTCATGCCCTGTTTACCGACCCCATCACTCGTATTGGTGGCGAAAAAACCAGCTATCATCTGCCGACTTATGAGGCGTTAAAAGGGGTTTGTAAATCTATTTACTGGAAACCCTCCATCATCTGGTATATCGACAGAGTGCGCGTCATCAATCCTATCCGCACACAAACCAAAGGTGTCAAGCCGATTAAGTTTAATGAAAGCGGTAACGACTTGGCGTATTACACCTATTTGCATGATGTCGCCTATCAAGTGCAAGCGCACTTTGAATGGAACATGCACCGCCCCGAGTTGGCCGCTGACCGCATTGATGGCAAACATTACAGTATTGCCCAGCGCATGCTGAATAAAGGCGGACGCCAAGATATATTTTTAGGTACACGCGAGTGCCAAGGCTATGTTGAGCCTTGCGAATTTGGTAGCGGTAAAGGTGCTTATGATGACGTTGATGAACTGGGTTATGGCTTGATGTTTCATAGTTTTGCCTACCCTGACGAGACTGGCTTGGACGCACTGCACAGCCGATTTTGGCAAGCCGTTATGCACTTTGGCGTTATTGATTTTCCAAAGCCTACTGACAACTTAACGCTAGATGCCCAAAACGGGATGCCAAACCGGTTTGTCCGCAATATGAGCGCCAAAGACTTTGCCCTTGATAATAACATGCAGTCAGTAAGTCAGACGGAGGCCTCGTTATGAGCTGGTTACAACGACTTTACCAAACCTATGAAGCCGCCAGTCAAAACGCCGACATCCAAGCGCAAGACCAGAAGCTGATGCCTTATTATCATGTCAATCAAAACGTGCAAATTGTCATCACGATTAATGACAAAGGTGACTTTGTCCGTGCTGAGGTGTGCCGCGATGATAATGGCAAAGTTAAATCAAAATACCTTGCCATTCCTGCGACCAATGACTCTGCCAATCGCACATCCGGTGCAGTAGCACATCCACTATCCGATAAGTTGCAATATGTTGCTAAAGATTTTTTTGATTACAGTCAGAATAAAAAAGATTTGTATCCATTATATGAAGACATATTATCTACATGGTGCAGCTCCGAACATTCACACCCCAAAGCACAAGCCGTCTTAACTTACGTTAAAAAAGGCACACTGGTCAAAGATTTAATCGACGCTCATGTTTTAATTACTGACCCTGATGACAGAAGTAAGCTTGCCTACCCTGAACAAGCCAGCGATTATCCCGATAGCATTTTAGCGGCGCTCAATAAAAACAAAGGCGTCTTCGATCAAGGGGCGGCATTTATTGCGTGGAATGTCATTGCCAGTAGTTTAGACACCCCCACTCAGCACGTCACCGAGACATGGCGTGATGACAGCTTGTTTGCCGCATGGCAGCAGTTTTACGCCACTTTAGACAGTACCGATGGCTTTTGTTATATCACTGGCAACACCAGTCCACTCGCCAGCAAGCACCCCAACCGCATCTTACGCAGCGCGACCAATGCCAAACTCATCTCTGCTAATGATGCGACAGGCTACACGTTTCGTGGTCGCTTTACCGATACAACAGGTATGCAGGCAGCAGGTATTAGCGCCGTGGTCACCGAAAAGGCGCACGCCGCGCTATCATGGCTGCTGTCGCGACAAGGACGCGAAGAAGCGGGACAAGCCATCGTCGCATGGTCAATATCAGGTATCGAAGTGCCGCAACCAACCAGCGTCGCCGCACCGCTGGACGTACTAGACGCATCTAAGACATCTGACAACGACAGTAATGACTTTGAAGAATATGACGATGACGAAGCATCAGACACAGAACCTACGTTTCAGCACCGTAACGACTTGGGTTATCGCTTTGCCACACATTTACGCAATACCTTACAAGGCTACCGCCAACAACTGCCCGAGCATCAGCAAATCTCTATTATTACCTTAGAAGCCGCCACCCCTGGACGTATGGCGGTGACGTACTACCATGAAAGTATGCCCAGTGAATATATAGACGCCTTACAAGCGTGGTATACGCAGTTTGCGTGGTATCACACTTATAGAGATGATGACAGCAACCA
The DNA here is from genome assembly GCF_900101915.1 of Psychrobacter pacificensis. Taxonomy (GTDB): domain Bacteria; phylum Pseudomonadota; class Gammaproteobacteria; order Pseudomonadales; family Moraxellaceae; genus Psychrobacter; species Psychrobacter pacificensis. Next base: position 95,548 of record NZ_FNAL01000003.1, on the reverse strand, counting down.
ACAACGACTGGGTATTCAATCGCCTACCCCAAAGCAGATTGCACAGGTCGCCTATGGCGCACGCCTGTCCGATGCGCTAAAAAAACAAGTGGTCGCTCAAGTATTGCCCTGTATTGCTGAAGGAGAAGCACGCCGCTTTCCTAGACAGCTGGTCGAGCTGTGCATCAAACGCGCTTGTAATCCACTGGCACTTGAGCATTGGGAGTGGGAACAAGCGCTAAGTACGGCATGTGCCTTATACCGTGGCTATTATTTAAGACAATCAGACAATAAAAAAAGGAGCTATACCGTGGCACTACAACCTGAGCTTACCAGCCGAGACTATTTGTATGGACGTTTATTGGCAGTTGCTGAAGATATCGAAAGCCTCGCGCTATATGTCGCTGGAGAAAAGCGCAACACCACCGCCCAGCGCTATATGCAACAATTCGCCAACCGACCTTTTACCACATGGCGCAACATTGAGCTGGCACTAAAGCCTTATGAAAACCGCCTAAAATCCAATCGTGGCGGCTACTTGGCTAAAAAACAGCAGCTGATTGATGAAATTATGAGTGCATTTACCAGCGACCGTTTTACCGATGATTCAGCATTATCGGGAGAATTTTTATTAGGGTATCACAGCCAAAAAATGCAATTTAAATTAGACAAAGAGTACGCGAAAGCCGAAGTAGAAAATGATAGCGATGCTGCATAATCCAATCAGTGTCCAACAACACCCTATTTTTTAATGATAAATAAGAGGAAACCTCATGAGCACCAACGAAAATACCTTAAACCATAAAATTGATTTTGCCATCATTATTGAAGTGAATAATGCCAATCCAAACGGCGACCCCCTAAACGGCAACCGTCCTCGTACTGACTTTGCAGGAAATGGCGAGATTACTGATGTTTGTCTAAAACGCAAAATTCGTGACCGACTACAAGAGGCAGGCGAAACGATTTTTGTACAGTCTGATGAAAAAAAGACCGATGGCATGACCAGCTTAAAAAATCGTGCTTATGACGAAGACGTTGGTTTAGGCAAAAACGCCTTTGAAGCCAACAAAAAAGAAAACATTGAAGCCAAACGTGATGAAACAGCGCAAAAGGCTTGTGAGAAATGGTTCGATGTACGCGCCTTTGGTCAAGTGTTTGCCTTTAAAGCAGATAATAAGAATGCCGATGGTGTCTCTATTCCTATCCGTGGTCCCGTCAGCATTCAATCTGCCTTTAGCCTACAGCCTGTTGATATCACCAGCACCCAAATCACCAAAAGCGTCAGTGGTGAAGGCGATGGTACGAAAAAAGGCAGCGATACGATGGGTATGAAGCACCGCGTGGATAAAGGCATCTATGTGACTTATGGTGCGATTACGCCGCAACTGGCGGAACGTACAGGTTTTAGTGATGCTGATGCCGACAAGATCAAAGAGATACTCCCTAAGCTGTTCGAAGGTGACGCTTCCTCTGCTCGTCCTGAAGGCAGCATGCAGGTCAAAAAGGTCATTTGGTGGGAGCATAGCAGCAAATCAGGGCAACACTCATCTGCTAAGGTGCATCGTAGTTTAAAAGAATTGCTTGACGATAATGGGGCATTTGATGAAGACGCATTAAAATCAGCTTTAACAGGATTGGAGCCTAATATTATTGAAGGGTTTTAACCTTTAATTTTTCGTATCGTCATAGATATTGAGCAGGCGTAAACTATAAACGCTTGCTCACCTTTTTAATTAAAAAGGCGGACACAGATGCAAACCCTCTACCTATCCCGCTTGCAGCATTATTTGTTCTGTCCGCGTCAGTTTGCGCTGATTGAGCTTGAGTGCGCGTGGGCGGAGAATGTCTTTACTGCCGAAGGGCAAGTCATGCACGAAAAGGTCAACAGTGGCGGACACGATACGCGTGGCAATATAAAGACCGTGCGCACGCTACCGCTTGGCCATCGCGCACTTGGATTAGAGGGGGTTGCTGATGTGGTCGAATATCACACCGATGATACAGGCGCACAAATTCCGTTTCCTATCGAATACAAACGCGGTAAGCCCAAATCACATCGTGCGGATGAAGTGCAATTGTGCGCTCAAGCGTTATGTTTAGAAGACATGCATGGCTGCACGGTGCCACGCGGCGCCCTGTTTTATGGCAAGACACGTCGCCGTCATGCTGTTGAGTTTGATGAGGAGCTGCGGAAAATTACCCTAGATGCTATTAATGACTGTCGGCATATTATAGAAAGTGGGCAGACGCCAAAACCCACTTACAGCACCAGTAAATGCCGCAATTGCTCGCTCAAAGATATCTGTCACCCAAAGATTTTTAATAAAAATGCTAAGACTTGGCTTAGCAAACAAATCAATATGAGCTTAGAAGATTAAGGATCAGCGCTTCTGTGTACTTTACTGCTAACTTAGCTATTTTTTAGCCTTTCTACTTTTTGGTCTTTATAAGGAAAATCATGCGTCCACTCAAAAATACTTTATTCGTGCAAACCCAAGGCGCATGGCTCAATAAACAGGGCGAAAACGTCGTTATGAATATCGACTATGAGGTCAAAGGTCGCGTCCCTATTCATAAGCTCGATGCGATTGTCTGCTTTGGGCAAGTGTCAATATCACCAGCACTAATGGCACACTGTACCGATAACGCCATTACCATCACTCATCTCAATCAATATGGTAAGTTCCAAGCGCGTATCGAAGGTGCTGTCAGTGGCAATGTACTCCTTCGCCGTGAGCAATATCGCATCAGTGACGACCCTGAGCGCGTACAGCCAATCTGTCATAGTATTATCTTAGGTAAAGTCCATAATCAACGCCAAGTCATTCGCCGCTATCTGCGCGATTATAAAAGCCAGCTAGATGAGCCTACAATTAAAAGCTTGGATGGCGCACAGCAGCGTTTGGAGCGCGGTCTCAATAAGATATTGACTACGCAAAACTTACCTGACCTGTTAGGCCGTGAGGGTGAGATGGCGAGCGTTTACTTTAGTGTGTTTCCATATTTTATTCGCAACCCTGACTTTATCTTTCCTAAACGTACTCGCAATCCGGCCACTGATGCGGTCAATGCCTTACTCTCTTTTACTTATACTCTAATGACTCATGATTGTCGTAGTGCACTTGAGACCGTAGGACTTGACCCTGCATGCGGAGTATTTCATCAACTGCGTCCTGGACGCCCGTCACTAGCTCTTGATTTGGTAGAAGAATTTCGCCCTATCGTGGATCGCTTTGTATTATCACTTATTAATAAAAAGCAGCTGGGTAAATCAGACTTTAAGACTGAAGCGAATGGCGCAGTTTGGCTCAAGGATGAAGCAAGACAAACATTTTTTAAGGCATGGCATGATCGTAAGCAGCAAACCATTTATCATGAATGGTTTGAGGAAAGCGTGCCCTTTGGTTTACTACCGCATTTGCAGGCGACAATTATGGCGCGTCATATTAGGGGCGATATTGATGCTTATATTCCTTTTTTGTGGAAATAAATTGCTGCATAAAGAATAAATAAACAAGGAAGGTCATTATGATGATATTGGTCACTTACGATATCAGCTCAGAGGGTGCATCGAGTGCCAAACGTCTGCGCCACATTGCTAAGCATTGTTTGAACTATGGACAGCGGGTGCAATATTCGGTATTTGAGATTGAGGTTAATCCTGCTGAATGGACAATGCTTCGAGCCACGCTTGAGGATATCATTGATCATAGCGTTGATAGTTTGCGCTATTATTATCTTGGTAAAAACTGGCAAAATAAAGTAGAACACATTGGGGCAAAACCTGTGCTAGACTTAAACGATGTCTTGCTATTTTAGCCGTTATCATCATAAATAATCACTTTTAAACCTACTACTTGACTGTTATAAGGTCAATGCGAACCTATAGCTTACATAAAATCTCTAGGAGACTCGCAAAGGGACCGCAATGCTATTTAACAACTTGATTTTACTACCTTTATTTTCTCACATTAAAAACTTGGTAAGCAAGATGTTTGCCAAATTCGCCTACAGTTTAGATATTCGCATATTCCGAGGTTTTTTCTTAACTTTATTAGCGACTTAAACTAGGGGCTTTCGCACCCATCACGGGTGCGTGGATTGAAACTG